>JAJZAK010000040.1 GCA_021799485.1 bacterium | reverse complement strand
CAGCTCGAATAACGCCTCCATCTGTTGCCGGAAGGGTGTGGACGATGTGGACTCATGCCGTCGCTCGCGCCTCCAGCGCCGCCAAACGCTTGAGATTGAGCAGCCATCCCATCAGCCAAGCCTCCTGACCCGCGCATGCGCCGGGGCCCTGCCGCGGTCCATCGCCGCGACGTGCGGCTCGATGCGCCTCCGGAACAAGGCCTTGATGAACTTCTTCTCGAAAAACCCCTTGTCCGCCCCCAGCGTCTTGGGACGCAGCCTCAGCCGGTTCTTCACACGATCCAGCCAGCAGAGTCCGCCTTCGCGCTCCGAGGCAGGACCACGAAACACCTCCACCCCCATACCCATGAGAATGCGGTTGCGGTTCTCCATCACGCCGTTGACCGTATAGCCTGGAACAGCCGGCTCCTTGTTTGATTTCGTCGCGATCCGCGCGTCCGGGTCCGTCGTCGAACGGTGCGTCTTGTTCGAGCGCTTCTCACCGCGCCAGTCAACCGACGGATTGCCCTTGTCGTCGTCCTGGCCCCCGCGCCGCTCCGCCTTCTTCTTGCCCGACATAACCTCCCGGAACCGCTCCGGACTTTGATGCAGCTCGATCGGCACGAAGCTCTTCTGGCTCGCGTTGGCGAGTGTGAGCGTTCCGTCCATCGACCAATGGTCGCTCACCCATCCCTCCTTCGCCGCCCGCCGCACCGTGTCGTCGAAGAGCGTCTCGAATCGGAGGCGCCGAGTGTCGACCAGCGGCCGTATCTTGCGCAGCGGATGATCCTCGGGCACGAGGTCTTCGAGTTGCACGGTGTGGAAGAGATTCGGCTGGGGCTGGCTGGTTCCCATCATTTCGGCGTCCTCCTGGGCGTCTTTGGTATTCCGTCCAGAGTTTTACGAACTTCGGACGCGCCGGACTGCCGACCTCAAGCCCTTGACGGGGTTTTTCGGCAGCCTGATAGCCGCAGGAGGATCGGGCGAAGGGAATCGTGGCTCCAAGCGCGGCATGAAGATCACCCTTGTAGGCGACGAGCAAGTCCCGCCCACCGGCCCTAGCTTTGATGGCGTTATTGCCCCATCCCCTGCCGCCGATATGAGGAGCCCATAGGGTGAACAGGCGCAGCTTCCTTTAAAAGGACTCCTTCCCCTCCAAGCGCGTTCGCAGGACGAGGCACGAGAGATGGGGGCTGCTGATGATCTCCTTGACGAGCCGGTAGCCGAGGGTGTGGGAGTCGAAGGGCTCGATCGTATGCTCCAGGTCGCGCCTTTCCTCATGGAAGAAGCTTTCGCCGTCGGTCGCGAGATACTGAAGATCTCGGACCTGCGGGGAATCGACGGTGGGAAAATAGACCTCGTTGACGACGCCTCTCGACAGGGTCGCCCAGACGCGGCTTGAGGTATGATAGGCGGTAACGATTCCTTCCTTGCGGCTTTGGGTCCAGTTGGGCGCAATGCCGGGGTGGCCGAAGGCGGCACCCCCTTTGTCTGGGAGCATGCTTTTTCTCTATCGAGCGCCATGATAACGCGCCAGGCGCCCGGTGAAGACTCGCCGACGAGAAGAGTCTTGTCGAAACAAGAGAATCGCCGACTTCCCCTCTTGCCAAACGAGTCGAGGGTAATATAACATAAAGAATAAAATTAACATAAGCGCATAAAATATGTTCTATAAATGTAGGCGTCCCTGCCTTGAAACTCGATATATTCGCTTGGCGCCGCGCTTTGGCCGGGCTCGAATGAGACGGAGGGAGCCTTGCGGCAAGATCAAAGCATGGGGTTTCCTGGTGGCGACTCTCGCCGGAGTCTGGGCGGGAAAGGCCCACGCGCTGCCCCGTCCGCCGCGGGCCGTCAGCGCGCCCATCCAGAAGGTCTCGATGCGAGCGGGTTCCGAGGAAGTGGCGGCGATCGTGTGCGGCAGCCCGCATAGGGACTACGGGCTTCAATATCACCATGCTTTCCGGAGATTCGCGGCGACCAATGGCAATTACTGGCGCCACATCGTCAAAGACAGCCCGCTCCCGGTCGTTTTAAGGCTTCCGGATTTCTCGGCGGCGCGCCCGCCCCTGTTTCATCCGCCGGATTAACTCCTAGCCAGCCACCGCCCTGCGCAGGGGCAGCCGCGTCTTAGCTGTCAAGACATCTATTATATTGATCCCTCTCCGGGAGGATTCCTGGAAAAGGGTCGTGGAAGCGAAGGGACATTTTTATGAGCATAAAAAGATGAATGCCGCCGCATGAAGAACTCAAACCGATGGGCTATCGTCTTGGCCGGCGGGGAGGGCAAGCGATTGAAGGCGTATGTTAGGGAGAGGTTTGGCCAGGACATCCCGAAACAATATTGCGTCTTCCACGGCGGCAAGAGCATGCTGGAACACACGATCCATAGGATCAGGGGCGTGATACCAGAGGAGCGAACGCTGACGATCATCGGCCGCGGCCATCGCAGATTTCTCAATGGGAAGACGCTGCCTGGCCGGCTGATAGAACAACACTCGAATCGCGGGACTCTGCCCGGCATTCTCCTGGGCCTCGCTTATATATTGGCGAGCGACCCGGATGCGGATGTCCTGATCCTCCCTGCCGATCATTACATGGCGCCGGTTGAGAAAGCCCGTTCGCTTCTCAGGCAGGCATTGGCGGCGGCCGCGTCTTCGCCGGACAAAATCGTCTTGTTGGGAGCCGTGCCGGATGGACCAGGGCAGGACTATGGGTGGATCGAGCCGGGAGTTCCCAACGGCGGGCCAGGGGTTCCGGTGAGCCTTTTCCGTGAAAAGCCCACGGTGGAGAAGGCCGCCGAATTTAATTTGGACGGCTTGCTTTGGAATACGATGATAATCGCCTCCCGGGCGCGGACGCTCTGGGAGATCGCGTGGTCCTTGTCTCCGGGCATTGTCGAACGTTTCGGCTTGATACGGACGGCCGTGGAACGAGGCCGGGAGGAGCGGACCATTCCTCTTGTATATAAAACTCTTGGATACGGGGATTTCTCTGGAGATATTCTGGAGCGCGCGTCTCGGCGGACCATGGTCATCCCGATGCGAAATGTTGCATGGAGCGATTGGGGGCATCCCAGTAGGATCCAGGATTGGATAAGGAAGCAGCAGTCTTGAAGATCCAAGAAGCCGTCGGGTCGAATCAAGGGAGGTAGGGATCATGCAATTGGGAATCGTCGGTCTAGGACGGATGGGCTCCAACATGGCCCGACGCCTGATGAAGGCCGGGCATTCCTGCGTCGTCTTCGACATCCACTCCGACGCGGCGCGGGAGCTGGCTCGGCTTGGGGCGACGGAGACGGTGTCGCTGGCGGATTTGTGCCGGAAGCTCGAGAGCCCGCGTGCGATCTGGCTTATGCTCCCCGCCGGGGTTGTCGACACGACCTTGGGACAGCTCACGCCGCTCCTCTCCCGCGGCGACACGATCATCGACGGGGGCAATTCCCATTATCACGACGACATCCGGCGCGCCAAGGCCCTGGCGGAGAAGGGCCTTCACTATCTTGATGTGGGGACCTCCGGAGGGGTCTGGGGCATTGAGCGCGGCTACTGCCTCATGATCGGAGGCGAGCCCGGCCCGGTCAAGCGCCTCGATCCTATTTTCGAAGCGCTGGCGCCCGGGGTCGGCGCCGCTCCGAGGACGCCTGGACGCGTCGGGACGCCCGGGACGGCGGAGCGAGGCTACAGCCACTGCGGCCCTCCGGGGGCCGGGCATTTCGTGAAGATGGTGCACAATGGCATCGAGTACGGGCTCATGGCCGCCTATGCCGAGGGTTTCAACATCCTGCGCCACGCGGGGGCCGGGCGAGAGTCCGTGCCGCTCGATGCGGAGACCACTCCCCTGCGACATCCGGAACATTACCGGTACGACCTGAATATCGCCGATATCGCCGAGACGTGGCGGCGGGGGAGCGTCGTCGGCTCCTGGCTTCTGGATCTGGCGTCGTCGGCTCTGGCGCGCAACCCTCGACTCGACGCCTTTCAGGGCCGCGTCTCCGATTCCGGAGAAGGACGCTGGACGCTCAAAGCCGCGATCGATGAAGGCGTCCCGGCCCCGGTTCTCGCCGCGGCCCTCGCGCAACGGTTCGCCTCCCGCGGCGCCGAGGAGTACTCGGACAAGATTCTATCCGCCCTGCGCTACCAATTTGGCGGACACGAGGAGAAGCGCTCATGAAGATATCCGCGCATTCCGATGCCGTCGTCTTTTTCGGCGCGACGGGAGATCTCGCGTACAAAATGATCTTTCCAGCCCTCCAGGGCTTGGTGAGGGCGCGTCGGCTCACGGTCCCAATCATCGGTGTCGCCCAGCCCCGGTGGAGCGATGCGCAGCTGCGCGCTCGGGCGAGGGAAAGCATCTCGGAGCACGGCGGAGCCGACGCGGCCGATTTCGCCAAGCTCGCGCGCCTTCTCCGCTACGTCTATGGCGATTACAACGATCCGGCGACCTTCCAACGCCTGCGCCAGGCTCTCGGCGCGGCCCGAAAGCCTCTGTACTATCTGGCGATTCCTCCGGCGCTCTTTCCCATGGTGATCTCCCGACTCAAAAGCATTCCCGCCACCGCGGCGGGCCGGATCGTCCTAGAAAAGCCGTTCGGCAGGGACCTCCGTTCCGCGAGGGCGCTCAACCGTCTTCTCCTATCCGAGTTCAGCGAGCCCAACATCTACCGTATCGACCATTACCTCGGCAAAGAGCCCGTTCAGAACCTGATGTATTTCCGCTTCAGCAATTGGGTTTTGGAGCCGCTATGGAATCGGGATTGCGTCAAGAGCGTCCAAATCACGATGGCGGAGGATTTCGGCGTCAAGGGACGAGGCAAGGTCTATGAGGAGATGGGGGCGATTCGCGATGTCGTCCAGAACCATATGCTTCAAGTCCTCGCCTGTCTGGCGATGGAGGCTCCCAAGGCGTCCGGATCGGAATCTCTTCGCAATGAAAAAGCGACGATCTTGAAGGCGATCCAGCCCTTGGAGAAGGGGGACGTGGTGCGGGGGCAGTTCCGAGGCTATCGCGAGGAACCCGGCGTCGCGTCCGATTCTCGTGTCGAAACATTCGCGGCCGTGCGCCTTCGCATGAACATCCCGAGGTGGAAGGGCGTTCCATTCTTGATCCGCGCCGGGAAAGCGCTGGCGGCCACATGCACGGAGGCCTTGGTCGAATTCAAGTCTCCGGCGCGCACGGCGTTCGGAGAAAAAATTTTCGGACGCAGCGACGTCAACTATCTCCGTTTCCGATTGGGACCCAAGGTCGCGATCGCCTTGGGCGTGCGCTCGAAAGCGCCGGGCGAGCCCATGCTTGGGGAGCATGCCGAGTTGGTCGCCGTGGATCGGCATGCCGGGGAAATGGGACCCTATGAGCGGCTTCTGGGCGACGTGATGCGCGGCGACCCGTCGCTGTTTGCCCGGGAAGACGCCGTCGAGGCGGCATGGCGGGTGGTGGATCCCATCCTGGGAGACAAAGTCCCGCTGCACGAATACCGCCCGGGGACTTGGGGGCCGCCGCGAGCCGATAAGCTGGCGACGAATTTCGGCGGCTGGCATAATCCCGTCGTTCAAGGAGGCATTTCATGACGTCTGACGAAATCGACGCGCTCTGCGTCAATACGCTGCGTTTTTTATCGGTCGACATGGTCGAAAAGGCCCGTTCCGGCCATCCCGGTCTTCCGATGGGCGCCGCGCCGATGGCCTATGTCCTCTGGACCCGCATCTTGCGCCACAACCCCGGGAACCCCTCCTGGTGGGACCGGGATCGTTTCGTCCTTTCCGCGGGGCACGGTTCTGCGCTTCTTTACGCTCTTCTTCACTTGACGGGCTATGACCTCCCCTTATCCCAGCTCCAAAGTTTCCGCCAATGGGGGAGCTTGACCCCGGGTCACCCGGAGAGCCACTTAACCCATGGCGTGGAGGCCTCGACGGGGCCCCTGGGCCAGGGCCTGGGAAACGCGGTGGGCATGGCGATGGCCGAGGCGCATCTCGCCGCGCGCTATAACCGTCCGGGGCATGAACTTATCCGGCATTTCACCTATGTCCTGGCCGGCGATGGCGACATGATGGAGGGAATACAATCCGAGGCGGCCTCCATGGCGGGGCATCTCGACCTCGGCCGCCTCATCGTCTTCTACGACGACAATCACGTATCGCTTTCGGCCTCGACCTCCATTACCTTTACGGAGGACGTCGACGCGCGCTACCGCTCTTATGGCTGGCATGTTCAGAGGGTGGAGGATGGCAATGATCTCGGAGCCATCGAAAAAGCCGTCCGCGCGGCCCAGCAGGCCGTCGATCGCCCTTCCTTGATCTCGGTACGAACCGTCCTCGGCTACGGAGCGCCCGGCAAACAGGGCACTTTCGAGGCGCATGGCAGCCCTCTGGGGCCGGAGGAGACAAGGAGGGCCAAGAAGAATCTCGGTTGGCCGGAAGAGCCTTTCTTTTATATTCCCCAGGCTGCTCTGGAGCATTTCCGCGAGACGGCCGCGCGAGGCGCCGAGATGGAAGGCGCTTGGCGGGGGCGATTGCAGGCCTACGAGGCGGAATTCCCATCGCTAGCGAAGGAGCTGCGGCGCCGATGGCGCGGAGAGTTGCCGACGGGATGGGATGAGAAGCTTCCCATTTTCCCGGCGGATTCCAAGGGGCTTCCGACGCGCCAATCCTCCGGCGCCGTGATGCAGGAGATCGCCAAGGCCGTTCCCGAACTTATCGGCGGCTCGGCGGACCTTGATCCCTCGACCTTCACGGCCCTTAAGGAGGGAGGGGATTTTGAAAGCCCGGCGCGCAACCAGGACGGAGTTCAAGGGAAGTCCGGAGGAAGCTGGTCCTTCGCGGGGCGCAACATCCACTTCGGCGTGCGCGAGCACGCCATGGCGGCCGCGGTCAACGGGATGGCTTACCACGGCGGCATCATCCCCTACGCGGCGACCTTCCTCGTGTTCTCGGACTACATGAGGCCGTCCATGCGGATGGCTTCCCTGGCCGAGATCCCGTCCATCTTCGTCTTTACCCACGACAGCGTCGCCGTGGGAGAGGATGGGCCGAGCCACGAACCGGTGGAGCACCTGGCGGCGCTGCGGGCGATTCCGAACCTTCTTGTCATCCGCCCCTGCGACGCCAACGAGACGCGGCTTGCTTGGCAGGTCGCTCTGGAGCAGCGCGGGCGCCCGACGGCGCTCATCCTCACCAGGCAGAGCGTCCCCACCCTCGATCGCGGCCGTTTCGCTCCCGCCGAGCATCTGCGGCGCGGCGCCTATGTGCTCAACCCGGAGAGCGGGACGGACCCCGACGTGATCCTCATCGCGAGCGGTTCGGAGGTCGGCCTTATCGTCGCGGCGGAGCCCCGCCTGCGCGAGGATGGGATACGCGCGCGCCTGGTCTCGATGCCCTCGTGGAGGCTCTTTGAGGAGCAGACCCCGGATTACCGGGAAAGCGTCCTGCCGGGGAAGATTCGCGCGCGACTGTCGGTCGAAGCCGGCTCGTCCTTGGGCTGGGAGCGATGGACAGGCTCCAGCGAAGGGATCGTGGCGATCGACGGGTTCGGCGCCTCGGCGCCGGGGGGGACGGTGATGAAGGCGCTCGGCTTGACGGTCGAGCGCGTTATCGAGCGCGCTTCGGCGCTCGCGGGAATGAGGAGGCCGGCATGAAAACAGCGGAGCTTAATAAGGTGGCGGAAATCAGCAAGAAGTTCGGCCAGTCGATATGGCTTGATTATATCCGGCGGCATCTGCTTGAAAGCGGGGAGCTCTCCCGCCTCATCGCGGAAGACGGGATCTCCGGCGTCACATCGAACCCGTCTATTCTCGAGAAAGCCATCGCGGGCAGCACCGACTACGACGAGGACCTTAAAGAATTCGAGAGCCGCGGCGACCATGACGCGGCCGAGATCTACGAGCATCTCGCGATCGCCGACATCCGCCGGGCCGCGGATATCCTGCGTCCGGTCTATACCGCCGAGGACGGGCGTGACGGCTTCGTGAGCCTGGAGGTGTCTCCTTATTTGGCGGCCGATACGGCCGGGACGGTCGCCGAGGCCCGCCGACTCTGGAAGGCCGTCGATCGGGCCAATCTCATGATCAAGGTTCCCGCCACCCCGGAAGGGCTGCCGGCGATCCGGATGCTGATCGCCGAGGGAATCAATGTCAACGTCACGCTTTTGTTCTCCCGCGACGTCTACCGCCAAGTGGCGGAGGCGTACATGGCCGGCCTCGAGGAGCGGGCCAAGGCCGGCGCAAGCCTGAGGGGGGTAGCGAGCGTGGCGAGCTTTTTCGTGAGCCGCATTGACACCGCCGTCGGGAAGATCATCGAGGATCGCATGACGCGGGCGTCGGCCTCCGAGAAGGAGGCCCTGGAGGCTCTCGCCGGGAAAGCCGCCATCGCGAATGCGAAGATGGCTTATCAGGATTGGAAGGGCTTCTGCGCGGGCGGGCGATGGCGCGCGTTGCAAGCGCTTGGCGCGCGCCCCCAGAGGCTCCTCTGGGCGAGCACGAGCGCCAAGGACCCGCGTTTCCGGGACGTCGTCTATGTCGAGTCCTTGATCGGCCCGGAAACGGTCGACACGGTTCCGCCGGCGACTCTCGATGCTTTCCGCTCTCATGGGGTGGCGGCGAAGCGCCTTGAATCGGGGATCGAGGAGGCGCGGGGCGCGTTGCAAGAGCTTGAGAAGAGGGGGATTTCCATGGAGCAGGCGACCCGGCAGCTTCTCGTGGAGGGGCTGCGGGCGTTTTCCTCCTCCTTCGACGCCTTGATGGCCTCCATCGAGAAAAAGCGCGACGCCGTCCTGCGCTCCGACCAGGACCGCATGGCCCTGAGGATGCCTGCATCTCTCGAAAAAGGGTTCCAAGCGGCCCTGGAGGATTGGCGTTCGGGCGGCAAGATCCGGCGGCTTTGGGCCCGCGACGCATCTCTTTGGACCGGCCAAGACGAGGCGAAATGGCTTGACTGGCTCAACATCCCCGGGAAGGAGGAGTCGACGGGGGCCGACTTGTCGGATTTCGCGGAGCAGGTCAGGGCCAGGAGTTTTTCCCACGCCGTGGTCCTCGGGATGGGCGGTTCGAGCCTTTGCCCGGAGGTCCTCTCCGAAATTTTCAAGCCCGCGCAAGGATTCCCGCGCCTTTTGGTTCTCGACTCTACGGACCCGAGCCAAATCAAAAGCCTGGAGACGCGCATCGACCCGCGAAGGACCCTGTTCATCGTCTCCAGCAAGTCCGGCTCGACAATCGAGCCGAATATCTTGATGGATTATTTTTTCGGCCGCGTCGCGTCGTTGGTCGGGCCGGCGGAGGCTCCCGCGCGATTTATCGCGATCACCGACCCCGGATCGGCCCTCGAGCGGACAGCCAAGGCCAAAGGCTTTTGGCGGGTGTTCCTGGGGGAGCCGGGGATCGGCGGCCGATATTCCGCCCTGTCGCATTTCGGGATGGTCCCGGCGGCCGTCATGGGCTTGGATGTGGCCGGCTTCCTCGATCGGGCCGCCCGCATGGTTCATGCCTGCGCTTCCTGCGTTCCTCCCCAGCAAAATCCGGGAGTGCTTTTGGGGATACTTCTGGGAACGGCCGCCGGCGCCGGGATGGACAAGGTGACGATCGTCGCCTCGCCCGCGATCGAGCCCCTGGGGGCTTGGCTTGAGCAGCTTCTTGCCGAGTCGAGCGGCAAGATCGGCAAGGGCCTGATCCCTGTCGACGCCGAACCGCTGCTCGGGGCCCCGGAGCGCTACGGCGGCGACCGGCTCTTCGCCTACCTCAAAGCCGAATGGGCTCCCGATCCCGCCCAGGACAAGGCGATCGCAGCCCTGGAGGCGGCCGGCCGACCGGTCGCGCGCATCGCGGTCGCGGAAGCGATGGACCTGGGGCAGGAATTTTTCCGCTGGGAGATCGCCATCGCCGTCGCCTGCGCGGTGATCGGCGTCAACGCCTTCAACCAGCCCGACGTGGAGGCGAGCAAGGTGAAGGCCCGAAGCCTGACGGACGCCTACGAAAAATCCGGGTCGTTCCCGGCGGAGGCGCCCTTTTTCCAGGCGGGGGCCCTGTCTTTTTTCGCCTCCAAGGAGCATGGCGCCATCCTGGCCCGAGCGGCGGACGGACGCCAGGATTCCGCATCCATCCTGGCGGCGCATTTGGGCCTGTTGCGGCTCGGGGATTACTTCGGGTTGCTCGCCTATATCGAGCGCAGCGACGACAATCGGCGCCGGCTTCAGGATATCCGGCGGCTTGTCCTTGAACGCTATGGCGCGGCCACTTGTCTCGGCTTCGGGCCCAGGTTTCTCCATTCGACGGGACAGGCTTATAAAGGAGGGCCCAACAGCGGCGTTTTCCTCGAATTGACCTGCGACGATCCTGTCGATCTCGATATCCCCGGACGGCGGCTGAGCTTCGGCGTCGTGAAGGCGGCGCAGGCGCTGGGAGACCTCGATGTCCTCGCGTCGAAAAAGCGCCGGGCCCTTCGCGTCCATTTGGGCCCGGACGTGTCGAGCGGATTGTCGGAATTGGCTCGCGCGATCGAGAGGGGCGTGGCGCCAAAGGAAAGGGGCCAAGCGAGAGCTTGACCCCGATGCCTTAAACGTCAGTTGGGTTGGTCGTAAGAGCCCGTCGTCTGCTGGGCGGGAACGGATCCTGCCGCCGGCGGGGATGGAGTCGAGTTTACCGGCATGGGAGGCCACGGCATGCCGGCCCCCTGCCTTCCCTCCGTCGCGGGAGGCGCCTCCTTCTTGTGGAGCGCGGCGTTGCCGAGATCGGCGATCGTTTTGCCGTTGATCGACGCGACTTCGACGACGACGGGGCCCTCGAAGGCTGGGTGGGAAATCCCCGTCACCGTCACCAGCTCTCTGGGCGCGACCATCGAGCGCACGATGCCGTCAAGATCGGGAGGCGTCTTGGCGAGCACTCCATCGCCAAAGATGAAGCCGTTGACGCGGCCTGCGCGGTCGTAGTTGATCTGCGACACCGCTCCCGAACCCTGGTACTGCGCGCCTTGTCCGGGCTGGGCCACCCAGTGCTTTTTCCCTCCGGCCAAAAGGCAGACCAATTCGATGCGGTGCAGCCCTCCGATGGGCGGCTGGACGAAGCCGCTTAACTGCACGATATCCCCGGGCCTCAGCAGCGAGCGCAGGGCTCCTTCGAGGCTTGGCGGAAGCGTCACGAGCACGTCGTTTCCGAGCAGGAAGCTGTCGATCTCGAAGTCGGGGCCGAAGTTGAACTGGGTGACTTCGCCCGAGATGGCGGTCGCGGCCGCCCGCGATGCGCCGGGCAGTTCCGAGGCCGGAGGCGGCGCGGGGCAGCCGAACTCCGTCGTCTCGGTCGGGTCCGCCGCCCGGACCCACGGCGGCGCGCCCGCCAAGGCCGCCGCCAGCGTCAACGCCCCGAAAGTCTTCATAAGACACCTCCCGGGGATGGCCCCCGTGACCGCGGGAGGCTTCATCCGCCTTTCAGGCTCATTGTAGTGCGCGGGAGGGTTCCTGGCGTTATTCCTTTTGTAAAGAAATTGAAAACAACTTATGTCCCGGCCCATCGGGCGATCGAATCCTAACATCCGCGCCGCCGTCTCAAGCATGAGGCGCTTGCCGCCGGCAAACCCGGAATCCCAAGCGTCGTTCTCATCCGATCCGCTGCGGGCGCGGCCGATTCGTCAAATATCCTCTTGACTCGATACCTTGGTATAGGGTCTATCATTTAAACAGGAGGGCGATTCATGAACAGCGCGTTGACGATCGGCAAGGCGGCTCAATTGGCCGGGGTGAACATCCAGACCCTGCATTACTACGAGAGGCGCGGCCTGCTGCGTCCGGAGGGCCGCCTCGAATCCGGCTACCGGCTCTACGGCGATGAGTCCGTCCGGAGGCTCCGCTTCATCAAGAACGCCCAGGGCCTCGGCTTCTCGCTTGAGGAGATCGCGCGGCTTTTGCGCCTCAGGGTCGGCCGCGGGGTCAACTGCGGCAAGGTCCGACGCCAGGCCCAGGCGCGGCTCGACGGCGTGCGCCGAAAAATCATGGGGCTCAAGGCGATCGAGAAGACCCTCCAACGTCTGATCAGGACCTGCGCGGCCAAGGGGACGACGGATGCCTGCCCCATCCTGGAGGCCGTAGACGGCGCCGCGCGGCCCGTCAAAACCGGGAATCACCGTTGTTAAGGAGGAATGGGACGATGGAAAAAGGGAAATGGAGTCTCGCGGGGGCGTTCCTCGCGGCCGTCGCGGCGTCGGCTTGCTGTTGGGGGCCTTTGACGCTGGCGGCCCTGGGCCTTGGAAGTTTGGGGGCCTTCGCGGCTCTTGAAAAGTACCGCCCGCTCTTTATGGCCGCGACGCTGGCTCTTCTGGGGGCGGCGTTTTATCTCACCTACCGGCGGCGCGAGGAGACGTGCGAGGACGGAGGCTGCCGCGTTTCCTCCGCAGGCCCTAAGGCCAAGGCCGTCTTGTGGGCGGCGGCGATCGCCGCGGTCGGCGTCATGTCCTCCCCCCGCTGGATGCCGGCCCTGATGAAAGGCGGGGCGGACCCCGTCCCCGCCAAGGGCCAAAGCCTCGAAACCGTGGTTTTGAAGGTGAGCGGAATGGACTGCGCCATGTGCATCCCGCCGATTGAAAAGGAACTCAGGAAGGTTCCGGGCGTTTCCTTCGCCCGGGTCGACTTCGACAAGCAAACGGCCGTGGTGAGGGGGACGAAGCTGGACGTGAAAAAGCTCCTCGCGGCGGTCAAGGCCGTGGGGTATCGGGCGACTCCGATAAAGGGGACTGGAGAGAAGCCATGAACCAAAACGGCGATCAAGACAGGGGAGAGTCCTGGGACGGCCGGACAAACTTCGATCTCATCGTCGTGGGCGGCGGCTCCGCGGCCTTCGCGGCCGCGATCAAGGGCTCGGAGCTGGGCGCGCGGGTCGCCGTGGTGGAGGAGGGCGTCATCGGCGGGACCTGCCTCAACCGCGGCTGCGTGCCGACCAAGCACTTGATCCGCGCCGCCGAAATCTACCACATGGCCGAGGCCAATCCCTTCCCCGGATTTTCCCTCAAGCGCTCCAAGCTCGATTTCGCCAAGCTCATCGAGAAAAAGGACGGCCTCATCGGCTGGGCCAGGGACGCCAAGTACTGGGATGTGCTCAAGCACCACAAGAACGTCAGCTTCATCCATCGCCGGGCGCGCTTTATCGCGGCCGACCGGCTTGAGATCGGCTCTGAGGAACTGCGCGCCCCTAAAATCATCGTGGCGACGGGCTCCTCGGCTTTTATCCCGCCCATCGAAGGCTTGGACAAGGTCCCTTACCTGACCAGCGCCGAGGCCTTGGAACTCAAAAAACTGCCCGGCTCCATGATCGTCCTGGGGGCCAACGCGGTGGGGCTCGAACTGGCTCAGATGTTCTCCCGCTTCGGGGTTAAGGTGACGATCCACGAGATCATGGGCAGGGTGGCTCCTCTCGAAGAGCCCGAGATATCGGACGCCTTGGAGGGCTATCTCAAGGAGGAAGGCATCGAGGCCTGCACCTGCTCCAAGGTGGTCAAGGCCTGCGGGGAGCGCGGCAAAATCGTCATCACGGCCGAGATGCCCCGCGGCGTCGTGAAGGAGTTCTGGTCCGAGGCGCTTTTGGTCGCGACCGGCCGGAGGCCCAAGACGCGCGGCTTGGGGCTTGAGGAAATCGGGGTGGCCCTGGACCCGAGGGGCTACGTCAAGACGGATGAGACGATGAAGACCTCCGTGGATGGGATTTTCGCGGCCGGGGACTGCGTCGGCCCCTGGCAGTTTGTCTACACGGCGGCTCACCAGGGGACGGTGGCGGCGCAAAACGCCCTGGATGGATGCTGCGAGCGCAAAGTCGAACAAAGCCTCGTTCCCTACGCCATCTTCACGGACCCCGAACTGGCCTCCGTGGGCTTGAAAGAAGATCAGGCCAAGAAGCGGGGGCTCAAGGTCCGCACGAGCGTGCTTGACCTTCACTGGGTTCCCCGGGCCGAGGTCATGCTCAACGAGCGCGGCCGGGTCAAGATCGTCGCGGAGGAGAAAACGCTCAAGCTCCTGGGCGTGCACATTCTCGCGCCCCAGGCCGGCGAGCTCATCGGCGAGGCGATGATGGCGCTCAAATACGGGGCGACGGCGAAGGACTTGGCCGAGACCCTGCACGTCTACCCGACGCTGTCGGAGGCCCTTAAGATTTGCGCGCAGGGGTTCTTCAAGGACGTAACGAAGCTCTCCTGCTGCGCGGAGTAAGCGAAAAAGGAAAACACGGAGGTGAAAGATGAAGACTGTTCGCGTTTATGACGGTTCGCTGTGGTGCGCCGGGTGCGACCACTGCCCGGTGGTCGACTTCGAGCAGAAAAAGGGCTCCGTCACCATCCACGACCCGGCCAAGCCGGAGAAAGGCCGGGTGACGATAAGCGTCGAGGAATACAACGCCCTGATCGCGCACGCCAAGCCGATCGGCCGGACATAGGCGGGCCAAAGTCGCGGCGGGCTTCCCTCAAGGCGCGAGGGAGGCCCGCCGCCATTTCCGCAGCGCCACGGCGGACCAAACCGCCTCGACCAGCCCGAACGGCCAAGCGCCCTGAAGGAATCCGTAGATCGATCCCAGGGCGCACGCCGCGGCGAACCCGAGGACGCACCAGGGGCTTCTCTCCTCGAACGCATAGAAAATCATCATCATGGAAACAGCGAACAAGCCGAAAGCCGAAAGGGGGGTCATCAAGGTAGTATAAGAATTTATATAATTCGTCATAAAACGAATTATGACCGAGCACGTCCTTCCCAGGTTCATGGCGGTGTCAAAGGCCCTGGCGGACGAGAACCGCATCCGCATCCTGGCCCTGCTGCAAGGCCGCTCCCTCTGCGTCTGCCAGATCGTCGCCGTCCTTGGCCTGGCGCCCTCCACGGTCTCCAAGCATCTCTCCATCCTGCGCCAAGGCGGCCTGCTTGAGATCGAGAAGCGCGGACGCTGGATACACTGCCGCCTGGCGGGCGATGGCTCCCCCGCCGCAGTGAAGCGCGCCCTCTCCTGGCTTCACGGCTCGCTCAAGCACTCCAAGCGCATCGAGGACGACCGTCGGAGCCTGGCCAAGGTCCTCAAGGTGGACCTCGTGCGCCTCTGCCGGAGGATGACCGGATGCTGAAGGTCCTCTTCCTCTGCACGAGCAACTCCTGCCGCAGCCAGATGGCCGAGGGCTGGACGCGCCGCCTGCATGGGGATAAGTTCGAGGCCTACTCGGCAGGGATCGATCCAGCGGGACTCCATCCCTTGGCGGCGCTGGTTATGAAAGAAGCCGGTGTCGACATTTCCGCGCAGAAGTCGAAGAATGTCCGCGTTCTGAGGAGAGTCGCCTTCGATTGCGTCGTCACGGTCTGCGACCGCGCCAGGGAGAATTGCCCGATCTTTCCCGGCAAGACCAAGATGCTGCACCACGACTTCGAGGACCCGGTTCTCGCGCGGGGAACCGAGGAAGAACGGCTGGAGGTCTTCCGTCGTGTGCGCGACCATATCAAGGCGTTCGTCGCCGGGCTGCCGGAACATCTTAGGAATAGACGAACATCATGACCGGCGCCATCTCCGGAAGGCTCGCCTGGCTCGACCGGCATCTGACCCTCTGGATATTCCTCGCCATGGCTCTGGGCGTGGGCCTTGGCCACTTCGCCCCTGAATCCACGGCCTTCATCGGCAGGTTCCAGGTCGGCGCCACCAGCGTCCCCATCGCCGCAGGCCTGATCCTCATGATGTATCCGCCGTTGGCCAAGGTCCGATACGAGGAGATGGGCGACGTCTTCCGCGACAAGAAGGTCCTGGGGCTCTCTTTGCTCCTGAACTGGGTGGTCGGCCCCATTCTCATGTTCTTCCTCGCCGTCGTCTTCCTGCGTCATCGCCCCGAGTACATGGTCGGCCTCATCATGATCGGGCTGGCGCGCTGCATCGCCATGGTCCTCGTCTGGAACGACCTCGCGGACGGCGACAGGGAATATTGCGCGGGGCTCGTGGCCTTCAACAGCGTGTTCCAGGTGCTCTTTTTCAGCGCCTACGCCTACGTTTTCATCACGGTCCTGCCGCCTCTTTTGGGCTTGAAAGGAAGCGAGGTCCACGTCAGCATGGGCCAGATCGCCGAGAGCGTGATCATCTATCTGGGAATCCCCTTCCTCGGGGGGATGATCACGCGCTTCTCCCTGCTTAAGCTCAAGGACAAGGCTTGGTACGAGGCGGTCTTCATCCCCAAGATCAGCCCGTTGGCGCTGATTGCCCTGCTCTTCACCATCGTCGTGATGTTCAGTTTGAAGGGCGACCTCATCGTCCGCATCCCCATGGACGTGGTCCGCATCTCCGTCCCGCTGCTGGTCTACTTCACCGTCATGTTCCTGGTCAGCTTCTGGCTGGGGCACAGGGCCGGGGAGGACTACGGCAAGACGACGACCCTGTCCTTCACCGCCGCCAGCAACAATTTCGAGCTGGCCATCGCCGTGGCCGTGGCGGTTTTCGGGTTGAAATCCGGGGCGGCTTTCGCGGCGGTCATCGGGCCGCTGGTGGAGGTCCCGGTCATGATCGGTCTCGTCAACGTGGCGTTCTATTTCAAGAAGAAGATGGATTGGAGGAGATATGGCAAAATCAACTGAACACAAGAAAACTCACGATCTGGTCAAGAAGGCCTACGGTAAAGTGGCCAAGAAGCAGTCGTCCTGCTGCTCGGGGCCGTCATGTTGCGGAACAACGACCAAGAATGTCACGGAAGGTGACCTCGGGCTCTCCTGCGGCGACCCGGTGGCCTTCTCGACTCTCAAGGAAGGCGACATCGTGTTGGACCTAGGTTCGGGAGCGGGCAAGGACGTCTTCCTCGCGGCCCGCAAGGTCGGCGCCAAGGGGCGAGTCATCGGAGTGGACATGACCGCTGAGATGATCTCGTTGGCCCGCCGCAACGCGGAGAAACTTGGCTTTTCCAATGTCGAGTTCCGCAAGGGGCAGATCGAGGAGCTCCCGGTGGACGACGGCTCTGTCGATGTCATCATCTCCAACTGCGCGATCAACCTCTCCCCGGACAAGACGATGGTATTCCGCGAGGCATACCGCGCCCTACGGCCCGGTGGCTGGCTGGTGGTCAGCGACATCGTCCTCGACAAGCCGCTGCCGGAGAGCCTGAAGGACGACGCGAACCTTTACACGGCCTGCATCGCCGGAGCCCTGGCGCGCAAGGATTATCTCAAGGCCATCAACGAGGCGGGGTTCCGGGACGTCAAGAAACTGGCCGAGAAGGGACACAAGCCGGAGCATGTCCAGGGCGACCCCATCACGAGCGCTGCGGTCAATAGCCTGGCGGGGGTCGCTACAAGCATCACCGTGTTAGCGGCGAAGCCGAAGTAGGCGTGGTTCTGATAACGCCCTATTCCTTCCGTGTAACGCCTTGAAGGACGGGCGGTCGGCGTCGTGGACTGGATTCAACTGCGTGATGCAGCTGCTTCTGCGCCCTTCCGAAATTCCCGTAGGTCGCTCGTGATGTCCCGGCGTTATGCCGGCCGAGCTCCCGTCAGCTTCCTGCCGCGGAACTCGAACTTCCCGAACGTGTCGCCGTCGACGAGGACAATGGCTTCGTCCTTCGGCCCGCGTCCATAAACCGTTTAAAAAGATTGCGCGGCAAGAAGGGCCTATCCTTGCGGCATGCATTTATGTATCATATTGTTTCGAAATAAAGAAACTATATGATGAGAGACAGGAATCGGTCGCCGGCGACATCCGTGAAGGACAAGGAGTTGTTCGAGCTCCACGCGCGCGTGTGCAAGGTCCTGGCCAACGCCAAACGCCTGGAGATCATCGCCCTCCTGCGCGGCGGCGAAAAAGCCGCGGGCGACCTCGTTGAGGACATGGGCGTCCCGAAGGCGAACGTCTCCCAGCAGCTCGCCGTCATGCGGGAGAAAGGAATCCTCGCCTCCAGGCGCGAGGGACGGAGAATTTATTACCGGCTGGCCTACCCCGGGATGCTCAAGGCTTACGACCTGCTGCGCCGGGTACTTCTCGACCAGCTTGAGGACAGGGGCACGCTGGCGAAACGATTGCGCCAAACGAGAGTGATTCGGCGATAGGAGGAGGGAATTATGTGTTTATATGGACCGGGAGCGGGAATGTGGATATTCCCGCTGATTGGGCTTAGCGTGATGTTGTTGATGGTTTACCGAATGTCTGGGCGGCGCGGATTCCGTCCTCCTTGCGGGAGATGGGATGGACGCGATGATGGGGCCGCGAACAGGGGTCCAGACAGTCCGCTGGAGATTCTCAAGCGACGCTACGCGAAAGGCGAGATAAACAAAGATGAGTTCGAACACATGAAGCGAGACATCCTCGCGTGAGCAATTACGTTGGAGGAGGAAAGAGGACCTGGAATAGCGGCGCGGAAGATATAGCGGCACGCGCGTTTTCACAGTGAGCTCGTTTGGTGTCGATCGACTGGCGAAACGATTGAGTCAACCGGGAGGTGGACGATGAATGTGCTTTTTATTTTGAACGACGGGCCCTACGGCAGCGAAAGGTCCTACAACGGCTTGAGACTGGCGGGCTCCATGGCCAAAAAAGACGGCGTGGAGGTCCAGGTGTTCTTCATCGGGGACGCCGCGGCCTGCGCCAAGAAGGGACAGAAGGTTCCTGAGGGCTACTACAACATCGAAGTGATGGGCTCGGGAGTCGTCAGGCGCGGCGGCAAGCTCGGCGTCTGCGGGACATGCATGGACGCTCGGGGTCTGGCCGAGGCGGATTTGTTCGACGGGGCGCACCGGAGCACGCTCGAAGAACTCACGGCCTGGAGCCTCGAAGCGGACAAAGTCCTGGTTTTTTGAGGTAAAATCATGGCCGATAAAAAGACGGTCCTCATCCTCGGCGGCGGCATCGGGGGACAAACCGCGGCAAACGCCCTGGCGCGGCGTTTCAACGGACGTCACCGCGTCGTCCTGGTCGAAAAGGAAGCCGCTTTTGCCTTTTCCCCTTCGTTTTTGTGGATTCTGACCGGCGAAAGGAAGCCCGCGCAGATTCAAAAACCGCTTACGGAGATGTTGCGGCCGGGCGTGGAACTTGTCCGGGCGGAAGTGACCGCCGTTCGTCCGATTGAAAAAATCGTGGAGACCTCCTCCGGCCCCCTGGAATTCGACGCTCTGGTCATCAGCTTGGGCGCGGAGCTCGCCCCCGAAAAAGTATCGGGGTTCCAGGAGGCGGCGCTTAACCTCTACGCGTTGGAAGGCTCTCTCAAGATCGCCGCCCGCCTAGGGGAGTTCTCCGGCGGCCGCGTGGTCGTTCTGATCTCATCCTCGCCGTTTAAATGTTCCGCCGCGCCGTATGAAGCGGCGTTTCTCGTTGGCGACTTCCTGAAAAAACGGGGCGTTTCGGCCGAAGTCGCCGTGTTCACGCCGGAGCCCTATCCCATGCCGACGGCCGGAGCCGAGGCGGGGGCGGCTTTGCGGGGAATGATCGAGTCCAAGGGCATCGCCTTCAATCCCGGGCGCAAGGTTTCCAGAATCGACGCCCAGGCGAAAACGATCTCCTTCGACGATGGCAAGACCGCTTTTTTCGACCTTCTAATCGGCGTTCCTCCGCACCAATCCCCGCGCGCCGTCAGGGAGTCGGGACTCGCCAACGAAGCGGGCTGGATTCCAGTAGACGGGGAGACTCTGGCGACGAAACACGCCGAGATTTTCGCCATCGGTGATGTCTCCTTCACCGCGCTCGCGGGAGGCAAGGCCCTTCCCAAGGCCGGCGTCTTCGCCCACGCGCAGGCGGAAGTCGCGGCGGAGAACATCGCGGCGCTCTTTGACGGGCGCGCGCCAACGAGGCGATTCGACGGCGAGGGTTGGTGCGCCATCGAACTTGGAAACGGCCTGGCGGCCTTCGGTGGCGGGAACTTCTTCGGGGAGGACCCGCGAATGCGTTTGCACGAACCCTCGCGGTCGTGGCACGCGGGCAAGGTTCTCTTTGAAAAGTGGTGGCTGGCCCCCTTCGGCTTGCGCCGCCGGGCGTTAGGGACGGCGATGCGCCTCGGCGGAAAACTCAAGGGCGTTTCCGTCCGCGTGTGACCTCCAGAGCCTGGCCAAGGTCCTCAAGGTGGACCCCGTGCGCCTCTGCCGGAGGATGACCGGATGCTAAAGGTCCTTTTCCTCTGCGCGGGGAACCGAGGAAGAACGGCTGGAGGTCTTCCGTCGCGTGCGCGACCATATCAAGGCGTTCGTCGCCGGGCTGCCGGAACATCTTACGGATAGGAGAACATCATGACCGGCGACATCTCCGGGGCGGCTTTCGCGGCGGTCATCGGGCCGCTGGTGGAGGTCCCGGTCATGATCGGTCTCGTCAACGTGGCGTTGGCAAACCGTTGGTGAGATTCTAGCGCAGCACGTAAGGAGAGCCGCTGTCCGAGCGGGGCAGGAGCTCGGGATTCTGGCTGCGCTCCTGGCGGTGCGCCGCCGCGTCCACCATCGGCGCCAGGTAATGATACAACGAGCCCACCGTCACGTGCCCTTTCCGATGCTCCGACATCCCGGCGCCGTTCAAGCCCTTCAGAAAATAATACGTGAACGCGCCGTGCCCCTCCTTCTCCACCGTCCCGCTGATCTGGTCGCCCTTGGACGCCGAGAATACAATGAGCTTGCCGTTCGAAGGCACGTCGTTGGATACCTGCACCACCAACGGCCGCGCTCCCCTTGCCAGCACCGAACGCCCGCCAGCCCCCGAAAAGCACGAGTCAAGCGCCACCAAAACGCGCTTGGCCGGCAGCTTGTTGAGGTCCGCGTAGAACTGAGAGAGCGGGAGGGCCGTGCCCGCCAATTCTCCGGGCTCCCCGTCCCAGGGGACGAGGTAGGCCTGCTTTGAGACCGGGTCCGGGGCGCCGTGACCGGAGTAGTAGACGAACACCGTGGACTTCGGGCCGATATTCATGGGCAGCCAGCGCTCGATCTTGTCGACCAAGCTCGACTTCGTCGCGTGGTCGCCGGTCAGGGTGATGATATTTTCCTCGGGGTAGCCCAGGGCCATCAAATGGGCCTTCATGGCCTTGGCGTCGCGCTCGGCGAATTGGGCCTCGGGGATGTCGCGGTATTTCGAGATGCCGATCACCAGTGCGAACTTGTTGGGGTCCTCGGGCAGGGGCTTGTAGTCCGGGCGGTCCACATCCGACCTAATAGCCTCCTTGGCGTGCGATAATGGCTGCCCAGTTTTCAATGCATGGACTGTCTGGGAAAGGCTCTTCAGTTGCTCCATGATCCCAACATTGACGGCATTGTCATTGGAAGCCGCAAGATTCAGCTTATCGGAGATATCCTTATAAAATTGGTAGTCATTCAAGAAATCATCCGCTATCTTTTTGTTTAAGTCCTCTCCAGTGACAATGTCCAGATTTTGGCTCCAGGAACCGCTCCCCGATTGCATCGGGAAAGCCTCTCCTTTGACCACGGATTTTTCATGATATTTCTTGAATAGATGTCCCCAGACATCATTAACGGAAACCTCTATGGAATGCGTCCACGTAAAGGGGCCGGGAATTAAACAGCCGATATATAGTGGGATGCATAGCGGCATAAAGCGGGGGAACACGGCGTAATCGAAACTTGCATCATCACTGGCCGTGATAATAATTCCCGCCGATGATTTCAAGGGTTCGGCATTGACCGTCTGGAACAATCCGGTACGGCTTAGCGCATCTGAAATGTCCACGTGGTTCGGGACTTCGTTCTTGAATGCTTCGACATCTAAATCTTTAGGAGGAGCTACCGACACGATCAGCGGCAACGGGCTGAATTGGCTTCTGGGAATGGTCGCAGTTGTTTCTTGAAGGCTAGAAGAAACACAGCCTCCCATACCCGCGACTGCTACTAAGACAAATCCTAGAGCAAGTAATCGTTGATAAGTTCTGGTGCAAGGGGGCTTCAAGATAATTCTCATCGGAGAGAACAGAAAGTTTATTATAGCACGGGCTTTCTTGAGGATTTTGACGAGCGAGGAGCGGTGAAGGAGCGGGATAGGGAGCGCCGCCAGCGTCAACGCTCCGGAAGTCTTTATCATGAACCTCCCGGAGATGGCCCCCATGACCGCGGGAGGCTTCATCCGCCTTTCAGGCTCATGGCAGTGCGCGGGAGGGTTCCTGGCGTTATTCCTTTTTGTAAAGAAATTGAAAACAACTTATGTCCCGGCCCATAGGATGATCAGAGCCCCTAGCCGTCACCCTGCGGGTTTGGCGCGGAAAGACTAACGCTTGGTTTGCGGGTCGATGTCGTCGATGAAGTCGCTGATGCCCTCGAAAAGAATGGCGCCCGTCAGGGTCTCGTCGTAGTCGCCGGGGCCGAGCAGGGCCTGGCGCTTCTTCGAAAGGGCGTCATAACGGGCATCGTCGGAACGTACATCAGCGAGAAGGCGAAGCGCCGTAGAGCGCTGGTCGGGGGCGAGCTTTGAGAAAGGGGTCTCGCGTTGCGGGCCCGAGGGACGAGAGAGCCGGTCCGTGGCGTCCATGACCCGCTCGAGATCGGGTCGAAGGTCCCTGAAAGATTTATCGAATTCCGGCAGGCAGCGGGAGTTGTCTGCCGCCGAGTCGCAGGCCGCCGCGGCGGCGGCGATCGCCTGAATCCCGGCGGATTCCGACAAGACTGCGGACTGAAGGTCCCCGAGAAGGCTGGGCTCCTCCGAGGTGGGCGCCGGAGGAATCCTGACATCCGCGGCGATTGAAGGAGCGTTGAAGAGGGCTTTGAATGATCGTTGGCCAGCGACCACTAACTGCTCCGCGGACTCCGCGAAAGCCGTCGCCCTGAGCGCGATGGCGCTTGCGACCGATAAACCCAAAATTCGAAGTGTTCTTTTCATTTGGCTTTATAACAACAAATATCATTATACAAAATCTTTTAAATGGAATTGGCTACCCGCTACCGGGTGTCAGGAATTTTTTAAAAGTGGACAGTTTTCCCTGGATTTACGATTTAAAAGTGGACACCCCATCGAGGCGAAAATCCTTCGTCGGCGCGTGAATCGAGTGGGCAACGCGAAGCGTTGTCCAAGCG
>JAJZAK010000039.1 GCA_021799485.1 bacterium | reverse complement strand
ACGCCGATTGGGGGAAGCTGGGGGCGCTCTTAAAGCTGGCGGTGGTGCCGGACTCGGACAAGCGGGCCTGGGCGGGGCAGTTCGTGCGCGCCTACTTCAAATTCCCGGGTCTCAACCCGTTGATGGCGAAGGGCTTGGTCCCCTACGTTGCCGCGGGGCCGACGCTGACGGCGCTCAAGGCTCTGGCCGCGCGGCCGATGACGGCGGCGGAGCGGGAACAGATGCGGCGCGACGAGGAGCGGGCGCAGAAGGCCGCGCTGTTGGCGAGCCTGAATATCACATGGGTAAAAATCCCGGGCGGGAGCTTCATGATGGGTTCGAACGATCTCAGCAACGCCCAGCCCGTGCACCAGGTCAGCGTCCCTTCTTTCGAGATGTTGAAGACTTTAGTGACGAACAAACAGTATCAAGCCTGCGTCAAGGCGGGGGCGTGCACGGCTAATGAGGACGAGGGCCAGGCCTTCGACGGGGACGATCAGCCGGTAGTGGGGGCAGACTGGAACCAGGCACGAACTTTCGCGAAATGGGTGGGAGGACGCCTTCCGAGCGAGGCGGAGTGGGAGTATGCGGCCCGGAGCGCGGGGAAGGATTACAAGTACCCCTGGGGGAACGGCGACCCGTGCTCCCATGCGGTGATCTCGGGCTGCGGACAAAACAATCAGGCGACGGCGCCGGTGTGCTCGAAGCCCTCGGGGAACACGGAGCAAGGGCTCTGCGACATGGCGGGGAACGCCTGGGAGTGGGTGGAGGATTGGTACCACGATTCATACAACGGTGCCCCCACGGACGGGGGCGCGTGGATTGATCCGGCGGGCTCCTTCCGGGTGAGTCGCGGGGGCTCTTGGGACTACGTCGCATCCTTCGCCCGCGCGGCGGGCCGCGACAGCGGCGTCCCTAGCTACCGGCTCTACCGCCTCGGGTTCCGGGTGGCCCGCTGAGGTCTTACACTTTGCCCTTTAACCCTTTTGCACTTTGCCGGACGGCGGAGGGGACGGGGCCTGGCGCGGGCGTTCTCCCCTCGCCCAGTCCCTGCGAGGCGTCGGCCGAGCCGGGGGCGGGCGCGGGCGTTCTCCCCTCGCCCAGTCCCTGCGAGGCGTCGGCCGAGCCGGGGGCGGGCGCGCGCGAAGCCGCGACGGGCCAGGTCCCCGGAGCCCCGCGCTATCGGGCCGCCGGCTCGAGACCCTCGGGCGTCAGGAAGAAAGCCCCGCCTTTGAAGCTGTCCTCGGATGCCTTGAGGACGTGTTCCAGCGCCGACTCGATTTCCTTCAAGATCGGCGGATGCGGGCGCAGGCAGACGATCCCCCAATACTGGGCGGGCGGATAGCGCCGGGAATCGAGGAAGTCCTTGCCGTAGGTGAGAAGGATTCGTCTTTCGCGGGCGGCCAAGCCCGCGACCTCGCCGTTGCGGCTTCCAAGGGGAACTCGCTCAACGTCGTGGCCGCGCTTCCGGATCGCGCCGAGCGCCTGGATGGGAACGTTCTCGTCCAGGAGAAAGCGCGCCGAGGAGTCAGGCCGTTGGAGTGAAGAGGCCGCTGTCCACGGCCTGGGCCGCGAAATGGAGGGCGGCCTGGAGATGTTTTTGATCCAGTTCGGGGAAGCCTGCCAAGATGTCCTTGGGCGTCTGGCCCGCCTCCATCATCTCCAGGAGAAGGGACACCATGATGCGCGTGCCCTTGAAGCACGGCTTGCCGTGGCAAATCTCCGGGTTGACGGAGATGTAATCCCGCGGATTGATTTCCACGATCCTAGTTTATCGTCATATTTACTAAAAAGCAAGATTCCACATAAATCCTACGGCGCGGGCCCGGACCGGGAGGCCATTTTGACATCCGGCGCTCTAAAACTGGTATACTGGCCGGGTTCTCGGGACGCATCCCTATACCATGCCCGCCAAAGTCCTCGAGCCGAAAACGTCGAAAGCCAAGGCCCTTTGGGCCGAGAGGCAGGCCGTCGTTTCCGCCGGCAGCGCCGCCTACAGCTCGGTCGTCGTCGCCAAGGCGAGGAACGCGAAGGTCTGGGACGTCGACGGGAAGGAATTCATCGATTTCGCGGGCGGCATCGGCGCCATCAATGTCGGCCACTGCCACCCCAAGGTGGTCGCGGCCATCAAGGATCAGGCGGAGAAGCTCCTTCATACGAGCTTCCATGTCGCGGCCTATGAGCCCCATATCAAGCTTTGCCGCAAGCTGACCCAGGCGACGCCCGGAAACTTCGACAAAAAAGCCCTTCTTTTCAACAGCGGCTCGGAGGCGATCGAGAACGCCGTGAAGTTCGCCCGCGCCTTCACCAAGCGCCGCGCCATCATCAGCTTCGACAACGCCTTCCATGGCCGCACCCTCCTCTGCTTGACGCTCAACAGCAAATACAAGCCCCTCAAGCAGCATTTCGGCCCGTTTGCCGCCGACATTTATCATGCCCGGTTTCCGAATCCCTACCGACCGCCGCGAGGCGTCCGTCCCGAGGACGTCTCCGATTACGCCCTGGAGGAGTTGGAGCGGCTCTTCCTCAACGAGGTTTCGCCCGAGGACGTCGCGGCGGTCGTCGTCGAGCCCGTGCAGGGGGAGGGGGGATTCGTGGTCCCGCCACAAGGTTTTTTAGGGGCGCTCAAGAAGATCTGCGAAGGCCACGGGATCCTCTTTATCGCCGATGAGGTCCAGACGGGCTTCGGCCGCACGGCCAAGATGTTCGCGATCGAACACGAGGGCGTCGTTCCCGACCTCCTCGTCACGGCGAAGTCCCTGGGCGCCGGCATGCCCCTCTCGGCCGTCGTCGGACGCGCGGAGGTCCTGGATGCCGCCCCCGCGGGCTCGGTCGGCGGCACCTACGGAGGCAACCCCGTTTCCTGCGCCGCGGCCCTGGCGGTGTTCGAGATCTTCGAGGAAGAGAAAATTTTATCGGCGGCGGCGAAGGTGGGGGAGGCGGTCAAGGCTCGCTTCGATCGTTGGGCGCGCGAAATCGCGATCGTCGGCGATTCCCGGGGCCTGGGCGCCATGCGCGCGATCGAGCTTGTCTCCGACAAAAAGACGAAAAAGCCCCTATCCGTTCCCATGGTCAAGAGCATCGTGAGGGCCTGCGAGGAGAAGGGCCTTATCCTTCTCAAGGCCGGAGCCTATGACAACGTTTTAAGAACCCTGATGCCGCTCACGATTCCCGAAGCCGACTTGGAAAAGGGGCTCGATATCATGGAAGACGCCCTGGTCTCGGCGCGTCCATGAAAATAGCCGTTCTGGGCGCTTCCGGTCTTATGGCCGAAGCCGCGCTTTACGACTTGGCGGCGAACCCGAAAGTCGAAAGAATATGGGCCGCCGACCTGGACCCGAGCCGGGCTAGGGCGATTCTCCCCAGGCTTGCGAACCGCCGCAAGATCATCCCGGTCGCCTGCGACCTGACGGCCACGGCCGCCGCCGCCCGGAAGCTCCGAGGGGCGGACGCGGTCCTCCATTGCGCCTGGTACGAGCACAACCTCAAGGCCATGGACTTGAGCCTCGCTCTCAAGGCTCACTATGTGGATCTCGGGGGACTCTATCACACGACCTTGAAGCAGCTCAAGCGCCAGGCGGATTTCTCGCGCGCGGGGCTCGTCGCCTGCCTCGGCGCCGGATCCACCCCGGGAATCACGAACATGATGGCGGCGCATCTGGCCCAAGGCTTCGACGCCATCGAAACGGTCGGCATCTACGACGCCTGTCACGATCCCGCCTTGACGGACGCGAACTTTCTGCCTCCTTTTTCCATCCGGACGATGCTTGAGGAGTACGAGGCCCCGGCGCCCGTCTTTAAAAACGGACGAGTCCAGGCGCTTCCGGCGCACAGCGATCCGGAGATCCTTGATTTCAGGGCGCCGATCGGCCGCGTCCGCGTGGGGGCCGTCATCCATTCCGAGGTCGCCACCCTTCCGGGATATCTCAAAAACAAAGGCGTCAAGAACCTATTTTTCAAGATCGCCTATCCGGACAGCGTCAAAAACCAGCTCGCGGTGCTCTCGGCAATGGGGGCTTCAAGCAAGGTTCCCGTGCGTCTTAACGGCTTTTCGGTGTCGCCGCTCGGCTTCGTGACGGCACTCGCCCTCAATGCGGCTCGGGCGGGCGTCGGGCCCCGCCCCGTGAAGGCCCGGGATTTCGAGATCCTTCGGGTGCGCGTCTCGGGCCGCCGAGGCTCGGCGCCCCGGGCGCTCTCCCTTGATTGCGAGATGCGGCCGCTGGGCTCTCTTTCCGCGGGGGCGATCGGCGTCGGATTCACCGGAGCGATCGCGGCGGCCATGTTGGTCGAGGGCGAAACCAGGGTCCTTTCCGGGGTGGGGGCGCCGGAGAGCGTCCTGCGGTCGGAGCCGTTCTTCGCCGCGCTGAAGGCCAGAAAGACGTTTTCATTCGTCGAGAGGATCGAACAGCCCTTCGAGCATGCGGAGCAACTCTAGAAAAGGAGACGCGCGATGAAGGCCACCCCTCAAGACATCCTCAAGGAGACGCAACACACCCTGGATCTTATCGCCAAGCGCGAGCTCGCCGAGGACGATAAGAAATATTTAAGTGAAATTACCACGGCTCACTACACCAACTACGTCAATCCCGGGATCCTCGAATATCGCAAATCGGTCTCGACGGAGTACGCCTCGATCGAGTGGTCGGACAGCGCCAACGGCTTTACCGATCTCAAGGGACGCAAATACCTGGATCTTCTGGGCGGTTATGGGATTTACAACGTAGGGCATCGCCACCCCAAGGTCGTCGAGGCGGTCATCAACCAGCTCAACCGCCAAGCGCTCCACTCGCAGGAGCTTCTCGAGCCTTTCCGGGCGATCTTGGCGAAGCTCATCGCGGACATCACTCCCGGCGAGCTCCAGTACAGCTTTTTCGGCAACTCCGGCGCGGAGGCGGTCGAGGGCGCGATGAAGCTCGCGATGCTTCACACGGGGCGGAAATCCTTTATCGCGGCGACCTCGGGCTTTCATGGAAAGACTCTCGGCGCCCTTTCCGCGACGGCGAAGGCGAAGTTCCGGCAGCCTTTCCTCCCGATCCTTCCGGACTGCTACCACGTTCCCTACGGCGACGCGGACTATATCGAGTCCGTGCTCATCTCCTCCGACGAGGTCGGCAACGACATCGCCGGCGTGATCCTCGAGCCCATCCAGGGCGAGGGCGGCATCAATGTTCCTCCGGACGACTATTTCCCGCGCGTGCGCGACCTCTGCGACCGCTACGGGGCGCTTCTCATCGTCGACGAAGTCCAGACTGGGATGGGCCGCACGGGGCGGATGTTCTGCGTCGACCATTGGAACGTGGTGCCGGATATTATGTGCCTGGGCAAGGCCCTGGGCGGCGGCGTGATGCCGATCGGCGCCTTCGTGTCCAACAAGGTGATATGGGAGCAGCTCTTCTCGGAGCCGTGGCTCCACTCGACGACCTTCGGGGGCAACCCCTTGGCCTGTGTCGCGGCGATCGCCAATATCCATGTTCTTCTCGAGGAAAAGCTCCCCGAGAAGTCGGAAAAGCTTGGGAACGAGTTCATGGCGAAGCTGAAGGCACTGCGCCGCCGTTTCCCCAAGCTCTGCGTCGACGTTCGCGGCAAGGGCCTCATGATCGGCATCGAGTTTCCGACGGACGCCATCGGCTTTGAGGTCTCCAAGGGCCTCTTTGACAACGGCGTCCTCGTCGCCGGGACGCTCTTCTCGGCGAAAACGATTCGCATCGAGCCCCCGCTCACTTTGACGACGGCGGAGATGAACCAGGCCGTCTCGATCCTGGAAAAGGTGCTCAAGGAAGTCAACGGCAGGCATTTCGAGACGAAAAAGCCTGCCGTGGCCAAGAGGTAGTCGTGCAGGCTTTGGCGAAGAGCCGGTCCGTTTCCGCCGCCGATGCGTCGCCCATGCTGATCGGTGGGCGCTGGATCAAGACCGGGAAGCGCCGGCCGATCCTGAACCCCGCGACGGAGGATGTGATCGCGACGGGGCTTGATGCCGGGCGAGAGGAAGTCGACGCCGCCGTTCAAGCCGCCGCGAAAGCCTTCCCCGCTTGGGCCGGGAAGACGCCGGGCGAGCGGTCCGCGCTCCTGATGCGCTGGGCGGCGCTCCTTGAGAGCCATGCGGCGGAGCTCGCTCAAATGGAATCCTTCAACACCGGCAAGCCTCTTAAGCTCGCCCGGGACGGAGACATTCCTTTCGCGATCGACAACCTGCGGTTTTTCGCGGGGGCCTGCCGGGTGATCGAGGGCGGGGCGGCCGGAGAATATTCGGGCGGCTATACCTCGCTTTTGCGCCGAGAGCCGGTCGGCGTTTGCGCTCTGATCGCTCCCTGGAATTATCCCTTGATGATGGCCGTCTGGAAGCTGGCGCCCGTCCTCGCGGCGGGAAACACCGCCGTGATCAAGCCCTCGGAGCTGACTCCGCTGACGACGCTCTCCGCCGCGAGGCTCGCCCTCGAGGCCGGCATCCCCGAAGGCGTCCTCAACGTGCTGACGGGCGCCGAGGAGACGGGCAAGCTTCTGACCGCGCACCCCGAGGTCCGGCTCGTCTCGTTCACGGGGGACACGGAGACGGGGAAAAAGATCATGTCCCAGGCCTCCTCCACCGTCAAGCGCGTGGTCATGGAGCTTGGCGGAAAAGCCCCCTTCGTCGTCTACGCCGACGCCGATTTGGAGGCGGCGGTCCAGGGGGCCGTTGTCGGAGCTTTCGTCAATTGCGGCCAAGACTGCACGGCCGCGACCCGCTTCTACGTCGAGGAGCCTCTTTACAAGCGCTTCGCGGAGGCTTTCGTCGAGGCCGCCGCGAAAGTCCGCGTCGGCGATCCATCCAGGAATTCGACCGACATGGGCCCTCTCATCTCCGCCGATCAGCGGGAGCGCGTGGAGGGTTTCTTAAAGCGCGCGTCAAGGGCCGAAGCGCTCCTGGGCGGCAAGCGCCCCAAGGATTTCAAGCGCGGCTACTATGTCGAGCCTACGATACTCTCCGGCGCGGCCCAGGACTCGGAAATCGTCCAGAAAGAGGTCTTCGGCCCCGTGGCGTGCCTTCTTCCCTTCAAGGGGGAGGAGAGCGCCGTCCAGCTTGCCAACGACGTCGCCTACGGCCTCGCGGGCTCGGTATGGACCCGGGACGCCGCGAAAGGCATTCGGACCGCCAACGCCCTGCGATTCGGGACCGTTTGGCTCAACGACCATCTGCCGCTTGTTTCCGAAATGCCGCACGGAGGCCTCAAGCACTCCGGTTTCGGAAAGGACATGTCGAAATACGCCATCGAGGAGTGCACCGTCGTCAAGCACGTCATGATCGAGACGACGGGGATGTCCCGAAAGCCATGGCATTACACCGTCTACGGGGCTCCCTCGTAGCGTCGAACATTTAGATCCCATCATCCCGCCCAGGTGACCCTCACGACCGAAGAGAAGGCCGCCTTGAAGGCTCCCTGGGGAACGGTTGCGCCCCTTCTGGAGATCCGCGGCATCTCGAAATCTTTCGGCCGCGCAGACGTTCTGAGCGATTTTTCGCTGTCCGTCAACCCCGCGGAGTTCCTAACTCTCGTGGGGCCATCCGGTTGCGGCAAGACCACGATCCTGCGCCTCATCGCCGGATTCGAGAAGCCCCGGTCAGGGCGTATTTTCCTGGCAGGCCGGGACGTGACGGATTTGGCGCCTTACCGCCGCGACATCCACACGGTCTTCCAGAGCTACGCCCTTTTCCCGCACTACGACGTTTTTGAGAACGTGGCGTTCAGTCTTCGGATCCGCGGCTTGGAAGAGGAAAGTGTCCGGGAGCGGGTGGCCGAGGCCCTCGCCTTGACCAAGCTCGCGGGGCTTGAGCGCCGCAAGCCGGACCAGCTATCGGGAGGGCAGATGCAGCGCGTGGCTCTCGCCCGATCGCTGGCCGGGCGCCCCTCTCTCCTGCTCCTCGACGAGCCCCTGGGCGCTCTGGATCTCAAGCTTCGGCGCGAGATGCAGCTGGAGCTCAAAAACATCCAGCGGCGGCTCGGCATCGCCTTCGTTTACGTCACGCACGACCAGGAGGAGGCGACGACGATGTCCGACCGCATCGTGGTCCTCAACCGAGGCCGGATCGAGCAGTTGGGAGAGCCCCGCGAAATTTATGAGAAACCCCGCACGAGCTTCGTCGCCAACTTCATGGGCGCGGCCAACGTCCTCGAGGCGCGGGTCTTGTCGTCTTCCGCGTCCTCCGTCGAGCTTAAGATCGAGGATGAAATCGATTGCGCGGTCCCGAATTCCGGCCCCGCTTCCGCCGCTCCGTCCGGCCGCGTTTACGTGGCGGTTCGGCCGGAGCGGGTCGCGGTCCACGCCCAAAGGCCCGACGACCAGGCGCCGGGCATCCTCGCCCGGGTCCAGGTCAAGGAGCATGTCTTTCTCGGCCACTCAAGCCAGGTCTATTTGAAGCTCTTCGAGAAAAGCCGCCGTCCCTTTTGGGCTCTTTGCCGCAGCGCTCCCATGAACGGCGCTCTCGCCCCGGGGCAATGGGTATGGGCGCAGTTTAGGCCCGAGGACGTTCTCATGCTCGAACCCGTCGAAAGAACCTAAGGCGCTGTCAACAAATAATATGAACGATTTGGGAGCACGAGGCCGCGCCGAGTCCGAGGCGCGAGGAGGGCGCAATGCCGAGGCATTGTAACCGACGAGCAACGAAGGAATCGGCCGGGATCGCGCTCCCCCGGAGGGGCCGGGCGATTTCGGGCTGCAACCGCGTCGCTCGTCGCTTACATACCGCCGCAGGTATGCTCGCTCCTCGCTCCTTGTTTCGCTCCGAACTTGCCCGGCCAAATCGTTCATATTATTTGTTGACAGCGCCTAATGCCTGACGGGATGACCCGCCGGGAATTTCTTAGACTCGCCCTGCTGGGCGCCGTTTCGCCCCGCCTCCTCGCCGCCTGTTCGAGCGAATCGAGGCCCAGCGTCAATTTTTTTAATTGGTCGACTTATATCGCCAAGGACACGCTTCCGGACTTCACCCGCGACACGGGCATCGAGGTCAATTACAACATCTACGCGGATGAGGAGGAGATGTTCGCCAAGCTGCGATCGGGGGCCATGAGCTACGACGTGATCGTGGGAACCGACTATATGATCGACCGGCTCCGCTCCTTCAATATCATCGCTCCTATCCCGCCGGGCGCGCTTAAGAACCGCAAAAACATCATGCCGATTTTTCAGCATCCCGCCTACGACCCGAAGGGCGAATACACGGCCGCGTATCTCTGGGGCACTTCGGGGATCGGATACAACAAGAATAAAATCTCCAAGCCTCCCGATTCCTGGCGGGATCTCTGGAGCGAGCGCTATGCGGGCAAAATATCGATGCTCGACAACGCCCGGGATTGCGTATCCCTGGGCCTTTTGTTGGAGGGATATCCCGAGACGACCACGGATGAGAAGGCCTATGAGAAGGTCAAGGATCTCCTCATCAAGCAGAAGCCTCTTGTGCGCAGCTACACGAGCTCCAATTACGTGGACGACCTTATTTCCGGGGAAACGTGGATTTCCATGGCGTGGTCGGGCGACATCCTTCAGGCCCTCAATGAAAACCCGGAGCTCGACTACCTCATTCCCAAGGAAGGGGGGTACCGCTGGGTGGACAGCCTTTGCCTCGTGCGCGGCGCTCCTCATCCGGAAAACGCGCTGCGCCTTATGGATTATCTTCTAGAGGGCAAAGTGGCGGCGGACATCGCGAACGCCGTCCGATACGCCTCGCCGAACGCCGCGGCCCGTCCTTACCTCAATCCCAAGCTGTTGAAAGATCCTAGAGCCTACCCGCCTCCTTCCGTCGAGAAGCGCCTGCGTTTCCATGCGGAGTTGGACCCGGTCACCGTGCAGCTTTGGGATGAGACTTGGTCCGAGGTCAAGGTCAGTTGAGCGAACCCGCCCTTCGCGGCTCGAGCGCGGGCGGGTCGCCGACTTCGCGCGCGCCGCGCGAGCGCCATTGGGACGCGCCGCTTTCATGGCTGGTCATGGGCCGCACGCCGCTCGCGAGCCATCTTCTGCTCTCGCCCGCGGCCCTCTGGGTTCTGGTCCTTCTTGTTTCGCCGGTCGCCCTTCTGATCCTGCTGAGTTTCGCTAAGATCGGCGCCTACGGGCGAATCCTGTGGCGTTTCAGCCTCGCGAATTTCGCTCAAATCCTGCGCCCCGCCTACCTTTGGACCATTGGGAGGACCCTCGTCTATGCCGGCGCCACGGCCTCGATCTGCCTTCTTCTTGGCTTTCCGGCGGCGTATTATCTGTCCTTCGCGGCCGACTCGAAACGAAAAAACCTTCTGCTGTTCGCCATCATGCTCCCTTTCTGGACTTCGGCTCTCGTGGCGATATACTGCTGGCTGATCGTGCTGGGTCGGGAGGGACTTCTCAACACCCTGTTGCTTAGGATCGGATTCCTAAGCTCGCCGTTCAGTTTTCTCAACACTCCGTTTTCCGTCATCCTGGGGCTTGTCTACTTCTATCTTCCTTATATGGTGCTGCCGCTCTATGCCGCCTTGGAAAAGATTCCCCAAACGCTGATCGAGGCTTCCCACGACCTTGGCGCCGGGGATTTGAAGACTTTCCTCCGCGTGATCCTTCCGCTCTCATGGCCCGGGGTGGCCTCCGGCGCCATCCTCATCTTCGTCCCCTGCCTTGGAGACTTTCTCACGGCCGAGTTCCTGGGAGGGCCCAAGACTTATCTCCTCGGCAACCTGATCGACAACCAGTTTCTCGCGGCCCAGAACTGGCCCCTGGGCGCGGCGTTAACCGTCCTCCTCATGGGGCTGCTGATGTCCGGGCTCTATTTCTACGGCCGCGTTGAAGTCGAGGAAACAAGCCGGGTATGAATCGTCGGGCGCTCGGGATCTACGGCGTATTTTTCTATCTATTCCTGTATTTTCCCTTGCTGATCATGCTCGCCTTCTCGTTCAACAACGCGCGCCGCAACGTGGTTTGGAGGGGGTTTACCTTCAAGTGGTATGGAAGGCTTTTTCACGACACGGAGCTTTTGTGGGCTCTCGCGACAAGCCTCAAGCTAGCTCTCGCCGCGGCCGCCGTCGCGAGTCTTTTGGGGCTTCTGGCGAGCTACGCTTTGGCGAGGCATCGGCGCTTCCGCGGCCGCGGGTTTTACGCCGGGCTCTTCAACCTTCCGCTCATGATCCCGGAGATCGTCATGGGCGTCGGGCTCCTGAGTTTCTTCGCGAAAGCCCGCATCCCTCTCACCTTTTGGACTCTTGCCGCCTCCCACGCGCTCATCGCGCTCCCTTATTCCATCGGAACGATCCGGGGAAGGCTGCTGCTCCTCAAGGATTCGCGCCTTGAGGAGGCGGCCATGGACCTGGGCGCGACGGAGTGGGTGACCTTCCTCAAGGTGACCCTGCCGCTGGCGTGGCCGTCCATCTTGGCGGGAGCGCTCTTGGCCTTTACGGTGAGCTTCGAGGATTTCGTGACGACCTTTTTCGTGGCGGGGGTCGGCGTCGTCACCATGCCGATCAAAATCTACTCGATGATGAAGTTCGGCGTGACGCCCGAGATCAACGCCTTGGCCGTTTGTCTCCTGATCTTCGCGGCGACGGCGCTCGGGCTCAATCACCTTTCGATTTCCAATAAAACGCTCGATTCCGAGGCATAGACCGGAAACGCCGCAGATCGCGCTTGATCGCGGCTTGAAGCGCCTGAAGCGACCTGAATTTCTTCTCCTCCCGGAGCTTGAGCAGGATTTCAAATACGAGCACTCTGCCATAGAGATCTCCGGAAAAATCAGGGATGTGGATCTCGAGACGCGGGGCGGTTTTTTTTCTCAAGGTCGGACGCAGGCCGACGGAAGCCAAGGCGAAGCGTCCGCGCAGGGGAGAACGCAGCTTGACGATATAGACCCCAAAGGGAGGGAGACTGGAAGGAGCCAGGGCGATATTGGCCGTCGGAAAGCCGAGCTTGCGGCCGAGTCCGTCGCCCTTGACGACGCGGCCCCTAAGCGAAGAGGATCTTCGATTCCTTGAGCCGGTCAAAGGATCGGGCAAGGGCCGCCAGGAGTTCCTGGCGGCTCATTTCCTTGGCTTTCTCCCAACAAAGGGCTTCGTTTGTCGAGAAGTCGGCGATGGAATCTCGCCGGAGCGTCAGCACCGTCGCCCCGCAGCCGAGGCGTTCTCCCAGGAGCTCCGCGAGACTGCGGACATAGGTCCCGCTTGAGCAGCTCAGGCGGTGGGAGAGAATCGGCGCCTCGTAAGACACGGCCTCCCAACGGTGGACGGTCGATTTGCGGGGTTTGGGAGGGACCTCGATCCCCTTGCGAGCGTAGTAGTAGAGCGCGCGGCCCTGGTGCTTGACGGCGGAATAGGCGGGGGCGGGCATCTCCAGGGTGCCTTGATGGCTTATCAGGAGATCGCGGAGCTTCTCGATCGTGAGCGGCGGGACCTGTTTTTCAGCGACGACCTTCCCGGCGATGTCTCCGGTGTCGGTCTGGACGCCCAAGCGCAGAAGGCCTGAATAGACCTTGTCGAGCTTCTGCATGCGGGCTTGAAGCTTCGTGAGAGGTCCCACGAGCAAGATGAGAAGGCCCGTTGCGATCGGATCCAGGGATCCGCAATGCCCCACCTTGGTGTCCTTCGGGAGCATGCGCCGGAAGGCTTGCGCCGCGTCATGGGAGGTCCAGCCCGGCGGCTTGTCGAAGAGGAGCATTCCCGAAATCATGCTTTGTGCTCCCTTTCGATCTTATGCAGCAATTCATCGATGCGCGAGGCGTGGCGCGGCGTCTCGTCATAGGAGAAAATGAGTCGGGGAACCACCTTGAGATAGACGCGCTTTTTGACGAGGGCGCGCAGGAGCGAAGCTTGGGCGCGCAGGGAGTCGCTCATGAGCTCCCTGTCGCGGTCGGAGCCCAGGAAGGAATAATAGACATGGGCCGTCTTGCGGTCGGGAGAAAGCTCGACGTCCGTGATGGTGAGCAGGCCCTTGGCGCCGAAGTCCTTCATGTGTTGAAGGGCCAGGGCGATCTCCTCCTTGAGGAGAGATTCAAGGCGTTCGGATCGAGAGAACATGTGTCCTGCGCGCGGCCGCTTAAAACCGACTTCTTGGCTATCCGGCTTTCTTGGGCTCGTTGAGTCGACGGGTCCGCGTCTCCTTGGTGAAGCACTCGACAAGGTCGCCGACTTGAATCCCGGTCGCGCCTTCGACCACCAAGCCGCATTCCAGCCCTTTCTCAACCTCGCGGACGTCGTCCTTGAAGCGCTTGAGGCTCGCGATCTTGCCCTCAGACACCTTCTTGCCGCCGCGAAGAACGCGCGCGAAGGCGGAGCGGGATATCTTCCCGTCTCGCACCACGCATCCCGCCACGGAGTGGTCGCGCAGCTTGAAGAGCTGCTTGATCTCGGCCTTGCCTTGAGCGACCTCGACGGTCTCCGGTTCCAAGAGGCCCTCCAGACCCGCCTTCACGTCGGCGATCAGATCATAGATGATGCCATAGCGCCGCACCTCGACGCCGTCCCGCTCGGCGAGCTCCGTAGCCCGCGACTCCGGGTTCGTGCTGAACAACAGGCAGATCGCGTCGGAGGCGGAGGCAAGCAGGACGTCTGATTCGGTGAGATTCCCAAGGCCGGCATGGATCATGCGGACGCGGCATTCCGACGTCGAGAGGCCTTCCAGGGAATCCTTGAGCGCCTGGAGCGAACCCTGGACGTCGGCTTTGAGGATGATGCTCAAATCCTTGGCCTTGCCGCCGTGAGCCTTGATGTTGAGGAGGCTGACGTGCTTTTGGTGGGCCAGGAGATGCTCTCGGTGCAGAAGGCCGCGCTTCTCCGCGATCTCTCGCGCCTGACGCTCGCCGCCCGCGACGACGTTGAAGAGGTCGCCCGCCTGCGGCGTACCCGAAAGCCCCAGGATCTCGACGGGGGTCGAGGGCCCGGCGGCGTCCACGCGGCGGCCATATTCGTCGAAGAGGGCTTTGACCTTGCCGTGGCAAAGACCGGCGACGAAGGCATCCTCGACTCTCAGCGTGCCGGCTTGGACGAGGACCGTGGCGACGCTCCCTCGCTTGGAATCCGAACGCGCCTCGAGCACCGTTCCGGAGGCCGGGCGGTCGGGGTTGGCCTTGAGCTCAAGAAGCTCCGCTTGGAGGCCGATCATTTCGAGGAGATGGTCGATCCCCGTTCCTTTCTTGGCCGAGACGTCGGCAAAAATCGTCTTGCCGCCCCACTCCTCGGGAGACAGTCCGTGGGAAGCGAGTTCCTGGCGGATCTTCTGGGGATTCGCCGTCGGCAGGTCCACCTTGTTGACGGCCACCATGATGGGAACTCCCGCGGCTTTCGCGTGGTCGATCGCCTCCAGGGTTTGCGGCATGACGCCGTCCGCGGCCGAGACGACGAGGACGACGATATCGGTCGCCTTGGCGCCGCGGGCGCGCATGGCCGTAAAGGCCTCATGGCCGGGGGTGTCAAGAAAAACGACGTCTCCCTTCGGCGTCGTAACGCGATAGGCGCCGATGTGCTGGGTGATGCCGCCGGCTTCGCCTTCGGCGACGCGGCTTTGGCGAATGGCATCGAGGAGCGTGGTTTTCCCGTGGTCGACGTGCCCCATGATGGTCACGACCGGGGGACGGGGCTTTAAAAGCTCGGGGTGCTCCTCGGCCTTGGCTTTTGACTGGAGCTCCTCTTCCTTGTAAAGTCCGGAGACCTCGAGTTCAAAGCCGAAATCTTGGGCGACGATCGAGGCGGCCTCCGGCTCCAAGCGCTGGTTGATGGAGGCGAAGACGCCCAGCGTCATGAGTTTTTTTATGAGATCGTTGGGCTTGACGCTCATCCTCTCCGCAAGCTCCCGGATGGTGATCATGCTCGAGACCTGAAGCTTCGAGAGGGCCGATGCGGATGACGGGGCCGCCTTCGACGCTTGCGATGGCGCGGTGGATGGTTGCTCCGCGGCGCGCCTTTCAGGTTGTTGGGGCGCCGGCCTAACAGGAACGGCTTTAGGGGCCTGCGTTGGCGGGGCCGCCACGGGGGGCTTGTGCGGCGCAGGGGTCGGCCTCGGGGGGGCAGGGGGCGCCGCGGGCTTGGCGGCAGGCGCCGGGGAATGCGGCTTGACCTCTGGAGCGGCGGCGGGCTTTGCCTTAAAAGAGGCCGGCTGTGACGGCGCGCCAGCGGCCTTGGCGGGATTCGCGGCGGGCATGGATGTCGGAACGGGTTTTGAAGGCAGAGGCTTGAGCCCCGTCGTAGGCGCCAGCCTCGTGATGGCCGGCGAGGCCACCTTGGTCTTGGAAGACTTCAAAAAGGCGAATGCGGACACCAAGCCGGTCGAGGGCGGGGCGATGGACCCGGCCTCGCGCTCCTTGCGCTCAACGGCTTCCTGCTTGCGGATGGCGGGCCCTTCGCCTGTCTTGGCTGGCTTAGCGGACTTCGCCGGGTTTTTCTCCTTGGGCTTCGCCGGTTTCTTGGCGGCGGGCTTGGTTTTAGAAACGGCGGGCGCGGGCTTCTTTTTTTTGTCTTCAGCCATGGGTATGCTCTGCTTTTTCCTTTTGGGCAGCCTGCCTGGCGGCGGGCAGGGAAGACGTTGGCGCCTCCTGCCCGACTCCGGCCGCCGGATGGGAGGGGGAGGAGGCGGCGCGCCCTTCGACGAATTCTTTTGCGCTTGCTAGAATCTTGGCCGCGTTTTTGTCGCCGATGCCCCTGATCTTCGCGATCATGGCGACGTCCGCGGCCGCGACGGCCGCGGGATCGCCGTATCCCGCCTCGACAAGGGCCTCGGCGGTTTTGGGGCCGACCCCGTCGAGAGAAAGCAGTTCCTGTCCCTGCCTGGCGGCCTCGGGCTCGGCGCGGCGGTCTGGAATGGCCTGGCTTTTTGACTTGATCTCGATCGCCCATCCGACCAGCCTTGCGGCCAGACTCACGTTTTGCCCTTCCTTGCCGAGGGCGACGGGAAGCTGATCGTCCAAGACGACGGCCTCGGCGCGCCGGCCCGTCTTATCGACGAGTCGCACGGCCGAGACCTTGGCGGGAGCGAGGGCATTCTCGATGAGAGCCTCGGGATTCTCGCTGTAGGCGATGAGGTCGATGCGCTCGCCGGAAAGCTCCCCCATGATGCCGCGGATTCGGGCGCCGCGAACGCCGATGCAGGCCCCCACGGGGTCGATCTTGGGGTCGTTGGTCTTGAGGAGAACTTTTGCCCGTTGTCCGGGGATGCGGATAATCTCGACGATCTCAATCGACTTGTCTTGTATCTCGGGAACCTCGAGCTCGAGGAGCCGTCTTAGAAAGAGAGGGTCCGCCCGGGAAAGGATGAGCTTCGGGCTCTCATGGCCCCGTTCGACGCGCAGCACGACCGCGCGCAGGGATTGGCCGATGGCGTAGCGCTCGCGGCGAATCTGCTCCCGAAGCGGCAGGACCCCCTCGATGCGGCCCATCTCGACAATGATGGTCCTGTCGGCCAGCCGATGCACGGAACCCGTGATGATTTGGCCTTCCCGCGGCTTGAATTCCTCGTAAAGGCTGTCGCGTTCGACTTCCCGGATTTTTTGGGAAAGAACCTGCTTGGCGGTCTGGGCCGCTATGCGCGCGAAGTCCGTCGCTGGAGCGGGGAGACGCACGGCCTCCCCGAGGGCGGCGTCGGGCTTGTGGCGCCGAGCTTCCTGCAAAGATATCTCAAGCTCGGGATCCTGAACCGCTTCGACGGCGGTCTTGATCACGTTGGCGTTGAACTCCGCCGTCTCCGGATCGATCGAAGCCTCGATGACGGCGTTTTTGCCCACGTGCTTGCGCAAGGAGCTGATCACCGCTCCCTCGATCATCTTGAGGACCTCGTCCTTGCGGATGCCCTTGCCCTTCTCAAGCTGGTCGAGAGCCGCGATGAGCTCGGATTTTCCCCGTTGCATGGCCTAAATTCCCTTGAGCGCCTCGGAGCTCTCATCGAGCCGCGCCTCGGCGATTTCATCGAGGGCGAATTCCTCGAGGCGGTCCTCCGCATCGAGGAGGACGCGCCCGTTCTCCAATCCTCGAAGAATGCCGCGGTAGCGATGGCGGCCGTCTCGGGCCTTCTTGAGGGCGATGACGGCGGGTTTGCCCGTGAATTTCTTGAAATCGGCCTCTTTCTTAATGACCCGATCGAGCCCCGGGGAGGAAACCTCCAAGGTATAGGGGCGCTCGAACTCCTCAAGACCGCTCGTGTCGAAGAGGCTGCCGATCCTCTCCGACAGATAGGCGCAGTCATCGAGGGAGATCCCGCCCGGCTTGTCGAGGTAGAGCGTAATAAGGGGGCGATGGCCGTCCCGGCCGATGTGAACGTCCACGAGCTCCGCCCCTTCCTGCTTCAGGAGGGGCTCCAAGAGATTTTCGATGCGCACGATATCCATAAAAAAAAGTGGCCGTCGCCGTCAGCCACTTTTAAACACCGACGAATCTATTATAGCAAAAGAGAGGCGCCAATCGAACCTGCGAGCGGCGCCGCGGCCGTGGGCCTTGATATAATCCAGGACGACCGCCCGGGCTCCCCGATGCCCTGTTTCCGCCACAACGAGACTATACCAGCCCTTTCCTAGGGATGTCAAAGAGAGTGGGGACCCCGTTTAACCCCCGTTTCCCACACCCGTTTAACCCCCTTAAACCCCGTTATGGTTGAGTTTCAGCCGTTCTGACCCGTTCTCGTCGAATTTTAGGGCTTTAACACCCCCGTTAAACGGGGGGGGCGTTATTCCGTGGTTGCCGCGACGGCTTCCTTGCCGGAGAATCCCAGCAGAGCAAGGCTGCGCGGAAGGCATTCGGAGAGGGGGACGATCTCCGGCTGGAGAGCCGAACGCAGCTTGATTTCGGCGCCCCCCCGGTCGAGCGACTTTTTGGAAAGGACGATCCGGAGAGGAATCCCGATGAGATCCGCGTCCTTGAATTTGACGCCCGGGGAGTCCTCGCGGTCGTCCTCCAGGAGCTCGACTCCCGCGGCGAGAAGGGCCGAGCGCAGGGAGGCCGCCGCCTCTCGCACGCGCGGATCCGCCGCCAGGTCGAGGACGATGAGAACCGCATGAAAGGGGGCGATGGACGCGGGCCAACGGATTCCCGCCGCGTCGTGGTTCTGTTCGATCGCCGCGGCGACGGTGCGCCCGACGCCGATGCCGTAGCAGCCCATGACGGCAGGCTGAGGATTTTGATTCTTGTCGAGATACGTCGCTCCCATCGCCTGCGAATACTTGATTCCCAACTTGAAGGTATGCCCCACCTCGATTCCCTTGTGCCATTCGAGATTCCTGCCGCAACGCGGACAGGGGTCGCCGGCTGTCGTCATGCGCAAATCGGCCTGTCCCGCGGCATTGAAGTCGCGCCACATATTGATATTGCGCGCATGGAAGCCGTTCTTGTTGGCGCCCGTGATGCCGTTTAAAACTCCCAAAGCGGCGTAGTCGGCGTGGATCGGGACGTCCGGATGCCCCTGGGGGCCGGCGAAGCCGACAGGGCAGCCCAGGAATTTCACGTACTCGTCCTCGTTGGCCCTTCGGATTTCCGGGGCGGCAAGATGAGCGGCGAGCTTGGCCTCGTTAAGCTGGTGGTCTCCGCGCAAAAGGGCCATGACGGGCTTCCCGTGGAGGATGTAAAGCTGGGTCTTGAGAAACCGCCGCGGCTGTTCGCCAAGAAGCTTCGCGACCTCCTCGACGGCATGAAGCCCGGGGGTAGGGATGTCCGCCGGCGTTTTAAGGTTGGGATCGTTCGCGGAGGAGGGGCCCGTCCGGGCGTCGCCGGGTCGGGACGCCTCGGCCCTCTCGATGTTGGCGGCATAGCCGCATTGGGGGTCGGCGCAAGAAACGATCGTCTCCTCGCCGGTCTCGGCCAGCACCATGAATTCATGCGAGAAGCTTCCGCCGATCGCGCCCGATTGGGCCTCGACGGGCCTGAAGTTGAGGCCGCAGCGGCCGAAAATCTTCTTGTAGGCGCCCACCACCTCGCCGTAGTATCGGGTAACGTCGTCTTCTCCCGCATGGAAGGAGTAAGCGTCCTTCATGAGGAACTCGCGCGAGCGCATGACGCCGAATCGCGGCCGGATTTCGTCTCGAAACTTAAGTCCGATTTGATAGAGCATGAGGGGAAGCTGGCGCCAGCTGCGGATTTCCCGGCGCACGAGATCGGTGACGACTTCCTCGGCCGTCGGCGCGAAGCAAAACTCGCCGTCCTTCCTGTCCTTGAACCGCAGAAGCTCCTTGCCGTAGACGCCCCAGCGCGAGGTTTCGTCCCAGAGAGCCCGCGGCTGGACCACGGGAAGGCTTACTTCCTGTCCGCCGATGGAGTCCATCTCCTCCCGGATGATGCGCTCGATCTTTCTCAGAACGCGAAGCCCCAACGGCAGCCACTCGTAGATGCCGGAGGCGACCTTGCGGATCATGCCCGACCGAAACATCAGCTTCGCCGAGACATTGTCGGCGTCCGAGGGCGCCTCCCGCAGGGTCGGGAGAAAAAAGCGGGAAAGCTTGGCGGCCGGCGTCACGGCGTCTTGGGCGCGACGGAGGGCGCGGCGGCGGTGGACGGCTTGGCCGCAAGCCGCCGGATGTCATTGTAAGTCGCGAATAGGAGAAGGGAAAAGAGAAGGGCGAGGCCCATCGAGTTCGCCTTGGCGACGAGTTCGCGCGTGGGCTTGCGGCCCGAAACGCCTTCCCAAAGATAGAAAGCGGCATGGCCCCCGTCCAAGATCGGGACGGGGAGAATGTTGAAAAACCCGATGGCGACGGAGAGAACGCCGATGAGATAGACGAGATCCCCGAAGCCCGACCTGGCGGCCCGGCTGACCATTTGAACGATCCCGACGGGGCCGGCGAGGTCGGGGCGTTGCCGATGGGCGATCTTGGAGGCGATGGTCTCGACGGTCAGTTCGGTGAGTCTCCAGCATTCCTTGGCCCCGTCGACGATGCTGCCCAGAAGGCCAGGGCGCTCATAGAGCGTCTGGGGCAGGATCCCGATGAGGCCGCGGCCCGTGGCGGGATCCTTGCGCGGACGTATGGAGATGGTGCGCGAGCGGCCGTCCCTTTTGTACGTCAGCGAGACGGATTTGTCCGCTCGGGCGTGAACCGCGGCCGACATCTCCGACCACGTGGCGACGGCGGCGCCGTCGACGGCGACAATGCGGTCCCCGAGCTCAAGCCCCGCCGTCTGGGCGGGGTAGCCCTCCGCGAGATTGCCGATCACGGGCTCCGAGGAGGGTTTGGGAAGGCCCTGGATGTAGGCGGATCCGCTGAAGATTCCAAACGCGAGTATATAGTTCATCACGGGGCCCGCCGCCACGATGAGGAGACGACGCTTCCAGGATTGGCTGAAATACTCGTCCGGGGCGCCTGTCGCGGTCTCGATATCCTCACCGGCGGGCTTGACGTAGCCCCCGAGGGGGATGGCGCAGATGGAGAACCGGGTCGGCCCCTTGGTGACGCCGAGAAGCTCCGGGCCGAATCCAAAGGAAAGCCTTTCGACGCGCACGCCGAGCCTGCGGCAGAGGATGAAATGGCCGAACTCGTGGAGGAAGATGACGAGCCCCAGCGTCAGGACGACGGCGCCGGCGGACTGGAGAAGAGAAAGAAGATGGCTCATCGGCCGATTCCCCGGACGGTTCGCGCGGCTTGGGAGCGCGCCCACGCGTCGATCTCGATGACATCCTCGAACGAGGGAGATAGCGGGTTTCGTCCGAGCTTCGACATCGTCTTGTCGACCACGCGCGGTATGTCGGTAAAGCGGATGCGGCGGCCGAGGAAGGCCGCCACCGCGACTTCGTCCGCCGCATTGAGGACGGCCGGCATGGCGCCTCCTTGGCGTCCGGCCTCGAGCGCGAGAGCCAGGCATTGGAAGCGCTTGAGATCCGGGGTCTCGAAGTCAAGCCTCTTCATTTCGGAAAGGCCGAGGGGACGGACCACGGACGGGGGGCGTTCCGGATAGGTCATGGCGTACTGGATGGGAAGGCGCATGTCGGGATGAGAAAGCTGGGCGATGATCGAGCCGTCGTTAAACTCGACGGCCGAATGAAGGATCGACTGAGGGTGGACGACAACCTCGATTTTTGAGAGGGGGATGTTGAAAAGGTTCGAAATCTCGATGGCCTCGAAGCCCTTGTTCATGAGCGTCGCCGAATCGATGGTGATTTTCCGTCCCATTTTCCATGTCGGATGCCTCAGCGCCTCGTCGACGGTCACCGCCGACAAAGGACCCTTGCGCCGATAGAAGGCTCCCCCGGAGGCCGTCAGGAAGATTCGACGCACGGCGCCGGACGCATCGAGTCGGCCGCCCAGGCATTGAAAGATGGCCGATGGTTCCGAATCCACGGGCAGGATGCGCGCCCCGCGCCGGCGCGCTTCCGCCATGAACTGGGCGCCCGCCATGACCATGGGTTCCTTGTTGGCGATCGCGACGTCCTTGCCGCCCCGGATCGCGGCCAAAAGCGGCCTGAACCCGACGCCGCCGACAAGGCTCGTCAGGACCAGATCGGCTCCGGCGCGCGAACTCATGTCGACGAGCCCCTCGACGCCATGGGGAAGCGCCCGGCAAAATCCATCCAGGCATTCTCGAAGGTAAGAGCCCGCCTCGGCGTCGAAGAGAGAGGCCCACCGCGGGCGGAACTCCGCGACTTGCTTGGCGAGGGCCTTGGCGTTCGAATGCGCGGCGAGCCCCACCACCTTGAAGCGGCCGGGATGAGCGCGGACGACGTCGAGGGCATTGCGGCCGATCGAGCCCGTGGAGCCGAGAATAACGATTTTCTTCATGGAGCCGTCATCCTGAGGCAATAATAGAACGCGGGCGCGCTCAAGATAAAGGAGTCCAGGCGATCGAGGATGCCGCCGTGTCCCGGGAAAATGTCCCCCGAATCCTTGGCGCCGGCCCATCGCTTGACGAGGGACTCCGAGAGGTCCGAAATTTGGCCCAGGATGCCGACCAGGAAGGCGAGGGCGACGGCGTCAGGGAAGGGAAGAGCCTCCGGCCGCAGCCGCGAGAAAATCAGGAGGGCCGCCGCGGCGGCCAGAAATCCGCCGAAACCTCCTTCCCAGGTTTTCTTCGGCGAGACGAGAGGGGAGAGGCGGCGGCGGCCGATCAGGCGGCCAACGAAATAGGCGGAGCTGTCCATGGCCCAGACGGAGCCGATGAGCAGGAAGCTCAGGCTCTCGCCATGGGGACTCATGTCGCGGATCAAGGCCAGGTGGGCGGGCATCCAGCCGGCGAAGGCCGCGCCCAGAAAGGACAAGGCCGCCCGCTCCAGGGAGGGCGCGGAGGAAAGAATCTCTCGGACGAGGATAAGCGAGAGAGCGATGAAAGCCGCCAAGCCCGCCGAGGCGCCAAGGATGGTGAGAAGGACGAGGACCATCCCGGCGGCCAGAGTGTTCCAACGCTGAACCGGCCTGCCGCCGACCGTCATAAGAACGCCGTATTCGTAGAGGGCCAGGGCGCATAGCGCGGCGACAAAAAGAGAATAGGCGAGACCTCCCCAGTGGACGAGGAGGATCACGACCGGCGCGAGAACGACCGCCGTCAGAATTCGCGGGAAAAGCGTTTTAGAGGCCTCCAAAGCGGCGTTCACGGCCCTGATAGTCCCGGATCGCTTCGATCAAATGAGTCCTGCCGAAATCGGGCCAGCAGACAGGGGTGACGTAGATTTCCGCGTAGGCGAGCTGCCAAAGAAGAAAATTCGAGAGCCGGCGTTCGCCGGAGGTGCGGATGACGAGATCCGGATCGGGAATCCCGGACGTATAGAGCGCGCCGCCGAGACTCTTTTCGGTGATGGCCGTGGCGCCTTGCGCGATGAGGCGATTGGCGGCGTCCACGATCTCCTGGCGGGCGCCATAGTTCAGGGCGAGATTGAGGGTGATCTTTCTGTTTTTTGAAAGGGCGTCCACCGCGCGATCGAGCTCCCGGCGAACCGAGGTGGGTAGCTCGGCAATCCGTCCAAAGGCTCGCAGCCGCACGCCGTTGCGGTTGAGATCCACGGCCTCTTGCTTGAGGGTCCGCGCAAGGAGGCCCATGAGGCCCGCCACCTCCCGACGCGGGCGGAGCCAATTTTCGGTGGAAAAGGAATAGAGCGTCAGGTGCTCGACGCCAAGCTCGGAGGCGGCTTTGACGACGGTCTTGACGGCATCAACGCCGGCCTTGTGCCCCGCGATGCGCGGGAGACCTCGGCTTTTGGCCCAGCGGCCGTTTCCGTCCATGATGATCGCCAGATGCTTGGGAATCCTGGCGGCATCCAGGGGGCGAGGTTGCCGGGACACCGTCATCATGCTTAACATGTCAAGATCGCGGCGGCAGGCGCAAGAGAGCTACGGAAGGCCGCCGATTGGCCGACAAGGCCTTGCGCAGCCTTCCATGGCCTTTCGCAGCATTCCGTTGAGGGATCGTTACAACCCAAGGACTTCCTTTTCCTTGAGAGCCGCTTGCTCGTCCACTTTTTTGATGTGAGCGTCCGTCATTT
>JAJZAK010000058.1 GCA_021799485.1 bacterium | reverse complement strand
CGACAAGGAGCAGGTCATCCGACTGGAGGAGCGCGTCGTAAGCCGCTCGCTTGATCGAATTTCCGATGATCTCGACGCGGTCGGCGGCGTCGCGCTTGGCCAGCGACCACTGGGTCAGGAGGATGCCGCCCGCCATGAGCGCGATGACGCCCAGGAGGATGCCGCAGAGCCAGAGGGTGAGCTTCGCCCGGATGCTCACTGGCCCTGCTCCAAGAGCTCGGTTTGGATGCGCTTCAGGGCCCGCCGTGCCGGCATGTTGCGCCGATCGGCCTCGATCACCGCCTTGAAGGCCTTTTCGGCGTCGCGGAGCTTCCCTTGGCTGTAGAGCTCGACCCCGTTCTGGTAGAGCTGTTCGATCTCCTCCGGCGAGAGCGCCTTGGCCGCCAAGCCGCTTCGATGGCCCTCCTCGATGATGGGAACCAGGGCCTCGATGTAGAAGCGGAGCTTGCTCCGGATTTTCGGATTCGCTTCAAGGGAGTAGGCGAGTCGCAGGGCCTTGAGGGCCTCGTCGTAGTCCATGCGCCCGGCGTAGGCGATGCCGAGACGCCGGTAGACGAGGGAGTTCGGATGGGACTTGGCGAGGCGGCGGCCGGCCTCAATCGCCCGGTCGTAGTCGCCGCGGCGCAGCGCCATCTCCAAAATCGCCGAATCGGAGGCGACTTCCGAAGCCTTGCTGGCGGGAGCGGATACCGCGACCGGAGCCGGGACGACCGCCGGAGCCGGGGCGGGCGGCGGCGCCGGGGAAACGGCGACGGGGGACGCCGCGGATGCCGCTGGAGGCGCTGGGATTCTCGCCGGGAGGACGGCCGCCGCCTGGCGCGGCAACGCGGCTTGCGCGGCGGACTCCATGGCGTTCTTCAAGGCTATCAATTTCGCGCTTGACGGGTCGAGGTTGGCGGCGTAGGAGATGTCCTGCAGAGCCCTCCGATCCTTTCCGTCGAGGAAGTTGAGGATTCCATCGTAGATCGCGGCCCGCGCGGGATCGTTCGTGAAGCCCTCGATGTCGGGGTAAAACGCGCTCACGGTCTTGAGGCGCGCGTAATCCGAACGGATGGTCGCGTCCGCGGACTTGAGGGCCAGGGCCTGGCCGACGCGCTCCTGCGCCTCCCCGAAGCGGCCGGCGACGGCGGCGGTCCTCGCCTCCTTGAGGAACTCGCGCACCGCGGCGCCCGCGTAACGGCCGGCGGCCGCCTCCTGATAGCGGAACTCGGGCGTGCTGATCGACGCCAGCTCCGGCATATTCTCGATCATGGCCTCGCGGAAAAGAGGCGCCGCCTTCTTCGAGCGCCCGAAGCGCACGGTCATGTCGAGATATTGGCTTCCTCCGGTCTCCCCCAGGGTCAAGCCCGACAGCTGCATGGCGAAAGCGTAGTCGAACTCGAGCTTGTTGATTTTATAGGAAATGCCGGCCGTCGCCTGGGAATAACTCCTGTTGCCGAGGGCGATGGAGCCCCGGACGCCGAAAGTCCCGTCCATCAGGGTCGGCAGCCACTTTTCCCCGGCCAGCGTCCCGATCTCGTCCGTCCACCCGCCCGGATCGGCGACGATGTCGTACTCGCCCGTGAGCGTCGTGAACGGCGTCTTATAGGCGACGCCGAGGTTGTAGTTGCGGCCGAGAAGGTCGCTCTGGGCCGGGTCGAAGGCGATGTTGGGGGCGAAGAGGTGCTGAATTTCAGCTCCCAGGCGCCAGCGCGGCAGAATCCTGTAGAGAAGCCCCAGGTCCGCGTCGGCCGTATACTCCGAGGAATGCTGCAGCACCGAATCGGGCTGGCCCGTCGCGATGCCGGTGGGGCTGAGCGCGTTCGAGGCCAAGGAGCCGGCGTTGAGCGATCGCTCGAGGTACTTGAGGCTGCCCCCGCCGTAGAGCTTTCCGGGGATGATCGCGTCGCCGTAGGAGGCGTAGGCGGAGTTCTCCTGGTAGAGGCCCGCCAGGTCGAAGTTGTTCCAGGCGAAGCCCACCGTTCCCCAACGGCCGTCGTTTCCGATCGGATTTTCATAGCCCACGAACGAGTTCTGCAGGTTCGAGTTGTCGGTCAGTCCCGGGAAGAGCTTGGAATAGGCGACTCCAAGCTGGGGCTGATCCAGGGTCGCCAGCCCCGCGGGGTTGTAGTAGATGTCGTAGACGTCGTCCGCGACCGCCGTGAAGGCGTCGCCCATGCCGAGAGCCCGGGCGGAGACGCCCAGGTCCTCGAAGGCGGCGCGCGCGGGGGGCGGGCCCCCGAGCGCCGCCAGGACGGCTATTAAAATCAGGCGATGAAGTTTGATGCGCATGGGATTACCTCACGACCACCAAGGTCCCGGAGTAGCTCTTGGCTCCGGCGACGACGACGTAGAGATAGACTCCGCCGTGGACGACCGACCCGTTGGCCTGGCCGTTCCAACTGAGGTATTGGGGCTTGTACTGGCCCGGGAACTTCGCCGGGCATCCGGTGCCGGTGGCGTCCGCTCTCGAGCCCAAGTCGGCGACCTTCGTCCCGAGAAGGCTGTAAATCGTCCCGGAAACCCCCAGATCCGCGGGGTTGTCGAAGCAGATGATGGCGGCCTGGTTTCCGCTCGGGCTGGTTGGAGTCAGAAAGCGCCCGATGGGGCCGTAAAAATGGAACGCCGGGGTCTGGGCGCGAAGAACCGCTCCTCCCGCCAGAATCGCCGCCGCCGCCAGGATTTTCGTCAGCTTGTTCATGTGATTTCTCCTCATCTGTTTATCGCGCTACGATGACCGTCCCGGTGAAATTCTTGCCGCCGCCCGCGATCGCGTAAACGTAGACGCCGCCGGAAACAACGCGGCCGTTGGTCGACTTTCCGTCCCAGGTGATCGTGTTGGGCACGCCCGTCCCCGCGACCTTCATGTTCGCGACGTAGTGTCCCTTGAGATCGTAGATGCGGCCCGAGGGGACGACGTTATTGGGGCCGGGATCGTAGATGACGATGAAGTCGTCGTTTTTCCCGTCGCCGTTGGGCGTGATGACGCGGTTGAGCACGTTGGACACGTCGAAGACGGGCCCGCTTTGGGTCCGTTCGAGCGTCCGAATCTGGTAGATGCCGGGGTTGGGGCTCTGGATGAGAACCGTCTGAGTCACGGTGTCCACCTGCCCGTAGACCTTGTAGAACTGCTCTCCGTTGAACCAGTAGAGGCCGAGATCGCCGGGCCCGAGCGTCGAGACGCTCTGCAGGACGGGCTGGCCGTTGGACGTGTCATAGTGCAGGATGATGGAGACCGGGCTCGAGAAGGTGAAGTCCGGCAGCGGCGTCGAGCCGTTGAGCATGGGGATGAACTCCGCCGACGCGGCGATGCCGTTTCCGGTGTCCTGCGGCCGGAAGGAGCTGGCGATCTGGATGTCGCCGCCGAGCCCGTTATGCGCCGCCAGGAGTTCGTCGTTTTGCGCTTGGGTCAGCATCATTTGGCTGACGCAGTCGTCGAGGAAGAGATGGACGTCGCCCAGGCTTGAAACGACGAGGGTATTCGTCGAGGCGGAGAGGGTGTTGGTGGATTTGATCTGGTAGAAGTAGAAGCCGCCGTTGGTGACGTCGGTGAAGCTCGAGGCGCCGATCGTCTGGGTCGAGAGGACGACTTGCTGGCCACCGCAGAGTTCGGTCGAGCGAATGACGACGTATCCTTGGAGCTCGTAGGGCTTGGGCGAGGCGGCGTTATAGAAGGGAGTCCCGTCGCCGAAGCGCGTCGTGGGGGACCACGAGAAGGTGACGCTTGTCGCGTTGGTGGAGATGCTGAGGCCCAGGGGCTCCATGGGCGGCAACGTGTAGGGCGCGGTGGACACGGTCGCGGTCGGGGCGCTCTGGCCTCCGGAGGTGGAGACGGAGACGACGTAGTAATAGAAGGTATTGGGCAGGGAGAGGCTGCCGGCGGCGATCTGGTCCGTGAAGCTCGTCGCCGTGGTGGTGGCCAAACTCACGAAGCCCGCCGCCGCTTGGGTCGATCGGTAGATTTCGTAGTAGGCGAGGCTCGCCGGCAACGGCGAGGGGGCATGCCAGGCAAGCGCTGCCGTCTCAAGCCCGGCCGCGGCCGTTGGATTTGTCGGCGAGGCGATGGGCGCTGTCGGGTAGGCGCAATTGTCGACGTTCCAGCCCGTGGCGGTGTTGCGGACCCAGGCGCCGATTGCCTCGGGGCTGTTCGAGTCATGTTCGCGCATCGCGAAGCAGTAGTCGAGGCTGGGCGTCAGGCCCGTGACCGTGAGGCTGGCGGGGCTGCCTCCGGCTCCGGGCGTGGGCGGCGGGGTGGCGGAGAAGCTGGAAATCGATAGGGCCGCGTTGAAATCCGAGTTGTTGTTGATTTCGCCCGCGGTCGAGACGCGGATATCGTAGGCGGTCGGGAGAACGAGACCCTTGCCGTCCGGCTCCGTCCAGGACAGGACGACCGTCCCCGTCGCCGCCCCAGGCGAGACGGCGAGATTCGTGATATCGGCCATGCCGGCGGTGATGCCGATGTCGATGTCGACCTTGGCCCCGGCGGCGCGGGCGCGCGGAGGGCCGAGCGCTCCCCAAATCGGCGAAAGCGCTGACACGGCCAGGGCGACGAGGGCCTTCCGGATCAAGCCCGGCTCTCTGCTGCCGCGGCCCGGAGGTCGCGGCGGACTCAAATTCTGGTCGCGCATGGGCTTATCGGCTCATGCGTCCCCCGACCCCTTTGTGGGGTCTCGTCCCTTTCTCACGGGCTCATCCGTCCTCCCGGGCGCCCATGGCTGGGTCCCGCGCTCGCGTCATGCGTCCATTCCTGGCTCCTCCGTGCCTGGCCTCGCTAGGGGTTGGCGGCGGTGACGACGAGCTGGACGGTCTGGTCGTCGACGGTGGAGATGGAGCTGGGCGCGATGATCCTCCAGCAGAGCGCCCGGCTGTCTCCGGCCAGCATGTCGCCGTTGTTGCCCGTCGAGGTGATGGCGGGGTTGTCCGGGTTGGACGAGGCCCCGCTCACGTCGAGGGTCGGGTCGGCGAACAGCGTGCTGGTGTAGGTCTGCACGGTGGTCGTGAGCGGCGCGGCGTAGCCGGCGTTCCAGTCCGCGGCCGAGCCCGCGGGGCAGCCGGAGGCCGTGGTGCTGGTCGAGCCGAACACGGCCTGCAGGGCGAACTGGTCGGCGCCGGGCAGGCTGGGGGCGGTGGAGGTGGCGAGGCTCCAGGAGCCGTTCGTTCCCTGGTCGATCGAGCTGGCGAGCGTGGAGAGCTGCCACTTCTCCGTTTGCGCCCCCGAGTCGTTCTTGACCGTCGCGGAGCTCGTGTTGTTGACGAGGTCGGCGCTGGGGTTGGCGGCGTCCCAGGTCACGGTGACGGTCGACTCGGCGACCCCGTCCACCGACACCGAGAGGTTGCTGGTGACCAGCACCTCGATGTCGAGTTTGGCGGGGTTGGCCGCCTTGGCGGCCTGGAGCCCGGCTCCCGTCAGGACCGCGGCGAGGGCCGCCGTCCTTCCCATCCACTTCTTTTGAGTCGTCATGTCGTTACTCCTCCTTGTGCGGCTTATGTCGCGCCTCAAGGCGCGCGTTTGCTTGCGCCGGAGCGTCAGTCTTCCCCGGCGGCTCGTATGTCGAGTCGCTTGAGCGTCTCATCCGTCCTCCCGGGCGCCCATGGCTGGGTCCCGCGCTCGCGTCATGCGTCCATTCCTGGCTCCTCCGTGCCTGGCCTCGCTAGGGGTTGGCGGCG
>JAJZAK010000057.1 GCA_021799485.1 bacterium | reverse complement strand
CGCGTATCGTCCATGATCAGCACCATGGACCCAAGCTATCACGCTTGGCCAACGTTTTATACCTTCAGGCTCATTTTGCATGAGAAACAGCCCTTTCTTCGGGCTCATCTTGCGTGAGACAAGACTGCCCTTAGACATGCCAGGGGCCTTTATGTTTGAATGGGACGCTATGATGAATCGAAATTCGCGTTTTTTCGCCGTTCTTTTGCTTGCCGCGGCGTCCCTGGCGCAGGCGGCGAAGCAGCAGTCGGCCGGTGAAGCGGCAAGCTTGCTCGACCGCATCGCCGCCTATTTAAATTCCGCGACGCTCCAGAGTTCCCCGAGCGCCGCGGCGGTCGCCGCGGTGCGGGCGGGGAATCCTACAAGCAAGGGCGAGAATTTGGACCAGAGGCTTCTCAATCAAGCGGCTCTCCTGAGGTCTCTTATTTTAGGCCCGGCTCCCACGAAAGCGGATCGAAGGGCTCTCCGGACCGTCTACTCGGCCCTCGGCGTTTCTCAATGGGTCCAAGCAGCCGAGGCTGCGCCTGCTTCGGAAGCCGGGAAAGAGGCCTTGACGCGGATTCAGCAGTGGGCCGTCGCCGGGCATCCGTCATTGACGAAGCAAACGCGGGATTACCTGTCCGGCGCGGGGCGCCGTCCTGCCGGCAGGCAGGGAGTGACGGTCAAAGGGCTCGTGGCCGCCGGTTGGGGAAGCTATTGCAGAGCCATCACGCCGGCCTTGTCCCGGCAGGCCCCCCCCGCGATCGAGGGCCGCTCCTTCGACGCTCAAACCGCCAAGCTCGACGAGGCCCTGCGCGGGCTGGAGAGCGCTTGGACCAATAAAAAACTTCCTCCCGCCGAGTCGGTTCGCGCCCACCTGCTGGCTGGAGACGCCTATGCGTCGTTGTCGAAGGCGCCCCTCAAGGCCGTGGCGGCCGCGCAGTCGCGCCTGGCGAAATTCAACGAGCGCGTGCCCGCGCGAGCCGCCGCGCCAGGCGCCCAGGCTCAAGGCATCCCGCCGTTTGTCGCGCGGAATATCTATATGGAAGCCGCCCCTTCGGTGGTCTTCATCCTCTGTTCGGGCAACGGCGGCTCCGCGGAGATCGGCAGCGGCAGCATCATCGATTCCCGGCATGTCTTGACGAACGCCCATGTGGTCATCCAGTCATCGACGGGGGAGCCCTGGCCGACCGTGCGCGTCTACTACAAGCCCGCCCGGATGACGGGAGATCCCGGCAGGGACCTGCGCGACCCATCGGTGGCGCGCGTCGTCTCTTATGACCGCACTCTCGACTTGGCGATTCTCGAGCCCCAGAGCATTCCGGCGGATCGACAGCCTTTGGGCCTTGGAGACCCGTCCCAAGTGCAGATCGGAGAGCGCGTGGCCGCGATCGGCCAGCCGGAGCAGGGAGGCCTTTGGACTTTGACGACGGGAATCGTGAGCACCGTGATCGCCGACTTGGGCGGCGTTCGCGGCAAGGCGGCCTTCCAGACCGACGCATCGATCAATCGCGGCAATTCCGGAGGGCCGCTGCTCGACGCTTCGGCCCATATCATCGGCGTCAATACCGCGATGGCGCGCGAGGGAGCGGGAGGCTTGGCGATCACCGCGGTCAACTTCGCGATTCGATCGGATGTGGTCCAGCGCTGGCTGGCCGACCAGGGTCTGCAAATCGCCTACACCAATCCTTCCGCCGCGCCGCCGGCGTCTCCGGCCGCGCCCGAAAATCTCGTCGTCGCCAAGGCGCCTCCCCAGGCTTCTCCCGCCCCAGCGGCCTCCGCCCCCGGCGCTCCGCTCCATGCGGTTTCGGCGCCCCGGGAGATGGTGACGCAGAGCCGGCCCTACGATCCCCAGGCCGTCATCCGCCAGCAGATCGCGGCCATGGAGCAGATGGGAGACGAGATGCGGCGCGAGATTCAGCAAAGGTTCGGCCAGTAGTGCAGGATCCCAAGAATCTTATTTGGCTTGACCTCGAGATGACGGGGCTTGACCCCGAAAGGGACACGATCCTCGAAATCGCGACTCTCGTGACGGACAGCGAGCTCCGGGTTCTCGCCGAAGGCCCCTGCCTCGCCATCCGGCAGCCCGAGGACGTTCTGCTGCGCATGGACCCCTGGTGCGTGAAACAGCACGGCCAATCGGGGCTGACCCGGCGCTCGTTGGAATCGACGATCAGCATGGCCGAGGCCCAGGCCATGACGCTGGAGTTCGTGGCGAAGCACTGTCCGGAGCGCAAGGTTCCTCTTTGCGGCAATACCATCGGCCAGGACCGCCGCTTCCTTATTAAATATATGCCCCGGCTCCACGATTATTTCCATTACCGCTCGATCGACGTCAGCACCGTCAAGGAGCTGGTAAGCCGCTGGTATCCCGGCTCCGCCTACAAATACGACAAGGCCAAGGAGCACGAGGCCCTCAACGACATCAAGGAATCCGTCGCCGAGCTCGCGTACTACCGGGAAAGCTTCTTTCGAAAGCGGTAGGACCTTCGGCCCCTTCAAGTCTGCCCCTTCGCCTCATGCGCAGGCGGCGCCGTTCCTTTAAAATGTGTCAACGGCCGATGGGCCCAAAGCCAAAAGGCAAAAAGAAGAAAAAGAAGGAGGAACTCGACATGACCATGAAGAAAGCGATCTTGACGGCGGGAGCGGTTGCCCTCGCGGCGGGCATGAGTTGGGCGGGATCGAGCGATGCGATGTTTTCCAATCAGCTTGGAGCGCTGAAGGTCGCGTCGCCGGCGAAGGCCCTGGCGGCTCAGCAGCCGAGCCGGCCGGACACGGGCGTCATCGTTCCTCCGGAGACAGTTCCCTATCCATTGACGCGATTATCCGGGGACGCCTTATCCAGGCTTAAGGCCAAGGCCGTCGAGATGTACCGAAAGTATGGGACGGATGAGAAGGAAGACAACTTGTTCCTGGGTGATTTCTTCCAAGTGGATGGCCGCGAGCTTCCAAACGGAGGTTTTGATATTGCGAGCGTTCAGCTTTCGAAACTCATGGGAGGGGAAAATTATACTTTCACCATCTCCATGGCGGATGGCAGCATCACAAAGAGCGGCGCGATTTTTTCGGGCCTTACTCTGGAACATCCGCAATCCCAGAAAGCCTTGAGAAAACTTCTGGGGCATTACATTGGCTCGATTCAGTAAGCAAGCGAGCCGCGGCGGCACGAGCGCAATGCGCAAATTATGGGCGTTCGCGGCGTTCTTGGCGGCAGCGGCGGGCGCGGGACTGAACGCCTGGGCCTCGGAGGCGGCGCAAAAAACGGTCTTTGAGATGTCTCCCGTCATCGACGATGCGGTGAATGAGTCGCTCGGCGGAAAAAAGGTGCTCGCGGTCTTCGACATCGACAACACCTTGTTGACGCCGCCGCAGCTTCTGGGCAGCAACCAGTGGTTCGCGGACCAATGGGCCTCGCTCCAAAAGTATTGCCCGGACTTGGGCGTCGCTCCCTGCCCCACGCGGATGAGCCAACTCCTGCGCTTCTACGACGCCGTCGAGGAGAAATCTCGCCAGATGACGACGGAGCCTTCGGTCGCGCCCGGCGTCGGCGCCCTTCAAGCCTCCGGCGTCAAGACCATCGCCCTCACCGATCGGGGAGGCTCGATCGCCGACGCGACGCGCCGGCAGCTGCTTGAGAACGGTATCGACTTCGCGAAGAACGGCTTTGGCGAGTCCCTCGCCGATTTTCCCGCCCAGAGCGACCCCCGCGGTCCGACCTACCAGAACGGCGTGATGATGACGGCGGGGCAGAACAAGGGGCAATGGCTGATGACGCTTCTGAGGCTGACGGGCTTCAAGCCGGATCTTGTGGTCTACGCCGACGACAATCCCCGCTATGTGGCGGTCATCGTCCAGGCCTGCCAAAACGCCGGAATTTCCGTCCATGCCTACCGCTACGGCCGCATGGACGAAGCCGTCGCCAAGTATAACCAAGGCGACGATCTCAAGGCGGTGGCGCGCAGCGAAACAAGGCGCTTCGCCGCCGATGGGGACATCCTTTCGGATGGCGCGGCCTCCGACGTTCTTCCCATCCCTGCGATTTTCGAGATCAACGAACTTATTTATGGAGTGCCGGATCCGTCTAAGAGCTAAATAAAGAGGAGGCAGTTATCTATGAAGAAACCGTTGTTTGCGGTCATGGCGGCCCTTTTGGCGGCCGCGAGCCGTGTCATCGCGGTAAATCCCGCGGATGTCGAGAAATCTTCGGCCGATGCCGCCCGATCGTTTGAAAAGGCGATTCAATCGGTCTCGGCGATTGTCCCCGTGCCTCCGCATCCGATCATCCCTCCGCATCCGGCGCCCGCTCCGCATCCGATCGTTCCGCCTCACCCGGCGCCCGCCCCGCAACCCCATCCGGACCCGGATCCGCACCCGATCGTCCCGCCGCATCCCTGGCCTTGGCCGCCTTTTATTCCGCCGCACAACAACTGCCAGGGCAGCGGGCAATCCTGCTCGGGCGATAGTGATTGCTGCTCGGGACAGTGCGGCTCCGGCCTGTGCCAATAAAGTAAAGGCAGCTTAGCGCTTCGGGGCGGTCTTTTGGCCCAAGCGCGAAAGTATGACGGCGGTCATGGATTATCCATGGCCGCCGTGGTTGCTTTGGACGGCGTCTTTGTGCTATCGTGACGTCGTTCGATGAGCCACGCCTTCAACTGGGGATTGCCTCCGGCGGCGGCGAGCTTCGCTCCTGAGATCGACGGCGGAATCGCCCTGATCCACTGGGCGATGTTGCTGATTTTCGTCCTCTGGGGAGCTTTTTTCACCTACCTGCTGATCCGTTACCGCCATCGCGAGGGCGTCGGCGTCCGGCTCGATGACTCGACGCACAGCTTGAAAAGCCTCGTTCCGGATGTCATCGTCATGATCTTCGAGATCGGCCTCATCATTTTTTACGCTATCCCCGTGTGGGCCCATATCAAGATGAAATTTCCCGGCGGGAAGGAAGATCCGGTGGAGCTCAACATCATCGCCCAGCAGTTCGCTTGGAACGTCCAATACCCGGGACCGGACGGCAAGTTCGGCCGCCGCAAGCCGGAACTGATCAATTTCTACAATCCCATCGGGCTCGACATGACGGACCCGGCGGCCCAGGACGACGTCGTTCTCGCCAATGAAATCCATCTTCCCGCCGGGACCAAGGCCTTGATTCACCTGAGCACCCTCGATGTCATCCACAGCTTCGGCGTTCCCGAGTTCCGCCTCAAGCAGGACGCGGTCCCGGGAATGCAGATCCCCGTGTGGGTCAGACCGACCCAGGCTGGGACCTACGAGCTTGCCTGCGCCCAGCTCTGCGGTTTCGCGCATAGCCTCATGACCGGCAGCGTCGTCGTGCAGTCGCCCGATCAATACCAGGCCTGGCTTAAGAGCCGGGCGCCGGCGAAGCCCCAGCAGGCCGCCGCTCCCGGAGCCAATTTTTAAAGGAGGCAACGCATGTCAGACGACCAGCACGGACACGCCCCGCGGAGCTTCTGGAGGCGATACGTGTTCGCGACGGACCACAAGGTGATCGGGCTCCAGTACTTTTTCACCTCCTGGGTTTTTCTCCTCATCGGCTTTACCATGGTGCTCCTGATGCGCTGGGAGCTCGCTTATCCCGGGACCCCGATCCCCTTCGTTGGTCGGCTCATCTCGCCCCTCTTGGCTCCCGGCGGCATCATGACGGGGGAGCTCTATAATTCCCTCGGAGCGATGCACGGCACCTTGATGATCTTCCTGGGCATCGTGCCGCTGGGATTCGCCGCGTTCGGAAACTACATTCTCCCCC
>JAJZAK010000038.1 GCA_021799485.1 bacterium | reverse complement strand
CGTCCATGGTCACAGTCATGCCTCGAAGTTACCACGGCCCTGTCGCGCCTTAATGACGTCATTTCAGGCTCATTTGTGTTAGAAACTGCCCCAGCTTCAGGCTCATCTTGTGTTAGACAAGACTCCCCCGATTTTGTTCCCAAGCGAATTGGTATAATGCCGCACTTCTACGATGACGACCGCCACCAGCGCCGATTCCCTCGCCGGCGTCCGCTCCCGGCTTAAGGCCCGGGCGCTTCGGGTTTCCGGCCGGGTCGGGACCGAACTCGCGGGGCTGATTTCCGCCAACGGGAAACTCCTGCGCGCGCGCTTCACGCTGCTTCTGGGCGAGGCCCTCGGAGTCCCGGAAGAGGCCCGCGAGCACGCCGCCTGCGCGATCGAATGGGTGCATAACGCCTCCCTTCTCCACGACGACTGCGTGGACGAGGCGGCGCTGCGCCGGGGGCTCCCCACCCCCAACGCCGTCTTCGGCCGTTCGGTCGCCCTGCTCCTGGGCGATCTCGCCTTCTCCCAGGGCCTCGAGGAAGCGCAGGAGATTTCGCAGGACGCCGCCAACACGCTTGTCTCCGCCGTTCGCGAGATGACGATCGGGGAACTCCAGGAGGAATTTTTACGCGGCTCGACCGCGATCTCGAAGGAAGCCTATCTGGGCGTCGCCTCGCGCAAGACCGGCGCGCTCTTTGAGTGGGTGGGCCAGGTCCTCGCGAAGCTCTCCCCGCACGAGCTCAAGGACTCGGACCCCGCCCGCATGGGGCTCTCCTCCGGCATTCTTCTCCAGGTGGTCGACGACATCCTCGATCTCTCCCAGAACGCCCGGCGCCTGGGGAAAAAGCCCGGCCAGGACATCGCCCAGCGCCAGATCTCCCTACCGCTCGTCTACGCCTTCGAGGACGCCTCGATCAGGGCCCGCTTCGAGGAGGCTTGGTCGAAGCCCGGGGAAATCCCGGACGCCGAACTCGCCAGGCTCTCGCGGCTCGCGATCGACTCCGGCGCCGTCAAGAGGGCGCGCGCGACCGCCTCCGAGCTTCTGGCCTCCATCCTCGCCGCGGCTCGGGCCCTGCCGCGGCGCCCCGGCGCCCTGCGGCTCCTCTCCTTCGTCGAGGAGATGGCGGCCCGGGACTATTGAGCATGAGCGGCCCGGAGATCATTCGCCGTGAGAAAATCCGCAAGGAGATGGAAGAGATTTCGGAGCGCGAGTCCTCGGACGCCGCGCCATGCCTCAACGCCCGCAAGGAGGATGCCATGAAGCTTGCGCCTTTCGTGAAGTTCCGCGAGGAAAAGTTCGGGGCGGTGCTCTTCGAGACCCGCTCGGAGAAGGTCTACACCCTGAGCCCCACCGGGGCGGCCGTCGTGCGCGAGCTCCTGGCCGGCGCCGGCGACGGGGATCTCGTCTCCCGGCTCAAGGCCAAATACGACGACAAGACGGGGCGCATGGAGTCCGAGGCCAAGGCCTTCATCAAGGACTTAAAGGACAAGGGGCTGCTGACCGAATGACGCAGGCCGTCGCCCCTTCTTCCGAGAAGGCCTCCTCCGACGATCTCGGAGCGCCGCTCTACGTCGCCTGGCAGATCACCAACGAATGCAATCTCGCCTGCCTCCACTGCATCGAGGAATCGGGGCCGGGCAAGGCCTTCCCGGACGAGCTCTCCCGCGAGGAGGCCTTCCGCGTGATCGACGGCCTGATCTCGCATGAGGTGCCCTACGTCTCCCTCTCGGGCGGCGAGCCGATGGTCCATCCCCATTTCTTCGAGATGGCCGAGCGCCTGGCCCGAGCGGGCGTGGGCGTCAAGGTGGAGACGAACGGCCATTATCTCACGCCGGAAAACTGCGCTCGCTTTAAAGACATCCGCATCAAGGCGGTCCAGGTCTCCTTGGACGGGGCGACGCCCGCCTCCTACAACAAGATGCGCGTGCGGGGGCGCTATGAGTCCGCGATCGAGGGCATCCAGCGCCTGAAGACGGCCGGGGTCCCGATCGAGATCAATTTCGTCCCGGCCAAATTCAACATCGCCGAGGCCGGGGAGGCCGTCGACCTGGCCTATGCTCTCGGCGCCTACAGCTTCTATTCCGGCAAGATCATGTACACCGGAAACGCCGTGCGCACCTGGCATCTGACGGCCCCCTCCGAGGAGGACTACGCTCCCTTCTTCAAGACCTTGCGCGAGAAGGCGATCCAATACGAGGGCCGCATGCGGGTCTACTTCCATGAGATGGGCATCCTCGAGGAGCTGCGATACCGGATCGAGAACCCCGCCGCGCTCTTCATCATCCTCCCCAACGGGAAGGTGAAGCTCATCAACGCCCTCCCTTTTATCTGCGGAGACTTGCGCCGCGAGAGCCTCCCCAAAGTGTGGAAAAGCTTCCTCAACGCCTGGAAGAGCCCTCAAGTCTCGGATTTCATCAATCAGCTCGATGCCGATCCCGGAGTCATCGCGAAACTTCATCAATGGGTGGATTTGGCAAGCTAGCAAGCCTCGTTCGCTACCGCTTCTTCCTCTACGCGGGGCTGCTGCCGTATTTGCTCGGGGCCGCGTGGGCCTACGGGCAGGAAGGGGTCTTCCATCCCCGATATTTCTGGCTCGGTCTTCTCGGAATCTTCTTTTCGGTGGTGGGCGTCGAATCCTTCAACGAGTATTTCGACGCCCGGATGGGAACGGACCGGGTCTTCAACCCGAACGACGACGAAGACATCCCCGCCTGGATGCTCTGGCTGGGAATCGCCGCCTTCGCGGCGGCCGCGGGCGTGGGGCTCTGGCTCGGCATCGCGCGGGGGACGCCGATCTTCCTTTATATGGGGCTTGGCGGCCTGGCCGCCCTTTTCTACGTCGGCCCGCCGATCCGCTGGGCCTACCGGGGCCTGGGCGAGATCATGATCGCGCTCTCCTACGGCCCCTGGATGACGCTGGGCTCTCTATACCTGCAAACTCAGCGCTTCTCGCCGCGGGCGCTGGCCGCCTCGATGGTTCCGGCGCTCCTCATCGGGGCCCTGGCAGTCGTCAATGAAATCCCCGACTTCCATCAAGACCGCCTAGTCGGGAAGAAAAATCTCGTCGTGCGTTTGGGCCGCAAGGGAGGCGTCGCGCTCTACCTCGCCGCCGCGGCCGCCGCCCTGGCCCTCATGATCGCGGCGCCCCGATTCGGCCTGCTGCCCAAGGCCTCCGTCGCCGCGGGATTCCTGGGGCTCCCCTTCCTCGTCTTAAGCGCCCGGGCGGCCCTCAAGACTTTCGATACGCCGAAGCTCTTCATTCCCGCCGTGAAATACATCGTCCTCTGCTACCTGGTCGGCACGGGGACGCTCGCCCTCGCGGTCGTGATCAAGCCATGAAAATCTCCGACTATTCGGCCCCGCTCATGGCCACCTGGCAGCTCACGCACGACTGCGACCTCGCCTGCCTTCACTGCTGCACGCTTTCCGCCCCGGGGCGGAAAATGCCCGGGGAGCTCTCCCGCGAGGAAGCGTTGTCTCTCGCGGACCGCCTCGCCCAAGCCCAAATTCCCTACGTGATGCTTTGCGGCGGGGAGCCCACTCTCGTCCCGCACTTTCTCGATACGGCCGAACGGCTGGGGCGGGGCGGCTGCTGGCTTAAGATCGAAACGAACGGCCGAAACCTCGCCCAGGAGTCCGCCGCGAGGCTCTCCAAGCTGCCCATCCGCTCCGTTCAAATAAGCCTCGACGGCGCGACGGAAGAGAGCTACGGGAAGATGCGTCCCGGCGCCAGCCTCGAAAAAGCCCTCGGCGCCTGCCTTCTCGTGCGCGCTTATAACATGCCCCTTGAGATCACCTTCGCCCCGGCGGCTTTCAACATCCGCGAGGCGGAGCGCGTGATCGACATCGCCCTTTCCCTCGGCGCCTTCCGGTTGAACACGGGGAAGCTCATGGCGGTCGGCCGAGCTCGGCTCCTTTGGAAGAAGCTTTGCCCTTCCGACGAATCCTACGCCGAATTCCGCGCGATGCTCGACCGCAGGCGGGAGGAGCTGGAAGGCCGCATTGAACTCTGCTACGAGCCCTTTTCCCTGGAGGAGGACCTCGCCGTTCGCGCCGCGGAACCGCCCGGGACGCTTTTCATCCTGCCGGACGGACGCGTGGCGCTTTCGGGCGGGATGTCCCACGCCGTCGCCGATCTCAGAACGCAGTCCGTCCCGGAGGCCTGGGCCTCCTATCAAAAGGCCTGGCTCCATTCCCGCGTCCGCGCGGACGTGGATCGCGTCGCTCGGGAAGGCGTCTTCCGAAGCGATCCCGTGCGCTCGCACGCCTGGGTCCCTCTCTCAAACGATTTTCCGGCGGGAACGCCCTCCGGAAAGGAGACAGCATGAACGACACGAAGAACGTGACGGAAAAGAAAGCGGCGCCGAAGCTCGCCTGGGAAACCCCGAAGATGGAAGAGGTTTCCGAGAGGGTCATGGCGCAGCCCTACATCCGCTTCACGTGAGCCGTCGGAGGGGGGAGACGGTAGGCGACTATCGCTCCCCCCTCTTTATGGCCTGGCAGCTCACCAACCGCTGCTCCTGCCGCTGCCTGCACTGCTGCGAGGAGTCCGGTCCCGAGCGAGCCTGGAAAAGCGAGCTCTCCCGCGACGAGGCCGTCCGCATCGCCCGGGAAGCCGCCGAGATGGGCATCCCCTACGCGGCCTTCGGCGGCGGAGAGCCGCTTGGAGTCGCCCACGTCTGGGACGTTTTCGAGACCCTCGTCTCCGGAGGCACTCTCCTTAAAATAGAGACGGACGGGCTCTTGATCGACGAGCGGGCGCTCGCGCGCCTCAAGGAGCTCAAGCCGGCGTCGATCCAGATCAGCCTTGACGGCGCGGCGGCCGAAACCCACGAGGCCCTGCGCCCCGGCAGCCGATTCCGCGACGTCGTCAAGACGATCGATCGGCTCGCGCGGGCGGGCCTCGAGCCCGAGGCCGTCTTCATCCCGACCAAACTCAACGCCGGCGAGGCCGCGCAAACTTATGAACTCGCCTCTTCTCTCGGCGCCAGGGTCTTCGTCACGGGACCCCTGATGCGCCTCGGCCGAGCGGCCCTCGATTGGGAGAGGCTTGCCCCATCGGATGAGGACTGGCGGGCCTGCGTCGCGGCCCTCAAGGACGTCGAATCCCGGCTCGGAAATCGCACGCGTCTCTCCGTCTATCCCTGGGACATTTTGGTCGAGATGAAAACCCGCCTCGACAGCCCCCAGGCGATGATCCTCGTCGTCCCGGACGGCAAGGTCAAGCTCCTCAACGCCCTCCCTTTCGCGGCCGCGGATTTGCGGAAAGTCTCCTTGGCCTCGGCCTGGGAGATGGCCAAGTCCGCCTGGTCAAGCCCCGAGGTCCGGGACTTCATCCTGCGCGCCCAAACGGACCGATCTCTTCTCGCACACGCCAACGAATGCTGGTCGCTTTCCTCTCGCTAGGGCTCATCGCGCTCAACGCGCTTTTCGTCGTGGTGGAGTTCGCGCTCGTGCGCGTGCGCCCGTCGAGCCTCGAACTGCTTGTTCGCCGCGGCCGGCACCGTCCGGCCGAGGTGGTTCTCTCGATGATCCAAAACCTCGACGAGTACTTGGCGGCGATCCAAGTCTACCTCGCGACGATCTCGCTCGTTCTCGGCTGGGTGGGCGCTCCGGCGCTGGCCGCCGCGATGTCGCGCTTTCTCGAGTCCCGGCATCTTCCGCTTAATCCGAAGCTCCTGCATTTTCTCGCCCTGGCGCTCGCGCTGGGCGCCCTCTCCTGGACGAACATCGTCCTGGGAGAGCTTGTCCCGCGCACGCTCGGCATCCAGCGGGCCGAGCGCGCCGCCCTCTGGGGCGCCTATCCCTTGATGACCGCGGCCTGGATCGCGCGGCTTCCGACCTATTTCATGTCCGCCTGCTCGCGGCTCTTCCTCAAGCCCTTCGGCCTCAAGGCCGCCGACCCCGATTCCGCCGTTTCCGAGGAAGAGCTTCGCCTCCTCATCGGCGAAACCCAGGAGCGGGGAGGCTTCCCCCTCGAAAGGCTTCTTCTTCTCGAGAATCTATTCGACTTGGGGGGAGCCAAGGTCTCGGAAGTCATGGTGCCGCGCGAGAAGGTCGTCTACCTCTCTCTCGCCAAATCCCAGGGGGAAAACCTCGAGATCATCCGCGATCGTCGCTTCACGCGCTATCCTGTCTGCGAGAAAGGCTTGGATTCTTCCTTGGGCCTCATCCACCTCAAGGACATGGCCCTTCTTCCCGCCGCGCCGGGGGGCATCGACTGGAGGTCGCTTCTGCGCCCCCTCTCCTACGTGGAGGAAACGGAGCCCCTGGAAAAGCTCCTCAAGATTTTCCCGGACAAAGGGATCCACCTCGCCCTCGCGCGAGGCGCGGACGGGCGCGTTTCCGGTCTTGTCACGCTGGAGGATCTCATGGAGGAGATCGTGGGCGAGATCAAGGACGAGTTCGACGTGGCCGACGGATCTCTTCTCCTCACCGAGGCCCTCGCCAACGCGTCGGTTCGCCTGCGCGTCGAGGTCGCCGACAGGAAGTCCCTCTATCGGGAGCTTCTGGAGCCCCTCAAGGCCAAAATGCCGGGCTTAAATACCGCGGAGGCGTTCCGGATCCTGTGGGAGCGCGAGACCAAGCTCTCAAGCGCCGTCGGGCGAGGCCTCGCCATCCCCCACGCCAGACTGCCGGGACTCGCCCGCCCGCTGATCGCCTTCGCGAGGCTCTCCCACCCCCTCTCCTTCCAGTCGCCGGACGGCGTTCCGGTGCGGCTCGTCTTCCTGGTTCTTTCCCCCTCGGGCTACCCGGTGGTCCAGCTCAAACTCTTGAGCCGCATCGCGGCGCTCGCGATGAACGAAAACCTGCGCAAGCGCCTGCTGACCGCGAGGACGCCGGACGCCGTGGTCGAGATCTTGCGCACGGCGGACACCCTGCTCGCGTCATAAAGTTTCCGCTACAATAGAGGCGTGTCTCCCCGCCCCGCCGCCTTCGAAAGCCGATTCCTCCGCGCCTGCGCGCGCCGCCCCGTCGACGTCGTGCCGGTCTGGTTCATGCGCCAGGCCGGACGCTACCTGCCGGGCTACCGCGCGCTCCGGACGCGCCATTCGATCCTCGACATCGCCAAGACCCCCGAGCTCGCCTGCGAGGCGACGTTGGAACCGATCAGGAAGTTCCCCCTCGACGCGGCGATCATTTTCGCGGATATCCTGCTGCCGCTTGAGGCCATGGGCCTGCGTTTGAGGTTCAATCCGGCTCCGACGATCGACCACCCCATCCGGGGCCCCGCGGATATCAAGCGGCTTGCCGTCCGCCCCGATCCAGAGTCCCTCTCCTTCGTGGGCGACGCGATCCGTTTGGCGCGCCGGGAGCTCGACGGCAAGATCCCCTTGATCGGCTTCGCGGGCGCTCCCTTCACGCTCGCAAGCTACATGATCGAGGGCGGCCCCTCGCGGGACTTCCTTTTGACGAAGGCGCTCATGCGGGAAATTCCCGGTTCCTGGGACACGCTCATGGATCGGATCGTGCGCGTGACCCTCTCCTATCTTAAAATGCAGGCCGCGTCCGGCGCCCAGGCCATCCAGATTTTCGACAGCTGGGCCGGAGCGCTTTCCCCCGAGGACTACCGCGCCAGCGTCCTCCCGGCGACGAAACGGCTGTTCTCCGGACTCAAGGAACTCGGCGTCCCCCTCATCTATTTCGGCTCCGGCGCCTCGGGCTTCCTGGAGGACTTCGCCAGCGCGGGGGCGGGCGTGATCGGGGTCGACTGGAGAATCGACATCGGCGAGGCCTTCCGGCGCCTGCCGGGCAAGGCCGTCCAGGGGAACCTCGATCCCGCCCTGCTGCTCGCCCCGCTCCCCGTGCTCAAGAAGGCGGCGCTCCGCATCCTGCGCCAAGCCTCGAGCCGGCGGGGCTTCATCTTCAACCTGGGCCACGGCATCCTCCCCCAAACTCCGCCGGACAACGTCCGGGCTTTGGCCGAGTGGGTCCACCGCTACGGGGGCCGGGACTCCGGAGCCAAGGGTTAGTCGAGAAGCCGATATGGATGCCGGGCGGCTGGAATCGTGGCTTGAGGAAAATGCGGAGCCCAAGTACCGCGCCGCGCAGATCCGCCAGGCGGTCTTCAAGGACCATGTCTCCTCCTACGACGAGATCCCAACGCTGCCCTTGGCTCTCAGGAAGCGCCTCTCGCGAGAGCTTCCCATCCTAAGCGTTTCCCCGGATCGCATCGAGATATCCCGGGACGGCCGCGCCCGCAAAGCCGTTCTCCGGCTGTCGGACGGCCGCCTGATCGAAACCGTCCTTCTCAAGCCTTCCCCCACGAGGCTCACGACCTGCATCTCCTCCCAGGTCGGCTGCGCGATACGCTGCTCCTTCTGCGCGACGGGGCTCATGGGATTGACGCGCTCCCTTTCGGCGGAGGAAATCGCGGACCAAGTGCTATTCTGGCGCCAGCACATCGCCCGCGAAGGAATCCAAGGCTTCCTCACGAACGTCGTCTACATGGGAATGGGAGAGCCCTTCAACGCCTACAACGCCGTCGCGGAGAGCCTGCGGCGGCTCACCGATCAGAGGCAATTCGCCATGGCGGCCCGGCGCATCTCGGTCTCGACCTCGGGCGTGGCGCCCAAGATCGCGCGCTTCGGCCAAGAATTTCCCCAGATCAATCTCGCGCTCTCCCTGCATGCGGCGGAGGACGGATTGCGCGAGTCGCTCGTCCCTCTTAACAAGGCCTACCCTTTGAAGGTTCTCGCCCAAGCCCTCCGGGGCTACCTCCAGGAGACGAACAGGAAGATCTTCCTCGAGTACGTCATGCTTCATGGTCGAAACGATTCCCTTCAAAACGCGAAAGAACTCGTCCAATTCGCCAAGTCCTGCGGGCCGCTCCCCCTCCTTCACGTCAATCTGATCGCTTATAATGAGGCCGTGCCGGGGCAGGTTGCGACCGCCGAGCCGGACATCCGCCGCTTCCAGGCCGCGCTTCTAAAGGAAGGACTTGCCGTGACCGTGCGCCAAAACCTAGGCCGGGACATCCACGGCGCCTGCGGCCAGCTTCTCGTGGGGGAGATGAAAACACCCCGAAATGTTGCCGCCCCGGCCGGGAGGGGGGCCGGGGCGGGGTCCTAGGGGGTGCGGTCGCTGTTGTCGAATCTTGTTGTGATCCTGTTGTATGGAACGACTATGATGATCTTACCCGCGCGCCGTTACGCAAACATTTCGCCATGATTAACATTTTGTTTCGCGCCCAAGCTCGGCCGGATGCGATGAAGCGGGCCGGGGCTTTCATGCTGGCCGCCCTCCTTTTGGCGCGGCTGCCGGCGGCGGCCGGGAATCTGAGAAGGCCGCCCGCGGTGGCGGGGACGTTTTATCCGGCCGATCCCTCCAAGCTTGAAGACCTGGTCCGCAAGGACCTCGCCGCCGCCCCCAAGCCCAAGCTCGACGGCACGCTCGCCGCCATCCTCGTCCCCCACGCGGGGCTTGAGTTCTCGGGACCCACCGCCGCGAAATCATTCCAGTCCGTCAACCGCGGGGATTATGACGAGATCCTCGTGATCGGGACCGGGCATTACAAGGCCATCCCCGGCGCGGCGCTCTATCCCGGCGACTACGGGACGCCCGAGGGATACTTCCCCTACGGCGAAGCCCTGGCCAAGCGCCTCATGAAGGCATCCTCCCTGATCGTTCCGGACCCGGAGGCCCACGCGCGCGAACATTCGATCGAAGTCGAACTGCCTTTCCTCCAGGAGAGGCTGGGCCAGATCCCCCTTGTGGGCCTGCTCATGAATACCGACGATCTCGAAACGGCGAAGACCGTGGGCGCGGTGGTCGCGAAGGCGCTACGGGAAACGAAGCGCCGCGTCCTGATCGTCGCCTCCTCGGATCAATCGCACTACCCTCCGGCCGCCTTCGACGATGCGGTCGATCGGACGACGCTCCGGGCCTTGGAGACCCTGCGGCCGGACTATTTCTGGCTGGCAAGCGACCTTTGGACACGCCAAGGGGTCCCCCATCTCGCGGTCGCCTACTGCGGGCAGGCGGCCGTGACCGCCGTCATGGCCGCGGCCTCGGCCCTCGGCACCGACCGGGTCCGGATCCTGGGCCACGCGAATTCCTTCACGGCGCTCCCCGCCGTGGGCACGGAGCGCGTCGTCGGCTATGCCGCGGCGGCCTTCGTCAAGACCGGAAAACGCTCGCCGCCCCCCTGGCCCTTCGAGGAACTCGACCTCAAGGAGAAGTCGACCCTCCTGCGCGCGGCCCGGGAATCCCTCGAGAAACAGGCCCTCAGCGGGGCGGCGCCGTCGGCCCAAATGCCCGCCGATAATCCCCTTTTTAATCTTCCGGCCGCGAGCTTCGTCACCTTGACCGAAAAGGGCGCCCTCCGGGGCTGCATCGGGAGCCTCAAGCCCCGCGAACCCCTTTTGCTCTCCGTCATCCACAACGCCGCCCTCGCGGGATCCCAGGACCCGCGCTTTACCCCCGTGCAGCCTTCGGAACTCCCGCGCATCGATCTTGAGATCTCGATCCTGAGCCTTCCGCGCCGCGTCATGGACGCCGGACAGGTCCATCGCGGAGAGGGCGTCATCCTGAGCGCCGCGGGAAACTCCGGGGTTTTCCTGCCCCAAGTCTGGGACAAGCTCCCTCAAAAGGAGGCTTTCCTCGGCGAGCTCTGCGTCGAGAAGGCGGGGCTTGCGCGGGACTGTTGGAAGGACCCGAAAACACGGATTGAAACCTTTGCCGTCACGGCGTTTTCAGAGACGGGAACATCCGCCGGCCCCTCGGATCAAAAGCCCGCAGCTCCATAATCCTCCGGCGGCCAGGAGACCCGGCAGCAGGGGGTCGAGACCCCAGGGGTTGAACGCATGGAAGTATTGGGCCGCGGCCCAGCCCCCCGAGATCACAAAGCCCGAGGCCGAGGCGAGCACCGCCCAGCGCTCCGGGACGCGAAAGCGCGGCGCGTAAGCCCCCGCGAGAAGAAGGCCCATCGCCGGGATCACCGCGCTTCCAAGCCCGTACCACAGTTTAACGACCGAAGGGACGCGCGAGGCGAGCCACCACGCGGCGGCGCCCACGACGAGGAAGGCCCGCCCCGCCAGGCGCTCCTGCTCGCGCTCGTTGCCTCCTTGAATCGAACCCACGAGATCCTTTCCAAGGCTCAAGGAGGCTATCAGGGCCTTCGCCTGCGTCGAGGCCAAGATCGAAGCCAGGAGGCCGCAATAGAAGATTCCCCGCAAGATCGGCGGGAGGTAAGCCGAGGCCAAGGCCGGGTAAGCCCAGAGCGGGTCCCGGATCGCCGGGAACAGCGCCCGGGAGAGCATTCCCGCCGAAACCGTCATGAGGTCGAAAAAGGCCCAGAACAAGACGGAGGATAGAAGCCCGCGCCTGGCGCTTCGGACGCTTTCCGCCGCCAGGACCCTCTGGTGAAGCGTCGGATCGACGAAAGTCCAAAGGGCGATGAGCCACCAGGCGGCGCGCTGCCGCCAAGAGAGATCCCCGCCCAGGCTCAAAAAGCCGCTGGGAAGACCCGAAAGAGCGGGCTTCCAGGCGGCCCGCGAGAGCACGGCCGCCACCAAAAGGGCGAAGCCCCCGAACATGAAAAAAAACTGCAACGTCCCCGCCCATAGCTCGGAGCGCAGCCCCCCGCGGCGCAGAAGGCCGAAGGCGACCAAGAGCGTCAACGCCATCGCCCAGGGCTTGGGGATTCCGAGGACATAGGACATGAGAGTTCCCCCCATCAAGGCGCCGTCCGCGGGACAGGCGAGGATGAAGACGAGGAAAGCCCCCCAGAGCGTCGCGAGCTTCCCGTAGCACTTGCCGAGATGATCCGGGATCGTGAGGCCCTCCACCCGCCGCATCCGGGGGATCAGGAAAACCGCGTAGAGGATGGCGAAGACATAGTAGGGGAGGGCGAGCACCGTCCACTCGCAGAACCCGTGCCGGCAGGAGAACTCCCCCACGCCCAGGACTCCCCCATAGAAGGCCGGAACGAGGAGGACGACGAAGGCCCAGACCGTGAGCCCGCGCCCCGCGAGGGCGTAGTCCGCGAGCCCTTCCTTGCGGAGCCGCGCCCCCCAGAGACCGAGGATCGCGCAGCCGGCAAGAAAGGCCAGGAGAATGAGCCCGTCTACAGACATGGCGGTAAATTGATAAGATGTGGTGTTTCTGGCCGCCGATTTCCGGCGCGTTCGTCTAGCGGCCTAGGACGCCGCCCTCTCAAGGCGGAGACCACGGGTTCAAATCCCGTACGCGCCACCAGATTTTTCCGATGGAGGACATCTACGGCGCCACGGGAGCCCCGCCGAACTCTCGCCGCGCCGGAACAAAGGCCACGAACAGGCCGAAAACGATCAAAGCCCCCCCGGCGATGGTGAAGGCCGTGGGCCGTTCCTTGAGCCACAGGATGCCCAGCAAGGAGCCCAGCACGGGTTGGATGTTAAGCGTGATGGCCGCGCGCGACGCCTCCACGCGCCGGAGCGCCCAATTCCACAGGAAAAACCCGAACCCTGTGACAGCGACGGCCAAATAAAGCGTCGCGGCAGCGACCGGCCATGACCACGCGGGCCTCTGCCCCGCCAACCACTCCCGCACGACGAGCGGCGCGATGGCCGCCGCGCCCCAAAAAAGCGACAAGACGGTGACGCGCCCCGCGTCATGGCGCGCGAGCAAAGGCCTCCCCCAGAGGGAATAAGAGGCAAAGGCGATTCCCGTCAGGACAAGAAGCGCGTCGCCCCGCCAATGCGGGAGAATCGGCTCGCCGCGTCCGGGCAATCCGTTGAGCACGACGAGCAGCGAGCCCGCAACCGCCAGCGCGGCGCCCAGGGCCTCCCGGGCCGAAAGGCTCTCGCCCAAGAGAGCCGGCCCCAAAAGTATCAGGGACACCGGCTCGACCACCACGAGGATCGCGGCATTGGTCGTCGTGGAGAGAGAAATACCGAGGTTCCCCAGCCAAAAGGCGAGGCCGAATCCCACGGCCCCCATGGCGGCCGCCGTCGCGTGCTCCCGCCGGTTGAATGGCGCTCCCGCCGGTCCGGCGCGCCACAAGGGCAGGAGGATCACGCCCGCAATCAGGAGCCGGACGAAGGCGAGAAAGGCGGGCGGCAGCCCTTCCATCGCCACCCGCGCCGTCGCGTAGGACATGGCGTAGATGACGTTGGCCGAGATCAGCGCGGCGATGGCCGCCAGATCGCCTTGAGCGTTGCGAGTCATACCGTCATTATATCCCTTGGCGCGTTGGCGCCGTCTGGAGGGACCCCGGAAGCGGCGCTAGGGCTGCGCGGGGTGCGGAGTCCGGATTTCCTGGTTGAGTTGCTGCTGGCCTTGGTCGGCGTGGGCGCGGATTTGCTTCGTGGGCACCTTCGCCGCAGGCGTCGAGCAAGCGGCCGCCGCGAGCGCCAAGAGCGCGATCGTCCTTTTGATCATGGGCTTATCATAGCATCTTGAAGCGCCGCCCCGAGCGGCCACGCAGCTCTCCGGGGCCCTCAGCGCGAAGGAGAAGGGACCGGAACGTTGGAGCCGGGGCGGCGGGTGACGACCTTGAGCGCTTGGACAGGCGGAATCCTCGATACCGCGCGCTCAACAGGAACATCGGGAGCCTGAGCCGCCGCCCCGGGAGAACCCGGGGCGGCCGACGGCAAGACCGCGACCCGCCCGGCGGCGACCGAGGAGTTCCCATGAAACCCAGGCAGAAGCCCGCGCCGGGCGAGCTTCACGCCCAGGATCAGAAGCCCCGCGAGGGCGAGCGCCAAGCCAACGAGCTTGGCGCTCGGACCGCGTCTCTCCCCCTCCCAAAGCATCCGCGTTTCCCGGTCCCTAGTTCAGGTAGTCCCGCAGGGGCTTGGAGCGCGAGGGATGGCGGAGCTTGCGCACCGCCTTGGCCTCGATCTGCCGCACGCGCTCTCGCGTCACGCGGAAGACCCGTCCCACCTCCTCCAAGGTCCTGGGATAGCCCGTGTCGATCCCGAAGCGGAGCTTAATCACCTTCGCCTCGCGGTCGGTCAATGTCGAGAGGATCTTCTCCACTTCGGCCTTGCGCAGGTAGTCCGTCGCGATGTTGGAAGGCGCCGGGCCGGACTTGTCCTCGATAAAGTCCTCGAGGTAGGAGTCGTCGTCCTCTCCCAAGGGAGTCGCCAGGGACACGGGCTCCTGCATGATCTTGAGGACGTTTTTGACCTTGTCCATCGAGATGTGCAGCGCCCTCGTGTAGTCCGCCAGCGCCGGGTCGCGTCCGTTTTCCTGCCGGAACCGGCGCGCGACCTTGGTGAGTTTCGCGATCAGCTCCTTCATATGCACGGGGATGCGGATCGTGCGCGCCTGGTCCGCGATTGCGCGGTTGATCGACTGCCTAATCCACCACGTCGCGTAGGTCGAAAACTTGAACCCCCTCTTGTACTCGAACTTCTCCACGGCTTTCATAAGCCCCAGCCCGCCCTCCTGGATGAGGTCCGAGAGCTCAAGGTTGGAATTCACGTGCTTTTTGGCGATCGAGACGACGAGGCGAAGGTTCGCCTTGATGAGCTTGAGCTTGTCGCCGAGGATCGTCTCCTCGAGCGTGACGATCTTGTTTTCAAGATCGAGGAACTTCTCGATCGGGATCGGGAGCGTGTGCTGGATGCGGTCCATGCGCTCGTTCAAGTCCTTCATGTTCTCCATCGCGGCGTCCAAAGCCTGCGGGGAAAATCCCGTCTTCGCCTTGAAGGCGGCGGCGCGAAGCTTGCCGCGCTTCAATTGCCGGTAGAAACCGTCGAGCTCCTCATAGGAAAATCCGTAGCGGTTCTTGTAGCGCTCCAATTCTTCCTTGATCTCGTGGATTTTTCCGGCCAGGTTCTTGATCTTGTTGGTCAGGCGCTTGACCTTGTCCTGGTTGAGGTTCAAGCCCACGATTTTGAGGACGACGTCGCGATGGCGCTTCTCGATCGCCTTGTTGATCTGAAGCCTTTGCGCGGGAGACAGCGCCGGCTTTTTGAGCTTCTCGCGCATGCCGTCCATCACCTTCTCCGACTGAGCGATGTACTGCGCGACCAGCTTCATCTTGCGCCTCATCCCGGCGAGCTCGGAGGCGGTCTTGCGCCCGCGAGGCATGAGCTCCTTGGGGGTCATTTCCTGCTGGGCGATCAGGTTCTCCCAGTTGCGGATCTCGCGCATGGCGATAGGGGATTCGAGGACGAGCAGGCGCAGCTCCCGCTCGCGTTCCCGCACGTTGCGGGCCAGCGTGACTTCCTCCTCGCGGTTCAAGAGCGGCACGCGCCCCATCTCGGAGAGATACATCCTCATCGAATTCGACACGTCCCCGCCGGAGCTCCATTCCTCGGAAAAGCGCTCCCGCCCCGAAGACGGCGCCGCCTGGGGCTTCTTGCGGTCCACGACCTCGATGCCGAGCTCGTCGAGTGTTCTCATGAGCTCGTCGACCTGTTCGGATTTCATCCGCGACGAGGAAAGGGAGCGGCTGATCTGCTCCAGCGTCAGGAAGCCGTGCTCCTTTCCCATCTCGACCAAGTTTCGCATGACATGGTTGCTGTCGTTCATGATGGTTGTTGTTACCTCTGTTTGGTTCACTTGCCCGTGCCTTTTAGGTCTCGAAGCGCCTGGTGGTACTCCTCCTGTAGGCGGGGATCGGCGGCGCGAGAGCGGCCCGGGGCGAAGAGGAGGGACTCGAGTTCCCTCACTCTCGCCTGGGCCCGTCGACGCCGCAAAATCTTGAACAGTTCCTCCTCGGGGCGCCGCGCGAAACCCTGCGTGGAGGCGACGATCAGCGCGCTCGCGGCCTGGCGGTCCTCCCCCGCAAGGGCACCGAGAAGCCTCGCGGGCCAACCGGACTCATAGGGCTTGAGCTTCAAAAGCTCTTCCCAAAGCCGGCGGGACTTCTCCGTCGTGAAATCGGCCGGGCGCAGTCCCTCCGCGAGCGTCGGCTCCTGCAGGATGAACAGGAGGATCGAGCGGTCGGGGTCGAGCGGCGACGCCGCCACCGCGACCGCGGGAGCGGCCGGGGAAGCCTGGGCCGAGGCGCCCCGCGCGGCGCGCCCGGCTTCCCGGCGCACCGCCGCCTCCGAGACGGAAAGCCGCTGGGAGAGCCGGCGCGTCCACTCGTCTTTCAAGACCTCGTCGGGGGAGCGATTGATGGAGGCGATGATCTCGCGGGAGATCGCCGACTTCTCCTCGGGGGAAAGCGCCGCCCGCCCCTTCGAGAGGACGCCGATTTTGAATTCGACGAAATCTTGAGCCGAAGCCAGCACCTCGCGAAAAGACTCGGCACCGCGGGTCTTCAGGAACTCGTCCGGGTCCTTGCCCAAGGGGACCTGCGCGATCTTGAGAGAGAGCCCCGCCTCGACTAGAATGTCCGCCGCGCGCAGGCTCGCGCGGGTCCCCGCCTCGTCCGAGTCGAAGACGATGACGACGGAGGAGACGTAGCGCTTCAAAAGCTGGGCGTGTTCCGGGGAGAAGGCCGTTCCCAGAGGGGCCACGGCGTTCTCGAAGCCCGCCTGGTGCGCGGCGATGACGTCGAGGTAGCCTTCCATTAAGAGAGCCGTTTTCGCATTGCGAAGAACCTTCAAGCCCTCCCAGAGACCATAGAGAACGCGACGCTTCGAGAAGAAGGAGGAATCCGCCGAGTTGAGGTACTTGGGCTCCCCATCACCCAACACCCGGCCTCCAAAGCCCGCGACCTCCCCTTTTGCGTCGCGAATCGGGAAAATCACCCGGTTGAAGAAATACTCGCGAACCGCCCCCCCGGCGGGCGGCTTGACCACGACCCCGGCCCTCAAGGCCGCCTCGGAGGCCGTCCCCTTCGCGGCCAAGGCCTTCAAAAGCCTCCCCCCGCCGGGGGCGTAGCCCAAACTAAAGCGCTTGATCATCTCCACGGAGACCCGGCGGCTCTCCAGGTACTTCCTCGCGGTCTCGGCGGCGGGCTCCTTGCCGAGCAGAAACTCGTGGTAGAAGCGCGCCGCGAAAGCAAGCGATTCCTTGGCGGCCTGGCGCTCCCGGTCGCGCCCCGTCATGAGGGCGCGGGTGATCGTGACGCCTGCCTTGGCTGCCAGCCGCTCGATCGCCTCCGGGAAGCTCAAGTTCTCGATTTTCATGATAAAGTCAAAAACGTCCCCGCCTTCTCCGCATCCGAAGCAGTGGTACATCTGCCGCTCCGGATGGATGAAGAAGGACGGGGTCTTCTCCGCATGAAACGGGCAAAGACCCTTCAAACGCGACCCCGCGCGCTCCAGGCGCGGGATATACTCGCCCGCGAGGGCCGCCAGGTCCAGCTTCTGGCGGATCTCCTCGCGAACGTCCTGGGTCAGCATCGCGGCCTCTCCTCTGATTAGAAACTCCGCCGACGACGGGACTGCATCCGCCGCGCCTTGCGGCGCGACTCGATGGCCTTCAGCTTGCGCTTGATCCCCGGAGAGACGTAATGCCCCCGCCGCTTGATCTCGCGCAGAACGCCGTTGCGCTCACACTCGCGCTTGAAGCGCCGCAGCGCGTCCTCGATCGGCTCGCCTTCACGAACCTTGACAAATACCATGCGTGTTGAAATTCACCCCCTTTTGATGCCGCGTGCCACCTGGCTTAACCGGGAGGCCACTGCATCGGCCGTCCGGCCAGCAAATGATAATGCAGGTGGTCGACCGTCTGTCCGGCGCTGCGGCCGTTGTTGGCCACGAGCCTAAAACCGGAATCGACCCCCAATTGGCGCGCCAAGCTCGCCGCCAGCAATTGGAGATGTCCGAGCAGCCCCTCATCCGACTCCGTCGCCTGGGAGAGGCTCGCCAAATGCCGGCGCGGCACGACCAAGACATGCGTCGGCGCCTTCGGATTGACGTCCTTGAAGGCTACGGCCTGCGGATCCTCGTGAATGAACGTCGCCTTCAACTTCTTGCCGATAATATCGCAGAAAACACAGTTCGACCTAGTAGCATCTTCTTTCAGTTCAATCATAAGTATAACGGGCGAACACTAAAAAAACAAGGATACCCCCGTCGCGGGAAGGCCGCAAAGGGCCTTTTAGGGAAGAATCCCGGGGGCCAAAAGTCCCAGGTCCATATCCTATCAAAGTTGGAACCGCCCTAACAGCGCCCGCGCGTCACGGGCCAGCCCCATAAGCCGCTCGCGCTCGGCGGAACCCTCCTCGCGCAGCGACGCCAATTCGTCAAGATCGCGGCTCAAGAGCCCGGCGCGCACGCGCTCCTCGGAGAGGATCGTGCGGAGCCGCGACTCCATTCTGGAAAATTCATCGATGAGCGCCCGGTGGGCGTCGGACGAGCGCACGCGCAGGGGTCCGGCGAAGCGCCCCTCGCCAAGCCTTTCAAAGGCGGCCGACAGGACGCGGAGAGGGGCCGCGAGGCGGTGAGACCACAATAGCCCCGCGAGGCCAGCGGCGAGGATCGCGATCACCCAGGCGAGCGCCAGGGGACCGCGGATTTCCCTCAAGGTCCAGTCGATCGAGTGGTAGGTGACGCTCGATCGAACAGCCGCCTCGCCAAGACCTTTCACGACGCTCACCCCCGCAATCGCGAGAGCAGCCAAGACGAGCAGCAGAATGACCGTCAAGATCTCTCCTTGGAGCCCTCCATCCACCCAAAACTTCCGCCGCGCCGGATTCACAGGCTCTTCTCGAAGAAGGCAAGGACGCGAGACTCGTATTCGGGGCCGGCGGCCTCGTGGCACTTGCCGTGCGCGGCCGCGGGAACGACCCAAAATTCCTTGGGACAGCCGTTGGCGGCGTCGTAGATAGACTTAACATCCTCGACCGGCATCAGCGTATCCTGCCCGCCCGCGATAAATAAAAGGGGCCTGTTCTTGACCTGGCCGATGAAGTTCACGGGGCTGTAGCGGTCGATCTCCCTGTTCCCGGCGCGCCATTTGAGCATTTTGAGCGTCGCCCAGACGATAGGAACATAGGGCGCGCGAAACTTGTTCCAGGCCCAGCGCCGCACGACCCCTCTATAGGAAGGAAAGGGGCTGTCGAGCACCGCCGCGCGAATCTCGGGATGGCGGCCCAGCGCCATCGCCAGGACCGAAGCCCCCATGGAAAGCCCGAAGGCGCCCAGGCGCGCGCCGGCCGAAGGACGCATCTCTAAAAGGTGCTTGACCGCTGCCTCGAAGTCGATGAGTTCGAGCGCTCCCATCGTCGTGATCGTCCCTTCGGACTCCCCATGGGAACGATTGTCGTAGTAAAAGAGGTTGTAGCCGCCTTTCTCGGCCAGGAAATGGGTGTCGTCCAAGAGCTCGCCCTTGTTATCGCCCCAGCCGTGGCACATGAGGATGGTCGGAGCGCCCTCTCCCTTCGCCGAGGGTATAAACCAGCCGCGAAGCGTCAGCCCATCCGAGGTTTGAAAGGAGGTCTTCTCGTAGGGAAGACCGTAGTTCTCGGGGAAATACGCCATGGGGCTCATGCTGGGGGGGTGAAGCACGATCCCGGCGCCCCAGTAGCCCACCAACAGCACCAGGGCCGCGAAGACCAACAACCACCAGACCATCGTCGGGGCCGCCATGGTCATCGTCTCCGAGCCTCCCAAATGTCCTGCGCGACGAGCACCGAACCGTCGAGGCCCGGTTCGCCTCCGGCGCCCAGCACCGGCACTTGAAGCGATTGGGCGATCGCCCGCGCGAGATCCCGATCAATCCTCTCGACCACGAGCGCGAAGACCCCCGAGCCCTCGATCACCCGGGACTCGGTCAAAAGCTTCTCCGCCTCCGCCTGGCTCACCCCCCGCCGCGCGATCCCACCCCAACGGTTTTCCGAATGGGGGGTCAGGCCCAGGTGGCCAAGCACCGGGATCTGGCAGCGTAAAAGCTCCTTGATGGCGGCTCCCGCCTCGATCCCGCCCTCCACCTTGACCGCGTGGGCGCCGCCTTCCTTGACGAGCCGGCCCGCCGCGCGCAAGGCATCCCGAGGCTCGATCTCGCCGGCAAGATACGGCATCCCGGCGACGAGGAAGGCTTGGGGCGCGGCGCGTTTGACCGCTTTGACGTGGTGGAGGATCTCATCCAAGGTCACGGGGAGCGCGCTCTCATAGCCTAGGCGTTTGGGTCCCACGAGGGTGCTCACGAGCAGGAAATCGGCCTTGGCGGCCACGGCCGCCCGCGCTTGGGGGGCGTCAAAGACATGCAGGCCGCAGATGGGCTTATGGAGTCTTTTCATTTCCGGAAAAGACGCGACGTCGCGCAAGGGCGCCATGATACGGCGCCATTTTAACAGTTCTTGAAGGCGGCCTAAAACCAAGCCCCGCGGGGCCGCTGGCCGCCGTAGTCGAGCAGGGAGATCCGTCGCCCCGAGGGAAGCCTTTTGATCTCGATTAAGAGCCCGACCGCCGAGAGGTCGGTCGCTAACGTGACGACGACATTGCCGCCGATTTTCTTAAAGGAGACGATCTTCGTGCGCGGCAAAAGCTTCAGTTCGGGCGGCGCCCGATTTCCTGCCGATACCGTCGCTATCCGCCTCATGTTTTTCCAACGACTTATTCAAGATGGCGGCGGCATCTTTGGGGCGCGGCGCTCGGCGTCCATGTAGAGACGGTGGAGAAAGACGAGAACCGAAATCGAGACGGCGAGCGCGCCCACGTTTCCGAGCCATCCCTCGAACGCTCCCATCGCCCAGGGCCCCTCGTAGCCCAGGCTCTTTAAGGTCGCCCGGCCCATCGCGAGCCTGGCGAGGCCTCCGATCTTTCGATAGAGGCCGCCCTGATAGACGAGCAGCGTCCACAAAAGCCAGTAAAGGGCCCCGATGGAGGCGAGGAAGCCGACGAGAACCTGGGCGAGATGAACGGGGTCGTATCGCGGCTCTTCGGGCGGAATCCCGGGCTCCAACAGCCCACGCAGCCACTCATCCGCCTTAAGGATCGATGCCTTGATTTTCATGCCTTCACGAAATAAAAACGAGCGGACCCGGATTACCCGAGCATGTCCTCCATGCCGTAGAAACCGGTCCGGCGGTTGGCGAGCCATAGGGCGGCGTCAAGCGCGCCGCGGGCGAAAAGAGAGCGCGCGTGCGCGCGATGGATGATCTCTAGGCGTTCATGCGGGCCGGCAAGGAGAACCACGTGCTCTCCCACGATGTCTCCCGCCCTCTGGGACACGACCGGCGGGCGCCGCCCCTCCCGCGCCTGGGCGACGGAATCCGCGAGAACGAGCGCCGTTCCCGAAGGACTGTCCTTTTTCGCCGCGTGATGCAGTTCCGAGATCGCGACATCAAAACCCGCCAGCGTCCTCGCCGCCTCGCGGGCAAGACGGCGCAGCAGAAAGGCCCCGGGGCTGAAATTGGGCGCGTAAAAGACCGGTATTCTTCTCGAGAAGCCCTTGAGCCGGGACATCTGCGATTTCGAAAATCCCGTGGTCCCAACGACGAGGGCGGTCTTCGACCTTGCCGCGAGCGCGGCGAGGTCGAGAGAGGCCTCGGGGGCCGAGAAATCGATGGCCGCGTCCGCGTGCTCGAGATGCGGCCCAAGGTCCTCCAACGTGACGGCCGGCACGCCGCGCGGTTTGGAGTCGCCGGAATTTTTATGGAGGAGGCACGCCGCAAGTTCAAATCGCGGGTCCTTGGCGGCGAGTTGGGCTACAAGGCTCCCCATGCGTCCCGCCGCCGCCGCCGCGATCAACCGGAGTGGCCGCTCTTGCCGCCTTTTCATGTTTCTATTTTAAAAGTGCCCCCAGGGAGAATCGAACTCCCATTTCCGCCTTGAAAGGGCGGCGTCCTGGGGGTTTTTACACCCCCTCCAGGACGGGGGAAAAGCGTTGTATTTTAACAACTTTTAGCCATCTCCGAAGTCTGTTTCCGGAAAATTTCACCGATTTGAGTGTGAGGATTTTTGTGAAGATTCGCCCCAAACGCGCGCCGGAACTGCGCGCGGAATCAACCAAGACGAATGGAGAAAAAAGCAATGAAAAACTCGAAGCAGCAGCTCGACGCGAAGCCGGAAACGATGCCGACGGAGGACTTGAAAGTCCGCCGCGAACGATACTTGCAGTGGCTGGAGTCATGGCGCAGCGATCCATCCATAGGATACCGAAAGAATTACGCCAACGCCATAGGTCTGATGGTCAAGGCATTGCCGGTAACGCTGGAGGAAGTGACGCCCGAAATCCTGGAAGAGACGGCAAAGAAGGCCAGCGACAGCCACGAGACGCGTGAAAAAATCCGGATCGCATGCCGGCACTTCATCGACTACGCCCACGGCAAGGGCTGGATCAAGTCGAAGCCGCAACTGCGACGCAATGCGCTTGGCACACGCCGGGAAAAGCCCCTGCCAGAACCGCTCAAGAGCCAGGTTGACGATGTCCTCGCGAGGCACCGCCACAAGCGAACGGGCGACCCATTGAGCGACGATGGAGGCAAAAAGCGCCTCGCATACTTCGAGGCGTTCTACAACGTTATCTCGAAGGCGGATCCCTCGCGGGGCATCGCGAAGCTGGAGGATTTCGGGACGGAAGACCTCGAAGAGTTCCAGCGGGTGCTGGAAAATGAGCCGAGCCCCTACACGGGCCAGCCCAACACGCCGCGGACGGTCAAGACCGTCTTGGGCCACATCGTCTCGGTCTTTAACTCGGCCGCGAAGAGGCTTCATTGGAAGACCAATCCCATGGATGCCTTCGAGCTCCCCGGCTACGTGTTCGTCCAGAAGCAGGCCTATATCGCCAGGGCCAATGTCGCCGCTCTCTGCGACCCCGGCGCGCTAGAAGGGAAGACCGAACGCGAGACATTCCTGGCGATTCGCAACGCGACGATGGCGACGGTCCAATACGACCCCGCGCTGCGACCGCAGGACGTGCCGCGACTCCTTGCCGAGGACATCCACTGGGAACGGGAAAGCGAGGGCGGCCTTGTTCCCTTCGATGTCCGCGACCCCAAGGCGCGGGCCAAAGGAACGAAGGAAACCCTTCACTTCACGCCGCTGGGCGTCGCGGCCATCCGGCGCTATCAGGAGGCGCTCAAGAGGTATTGCGCGAAGTCCGGCATCAAGGTCGCGCTCCTCCGAAACAAGAAAACAAAGGAGGTGCTCGGCACCCCTCTGTTCATCACGGAAGACGGACGGCCGATGTCCGTCGAGACGTACGAAGGCATTTTTAAGAGTCTCGCCCGCCGCGTGGGGCTCGCACCCTCGATCGCGAGCCACTCGCTGCGGCATTCGCGGATCAGCCATTGGGTTGAGGATGGGATGCCCATCGACCGCGTCTCGCGCCTGGCCCGCCACAAAAACATCAATACGACCATGCGGGATTACGCCCACTACCGGCCCGATTCAGAGAGCAGCGAGCTTGAAAAGCGATATGGTAAAAAATCGGAGAGCGAGCCCATCCTGACGAAGGAGTTCCTCCCTGAGCATCTGATCCTGCGGAAGATCATCGAGGCGCTGCTCGGTCTGCAGGGCCTGGTCGCGGACTCTGCCAAGGTCGCCCAGCTTGAGGAGGCCTTGGTCGAGAAAATCCAGGGCAAGGAAGGACGGGCCGATCTCTGCTACGACATCCCGGAGGCGATGGAGAAGCTCCGTCTCGGGCGCACGCAGATATACGACTGGATGCGCCGTGGCTACCTGCATCCCGTCGCTCTGCCCAACAACCGCAAGGGCCTGCCCCGGGAGGAGATTGACCGGCTCGCGAGCCTGCGCAACTCCAAGGAGGCCGCCCTGATCCTAGGCTACGAGGAGAAAAAACCCACCACAATTCAACGCTTGGTCCGGGAAGGGACGCTCAAGGCCGTGAAACTCGGCAACGAGAATCTCTTCGCCGACCGGGATCTAACCGAGCATCTGTTGTGGCTCAACTCCCATAAGTTGGCCTTCGGCGTCCGCCCCCGCCGCCCACGGATGGCGCCGATGAAATCCGCGCCGACGCAGGCGTTCGACTTCACGACCCCCGCAATCTCGGGAGGCCCGGCGCCCCTGCAATGACCGCAGGATTGAATACTTGGAATTCAACCATTAAGTGGTTGATTTCCAACCATTAAGCTGGTAGACTTCTAGCATGTTCGAGCGCCATCTCGCCCGCAACATCTTGGACGCGCTGGCCGACAGCCCCGCCGTGTTCTTGAACGGCGCAAGGCAAACGGGCAAAAGCACACTCGCCCAAAAGCTCGCTGTAGGACCCCACCGGGCGCGCTATCTCACCTTAGACGACATCGCGGTGCTCGCGGCGGCCAAGAACGACCCGGAGGGCTTCCTCGCGGGCCTCAACGGCCCCATCGTCATCGACGAGGTCCAGCGAGCTCCGGAGCTTTTCATCCCCCTTAAAGCCGCAGTGGACCGGGAGCGGCGTCCGGGGCGCTTTCTGCTCACGGGCTCGGCCAGCGCCTTGGTCCTTCCGAAACTGGCGCAAGCCCTGACGGGACGCATGGAAATCCTCACTCTCTGGCCGCTCTCTCAAGGAGAGATCGAGGGAACAAGAGAAGGCTTCATCGACGCCCTCTTTCACGACGGCGCGGCCTTCGATGCCGGGAAGCCCTTGTCCCGTACGGAGATTTGGGACAGGGTCGTCCTAGGCGGATATCCGGAACCCCTAGGCCGGCCGCAGCCCGAGCGGCGCGCGGCGTGGGTCAATTCCTACCTGACCACCATCGTCGAGCGGGACATCCGCGACCTCGCGGCCATCGAGGGGCTGACACAGCTCCCCAGACTCCTCCATCTACTCGCGGCGCGAGGGGCCGGCCTCATGAACTACGCCGAGCTGTCGCGCTCCATGGGCCTGCCGCAATCGACGCTCAAGCG
>JAJZAK010000037.1 GCA_021799485.1 bacterium | reverse complement strand
CAGCTCGAATAACGCCTCCATCTGTTGCCGGAAGGGTGTGGACGATGTGGACTCATGCCGTCGCTCGCGCCTCCAGCGCCGCCAAACGCTTGAGATTGAGCAGCCATCCCATCAGCCAAGCCTCCTGTCGAACGTTTTCCAGCATCCGCCTGGCGAACCGTCTGAGCCCGTGCCAATCCTTCGCCTCACCCCATAATTCCTCGATCTTCTTGCGCGCCTGCCGGCTCAAGCCATACCCAAATCCCCGTTGCCGCATCCTGACCCGCGCATGCGCCGGGGCCCTGCCGCGGTCCATCGCCGCGACGTGCGGCTCGATGCGCCTCCGGAACAAGGCCTTATCGTTTCTTCGCTAAATCCTCCCGGCGGCGGGCACCGCCGCCGCAACGGCTCCCAGTTTGGCAAGAATTCCCGTGAAAATTAAGAGGGCCGGATTTCCTTAAGCGGCGCCGCCGGAAACGAGGAGATCGTTTTAAAGCGCCGAAGTTTCGAAACGCGTCGCGGGACACGGAAGGGGGGGGATTCGAACCCCCGAGGAGTGTGACCCCCTACACGATTTCCAGTCGTGCCGTTTCAACCGCTCACGCACCCTTCCAACGGCCAAAATTATAGCGGATTTGCCGCCAACGTCGGCTTGAAACTCTCGGCGGATTTTTCGTCGATGCCTTGATCCGATTTCGCCCGTCCGCCGCCCGCCACGTGTCATTGATCCATGCCGCGCAACTGGGCTATGATTTGTCAACGCCCATGAGGAATCCCCCAGCTCTCCTGCTCCTCGTCCTTTTCGCGGCGCCGCCGCGTCCCGCCGGCGCGGCGGCCGTCCAGGGCCCTGCTGAGGCGCCGTCGGTCGCTGCCAAGACCGCCTGTCCTGGCGGCGAGGCGCCGTGCCCGATTTTCAAGCCTGAGGAGGTCGAGAGCCGAGGCTCCGTCGTCGCGGGGGGCCGGAGCGTCTCCTACGACGCCCATGCCGGGACCTTGATCGTCCATCCGAAGGACTGGGACGACGTCCCTCAAAACGCGAGGAAAGACGAGAAGGGAAAGCCCAAGCCCTCCCCCGAGGCGAGCATGTTCTACGTCGCCTATTTCGAGCGCGGCGCCGGACCCGCGCGGCCGCTTACCTTCCTTTTTAACGGCGGGCCCGGCTCCTCGTCGGTGTGGCTGCACATGGGGGCCTTCGGCCCCCGCCGCGTCGTCACCGCGGACGACACCCATACCCCGGCGGCGCCCTATCACGTCGTCGACAACGCCGAAAGCCTCTTGGACGTCAGCGATCTCGTCTTCGTGGACGCCCCGGGAACGGGATTTTCCCGCGTGGCCGGCCGGGGCCGCCGGAAGGCCTTCTTCGGGGTCGACCAGGACGCGAACGCCTTCGCGGACTTCATCGTCCAGTTCCTGTCGAAATACGGGCGCTGGAACTCTCCCAAATACCTTTTCGGGGAATCCTACGGTACGACGCGCTCGGCGGTGCTGGCGCGGGTGCTCGAGGATGAAAGGATGGTGGACGTCAACGGCGTCATCCTTCTCTCCCAGATCCTCAACTACGCGGACAATCCCGACGGACCGGAGGACAATCCCGGCATCGAGCTGCCCTACCAGCTGGCCCTTCCCACCTACGCGGCGACGGCCTGGTATCACAAGAAGCTTCCGCCCGAGGCTCCCCAGGACCTGACGGCTCTCCTTGCCGAGGTCGAGCGCTTCGCGATGGGGGACTACGCCCGGGCTTTGGAGGCGGGGGCCGATCTCCCCGCGAAGGATCGCCAAGAGATCGCCGCCAAGCTGCATCGCTACACGGGCCTCCCGGTCGACTATATCTTGAAGGCCAATCTCCGCGTTTCGGGCGGCGAGTTCGAAAAGAATCTCGAGGGCCCGTCGGGCGCCACCACCGGGCGCCTCGACTCGCGCTTCACCGGCCCGGACCTCGATCCCTTGAGCAAGGAGGCCGAGTACGACCCGCAGGCGGCCGCGATCGGCTCGGCCTACGTCTCGGCCTTCAACGACTACGTCCGGCGCGTCCTCAAGTTCGGCCGGGACAAGCTCTACAAGCCCGAGCTCCCGCTCTGGGAGTCCTGGGATTACCTCCACCAGCCTCCTTCCGCCCATAAGCCTCTCTCCCAGGCGGCCAACGTGATGCCGGATCTCGCGGCCGCGATGAAGTACAACCCGGGGCTCAAGGTGATGCTCAACGCCGGCTACTTCGACCTCGCGACGCCCTTTTTCCAGGGCGTCTATGAGATGGGCCATCTGCCGATTCCGGAGAAGCTGCGGTCCAATATTGAGTTTAAGTTCTACCGCTCGGGGCATATGGTCTACGCCCACGCCTCCTCGCTCGAGGCCCTCCACGACAACGTGGCGGATTTCATCCGCCGCACCGCCAAGCCCTAACGAATCACGCCGGCTCGAATCAGCGCCAGGGATCCGGCGGCGACGGCGACCCAAAGAAGGACGGCTTGGGCGATAAGGCCAAGCCCCGCCCGGCGAAGGGCGCCGCGGCTGATGCCGGCGCCGATCCAAAACAGCGTCAGCGTCAGACCGGCTTTGGCGGCGGAGTCGAGAGCGGCCCAGGCCGCGGAAAAAGACGGCAGGGATGTCGCGACGCCGGCGGCCAAGCCGAAGAGCAGGATGAACCAAGGGTACTGGACGCGCGCGTTCGAACGCTTCCGGGCGGCCGTTCCGAGGCTGATCGGCACGATCCATAGGGCGCGGGCGAGCTTGACGGTGGTGGCGACCGCAAGGGCCCCGGCGCCGTATTTCAAGGACGCCCCGACGACCGCGCTCGTGTCGTGAATGGCCAAAGCCGCCCAGAGACCGAATTGACCTTGCCCAAGGCCGAGCGCCCGGCCGATCGGCGGAAAAACGAGGAGCGCGATCGCGTTGAGGAGAAAGACCGCCGCGAGCGCCACGGACATCTCCTCCTGGTTCGCGCCTAGGACGGGGCCCACCGCGGCGATCGCGCTGCCGCCGCAGATGGCCGTGCCGACGGAGAGCAGATAGGAGGCTGTTCGTCCGGTTTTGAAAAGCCGGCCGAGCAGCCAGCCGAGGACGAGCGCGAACGCGATGCTAAGCCCCGTGTAGGCGAAGCCGTCGATGCCGGCGCGCACGACCTGCCGCAGGTTCATCCCAAAACCCAATCCCACGACGCTTGCCTGGAGGAGAACCTTGGTGAGGTGGCGCATCCTCAAGGACGGCGGCGGCTCGAACTCGAACAACAGGGCGAAGGCGATGCCGAGGATCAAGGCCAAGGCGGGCGAGGCCCAAGGGCTCAGGCAGGCGGCGGAGAGCAGGATGAACAAGGCTGTCAGAGCTGTCATGTCGGAGATCGTAGCCGTATGCCATCATAATGACAAATAGTCATTTTTGATATGACATAATAGTAGCTGATATGAAAAGCCCCCAGCCTCCCACGTGGCCGTTCGACCCCCAACTGCTGTCGGCCTTCCGCGCCGTCATCGACGCGGGCTCCGTCTCGGCCGCCGCCCGCGCCATCCACCTTTCGCAGCCGGCGGTGACCGCTCAAATTCGGCGTCTTGAGCGGCAGTTGAAGGCCACCTTGTTTCTTCGGCGGCCGCGCGGGATGTCGCCGACGGCGGCGGCGAGGCGTCTGGCGGCCGCGGAGGAAAACGCCCGCCGGGGCCTTTGCGCGGCGGCCTCCGAGCTCTCGGCCGCGGCCGAGCCGGAAGGCTTGCTTGAAATCCACGCGAGCACGACGATCGCGGAGTACGTTTTGCCGGCGATGATCGCGGGCTTTGCCGCCCAGCATCCGCGCGTGCGCGTGCGCCTGGTCTCGGAGAACACCGAGGAGATCCTCGAAAGAGTGCGCTCGGGGAGAGCCGAGATCGGCCTCGTGGAGGGTCTGCGCCGGGCGGCCGGGGTGAGCCTGGCGCCTTTCGCGCAGGACGAGCTGGTCGCGGTCGCGGCTCCGTCGGCGATGCCGCGGCGCTCCGGACTGTCGGCCCTGCGGGACAGGCCGGTCCTGTGGCGAGAACGCGGCTCGGGGACGAGGGCCGTCGTCGAGCGGGCTTTGCGCCAAGCCGGGGCCGACCTGGATCGCCAGCCGCGCTTTGAGCTGTCGAGCACCGAGGCGATCAAGCTGGCGGCCATCTCAGGCCTGGGCGTGGCCTTCCTGTCGCGTTGGTCGATGCGGCGTGAATTGGCGCTTGGGCTCTTATGCCCCGTTCCCGGGAAGAATTTGTCGATTCGCAGGTCTTTTCTGTGGGCGCTTCCGGGCGCGGGCCTCTCCGGGCTGTCCGGTCTTTTCTTTTCCTACGCCAACAGACGCCGGCCGACTCCCGCCGGAATCCCGGACGCCGCCGTTTCTTAATCAACGCGGCGCCGTGTCGTCTTCCTGCGGGGCGGGTTGACGGCGATCCTTTCGATCGGGCTTATAGATCCCAGTAGTTCTTCATCGTCCGGTCGAGGGAGGGAGGCATTTCCTCCGCCTGGCGCAGGTCTTCCAGAAGCCGCTTGAGGAACGCCTCCTGGCCTGGCGCGTCTTGGAAGGCAAATCCCAGAATTCCCGCCTCCGCCCAGATGAGGCGGGCCTTCAGGCGGCGCCGACGCCTGTTCCAGGAAACGCGCAAGTCGCAGGTTTCCCCGTGCTTGAGCGAGGCCTCGCCGCGCATCGAAGCGCCCCCGAGACCGAGGTCCACGAGTCGACCCTCCCCCAGGCTTTGAAGGCTTCCTTCCCGGAAGGCCCGCGCGGGGAGGTCGCATGGGAATCGTTGGCGGTGACGACGGGATAAGGGGCTCATGGGGAAGGGGCGACGGATCATTCCTGCGATCGAGACAGATTTTAAAATTTTCGGGAACAAAATGGGGGGGGTGACCGTTTATAGAGTAGCGCCGCCTCCTCCCTCGGGAGCATCGAGGACGGCGCGTCAACTCATCGAGGAGGACACGACGAATGAAAACGACGAAAACGGCAGCCATCCTGAGCCTGGGGCTCATCGTTCCGAGGCCGCTGATGGCGGCGGCGCACAAGGCCGCGGCCCATGGGGCGAGGCGCGCCCCGACGGAATCGGGCTACGCCGCCTACATCGAAGGGAGAAAGAATCGGCTCGCGGAGGGCTTGAAGCGCCGCACCGACGCGATCGAGAAGCGGTTCATGGAGGAGTCGCGCTTCCGGGCGCAGCAGCGCGACGAGCGCGTGGGCTTCGAACAGAAGCTCGAGCGCGAGGAGGCCCAGTTCATGGATTCTCTGCCCGCCATGCCCCGCGAGCGGCGCGGAGAGGCCTACTCGGCCTTCTACGACAAGATGCGCGCCGAACGGCGCGGCTTTGCCGACCGGATGCGCGAAGAGGGACGGCGCTTTCGCGAGGCTCTCATCGCCGCCAGGGCGGCCTCGGCGCGGCTCGCGACGGGCCAGGAGTAGGGCGGGCCTGCCAACCTTGCCGGCCTGGGTAGGCGTCGGTTACTTGCGGGAGGGCGAGGGCTGCGGCAGGGGCTTGGGCTGGAGCTCCAACTTGGGGCTCAAGTCCGGATAGCCGTGGGCCCTGAACCACGACTCGAAGGCCGCGATCTGCTCGCGGCTGACGAGGGGGTTCGGGGCCCATTCCTGGCCGGTGGGAAGGATGTTCCGGCCCAGCCAGGAGAGGGCCAGCGGGGGGGCCGCGGCTTGAAGGGCGGCGGGGCGCAGGACAAAGAGGCTTCCATCCGGGAAGAAGGCCTCCTCGTAGGACTGGCTCGGATCCGGCGTCCAGAACCGCGCGAGGCGATCGCCGCGCATGGCGAAGGCATTCGCCGGATGGAATCGTCCGGCGGGACGCACATGGACCGCCGAGTCGATCTCGGGGCTTTTTTCCAGGGCCGCGATCGCCGCGCGGCATTCCTCGCTCGACACGGCGGGCGAGGAAAAGGAGAAGAGGGTCAGAAGCTCTATTTTCTGCGCGTGGGCCGAGATCTCCCGTTCGATCGCCTGCGCGCTCGCCAAGAGCACCTGGGTTTCAAGCGGGCCATGAGCCGCTCCCACGGGCGCCTTCTCGAGTTCGGTCGGGACGGGCAGGACGATGGCCTGGTGCTGGGCCGCGATCGCGCGGACCTCGGGATTCGCGCTCACCACGAAGAGCTTCTTGACCAACGCGCAGGATTTCGCCGCGAGAAGGGGATAGGCGGCGAGCGGCCGTCCCAGGGCCGTGGACGACAGGAGCATGGGATCGGTGTTGAGGTCGATGACGAGTCCCGCGATCATGCGCCTTTCTCCGAGGCGGCCGTCCCCAATGCCTCAAGGGCCTCGATGGCGGCCAAAGCCGTCCGATCCCAGGTGTGCTCCTTGACGGTCCTGATCCCGTTTTCGATCAGGCTCCTCGAGAGCCCATCGGAATGCCGCAGCCTCATCGCGGCCTCGGCGACGGCGCGCGGGTCTCCCGGCGGGATGAGGAGCCCGTTTCTCCCGTCGACGACCAACTCCGGATGGCCGCCGCCGTCGGCGGCGATCACGGGGCATCCCTCGGAAAAGGCGTTCAAGGCGGAAACGGGATACCCCATATGAACGCAGGGAGACATAAGCGCCTGGGCGAAGCGAAGGTGCTGGTTCGCGCGCGCTCGGGAGAGGCGGCCCAAAAAGCTCATGCGGCCGAGCACCCCAAGCTCCTGCGCCTGGTCCTTGAGCGCCGCGGCGGCCGCGCCGTCCCCGATGACGCTCAGGTGGCAGTCGTTGGGCATGAGGGAGAGGGCGATGGGAAGGGAGGCGAAGCAGGAGTGCGCGGGCATGTCCTCCTCGATCACGCAGACCACATGGAATCCGGCCGGGGGCATGGCGGAGAGAGGCAGGAGCGCCGCGCTCTCGGCGGGAACGCGGTCGTAGGCGAAAGGAACGAGGCGGAGAGAGCGCTCCCCGAGCCCCAGGCCGCGCATCGTGTGGATCATGTGCCGGGTGGGAAGAAGAAGGATATCGGCCGCGAGAAGCAGCTCCAGGATTTCGCCGGAAGGCGGGGCTTCAATGACGCCGGGAAGCCCCAGAAGCCTCACGGCCGTCTTTTTGTCCATGGACCTGACGGCCCTGAGGACCTCGATTTGGAAGCCGTTGACGACGACGGTGTCGGAATCTCGGGCGAAGGCCGACGCCGCGAAAGAACGCGAGAGGGGATCGGGGAACCTGGGCATCGGCTGGATGGCCGTCCGGATGCCGCGGCTGAGAGCGGCTTTCGCGAGCTCCAGGGAAAAAAGATCCGCGCCGCCGGGGGCGTCGGGGTCCGTAATGAGGAGCAGGGTGGAAGCCACTGAAAACGTAGTGTAACATTCTCCTCGTTTCTTCGCCAGGGAATCGGCGAGTTTAATCGGCGAGCGAGGCGAGGGCCTTCCGGGCGAGCGCCTCCCACCGGCGGCGAAGCGGACGCTTTCGTCGTTCCGGCAGGAAAAGCGAGTCGACGCCCTGGAGGGAGACGGCTAGAAGATCCTCGGCTCCGAAGCGGCAATGCCCGGCGAGGGCCTCGTATTCGCCGCCAAGCTCGATGCCGAAGAGCCCCGGATCGTCGGTGCTGATCGCGAGCGGGATCCCCGCGCGGCGCCAGAACTTCGCGGGATGCTCCGTCAGGCTCTGGACGGCCCCGGTCCGAAGATTGGAGGTCGGGTTCGTCTCGATCGTGACGCCTCGCTCCCGGATGCGTTCGAGGAGGCCGGGGCGCTTCCCCGCCATGACGCCGTGCCCGATCCTGTGAAGCCCCCAGTCGAGGGCGAGGTCCAGGTCGTCGCCGGGCGGGGCCTCCCCCGCGTGCGCCGTCGTCCCCAGCCCCGCCTTCCTGGCTCGGGCATAGTGGGACTTGAACCGCGACAAAGGCCGCGCCCGCTCGTTTCCGGCGAGGTCGAGGCCGACGACGCCCCGTCGGCGGTAGGCGAGCGCAAGATCGAGCATTTCCGAGTTCTGTTCGTCCGAGACGAGGTTCTCGTCGCGGATAAGGCAGACGATGACCGCGCTCGAGACCCCGAACTCCGCGGCGCCGCGGCGCAGGCCGCGCAGCGCGGCCTTGAGGACGTCTTCTTGCGGAAAATCATCCGCCGCAAGCAGCGCGGGGGCGAATCGAAGCTCGAAATGAAGGACGTTCTGCCCCTGGGCGCGTTGGGCGACGCGCCGGGCGGCTTCCTCGACCGCCCATGGCCCGCGCAGGAGGGGGTAGAAGAGCTGAAAGGACGAGAGAACCCGGTCGAGCGAGGCGCGGGGAGACTTGACGACGGCGAGGCGCTCGATCTCGGCCAAGGACTTCCGGGCGAGGGTTTTGTCGCCGCTGAGAAGCGCCAGGTCCTTGATCGTGCGCGGCGAAAGGGAGCCGTCGAGATGAAGGTGCGTTTCGACCTTGGGCATGGCCCGAATGAGGGCCGAGAGCCGCGGCGGAGTCCAGCGTATATCGGCGAGGGCGCGGCGCAGGTTGGGGGAAACCCCGCCGTCGCCGGAGCGTCTCTCGCGCATCAAGTCGATTTTATCCGCGTTGTGGAGGCGCCGCAACCGCCGTTAGCCCGGCAGGCGCGGGTCTTGGGGAAGGCGGGGTTCGGGCGCTCCCATCGAGTCGGCGACGCGGGCGGCGAGGGCGAAGCAGAAGAGCCCGGCGCCCACGAGAAGGGCGACGCCCACATGGGAGAGCAGGGCCCCGCAAAACGGGGAGGCCGCCCCGCAGGGGGCGGCCTCGCTTTGGATTGCCGAGATGATGTCGAGCATGATGTGAAGCTGGCGTGAGTTTAGCCGGCTTCCGTTTCGGAATTATTTCGCAGATGGAGGAAATATTCGACATTGCCCTTGGGTCCGCGCACGGGGCACTCGAACAGAGCCGCTTCTTTGAGGGAAAGACCGTCCAGGACGCCGCGAACCTTCTCCACCGCCAAGAGCCGGGCCTCGGGGCTGCGCACGACTCCCTTGGGCGCGAGCTTGGGCCCCACCTCGAACTGAGGCTTGACGAGCGCCAGTATCTCGAAGGGGCGGCGCAAGGAGCGCGCCACGGCCGGGAGAACCTTCGTGAGCGAGATAAAGGAGACGTCGATCGTCGCGAGATCGGGCTCGGGCGAGAACATCCCCGGCTCGATCCGCGCGGCGTGGAGGCCCTCGCGGCTGAGGACCCGTGGGTCGCTTTTGATTTTGAGATCAATCTGGGCGCGTCCGACGTCGACGGCGTGGACGAAGGACGCCCCGCGGCGCAGCAGGCAGTCGGTGAAACCGCCGGTCGAGGCCCCGATGTCGAGGCAGACGCGGCCCGCGACGTCGACGCCCAGGGCCGCAAGCGCGCTTTCAAGCTTGAGCCCGCCGCGGGAGACGTAGGAGGGACGCGACGACTTGAACTCGACGCGGGAGTCGGAGGAGACGGGGGCGCCGGCCTTGAGGACCGCTTTCCCTTCGACGAAGACCTCGCCCGCGAGGATCGCGGCCTGGGCCTTGGTCCTGGTCGGGAAAAGCCCATCCGCGACCAGTCTTTCGTCAAGCCGCCGTTTCTTCACGATGGCGCCTCACGAGTCGAGGCCGTGCTCCTTGAGGACGGCGCGGAAGTCGTCGGGGACCGGGGCTTCGATGGAGAGTCGGCGGCCGTTCATCGGATGGTCGATGATGAGGCGGCGGGCGTGAAGCATCTGCCGGGGGGCGCCCTCCTTGCGGGCGGAGGCCAGCTCCGCCAGAAAGAGCTTGCCGCCATCCTCGCCATAGAGACGCTCGTTAAGGAGAGGAAGGCCCAGGAAAGCGAGATGGACTCGGATCTGGTGGAGGCGGCCCGTTCTCGGACGCGCGAGGAGCAAAGAGGCGGACGGGGAGGCTTGCAGGCATTCGAACTCCGTCTGGGCGGGAGAGCCCGTGCCGACGATCTGGCGCACGTGGATGCCTAGCCCCTCGCGCCCGATGGGGAGGGCGACGTCGATCTTCTGAAAGGGGGCGCGGCCGCGGACGATCGCCAGGTACTCCTTTTGGACGCGTCGGCGCAGGAAATCCCGCTGAAGCCTCTTGGCCGCCTCCGCGCTCTTCGCAAGCAGAAGCACGCCGCTCGTGTCGCGGTCCAGGCGGTGCGCCAGGCGCAGCGCCGTCCCCGGGAATTGCCTCCTGAGGATGGCCGTTACCGTGTTGAGGACGGTTCGATCGGTCGGGTGACAGAGAATGCCGGCGGGCTTTGAGATCGCGAGCAGGCTTTCGTCTTCGTGGAGAACGGGGAGGCTCGCGTGCGGGCAGGGAGGCTCCTCGCAGCGCGGGTAGCGCAAGGACACGGTTTCCCCTGGAACGATCCGGGAGGCGGCCTTCGCGGACCTGCCGCGCAGGAAAACAGATCCCTCCGCGATCAGGCGCTGGATCTCCGAGCGGCTGCGCTTTTTGAGCCGGCGGGCAAGAAATCGGTCGAGACGGAGCCCCGATTCCTCTTTTAAGACGGTGAACGGCGCCGTCACCCAGCCAGCGGGCGCTGGCGTCAAGAAGGCTCCTCCTCCTTTAAAGGGCGCCGGGAGAGCTTGCCGCCCTCCGAGACCATCACCTCGACCGCGTGACGGGCCTCTTTGAGCTCCTTCGTGAGGACCTGCGTGAGGACGATCCCCTCCTCGAAGAGTTTGAGCGATTCCTCCAGGCCCTTGTTGCCCGCCTCGAGCGCGGCGACGATCTGTTCGAGCTTTTCCAGGGACTTTTCGATGGGTTCCTTCCTCGTCTTGGCCGTCATTCGTGTTCGATCACCTCGCAGGAGAGTCGCCCTTGGCGTAGGATCAAGCGGATCGTGTCGCCCGGTCGGGCCTGCCGGGCGTCCGTGAGAATCTTGCGTTCCGGCATCTTCTCGGCGATCGCGTAGCCGCGGGAGAGGACCTGGAGCGGGCTGAAGGCGTGAAGCTTCTGGGCCGAGAGCGCGAGCGCCCGCTCCGCGGCGGAAAGCCGCTCTTCGATCGCGCGTTCGAGTTCCTCCTCGATTTCCGCGAGCCGGCGCAGGGCGTTCTCGAAGAGCCGCTCGGGGCGCTTCCAGAAGGCCCGGCCGCTTAAATGGGAGAGCCTCGTCTCCAGTTCGGAAAGCCGCCGCTCCACGGCCTGGCGCATCCGGCCCTCGATATCGCGCAGGCCTTCAAGCAGGGCTCTCTTCTCCGGCACCGCGAGCTCGGCCGCGGCGGAGGGGGTTGGGGCGCGCACGTCCGCGACGAAATCGGCGATCGTCGTGTCGGTTTCATGGCCGACGCAGGAGACGACCGGGATGCGCGAGGCGGCGATCGCCCGCGCGACGGGCTCCGTGTTGAAGGCCTGAAGATCCTCCCAGGAGCCGCCGCCGCGTCCGACGAGAAGCAGGTCCGTCTCCGGAAAATCCCGGTTGAAGTCCCGAAGCGCCCGGACGATATCCTCCGGCGCGCCGTCGCCCTGAACGCGCACGGGATAGACGAGAACGCGCAGCCCCTCCCAGCGCCGGCGGAGCACCGAGAGCATGTCGCGCACGGCCGCCCCCTCCAGCGAGGTGACGAGCCCGACAGTCGCGGGATAGGGGGGAAGGCGTTTCTTGCGCGAGCTTTCAAAGAGCCCTTCCGCGGCGAGCTTCGCCTTCAACTGCTCGAAAGCGAGCCACAGCGCGCCCTTTTCCCGGGGCTCCATCGAGAGCGCGACAAGCTCGATGTCGCCGCGCTTGGCGTAGAGGGAGACGCGGGCCCAGACGAGCACCTTGAGCCCGTCCTGAGGCTCGAAGGCCAAGGCTTCGGCCTTGTCGCGGAAAAGCACCGCCCGGATGGCGGACTGTTCGTCCTTGAGCGTGAAATAGGCGTGGCCGGCATAGACGCGCCAGTTCGAGATCTCTCCCTCGACCCACATGGGGGCGATCGCCTCCTCGATCGTGCGGCGAATGCGCCAGGCAAGCTCCGTGACGGAGAGAATCTTAGGGGGGCCGCCGACGTTCGCCGCGGAAAAGCTCATAAGGGCTCGATGAACCAGGGGTTGAGGAGATTCCCCGGGTCGAAGGCCGCCTTCAGGCGCCGGGCCCAGTGGTTGGCGGCGAAGGGGCGGGGGGGCGTCGCGGCTTTCGGGAAGGCGGCGGGGGCCGAGGCTTTGGGGCGGAGCTTGAGCGTGGCGTCGAGGATGACCGCGTAGGCTCCCCAGGAGCCCAGGAGGAGCCGCCACACGTCGTAGCCCGCGACGTTTTTCATCGTCTTCGAGCCGAACTCGACGATGTCGCCGTTGGAAAGGAGCAGGCGCAGGCCCAGAAGTTCGTCGCGCAGGGAAGGGCATGCCTTCGAGGCGAGGGCGCCTCCCAGCGTCCCGCCCAAGGGAGGAAGGCCGAGCGCGAAGCCCGAGCTCGCGAGCTCCCGATCGAGAAGCGCCATCGCGATCCCGGATTCGGCTCTCACGGTATAGTTTCCCCGGTCGATCTCGATGACGCTTACGAGCGACGTCGTGCGCATCTCGCGGAGGCCTTCCGGAACGGCGGCGAACCTCGATCCGCTTCCCCGGACGGCGATAGGAGTCTTGCGCTCGGCCAATGCGCGCACGGCGTCGACCAAATGACGCGCTTCGGGGGAAAGAGGCCGCGCGGGCCGTAGCGGGGAAGCTCTCTCGGGGCGATCCGGGAGGATCTTCCCGGGGTTGGCGATGCCAAGGGGATCCAGGGCTTGGCGGATGCGGCCCATGAGGAGGAGTTCGGCCGTCGAGAACTGCCAGAGCATGGCCTCGCGCTTGTCGGTGCCGATCCCGTGCTCGCCCGAGATGCATCCTCCGAGCTCGACGCAGGCCTTGAGAATCTCATGGCCCGCGGCCTTGACCCGCGCGGTCTGCCCGGCGTCGCGCTCGTCGAACGGGATATTGGGGTGGATATTGCCGTCGCCGGCGTGGAAGAGGAGCGCGGGGCGGATGTCGTGGTCCCGCGCGATGAGACGGATGCGGCGGACGATCTCCGGGAGCTTGTCGCGGGGGACGACCCCGTCCTCGACGAGGACGTTGGGGGCGATCCGGGCGAGGGCGGCGTACGCGGCCCGGCGGCCCTCCCAGAGCTTCTCCCGGAGCGGCGCCAGCGCCTCGACGCGCAGTTCGGAGGCGCGGCACTCCCGGCAGAGCTCCTCCACTCTTTGGGCGTCCCTGCGCGGGGCGCCCTCCTCGCCGTCGAGCTCGATGAGGAGAGCGGCCTCGGTGCGGGGATAGCCGGCCTTCGCATAGGCCTCCACGCTCTCGATCGTCGTCTTGTCCATGGCCTCGAGGGCGCGGGGGACGATTCCGCGGCTCACGATCGCGGAGACGCACTCGACCGCCGCCTCGATCGAGGGGAATCCCGCGAGCAACGTGACGATCTCCTTGGGCTCGGGAAGGATCTTGAGCCGGACGCGCGTGACGAGCCCGAGGGTCCCCTCGGCGCCCACGAGGAGGCTCATGATCTCGGGCCCCGGATCGTCGAGGGAGAAGGAGGCGAGGGCGCCGTCCGGCATGCAGGCCTGGAGGGCGAGGACATGGTTCGTGGTCGTTCCGTATTTCAGGCAGCGGGGGCCGCCGGCGTTCTCGGCGATGTTTCCGCCCAACGTCGAGACCTTGAGGCTCGCGGGATCGGGGGCGTAGAAAAAGCCCAGCGGCCGGAGGCGGGCTTGGAGGACTCCGTTGACGAGTCCGGGCTCGGCAAGGGCAAAAGGGCGGGCGGTGTCGACGGCGAGGAGCCGGCGCATGCGCGCAAGGCCGATGCCGATGCCCCCGCGCGGGGCGATCGCGCCTCCGGAGAGGTTCGTCCCCGCTCCACGGGGGACGAAGGGGATTCCCTCGCGGGCGCAGTAGGAGACGATCCTGGAAACCTCCTCGGCGTCTCGAGGGAGGGCCACGGCCTCGGGGCGGCCGCGTTCGAGCGCCCCGTCGTAGCCGTAGGCCGCGAGGTCGGCCGAGGATGTCAGCACGGAGTCCGGGGAAAGAAGACGGCGGAGAGCGGAGGCCGTCACTTGGGGATGGGCAGGGTGAAGTAAAAGCGGGAGCCCTTGCCGAGCTCGGATTCGACCGCCATGTCGCCGCCGTGCTGGAGGACGATTTCCCGGGCGATTTTAAGGCCGAGGCCGAAGCCGCCCTTGCGCATTTTTTTCGCCTCCTCCGTCTGGAAGAAGCGCTCGAAGACCCGGGGGAGGTCCTCCTTCGCGATGCCGATGCCGGTGTCGCGCACGCCGATCGTGACGGCTAAGGGAGAGACGTCGACTTCGAGCGAGACGGCCCCGCCCTCCTTCGTGTACTGGATCGCGTTCGTCGAGAGGTTTTGGATCACCTGGCCCAGCCGCATCGCGTCGCCCTTGAGGCTCGCGGGAAGCGCCTGGGGCCTCTTGACCGAGAAGTTGATCTTGCGCGCCTTGGCCGCGACCTCGACTCGGGCTTGGACCTCGTCGATGACCATGCCCAGGTCGAGAGGCTCCATGGTCAAGCGGAGCTTCCCCGTCTCGATGGCCGCGAAGTCGACCAAATCCGAAATCAGGTGGTTGATGGTTTTGGCGGCCGACTGGATATTGGACGCCCATTTCAACTCCGTCGTCTCGGAGGGGAGTTTCGAGGCCAGCATGTCCGAGTAGCCCATGACGGCCGTGAGAGGATTCTTGACGTCGTGGGCGACCACCGAGAAGAAATTCTTTTGGAACTGGTTGATCTGGGCGAGGACGCGGCTCTTTTCCGTCACCTCATCGAGAAGCCACTCGTTCTTGAGGATGAGGAATCGGCGCTCGAGCGCGCGCTGGACCGAGGATCGCAGGCGCTCGAAGTCCATCGGCCGGATGATCATGTCCTCCATTCCGAGTTCGAGGGCCTGGCGCACGCCCTTCTGCACCGTCTGGATCTCCTGGGCGTTCACGATGAAGATGAAGGGGATGTTCGGGTCGTTTTCGCGCATCTTGCGGGCCAATTGCGCGCCGAATTTCTCGGCGAACTGAAGGGAGCCGCTTCCGATCACGGCGAGCTGGAAGGCCCCGGGCTTGGCGGCCGCCTTGACGGCCTCCTCGTCGCTTTGCAGCGCCTCGACCTCGTAGCCCGCCGCGCGCAGGGCGTGGGCGCAAAAGTCGAGCTCGGGCTTGACGGAATCGACGACGAGGATGCGCACCCGCGACTGACGGGCCGCCAGGGTAAGGGCGTGGTCAAGAATCTGGGGAAAGAGCCGCGCCTCCTCGCGCCGCAGGGAAGCGACGCCCTTCTCCGAGAGGGCCTTCGCGGCGGCCTGCGCCGGGTCGAGGGGAAAGAGGAAGTAGCAGACGGCCCCGGGGATCGCGGCCGTGATCTGGGCGTCGAAGGCCTGAGCCTGGGCGACGTCGCCCTGAAACAGCGCGACGACGACATGGGATGTTTTGGCTTGAGGGGCGGAGCCGCCTTGGGCCATCGCCTTGAGCGTCTGCCCCAGGGCCATGGGGGAGTCGACGCTCTGGATCGCGACGCCCTCCTCGGCGAACTTGGCGGCGAGCGCCCGCGTGGCGAAAAACTCAGGATCGGTGAAGAACACGACGGGAGCGTTTTTCGTCCGGACTTGGTCGGTGAATCCGCTCGGAAGCGGCCAGGGGAGGCGCCGGAGAGGGGCGCGGTCCGGGGAGAGCGAGGCGAGCGAATCGAAGAAAAAGAGGGGGAAAGGCTTCTGGCGGTGCAATTCGAGGATCTTCGCCCGGTCGGCCAGGGAAAGCCCCTGGCCATCCGCCGCGACCGCGGCCCACTCTCCTTGCGGGAGTTGGCCGATCGCCGCCGCGGCGTTGTAGGCCGCCAAGGGCACGAAGCCGCGCGATTTGAGCGGAGGCTGGATCTGGGCGACGAACTGCGCGTCGGGAAAGAGAAGAAGGAGGCGATCGGCCATGGAAGAGGCGCTATCGCGAGGCCGGGGCGAGCCTGGCTGTGAAGTGGGGCAGCTGGGCCGGCGCGCTCAGGAGCGTGAGGCCGCGGATCGAGCGGCGATGGCGGGCAATCGCCGAGAAGATCTCGATCAAATAGTCCACGTGGCTTTGAGTGTAGACGCGGCGAGGAAAGGCCAGCCGCACGAGCTCCATCGGCGCGGGCGTGAAGCCCTCCTCGCCGACCTTGCCGAACATGAGAGAGCCGATTTCCACCGTGCGCACGCCGCCCACGCGGTAGAGCTCGCAGGCCAAGGCCTGGGCGGGATAGCGCCGAGGGGGCAGGCGCGGAAGGAAGCGCTTCGCGTCGATGTAGACGGCGTGGCCGCCGGGGGGCTCGACGATCGGCACGCCCGCGCGGCGCAGACCCGCCGCCAGGTATTCGATCGAGCGGATGCGATAGGAGAGATAATGCTCGTCGGTCACCTCCTCGAGGCCCTGGGCGATGGCCTCGAGGTCGCGCCCCGCAAGGCCGCCGTAGGTGGGGAAGCCCTCCCCCAAGATCAGCGAGGACCGGGCGGGCGCGAGCAGAGAGCCGTCGTTGAAGGCGAGAAAACCTCCGATGTTGGCGAAGGCGTCTTTTTTCGCGCTCATGAGGCAGCCGTCGGCGAGGCGGAACATTTTCCGCGCGATCTCCCGCGCGGACTTGCGGCCCTGGCCTTTCTCTCGCAGCTTAATGAGGTAGGCGTTCTCGGCGAAGCGCGCGGCGTCGATAAAGTAGGGGATGCCCCAGCGCTTGGCGATTCGGCCGACGGCGCGGAGATTCTCAAGGGATGCCGGCTGCCCGCCCAGGGAGTTGTTCGTGACCGTCATCAGGATGAGGGGGATATTCTTCGGGCCGATGGCGCGAATTTCATGCTTCAATGCCTGGAGATCCATGTTCCCCTTGAAGGGAGCGGCCTTGGCGCTGTCCAAGGCCTCGCGCGCGGGGAGGTCGAGGGCGCGGGCGCCCGCCGCCTCCACGTTGGCGCGGGTCGTGTCGAAGTGGGAGTTGGAGATGACGACGGAGCCCGGCTGGCAGATGATCCCCATGAGCACCCTTTCAGCGGCGCGCCCCTGGTGGACCGGAAGGACGTGGCGGTAGCCGGTGAGGCTTCGCACGGCGCGCTCGAAACGGTAGAAGCTCGTCGCCCCCGCGTAGGATTCGTCTCCCCGCATCATGGCGCCCCATTGCTTGGCGGACATCGCGGCGGTGCCGGAGTCTGTCAGCAGGTCGACGAGGATCTTGTCGGCGGGAATCTGGAAGAGGTTGTAACCCGCGCGATCGAGGAGATGTTCCCGTTCCCGGAGCGTCGTAAACCCGATGGGTTCGACGCTTTTGACCCGAAAGGGCTCGATGATGGTCCGCCATTTCCAGTCGGACGGCCGGGTTTCGGTAGGAGGCATAGGGAGAGAACAATCAATAATATATCATTTGAATTATTATGAGCCCCGTCGCGGCGATCTGGATGACCTGGGCCGTCACGTCTCTGTGGCCTCTCGTGGGCTCGGCGGGGGTCCGGTTGCTGGAGCCTCCCTTGTTCCTGGAAGCGGGCATCCTCATCGCCGTGTGCGTTCTGAGCCCCGTGCTGATCTCGCGCGGCGGGTTCCGCCGGATGCTGGCCCACGACGTGCGCCGCAGCCTTTTCCTGGCGGGGTTGCTCGCGAGCGGCACGGCGTCCCTCGTCTACCTCTGGGCGTTGCGCTACACGAGCCCGGGAGCCGCCGCGGTCGTCTCCCAAGTTGAAATCCTATACTCGGCGATCCTGAGCCGCCGCTTCTTAAGCGAGAGGATCGGCTGGGAGCAGGCCGCGGCGACGGCGCTCGTTTTGGCGGGGACTCTCCTGATCCTGGCCCACGACGCCGGCAATGGTCACTGGAAGGGAGACCTCATGATCCTGGCGACCCCGTGGCTCTACCAGGTGTCCCATGTCCTCGTCAAACGCCTGCCCCCGGACGTCGACGCCGTCACGATCGCGGGAGCGAGGCTCTTTTACGCGGCCTGGGTGTTGCTGCCGTTCGCCGCCTGGGCCCTCGTTTTCCAGGGAGGCTGGCCGCGTCACGACGGCTTCCGGATCGCGCGGCTCCTTCTCGTTCAAGGGGGCGTCGTGAGCGCGGCGCAACTCGTCTTGTGGTACCGGGCGATCCGGGGAGCCGATCTCGCGAAGTCGACCGCGATCATCCTTTCCTATCCCGCCCTCACCCTTCTTCTATCCCGCGTCCTCGGCTTCGAGATGGTGGACGCCGCCAAGCTGATGGGCTTGGCATTGAGCTTCTGGGGCGCTCTTTGGCTTTCCAGGCTTGTGCGGGGAGGCGCCGCGGCTTCAACGGCCCTTCAGCCAGCGGGCTAGGGCGACGAGCAGAGTGAGAATCACGCTCGCGAGAAGGCTTGTCGCAAGGGGGACATAGAACGTGAAATGTCCCCGCTTGACCATGATATCGCCGGGAAGCCTTCCCCAGCCCGAGAAGCGCGAGAGCGCCAGGAGCGCCGCCCCGATGGCAGCCAACAGCGCTCCCGCGCCGAGAAGGAGCCGGCCCAGTTCGCGAAGCATGAGCCCTATTATATACATCCCGTGAAATCATCCGCCGCGGCCCACGTTCGCAAGCTCCAGAATCTTCTCGAGGTCGAGCGCGAGGCCGAGAAAGCCGAAAATCTGCGGGCCATTCGCCGCTTTCCGCTCTCCGTACGGGAAGCCCAGGGCAAGACCGCGACGGGACTGGCGCTCGCGAGGGTGGGCGTCGGCTTCTCGGGTTCGGCGATGCTCGATCTTTCAAAGCCCGCGACCACCGGCGATCTTTCGGCCTTTCACGCGATGGGCGCGGGAGACAACGTTCTCGTCACCTTCCCGGCGGGATTCGATCCGCGCGCCTACGAGGGAACGCTCTACCGCGTCGAGGCCGAGTCGGTGACGGTGGCGCTTAAGGGGCCGGGTCCCGCGGGCCTTTCGCCGCGCGGCGCGCGGGGGGCGTTCGAAATAGACCTCCTCGGATCGGAGGCGACCTACCAGCGTTCGCGATCGGCCCTGGAGAGGCTCGCGAACGCGAGGAAAAACCGGTTGAGCGAATTGAGGGGGATATCGTTGGGGGAGGCGAAGGCCTCCCGCAAGCCCTTCAAAATCGCGCGCTTCTTCAACCGCGGCCTCAACTCCTTCCAGCAGGAGGCGGTGAAAAAAGCCCTCGAGGCCAAAGACTTCGCTCTCATTCACGGGCCCCCGGGAACCGGCAAGACCACGGTCTTGGTCGAGGTTATACGCCAGGAGGCCCTGAGGGGCGGCCGAATCATGGCGAGCGCCCCCTCCAATATCGCCGTGGACAATATCCTCGAGAAGCTTGGGGATTCGGACCTGCGCATCGTGCGCCTCGGCCATCCCGCCCGGACTCTCGAGTCCCTGCGCCATTTCAATCTTTCCTACCAAGTCGAGGAGGACCCGGAGTTCGAGGAGGTCCGGCGAATCGAGCGGCTCCGGGAAAGCCTGATCTCCGGGGGATCGCGGCTCGGCCGAGGGCAGCTAGGCTACGACGAGAGGATCGGCCGGGAGCGCGAGATCAAAAAGCTTTGGAGGGAGGCTCGGTCGATCGAAAACCACATCGCGAAGTCGATCCTCTCGCGCGCCCAGGTGGTCCTCGCCACGCACGCCGGGATTCCCGAGAGGATGGTCGAGGGAGGCTTCGATCTCGTCTGCCTCGACGAGGCCTCGCAGGCGACGGAGCCCCTCTCCTGGATACCGCTTCAATGGGCCGGCAAAGCTGTCTTGGCGGGGGACGCCAAGCAGCTCCCGCCGACCCTGTATTCGAGCCAGGCCGCCAAGGACGGCCTGGCCGTCACGCTTTTCGATCGCTTAATCGAGATCCTGCCCGAATCCTTCCAGATGCTTCTGCGGGTGCAGTATCGGATGCACCAAGCGATCATGGAGTTCTCTTCGCGCGAGTTTTACGAGGGGAAGCTCGTCGCGGACGAGTCGGTGAAGGCCCACACGGCCAACCAGCTTCCCGGCGTCGCCACGGACCCGGTGACGAGCGTCCCCGTCGTCTTCGTCGATACGGCCGGCGCGGGATATGGCGAGTCGTGGAACGAGATGCTGGAGAGCCGCGAGAACGAGGGCGAGGCGCGGCTTATTCGGAGGCTCGTCGAGGCCGTGATCGGAGCCGGGGTCCAATCTCGGGACGTCGCTGTGATCACGCCCTACATCGCCCAGGCGCGGCTCCTCAAGTCCCTCCTCAAAGTCCACGGCCTCGAGGTGGGTTCGATCGACGGCTTCCAAGGCCGCGAAAAGGAGGTTTCAATCTTGAGTCTCGTGCGCTCCAACGACAAGGGAGAAATCGGCTTCCTGGGCGAGCTGAGGCGCATGAACGTCGCGATCACCCGGGCACGCCGACTTTTGATCGTCGTCGCGGACAGCGCGACGATCGGGCGGCATCCTTTTTTCGAACGGTTCATCGATTACATGGACGCCCTCGACGCCCATCGATCCTCCTTTGAGTGGCCCGAATGAGCCGGAGGCCGCCGCTGTCGCTTGGCGCGGTCCGAAGCCGTCGCTCGGCCCCTCCCCCGGGATGACTGAAGATGATCGAGGAATGGTCTTTTTGTTGCGCTCCCTATAAACCTCAAGGATAGGAGTCTGGGCATGGCAAACGGCAACGACCGCAGAAAGGCGCGCAAGCTCGTCAAACAGAAGCAATTCCGTTTTCACCTGCTCTATTTTCTTCTGGCCGCCTTCGCCGTGATGGCGATCCACGATTACTGGATCGAGACTCAGACCGTGGAGGTGCTCCCCTACAGCGAGTTCCAGAAGCTTCTGGAGCAGCACAAGATCAAGTCGGTCGTCGTCGAGCGCGACACGATTGCCGGCGAACTCAAGGAGCCCCTGGCGGGCCATAAGCCTTATTTCACGACGATCCGCGTCGACCCCGAGCTTGCGGGCGAACTGGGAAAATACAACGTCCAATTCTCAAGGCGCGTGCAGGGAGACATCCTGACGACGATCTTGTCCTGGGTGCTCCCCGCGGCGCTTTTTTTCGGCCTGTGGATGCTGTTTTTGCGCCGGATGGGCGAGCGCATGGACTCCGGCGGCCTCATGTCGATCGGGAAGAGCAAGGCGAAGGTCTACGTTGAGACGAACACCAAGACGACGTTTCGCGACGCGGCGGGAGTCGACGAGGCCGTGGAGGAGCTCAAGGAGACCGTCGATTTCCTCAAAAACCCGGGCGCCTACGGCCGCTTGGGGGGCCGCATGCCCAAGGGGGTCCTTCTGGTGGGGCCGCCGGGGACCGGGAAGACTCTGCTTGCGCGCGCGGTCGCCGGGGAGGCGGGAGTGCCCTTTTTCTCCATCAACGGCTCCGAGTTCGTCGAGATGTTCGTGGGGGTGGGCGCGGCCCGCGTGCGCGACCTCTTCGAGCAGGCCAGGCGCCACGCGCCCTGCATCATTTTCATCGACGAGCTCGACGCCCTGGGGCGCGCCCGGGGCGCCTATCCGCTCGCCGGCGGACACGACGAAAAGGAGCAGACGCTGAACCAGCTCTTGGTCGAGCTCGACGGCTTCGATCCCAGCACGGGGATCGTCATCATCGCGGCGACCAACCGCCCCGAGATCCTCGATCCAGCGCTCTTGCGCGCGGGTCGTTTCGACCGGCAAGTGCTTGTCGACCGGCCCGATAAGATCGGCCGCGTCGCAATCCTGGATATCTATCTCAAGCGGGTGCCGCTGGGCGCGGACGTCGAGCCGGAGAAGGTCGCGGCGCTGACTCCCGGCTTCACCGGCGCGGATCTCGCCAATCTCGTCAACGAGGCGGCCCTCGCCGCCACCCGGCGCAAGGCGAAGGCGGTCGAGATGGAGGACTTTAACGCGGCGATCGAGCGCATCGTCGCGGGCCTCGAGAAGAAAAACAGGCTGCTTAACCCCAAGGAGCGGGAGGTCGTCGCTCATCACGAAATGGGGCACGCCTTGGTCGCCGCGTCGATCCCGGGCTGCGATCCTGTGCACAAGGTCTCGATCATCCCGCGCGGGATCGGCGCTCTAGGCTACACCATTCAGCGCCCCACGGAGGACCGGTTCCTCATGACGAAGGAGGAGCTTGAGAACAAGATGGCGGTCATGATGGGCGGCCGCGCGGCGGAGCGGATCGTTTTCGGGAAGCTCTCGACGGGAGCGCACGACGATCTAAGCCGGGCGACCGAGGTCGCGCGGCACATGGCCGGCCGCTACGGGATGATCGACGAGCTCGGCCACGCGACCTACGATCGCGAGCCCTCGGCCTTCCTGGGCGTCGCGGGGCCGGAGTTCCGCCAGTACAGCGAGGAAACGGCCGCCAAGATCGACGCGGCGGTGCGCGGGGAGCTCGAAAAAGCTTTCCAAAGAGCGGTTTCGATTCTGACGTTCAATAAGGAGATCCTCCTGAAGGCCGCCAAGACCCTGCTCGCCAAGGAAACGCTGGGAGAGGCTGAACTCGCGCCCTTCTTCGCGTCGGCGCGGCTTCCGCCGAGCGAACGGCCCAGATTCAGGCGAGAGCCTGAAGACGCCGTCGAGCACGCCGACGCGGCTTAAACCGGCCGATCCGGGAGGCGCATCAGCAGGAGACCGGCCGTGAGGGCGATGAGTTCCGTGAAATACAGGGGTTCGTGGGAATAGGCGGCTTCCGTCGCGAGGAGCTCCATGCCGACCGTGAACGCGGCGAAGAGCCCCATGGCCGCCGCGAAAGCGCCGTCCGCCGCGCGCACGGGAAAGGCGGGGGCCTTGATCGAGAGCGCCCATGCTCTCCAAAACAAGGCGGCGGCCGCGATCTCGACGGAGATGACCAAGAAAAACAAGGCGGCCGCGGCTCCAAAAGGGAGCTTGAGAGGATCGAAGAGGATGAGAAGGAGAGCGAAGTTTCCCGAAGCCCAAGTCCATCCGGCTCCCAGAATCCCTAAGCGCTGGAGGATGTCCGCAAGGTTGGACGCGGAGACGACGGAAAAGTAAAGCGCCCAGAAGAGGACGACGCCCGCCTGGATGCGCCTCATGAGCGCGATTTCCTGGCGGCGAGGGCGAAATGGAAAAAGTAGCGGTCCAGTCCGTCCAAGTCGGAGTGGTATTCCTTCCCGCCGAGCCAGGCGTCGCAGAGCATCTCGCGGGCGCGGGCGATCTCCTTGAGGCGATGGCGCCAGCGGCAATCGCGAAGCGAGAGGTCCAGAAGGTCGAGAGCCCGGGCCATGGCGCGGCCGAAGAGGACGGGATCCTCTCTTTGCCAGCGCTTGGCGCGGCTCACTTCGCTGCCGATGTTGCCCATCTGTTCGATGAGGGAGAGCTTCTCCCATCGCCCCGACTCCAAGCCCGGATGAAGGCTTGCCATCAGCGGATCAGCTTCGACACGACGCGAAGGATGCGCTCCCGCGTCGCGGGATCCTCGACGCCTCGAGAGAGATTGTTTCGCGAGGGGCGGACGTTGATCATCGAGTCAAATTCCACGCGTTCCGCCGCGGGTTTCGCCGGGTAGATGTTGATGCCCCAGAGGCTCTCCTGTTTGGAGCCTCGATCGAGAAGAAGAGCCTCTTCGTCGGAATGCAGCTCGCCCCCCACCGCCATGATTTCATGATCGACGTCGACCGTGGCTTTGAGCATCTCGCCGAACTGCTCTTGGGCCAGGGTCTTGATCTCCGCCAACGGGATCGGCTCGCTGATCAGCCTTATTTCCATGAAGAGGCGCCGTTTTATATTCCGATGATCACCGCTCGGGAGCGATCGGTCTGGATCATTTTCGCGCCGAGTTCGAAGAAGAGTCCTGCCATGCCTTCAATCTACTAAAATGCCATCCTGGCGCCAACGGCACGCGGCATCGGCGGCAAGAATTTTGAAATGACCGCCGCTTAGACTGGCTGCGAGCCGGATCCGCGCCGGCACGCCATGGCCCGCCGAGGCCCATTTTGAAAAATTCGCGCGCCCTCCTCTTGGTTTGCATGGCGGCATCCTGCATCCCCGCGGGCCTCTCCGCGCCCCGGGCATTCGGTCAGGAAGCCGGCGCGGCCGGTTCTGGAATTCGGGCGATTGACGCCGTCGACAACAGCATCGGCGCGGCTTTCGACGAGGCGCATTTCAACTATGGCGAGTTGAACCAGGGAGGCGCGTACGTGCCGGGAGAGGGGAAATACCTCGATTCGGAATCCGGCTACCTGGGCGGCGGCAAGGTGACGGCATCCTATTTGGGAGAGGTTGGAGACTATATCCGGAATTTTTACTCGAACGTGACTTTCGACATCGTCTCCGGCCGCCCCTACTATAACGGCCACACCTTTGCCGGCCAGCCCATTTCGATGCCGACGAAGGCCACCATCGACAATCTCGCCGTCGAGATCGGGGCGGGCTTCGAGGCGGGGAAATCCGCGATGATTACTCCTTACGTCGCCGGAGGCTACCACGAATGGATTCGCGGCTCGAACGACCCGGCCACCGGAGATTACATGGAGACTTATCGCAACGGTTTTCTTGGGGCCGGCGCGATGCTGCAGTACGCCATCGGGTCGCGGCTTGTCGCGACGGCCCAAGGATCGTTCTCGGAAACTCTATGGCCCAGCATGGACTCGGCATTCGACGAAACGTTCGATTCTTCATTTTGCCAAGCCAATCCCGGATATTGCCAGGTTGACAGTTTCCGTTTAGGGAGCAGGCCTCTCGAGATGGCGGGCCTCGATCTGGATTACCGGCTGACCGGGGCGCTGCATTTCTTCGCGGGGGCCGACTATAGCCATTTCAGCTATGGTGAGAGCCCGGTCGTGAATGATCCTATTGAGGGAGGATTGCTGGAACCTCACAGCCTCACGGACTTGCTTATCTGGAGCTCCGGCTTGCGGTGGTCATTCGGCCGGTGAGAAGTCCGGCGGCCTTGCCGTTTTTCCATACGACCAAGGGCTCTCCGCGCAGCCTGTGCTCCCTTCTGACCTCTGCCACGGCCATTTTCATGGCCTTGATCGCCTTTAAAGCCAAGGAGTGTGGCTTGGGGCATCTCGTGATCTTCATGCGGCCCGTGTTTTTGCTAGCCGCCCGCCGCACCGTGTCGTCGAAGAGCGTCTCGAATCGGAGGCGCCGAGTGTCGACCAGCGGCCGTATCTTGCGCAGCGGATGATCCTCGGGCACGAGGTCTTCGAGTTGCACGGTGTGGAAGA
>JAJZAK010000036.1 GCA_021799485.1 bacterium | reverse complement strand
CGCTGTCGGGAGGCTCGATAGGCAGAAAGATCACGCCACGCTTCTTCGGGCATTCGCCTGGCTTTCAAGCGGAGGCGACACCCGCGCGCGCCTCGCCATCCTGGGCGAGGGGGGGGAGCGACGGCGGATCGAGGCCCTCATCAAGTCGCTTGGCATTGGAGACAAAACGCGGCTTTTGGGCGAGCATCGTGATCCAAAACCATTGTTTTGCGCCTTCGACGCCTTCGTTCTCCCGTCGCTTTGGGAAGGCCTTCCTAACGCCCTCCTCGAGGCGATGGCGCTCGGCCTTCCCGTCATCGCCAGCCGCGTGGACGGCGTTCAAGACGTCCTGACCGACGGCCATGACGGCCTCCTCGTCACACCGGGAAATCCCGAGGCCTTGGCCGCGGCCCTCGCGCGCGCCCGCGCGCATCCTGATGAAGCACGTCGCTGGGGCGAGACCGCCCGCCAAACGATAGCCTCCCGATTCACCATTCCCCGAATGATCTCAGCCTGGTCAGAGACCCTTTCGGGGCTTTTCTAAGGCCACCGACTTTTCCTGTCATCCAGGCATCGGCAAATTCGCAGATTTCGCAAATTTGTCAACCCCTCCCTTGACTTTTTAAACCTTGGCCTTATACTCATAGACGATTGTCTCACGCCCGGGCGCGAACGGGGTTGAATCAAAAGTCCGGGCGACGTATTGGGGCAAGACGACAAAGGCAAACTCGCCGCGAGGCGGGGGCGCAAAACCAAGACTCCCCTTGGGGGAGCGTCTGGTTGCCGAAACTGGGATGTCCCTGAACGCGTCCCGGCGCTTTGACGCCGGATGCCGTATTCAGAGCCATGGCCGCCTCCCAGGCGGCCATGGCTTTCTTTTGTCCGATCGGAAACCCGGCGCCCCATTCCCGCGAGCACGGGGACGCCGAGTCTTGAAAGCGCAACACGTTCCCCTTACTTTTTTAATCGCGCGCGCGAGAGGGGGGCTGGCGCCCTGCTACGGAAAGGACAACTAGTTGCGACACCTCGGGCGCCTCTTTCTCTATCTCTTAATCTTATGCGCGCCGGCGCGCGTCCTCCTGATCTCATCCGCCGCCGAATTTTCCACCGCGACGGTTTTCTCTTCCACCGCCGACTTCTCGACCGCCGCTGAATTCTCCACCGCCGCGATAACGTCCACGCCCCAAGAAAACGGGGACCCGGCTCTTATTCTCGAATCGGCGGGACCCTTCCTGCTCCTCGACCGTCCCGATCCACGCTATATTCTCATGCCGCCGCCGAGCTCGACCGGCACGGCCGCCGCGGCTCCCGCCAACTTTCTTCAGTTCGAGGAGCAGTTCAGGCCCTTCAACTACAGCTTGGACGCCTGGACGCAGGCGCGGGACCATCTGGAGGCGGGCCAGCAGCCGCGCGAGGCGGTCATTGAGTCGATCGAGGAGAATATCGGCATCTCAAGCGGAGTCCTCGCGGTCATCAAGCCTCCGCCGCCCGAATTCGAGCTCCCCGACTACGGCACGAGCCTTTCCGTCATGGGACGGAAAACGATCGGCTTCTCCTACACCGAAAAGAAATACCTCCACGCGCAAACCGTCACGGGCGCCCCCATGACCTCGACAGCCCTCAACATCACCCAGCAGCTTCAGATGCGCATGCAAGGCAAGGTCGGTCCCCGCATCTCGGTCAACGTCGACTATAACGACGCCGTAGCCCACCATGACGACGTCAACGTCGTCTATAACGGCAAGCCCGGCGAGGCGGTCCAGAACGTTTCCTTCGGGGACATCGATTTGGCGCTTCCGCCGACGGAATTCCTGTCCTATGACAAGCAGCTTTTCGGCATCAGCGGCAAGGTCAAATACCACGGCCTCAGCGGGGTCTTCATCGCAAGCCGACAAATGGGCACGAACAAGGAGAAGCAATTCATCGGAAATACCCAGTTCGTCCAGACCAACATCAGCGATATCTCCTACCTGCAAGAGCAGTATTATGACCTGACCTTCGGCGCTCCGGGCCGGCTCCCGATCCTTGCCGGGTCGGAGAAAGTCTACCTCGCGACTCTCCAGCCCATGGTCGTCAACACGAACAATGTCGTTCTCACGGCCGAGGACTTGACCTCGACGGCCGCCGTCGTGACGAGCACCTTCACGCAATTAGTCGCCGGCGTCAACTACACGATCGACTATGTCCACGGCGTCCTCAAGCTCACACAACCGACCCAGCAGGGCTACGCGATCGCCATCGACTATATCGACGCGACGGGCCATCGCCTCTCGATCGAGACATCGAGCAATCCCTATCAATTGGGAGGAGACGGCAACCCGCGCCTCATCAAGACGCCCGGCGATGTTCCGATCCCCGACGACCCCTACGGCAATTTGATATCGACCTCGACCCAATTAGGTTGGGACCGCGAGCTCAAGACGTGGTATTTTCTCGGCCAGGCCCAGATCATTCCCGACAACGGCCAGGGAAATTTCTTCATCCGAGTCGAAAATCAGAACCAACAGTTGGTCGGGCCCAACCTCAACCCGCCTGAGGAATATCCCCAGACGATCTCGGTCGACTTTCCCGACGGGCTCTTTTATCTCCAGCAGCCCTTCCAGATCCAAATCGGCACCGTTTCAGAGCTGGATCCCCAAATCTACAACCAGCCTCCCGTCTCGAAGTACATCATCCACGTTGAATACAGCTTCCGCCTGAAGACCTTCCTGCTCGATCCCAACATCGCCCCCCTAAGCGACGTCGTCCTCCTCGACGGGCGCAGACTGACGCGCAACGTGGACTACTTCATCGACTACACTTCGGGGTTCATCACCTTCTTCAACCCCGGCATGATCGGCCCGACCTCGGTCTTAAATATCAGCTACGAGGTCGAGCCCGGAGCCGGACTGTCCAACGTCGCCATCCTGGGCGGCGGCTTGGGCTACAAGTTCAACGACCATTTCAGCATCGGCTCGACCGTCCTCTACCAAGCCGGCAACCAATCCCCCACGGCGCCCGAGATCACGGCCATCTCGGGCAGCATCCTCGACTACGACGGAACCGTCAAGCTCCAAAACATCGACCTCCTCGGCCATTACCTCCAGCTCAAGGATCTCTCGCTCGAGGCGGCGCAGAGCCGCTACACGCCCAACTTGAACTCCGTCGCGATCGTCGACAACATGGAGGGAGTCGGCCAGGACACCACCGCCAACCTCTTATGGACCAACTGGAACATCGCCTCCAACCCCATCGTCCCCGTGGGAACGACCATCAACCCGCTTTACAACTCGAGCTATTCCGACCCCAATTGCTCAGCTTCGGGCTGCACCTTCGGCGGATTGACGGTTAATGAATCGAGCTACAACGTCACGGACCCGACGCTGCTGACGTGGGGGAACGAATACGATCCGATCCTGTCGATCAACCCTTCGGCTGCGGCGACCCCTCAGCAGACCCAGACGGTGCTTGACATGAACTACAATTTCTCCGATCCCCTCGCCTCCAACCAAGCCTCCCTCGTCTATGTCTTCTCGACGCAGGGGATCGATTTCTCACAGAAAACCGCTCTCAAGGTCACCATGCTGGGCGACAATTCCGGAAACACGATCAACTTCCGCCTGGGTTCGATCTCCGAGGACGCCGACGCCTCCGGCATCCTGCGCACCAACGACACGGATGGAGACGGGATCGTAAGCCCCCAGGAGGATATCGGCTGGCTCTACCAGACTCCCATCCCCGGCTTCCCCTCGAAGCGCTTTTTTCCCAACATGGGGGTCATCGAGTCCGACGACCTCAACCGAAACGGAATACTCGATCCGGACGCCTTCGACGGCGGCAACTACGGCTACCTGGGCAACCAGGCTCCCTTCGGCCAAACGGGCCTGTTCGACGAGACGGACAATTCATCGCACACCGTCATCGACTTCGGCCCCGGTGCGTCGAACTCGAAGGACCGAGGCTGGCAGACCTTCCTCATCCCGCTCAACATCTCAACCGCCGATGTCACGAGTTGGAACGCGATCCATGAGATTCGCGTCACGGTGCGCTGGAACGCCGACTGCGCAAGCAACAACAACGGGACCTGCATCGAAGGCGCCGCGCCTTCCTCCGGCACGATCAAGATAGCCAACATCGACGTCGTGGGGACTTCCTGGCAGCCGGGTCAGCCGATCGACCCCGCCACAGACGCCCCGCCCATAGGCTTTGCGAGCATGACTGTCGTTCCCGTCAACAACGTCGACGACCCGAGCTATATCCCCATCTACAACGCCGGCGGCGTCGCGGAAGCGGTCTTCGACCAGGAATACGGGAGCATCCAGAACCTCCAGCAGCAGTCGAACACCCAGAACATCCAGGAGCAGTCCCTCGCGCTGCACTACTACGATCTCAATACCGCGAGCGCCGTCGTCACGACGAAGGAGGTTTTTCCGCAACCGATCGACATCAGCCAACACCGCCGGCTTCACTTCCTGCTCTATCCCAATGCCCAGGAGCAGGCGTCGGGCGGGGGGCAATACGACGCCTGCGAAAGCAGCATGACTTTCTTCATGCGCTTTGGCGCGGACCAGAGCTATTGGGAGGTCCAGGTGCCGCTTTCCCAAACCCCGCCTGGATCGAACGAGACGACCGGCTGGGAAGAGGTCAATATCGATCAGATCATGAACGGCTACGACGTGGCGAGCGGCTGGCAGGTGGGCGCAGGCTCGCCTCCCGGCACCACGGTCGACATGGTCCAAACCTACGGAATCCCGAGTCTGCAGACGGTGGGCGAGATCGTGGTCGGGCTGCGCAACACCGGAGGCAACTGCTCAACGAGCTACGGCGGGGCCACGACCGGAACGGGCATCGTCTACGTGGACGAAATCTTCGTCTCCCAGCCCGTCGTCCGCATCGGCAACGCCCACGACTACCAGGCCGATTTCGTGATCCCCGGGGTCGCCAGCTTCGGAATCAAGGACCGTTCGATCGACCAGAACTGGCTGACGCCGACGACGGTGGTCTCGAACCAGGACAACGAGCAGACTTCGGCCTACCTCAACATCACGAAGTTCAACTTCCTGCCCATGTCCTTCAACGTCATGCGCACGATCACCGACACCCCAAGCGAATACATGACCGGAACAAACAGCAACCTCGTCAATCTCCTCCAGCAGGGCACGGTCACGACGTGGAACGAGACGGCCAACGCCGCCTTCGTCTACGGGGCGCTGCCGCATCTCAACGTCAACGCGCTCCACACGAACACCCACTATGACGCCCTAGACCGCACGGACGACACCAAGACGCTCAACGCCACGCTGCAGTACACGCTCGCCTCGCGGCTGCCGATCCTTCCGAAGTCCATATCGGCCAATTATTCCTACACCCGCTATTCCGTGCAGTACGATTCAATGGGCGTTCTCGAAAGCAGCATGACGCCCGTCTACGACCAGGTGGACTTCACTCACACGATGGGGCTGCAGATGTCCTTCGTTCCCTGGACGGGATCGACGTTCGACCCCAACTATTCCCTCTCGACCACCTTTGAGGACCGCAACGACTGGAGCGGCGACATAGCGCCCTACGGGGTCGGGCAGAAGTACTCGGCCCAGTACCCGAAGGCCCTGACCGAAACCGCGGGGTTCACCTCGAACTGGAAACTCAACCGTTGGCTCAACCCCCAGGTGAACTACACGGCCAACATCAGCGAGAACAACCTCCTCAACGTCTCAAGCAACGCCGCCGTCATGATTTCCACCAACACGAACGGCACGATCAGCATCTCGACCAATTATTACGTTTACGGCGTCGGCCAGCTTATGACCTATACTCGAACGGCGAACGGCACCGTGGCCTTGCCGCTCGCGATCGGAGACATTTTCCGCTCCTCGAAGCTCCTGCGGTCCATGAACATCACCATGAGCTATCAGCTCAACGACGGCGATGGGTGGGAAAACCTCCCGATGTCGGGCTCGGACCAATGGGCCTTCTGGTTGAGAACCCCCATTCATACGAGCGACCCCTTCGCCCAGCTGGCGAATTACAGCTTCCGCGACGATTACCTGGCGACGCTGCGCTGGGCGCCGCTCTCGGCCTACGACCTCCACGGCCGATGGAAGGCCTTGAAAACCTTCTCTTTCTTGGACAACTACGTCTATTCCGTCAATAGGACCGGGAGCTACGACAGCGTCGGGAAAAGCATCTCCCAGACTCTTCCCGACGTGACGGCGAACCTATCGGACATCCAGGATCTCCTGGGCATCAGCCGATGGTTCGGGCATACGACGGCCAACGTGCGTTATCAGGCCCACCAGAACACGACGGTGGGGTCAACCTATGAGTCCGATTCGCAGCTGTGGGTCGAATTGCGCACGCTGGTCCTCAAGCGCTACGACACCCTTCTGAGCGTGAACACCAACAATTCCCAGACGGACAGCCTCGTCACGAACACCGTCACGCAGACGGTGGGTCACATCGACGCGACGCTGCAGACGACGTTCATTATGAATGATTTCACCATCACGCCCAAGGTCTACTACGCCAAGGACACGACGGTCCTGGGAACAGGGCAGGCGACGAACAACACGACGACGCTCACGCCAAGCCTCCTCGTGCGCGGCGACTTCAAGTTCCCCGAGGGGCTCAAGCTGCCCTTCACCAACACCGTCTTCACGATGGTCAACCGCCTCCTCTGGACGACGACATTGTCCTACAGCATGCAGTCCTCGCCCGTGATCACGGCCAACAACAACCGCACTTGGTCCCTGACCACCAACGCGGACTACCAGGTGGCGAAGAACTTGCGCGTCATTCTCAACGGCGGCTTCACCTACCTCACCAATCCGTATCTGCCGCAATACGACTATATGTCGCTGACGATGGGCGCCAATATGGTATTTCAGTTCTAATGCGAAGCCGCCAATCCCGCATTGGCCGTTATTGTTCGAGCTGGAAACTGATCGCTTGGCGCAGGCGGACCGGCACGCGGCGTCCCGCCACGACGGTGGGGGAAAATCTCAGAAGGAGCGCGATCCGCCGCGCCGACGCGATGAAGTCGGCGCTTCCCGATCCGGCGGATTCGGCGCGCACGACCCTTCCCTCGGGATCCACATGAAGCACCATGACCACCTTGCCCTCGACACCGGCCTCGCGCTCCCGTTCGGGATAGTATCTTCTCAGCAGCCCGGCGAGCTCTCGGCCGTTGAGGAGGCGCGGCGCCGCGATCGCGGAACCGGCGAAAACCTCATCCTGAACGGCGTTCGAACCGGCCGTCGGGAAGGGCGGGACCACGGCTTGCGCCGTCGTCGCCCGCGCCAGCGCCGAATGCAGGGATGCGTTCCATTCTTTTTTGAGCTTTGGCCGCGGCGACGGCCTGGGTTCGGGCCGGGGTGGAGACGCCGCTTTCTTTTGTCGAGCCGGCGGCGACGACGCGGCGGCTTGCGTGAGGTCGAGCTCGACGACGTTGGCGGTGGCGTGGGGGGCGGAGAGTCCGCCCCAGAAAAAAGCCGCGTGAGCCAGCCCGGAGATGACGAAGGCTCCTATCAAGACGCGGTTTTCATATCCCTCCCTGCGCCACGCGGCGGGGAAAGAGTCACCCCAGCGGCTTTGCTCGCGGTTCAACGACGGCCCCCACGTGGACGACTCCGGCCTCCTTGCAGGCATCCAAAATCCCCGCAAGCTTGTCCCAGACGACGCTTTTATCAGCTGAAATCGTGACGCGCAGACCCGGATTGACCCTCAACGAGCTTTTAAGGGTCGGCACCAGTTCCCCGGGGTCAAGAGGCTTGTTGTTGAGCGTCATAGTCCCGGTCGCGGACAATGTCAATTGCAGGCTGTCCATGGGCTTGACTTGGGAATGCGTCATCTTGGGGAGATCGATCTTTACCATCCGGTGGTAGATAAAATGGGCCGTCGCCATGAAGATGACGATGAGAACCAGCATGATGTCGACGAGCGGCGTGACGTTGATGCCGCTGATCTCGTCCTCGTCGTCCTTGAGCGCCTCAGGCATTTGATGCCGCTCCCTCCGCCGCCTGCGGGCTGGTTTTCCGCATCACGGCAATGAGACGCCGGCCAAGGCGCTCGGCGTCGACAAGCATGTCCCGGCTTCTTTTTCGAAAATAGTTGTAAGCCGCGACGCAGGGGAGGGCGACGAAGATTCCCGCGGCCGTCGCGATCAAAGCCTGGGAAAGCCCCTCCATGATGATCTGCGGCTGGGCCTCGGCCGACTGGGCGAGATCGTGAAAGGCCTTGATGATGCCCAGCACCGTTCCTAGAAGGCCCAGGAACGGCGCGTTGTTGCCCAAAGTAGCGAGTATCGTCAGACGCCTGTCGAGATAGCGCTTTTCCAGGGCCAATAAGCCCTGGAGACGATCCTCGTCTCCACCCTCGTCCGGAGATGCGCGCAGGAGATCCTGGGCAAGGCGGGAGAATACCGAACCCCGGTCCAGGGATGCCGCCGCGGCGGCGGCGCCGCCGTTTTTAAGTCTGGCGATCAATCCGTCCGCCAAAGCGTCCAAAGCCATTGACTGGCGGCGATAGACGATGGCCCTCTCGATGATGACCGCCACCGCCGAAACGGATGCGAGGATCAGGAGATAGATCACCCAGTCGCCGCCCATGAAGGCGAACCCTCTTAGCGATTCAATGCCCATGATTCCTCTTGTTTTTTCTTTATGTTAATCCGGAGTGCCCTTTTTAATTAAACCAAAAGGCAACGTCAGCTTCCCGTAAACGGCGCGCCCGGGGTCAAGAGCGATCGGAGGAGTGACCGAGGAAACGCCGTTTTGAATTTCGACGATGGGCTTGAGGAGGCTTAGGTTGTCGTAATAGGACTTATTAAGGAGATTGTCGACGCCCACGTCGAAACTCAGCCCCCCCATGGCGACCGGAAGCTCAAAACCCGTCTCAACGTTGAAAAGCGAGTAGGCCGGAGTCGGCACCTCGAAGTCGGCCGTCAAGGCTTGGCGGCGGTAGAGGTCCGCGTCGAAGCTGAAGTAAGGCGATCGCAAGGCGCCCCAGGAGCCCGCATGGGCCTTCCAGCCGAGCTTCAGCCTGTCCGCCGGAGTGTAGGGGATCCATGTGCTGGTTTGCTCGTCCCAAGCTCGCACGAGGTCGCCGCCCTCCTTGAGCTCGAGCCACGAGGAGGCGTCCTCGCTCAAATCGAACTCGCCACCGTAGATCGACGCATTCCCTTGCGTGTAGTCGAAGACAGGATACTGGAGCCCTTGGTACGTCGCCACGTTGCCCGTGGGCGTCTCGTAGATGAAAGACTGGAATTGGTTGTCATAAACGGCCGCCGTGCCTCGGAAACGGGCGCCTTTGTACCGGAAGGACAAATCCGTGTTGAGATCCTGCTCTGGGTTGAGATGGGAGTCTCCGACCTCGAAGTGGTCCGTGCCCTCATGAATGCCGTTGGCGAATAATTCAAAGGGTACTGGCCAACGAAACCCCCAACCGGCGTTTGCCGTCATGACCCAAGGCTTTGACGGCTGCAGCACGAATCCAGCCGCTCCCGTCGTCGCGCTGTATCGCAGAGTCTGAGCGGCGACGGGCGTCAAAGTCGTCAAGTTGCCATTGGAAAACGTGACGCCCGAAATGCCAACTTGGGTCGCCTTGATGTCATACTGCGCCACGTCCTCGCGCGCTCCCGCGTCGAGCTTCAGCTTATCGCCGAACATGGGAAGTTCCTCGTAGGCGTAAGCTCCGCCCCAATTCTCGTCGAAGGAGGGGGTGATCTGCTCGACTCCCGACACGTTGTCGACGGCATGGTGAAGCTGAAGGCCCCAGGTGCCCTTGAGTCCGCCCGCCAGGGGCCGATGATGGGCCTTGATGTAGAGAGCGTAGTGGCTTTCTGCCCAGTCGAGCGTCGCGGGCTGTCCTTCGCTCCCCTGCGCGTAGCTGTTATATTCGCGGCGGCGCTCCTGGGACCAAGTCGTCGAGATGTCATAGCGGGCAAAACCTGAATTGACCGCGGCCTTGATCGCCCCTTCCTGGTGCTGCAGATACTGGTATTGGGTGGTGGGGGAGAGATCGGGCTGCTCGATACTTTTGTTCGTCAAGGCATATTCGCCCGAAAGCGTCCCCCAATCCTCGTTGACGCCCAAGATCGCGTCCCCGCTTTGTTGGTTGAATCCCGAATTCTGTACGATGCCCTGCCCCGACTGGTAGTTGCCGGCGTTGACCTGGCTGACGTTCGCCTTATAGCCGACGGCGCCGCTCGCTCCATAGAGCTCTGCCTCGCTTCCGATTTCGGCGTTGTTGGCGTTGACCTCGGCGTGAAGGCGTCCCGCCAAAGGAGGCGCTCCTGCCGCGGAATCCGGAAGCGGCGCGCGAGAAACCTCGATCACCCCGCCCAAAGCGTCTGAACCGTAAAGCAGAGCCTGAGGACCGCGGATGACCTCTATTTTCTGCGCGTCAAAGGCGTCAACCTCGGGCGCATGCTCCGCTCCCCATTGGAGCACTTCGTTGCGGATGCCATCAACGGCGACCACGATGTTCTGGCCGCTTAAGCCGCGGATGACGGGCTTGGATATGCCCGGCGCCTCCGTAATAACGTTGACGCCGGGCTCATGGGAAACCATGTCCGCCACGTTGGGGGATATCTTTTTTTCAAGCCGGCGCCCCTCGAGAACGCTCGTCTCGCTGGGCGCCGTAAATAGTTCCGTCGCGGCGGGCGCGGCCAGCACGGTAATGGCGGAGGCTTCGCTCAGTTCCGGGGACTTCAAGACCGCCGTCAGAGAGGCGTCGCCCCGGCGCAAATCCGCGTCGAGGGTCAGAGGGAGGTAGGAGGGGCTCTCAAAGCGCGCCTGATATTGGCCAGGAGCGATATCGGCGAAGCGGAAACGCCCATCGGAGGCCGTCATGGTGCTTATCCTTAGTCGCGAAATCGACACCTGGACGCCCGCGACAGGCATAAGATTCTCGTCGAGCGCCGTTCCGGAAAGAACCGCCGCGATACCTGGTACCGGCCCCAAAAGCAGAAAAAAAGCGGCCGTTTTCCTTAGCAATGGGCAACCTCCACGATCGACATCCAATCACTCCTCCATTCATTTAAGAAGATAGGCGCGGCAAGCCGCGCGTTGCATGGTCTGGACGTTATGCCGCGGGAAGGAGCGGAGGGGCGCGGACGCAAAGGAAAGAATGATGCTTTGACGCCGCGGGATGATCCCGCAAGACAGGCATCATTTTCACAAATTCATGCATGGCATAGAGGGCGGGAACCGTCGGAGGGGCGACTGAGGCGGGCGAGAGCAGGGCACAGAGAGGGCAGGGAGCGGCCTGCGCGGATGAATTCAGATGGAGATGCGCGCTTTCGAGAAGAGCGAACGGAACGAAAGCCGCGGCGAGTAGAACGGCCAGCAATTTTTTCACGTCATGAAGTATAAGAGCGGACTTGAATCATGTCAATGGCGCGTGATATGGAATCCACAAAATGAACCCGGCGCCGCTCTATCCGGGAGGATGCCAAACGACTTGGCGTCCTCGCGCGTCAGAACGGCGCCGGGGCGAGGCGGGTTAGCACCCGCAGGGCGTCTTGGGTCCCATGGTCTATGACCTCCTTTTTTCAGTTTTAGGTTGTTTAAATCCGCCATGCAAACCGTTAAGACGGCCGGCTGCGGCCGTCTTGGCCTCGGCGAGAAGGCCGCGGGCGACCCGTCCGACGCGCAAGAGGACCCCGGCGTCGCGCCGCGAGCGAGCGAGCATCACGGCGCCCTCATAAAGCGCGATCACCGCCTCGGAAACCGCGCGCGCGTCCATGGAACCGCCTCCGTTATCCCGCAGAGATCTGGCGAACTCCCGCTCCCAGTGGGAAAAAAACTCGCTCGTCCTCTTCCTGAATGCCTCGCTCAGATCGCTCATCTCAAGGGCAATATTGCCGACGAGGCAGCCCGCCCGGCAGCCGTTGCGGCGCTGAAAGCCTGCCGCGTCGGCGAAAAGCCTGTCAAGCGCCGCTTCCGGGTCCCGCATGCGGCAGCAGCCGTCCACGCGCTTCTGGCGGTAGTCCGCGATCTTGGCGTCGAGAACCGCCAGCCCCAACTCCTCCTTGGATACGAAGTGATGGAGAACGTTGGCCTTCGACATGCCGCAACGCCGGGCGATCTCCTCCAGGCTCGTTCTGTTGAAGCCTCTTAAGTGGATGAGATGCTCGGCTTCATCCAAGATCCTTCTTCGTATCGCTGGGTTGGGCTTGCGCGGCATCGGGGCTGGATATTTATTAACCTACCGATCGGTTAATAGATTATAGCAGCCACGTCGCGCCGCGTCAAGTCGCTGTCGCGCGCGGCACGACGCCGATCCCGGCCGTCACCTTCGAAAGGTCGTAGACTCCGCCCGGCCCCAGGGACAGCCCCTCCGTCGGGCTCGTTCGAAACCAGAGCGGCGTGTCAAGATCGACGATCTGAAAGCCTCCCAGCCCCGCCGCGAAGTGGGCGGCGCAGCCCATCGCGAGGCATGACTCCACCATGCCGCCCATCATCAGGCCGAGTCCCAGACCCCTGGCGCAAATGGCGGCGTCATAGGCCGCGAGAAGGCCGCGCTTCATCAGCTTGATGTTGACGATCTGGGCAGCCTTAAGCCGGGCGAGCCGAGGCACGTCCCCAGGCGTCTGCACGGATTCGTCGGCGACGACGGGAATTCGCGCAAGCCGCGCGACGGCGGCCAAGCCCGAAAAATCATCCTTCTCGACCGGCTGCTCAAAAACCATGGGCTCAATGCCGCGCGATCGCAGCCTCCGGACGAGCGCGATCGCCTGCGGGGGGGAATAGCCCTGATTAGCGTCCAAGAAGAGCTTCGCACGAGGCGCGGCGGCGCGCACCGACACGACCCGGCCGAGATCGTCTTCCAAATCCGTTCCCACCTTGATCTTGATCGTCTTGACTCCCATGGCCACGATGCGGCGGGCGTCCAAGGCGGCTTTGGAGGGAGGAACGATCGTCACTGTCACGTCGCTTCGCACCAACCTTTCGGCTCCTCCAAAAAGAAGGCGCAAAGGCATTCGACTTTGGCGCGCGAAGGCATCAAGCACGGCCATGCCCAGCGCCGCGCGCAGGAATCCCCAACGAGGATCGACTTCCTCCTCGATCGCCTCAAGAAGCCGCCGCCAAGAACGCGCGTCTTTTCCCAGCAGAACTTCGCCGGCAGCACGGGCCCGGAGCAGATCCAGGTCCTGGTCGGCGCGTCCGGTCGCCGCGGAGCCCGCGCCCTCGCCATACCCCAGCACGCCGCTGCGAAGCTTGATGCGGACTAGGACGTTGCGGGCTTCGCTTTTGGAGCCCGAGGCGATGGTGAAGGGCTCACGAAGGGGAGCGTTGAAAGGCTGCGCTCGGATATCGACGATTTCGGCAGGATTCCGTCTAAAGCCCATCGGGCTGGCCGGCGGAAGGGAGCGGACTTTTCAAAAGAAGTATTTCAGCCAGTTCCGAGAGTCGCCCCGCATTTGCGGAGCCTGAATTTTGGTAAATCGAGATAAGATTGCGAACCATCCTCAAAAGAATGCCGCGCGCGGAACCGGGAGCGAGATATTCAGGCCGGAATTCATAGCCAGCCCGCACGATCAACCGACGCGCTTCGTCAAAATCCAAAAAGGCGCCGCGGTGGAAGGTGTCGACAAAGCAAGCGGATTTCCCTTCCTTGAAGCCAACCAGGAAATGCCCCGGCGCTCCGACTCCATAGGCTTTCAATCGCAGCCGTCGGCAAAGAAGAAGATAGAGAACGCTCAGGCTCACGGGAATGCCGCGGCGGGAGTCGATGACGCGGTTCAAATAGCTGTTGTCAGGATCATAATAATTCGTCTCGTTGCCGACGAAGCCCAGTTTGTGGAAAAGCTGGCCATTCAAGCGCTGGAAGGCCTCAAAGGGCTCGAATTCAGACGGCATCTGCTCCGCCGTCGTAGCGGCAACCTCATCGAGCCAGCGTTGATATGGGACGGGATCAAGGCCCGGGTAGGCGAATCGCGCGACCAAAAAAGCGCCCTCCTCAAGATCAGGGGAGGACTTGGCGGCCCAAGACCTGAATTCCCTTTTGAGCTCGCTGAAGCGCAGATGAGAGGCGATCTGGCGCGCGTTCTCGGCCAATTGAGGCTTCGACAGCTCCATCCCCTGGACCTCATCGAGATAAGGCAGGACCTTCTTTCCTAAAGACAGGATTTCACGGCGAACGAAACTCAAGCTTTCAGGATTCTCCTCGTCAAGAAGTTCGACGAGCGACCTGATTTCAGACTCCCCCAAGGCCTTGCTCACGGCCCCAGTTTACCCCCGAAGCCAAATATGGTCAAGGCCAAGTCATGAACTGTCAATGTTGATCGCCCAACCATTGAGCCCTTCTTCCATTTCGTGGCATAATGCAGTCATGCCGTCCCTCCCCTTCGCCCATCCGACCCAATTAGAACTCATCGGGCGTTTGCTGCTCGCGACCGTCCTGGGCGGGCTCATCGGCTACGAACGGGAATCGAGCGAACGGCCCGCGGGCCTTCGAACGCATATCCTCGTCGCGGTGGGCTCCGCGCTTTTCACGCTGGTGTCCATGCACATCGGCCAAGTCCCGGGCTCAGACTCGACACGTATCGCCGCCCAAATCGTCAGCGGCATCGGTTTTCTAGGCGCCGGCACCATCATCCACGACACGATGGGCATCCGGGGCCTCACAACCGCCGCGAGCCTCTGGTCGGTGGCCGGGATTGGAATGGCCTGCGGCGCGGCCTACTATACGGGCGCCGTGGCCGCGACCGGCATCATCTTCGCGACCCTGACGTTCCTGCGCCGCATGGGACGCAAGTAGATCAGCTGCCAGTACAAAGCAACAGGCTCGTGCAGCGGGGAAAAAGCTGCTGGTAACGGACCGGATTGATGGCCTTGAATTTCTGGAGAAGTTCCCAGCGGAAATGCTTCCAGGCGCCCAGCTTGGCGGGATCGTCGAGATTGAGGCCGGTCTTGCGGAACTTGCTGTCGTAGACCAGAAACTCCCAAATCCTTTTGCCGTCCCTGCCTACGGGGCAGCCGGGCTTCGCCATCATTTTCTTGACGTAGCGCTTCCAAATTCCGACTCCCGGGCGAATCAATGCCGTCGACTGGAAAGCCTCGGGCATCTTTTGTTTGAGCGTTGCCATCTCCGGCTCCGTGACTTCCAGGTATTCGGAGTTGATGGGCCGCGCGATCGTGTGGCATGCCGAACACTTGAAGCGAAACACCTTGTATGTTTCTTGGTAAGGCTTGGGGTATCCCGAGACGTCGATCGTCGTTGGACCGAGATCATTCGGGAAGAGCGCGCCCGAGCCATCCTGAGCGTGGACGCGCCTCATCACAAGGACACAGCCGCACACGAATGCCGCCGCCAGAAAGAACGTCGATATGTTTTTACGCAAGATGAGCCTCCATTGCCGCCGCGGATTGAATCCGGGCGTTGAGTTCCTCCCAAGTCTCGAGAGCTTCCTCGCCGCTTCTCAAGTCCTTGAGCTTGAATCGTCCCGCCGCGGCCTCATCGGGGCCAATGACGATGGCCCATCGCGCGCCGGTCGCGTCGGCGTATTTGAACTGCGATTTAAGACGGCCTGAGAGCGGGCAGACGTCGACCTTCAACCCCCGCGCGCGAAGCCTCGCGGCCGCGGCGAAGGTCTCCCCCCTAAGCTCGGGAGAAAAGATCGTAACGCACACGCGCGCGCCGTCCTCGCCGGACTCGGAGCCCTTCATTTCCTCCAATAGGAGCATGACGCGCTCGAAACCGATCGATCCTCCGAAGGCGGGCGTCGGCCTTCCGCCGAAAGCCTGGATAAGGCCGTCATAGCGGCCGCCTCCCGCGATCGAGCCCGCAGCCCTCGGGTGGCGTATCTCGAAGACGGGGCCCGTGTAGTAATCGAAGCCCCGTACGAGACCGCGATCGATCTTGAACTCGGCCCACGGGCAAAGCCTTGATATCGATCCCTGGAGATCCCGCAGCCTCGCCAGAGGTTCCGCAGCCGCCGACGAGGCATCCCGGGCCAGCGCTCCCGAAAGCGCCTTCGCCGTCTTCTCGCCCAACAACCCGTCGAGCTCCCGCGTGAAAACCTCCTCGGGCATCTTGTCCTTCTTGTCAAGGAGGATCAAGGTCCTGCCTTCGAACTCCGCAGACACCCCCGCTTCCCTTAAATCACCGGCCAGCACCCTGCGATCGTTGAGGGAGACCGAAAGCCCCTCCGCAAGGCCCAGATCCCTCAGGGCGGAGACGATCGTCGAGACGACGTCAAGCTCGCAGGCGAGGTCTTCGGAACCCAGGACATCGAAATCGCACTGGATGAACTCCCGATAGCGCCCTTTCTGGGCGCGCTCGGCCCTCCAGACGGGGCCCATATGGAACGCCTTGAAGGGATGCGGGAGGAAGCCTTGATGACGGGCGTAATAGCGCGAGAGCGGCACCGTCAGATCAAAGCGCAGGCCCGAGTCCGCCAAGCCGGGGCTTGCTTGTCCAGGCTTGAGTATTAGTCCATCGAACTCCTCCTTCAGCTTCTCCCCGCGTTTTAAAATCTGAAAGATGAGCCTTTCATTCTCCCCGGAGCCCTTGCCCGTCAGAACGGCCAAGTCCTCCACCGCCGGCGTCTCCATCGCCTGGAAGCCCGCAGAGGAGGCGGCTTCGGAGATGATCTTTGCGGCCTTCGCGCGCGCACGGCATTCGCGGGGAAGGAAGTCGCGAAAGCCCGAGGGCGGCAGGTTCGAAATCATTCAGTGGTATTGTAATATCTTTGAAGCTTCCGCAAGAACCCATCGACCCATGAAAGTCATCGTCGGGCCTTTCGCGCGGATCGAGGAGGCCCTCGCACGGGACATCGCGGAATCACGGGGACCCCTTGCGGCAAGGGGTCCCCGTGATTCCGCGGAGTTCGCGTCGCGCATAGCCGTCGTCGCTCCCTCAAGCCGGCTCTCCTTCCGTCTGGAGCGTCTTCTCGCGGTGGAGCGGGGCCTGACGCTCCTCAATGTCGAATTCCACACCTTCCATAGCCTTGCCCGGACAATCATCGGCGCGGCGGGAGTTCTTGAGGACCGTCAAGTGGTCGCCGACGGCCTATTCTTTCAACGGGCGATCGAGTCGATCCTCGACGGCCGTCCCGACATCGCGCGTTTTTTCGGCGGCGCCAAGCGGCCCCGAGGCTTCCTCTCGGCCCTCGCCGCGAGTCTCAAGGATCTCGCGGACGCCGGTGTCGGCGCCGAGGCGTTCGAGGAGCTTCTCCCCGAGCACCGCGGGGCGGGGGACGAGGAGCGTTCGCGTCTCAAGGCTCTCTCACGTCTTCTCGACGCGCTCTCAAGCCGCCTGGACGCCGCCGGGGTGCTTTCCGGCTCGGACTTGGCGAGGAGCGCCGCGGAACTCGCGCCCGACTCAAGGGCTCTTCGCCGTTTTTCACGCGTCCTTTACTACGGATTCTACGATCTCACCGGGCGCCAGCTTGATTTCTTCGAGTCCGTCGCGAGCGCCAGGCCGACGACCCTCTATTTCCCCTACGAAATCCGCCATCCCGCCTATCGTTTCGCCGAACCTCTCTTCGAGGAAAGACTCGCCCGGCATGAGGTCGAGGAATCGCCGGAACGCGAAGCCCGCCCGGCCGCCGCTGTTTCCATCGTCAACGCCTCAGGGGAGCGCGGCGAGGTCTGGGCGGCGGCCAAGGAAATCCTGCGGCTTCGCGAGGAGGAGGGAGTCCCTTTCGAGTCGATCGGGGTTGTCGCGCGCGCTCTCGCGCCTTACCACGACGAGATCCAGTCGTGCTTTTCGGAAAACGCGATTCCCTTCGCGATGGAGGAGCGGCCGGCGCTCACGAGCCATCCGGCAGCCCGGACGGCGCGCGCGCTGCTGACCCTCAGGCGCCGGGATTTCAAAGCGGATGTGGTCGCCGAACTTCTGGGCTCTCCCTACATTCAAGCGCCTTCGGCGCTTGGGGGCCGAAGACGCTCCTGGAGAAGAGCCCTCCGGCGGCTCGGCGTCCACTCGGGGCTCTCTCAATGGCAAGGGAAGCTTCAGACGCCGCCGGAGGGAAGCTTATCCCCGTGGGAACCGGACCCGGAGGAACGCCGGGCGCTGAACGCCTGGCTTGAAAGGCTTGATCGAAGCCTCGAGGACCGTTCGGCTGCTTGGCCCGAGCACGCTCAAAGGGCCGCGGCAATCCTGGAGGACGCTTGGCGGCTTCCTGATGACGCCAAGGAGGAAGAGGCGGCTGTCTTCGCCGCCGTCAGGGACGCGATCGCCTCCCTGGGGTCGTTTTCGGTCCTGGGAGAGGTTGTCTCCTGGGAGACATTCCTCGACTACCTCGAGCAAAAATTCGACGGCGCCGCGTTGCCCTCCACGAAGCCGGGGCGCGGCGTGCGGGTGCTCGACGCCATGGACGCGCGGGGAGAATGCTTCGACGTCCTATTTCTCCTGGGCCTCAAGTCCGGCCTTTTTCCGCGCCAAGTCCGCGAGGATCCCATCCTGCGCGATTCCTGGCGGGGCTTTCTGCGCCACCCCGGAGGCTTTTGGATCTCCCGCAAGCTCGACGGGGTTGCCGAGGAAAGGCTCCTGTTTCATCTGTTGGTCTCTTCCGCGAAGATCAAGCTCTATGCCGTCTATCCGCGCACGGCCGAGGACGGCGCGGTCGAGGTCCCCTCGCCCTATTTGCGCCTCCTCTCCCCGGTGGAAGAGCGCCGGATACCGCGTTCGCCCCTTGAGAAATTGCGCTCGGCGCCCCCCGCTCTCCTCTCGCCGCAGGAATGGTGCCTTAAGCTCGCGCTCGAGGGGGGGGCGTCCCTGGAGGCGCTCCGGAGCTTCGACCCGTCCGAGGAGGTTCTGCCCTTTGCCCTCTCACGGCTTGCAAGCCTCAACTCGTGGGACGATTTGGGCCCCTTTGACGGCGTCACGGGTCCGACGAACCAGGGGGAACGGCCGCTCTCAAGCCGGCTGTCCGTGAAGGCTCTCGTCACTCTCGACGCCTGCCCCTTCCGGTTTTTCGCCGAGCGATCCCTTGGCATCTCGCCGGCCGACGAGCCCGCCCCGCGAAGCGCGATCACTCCCGCCCTCCAAGGCCGGCTCTACGCCGAGGTTCTTGAGCGCCTGCACCAGTCCTTGCCCCGGCACGCCTGGGATCATATCGAGTCCGAGGGGCCGGCCTACGTCGAATCGGCGATAGCCGAGATCTTTAAGCGTTACGACGCGAGAAACTTGGGCGTCTATCCCTTGGTCTGGGAAGCGTTCCGCGACCGCGCCGTAGCCGCCTTGAGGAACTTCGCCGCCTGGGACCTGCGCGAGCTCACCCGGATGGGGCTGAGACCCGTCTTTTGGGAGCGCGAAATCGAGGGGACCTGCCCCGATCCGCCGCGCGGCCTCAAAGGACTTAGACTCTACGGCCGCGTGGACCGCGCGTCCAAGGAACGGGAAGGCGGGCTCTATGTCCTCGACGACTACAAGATGCGGCGCCCGAGAACTGGTTCGAGCCACGAGCGAGGAGCTCTTTTCCAGCTCGGGCTCTATCGGGAAATACTCGCGCAGGCGCCGGAGACGGGCGCCGTCCCGCGCGCGCGCCTTCTTTTCATCGAGGCGGATGGCGAGGAGGGGGAGAAGGAGCGCTCCAAAGAGCATCCCCTAAGCCGCGAGGAATTCCGCCGACGCCTGGCCCCGGCCCTGGATCGTCTCGCTCGGGGCCTTTTCCCCATTTTTCCCCAGGAAGGCTTCGGCGGCCACTGCGGCTGGTGCCCGCACTCTCTTCTATGCCGCAAGGATCACCGCTGGACTCGCGTGCGCGCGGACCATTACTGGCAAGGACAGGCCCGTGGAGACTCTTAAGCTTTCCGAGACGACGTTTGAAGGCCTCTCGAACACGGCGATCGAGGCCGGCGCCGGCACGGGAAAAACAAAGAAGCTCATCGACTCCCTGGCCGAACTCGTCCTGGGCTCCGCGTCGCGAGATCCCATGCCCATCGAGAAAATCGCGGCCGTCACGTTCACGAAAAAAGCCGCCGGAGAGATCAAGGAGCGCCTCGCGCGGCGGCTTGAGGAAGAAGCCCGTCTCGCGGCCGGCCCCGGGCGCCGCGAGCGCTGCGAAGAGGCCCTTGCCGGCATCGAGAAAGCCGCGATCGAAACCATCCACGGCTTCGCCGCGCGCCTCCTGCGCCTCTACCCCCTGGAATCCGGCGTCGCTCCCGACTTCAAGGTGGACGACGGGACCTATCTCGCCGAACTTTTCGAGGAAGAGTGGCCGAAGTGGCTCGAGGGGGAGTTGGGCGCCGATGCCTCGAGAAGAGAGCCATGGCTGAGCATCCTGCGCGACTGTGATCTTGAGGAGCTCGCCATCCTGGCGAAGTCGATGGCCTGCGAGAAATTCGACAAGGACGCTCTCCGGCGCCCGGCGGAGTCCGTCGCGCGGGAGATCGCCGCGTTGGCGCGAAGGATCGAAGAGACGCCGTTTCCCGAATCATCGCCGCGCGGACGCAAGAGCCGGGCTCCGGAACTCGCCCGCGACCTCGCCGGGTGCCTAAGGGATTTGGCGGCAGCCGCGCAAAAGGGAACAGGAGATGGGAGCCGGGAGTCGTGTGAAGCGCGAATGGCCGGCCTCGGTTCCTCGGCCGTGCCCCGACAATCCTTCAACGCCTTGCCAGAGCGCGTCCCCTCCGGCTTGGAGGAGAGCCAGGAACGGCTTCTCGGCGAGGCCCTTCGGGTCTGCCGTACGAGTTCCGCGGCAGGCGAAAACAGGTTAAGGCTCGCCATCGCCCTCCTCGATCCTTTTGTCGAGAGGCTGCGGTGGCGATTAGACGAGCTGGGCTGGGTCTCCTTCGACGGCCTCCTTCTCAAGGCGCGCAATCTCCTGCGCGACCATCTCTCGGTGCGCGAGGAGATCAAGAAGCGCTACGATGTCTTTCTCGTCGACGAATTCCAGGACACGGACCCGCTGCAGGGCGAGATACTCTTTTTCCTGGCGGAAACTCCCGGCGGCGCCGCCAGCCGCTGGGATCTCGCGGTTCCCGCGCCCGGGCGGCTCGTCATCGTGGGAGATCCCAAGCAATCCATTTATCGCTTCCGGGGAGCGGACATGCTGGCCTACCAGCGGTTCACCGCGAAACTCCTCGACTGCGGCGGCAAATCCGAGACCTTGGACGTCAATTACCGCAGCCCCGAACCCATGCTGCAGGCCGTCAACGCGATATTCTCGAGGATTATGTCCGAGGATCGCGGGCTTCAATGCCCTTATCAGCCCTTGAGAGGAGCCAAGCCCGCAACGAAGGGGGAAGACCCCGTCGAGTTCGCGGTCGTCGAGGACGGGGCCAACGCGGCTTCGGGACGCAAAGCCCAGGCGGCCTGGATTTCCCGCTGGATCGTCGAGCATTGCGGCGAGGGCCGGCGGCGCCTGGGAGACGTGGCCCTCTTATTCCGGTCGGCGAGCGCCCTCCCTGAATTCGTTTCGGCTTTACGAGAGTCGGGCATCCCCTACGTCTCGGAGTCGGAGCGCGGCTTTTTTGCGGCTCCGGAACTAGGCGACGTCGTCAATGTCCTCAGGTCGATCTCGGAACCGGAGGACATCGAGAGCCTTTGCGGCATCCTGAGATCCCCTTTGATCGCCCTGTCCGACGCCGAGCTTCTGCGATTGGCTCGGGCCGGAACCCTTGATTTCCGGCGCGAGCTCCCCGAGGCGATTCTAGCCGACGAAGAGTCCTCGACGGCGCTCAGGAGCCTGTTCTTGATCCTGCGAGGACTTCACGATCTCGCACGGCGCGCCCCTCTCGCGATTCTTTGGGACGCCGCCTTTCACCGCCTACGGCTCCCCCAACTCCTGGGCGCGGCCTACCATGGAGAGCAGACTGCGGCGAATCTCGCGAAGCTGCGCCGTCTTGCCCTGGAGACGGGTTTGGGGGCCGGAGCTTTCGCCGACTTGATTCTCCACCGCCGGAGAGAGGGCATCGAGGAGGGCGAGAGCGCGCTGGCCGACGAGCGGTACGACGCCGTGAGGCTCTTGACAATCCATAAGGCCAAGGGGCTTCAGTTTCCCGTCGTCTTCGTCCCCAATGTACAGGCGCCGCCGGGGGGCGGCCAAGAAAAGCCCTCGATCCTTCACGATTGGGGTCTTGGCGTTGCGGGCCTACGTCTTGGAAAAGAAGCGGACGCCGCCATGGCCCTTCTTGAAAGCCGCGAAAAGGCCCGGGGGGAGGGGGAGGTGGTGAGACTCCTTTATGTCGCGCTAACGCGCGCCCAAGAGAAACTTGTCATCGTCGGCGGCGCCAAACCTGCCGCCCGCAGCTTCGCGGCTCTTCTCGACAAGGCGGGGGCTTGGCCGGGAGCCGCGGGCTCCTTGCGCCTGGAAGGGCTCTCCATCCCGGTCCACCGACTTAACGCCAAGGCCGAAGGGGCCGCGCCGCGTCTTCAAAAGCCTCCGGACACAACCGCGGCCCCTGGCGCTGCGAGTTTTAGGAAGCTCTGGCGCGATCGTGCGGAGAGATGCCGCGCACTCCAGAACCGCCCATGGCATGTCGTCCCTTCCGCCCCCCAAGACGGGATAGGGGACAGGGGGCAGGGGGAGGAAGAAGGCAAAAACCCTGTTTCAATCCGGGCCTTGGGCTCCGGGTCCCTTGCCCCTTCCGCCCTGGTCGGACAGCTCTGCCACAAAGTCCTCGAGGAATGGGACTACCGCCAAGGCGGCGACATCCATGCGGCGCTCCATGACGCCCGGCGGCGCCTCGAATGGTCCTCTCCCGCGCTGGCTTGGGAGGCGGCCTCCGTCGAGGCCGCGACGATTCTGGAAGGCTTCCTCTTGTCCGCAGCCGCCCGAAGTCTGGCCAAGGTCGAAATCTTAGGCCGCGAAATTCCCTTCGTCGATTCCAAGGACGGCGCCGTCGTGCGCGGCACGATCGACCTTCTCTATCGGGACGGGAACGCGCTCGTTGTCGCGGATTACAAGACGGACCGGATCAACTCTCCGGAGGACATCGAAAACAAGCGGCGCGCCTACGAGATCCAAGGGGGATTTTATCTCGACGCGGTTGAAAAGGCCCTTCAGCGGCGTCCGGATCGTTTTCGGCTCATCTTCCTTCGCGCCCCCGATCCTTAATTAAGGAAGGCGCTTCCGTTAATCATCGCCCCAATTGAAGTGGTAGATCATGGAGAGGACGGGCATCAAGCCATAGACGTAATTGTGGGCATAGACCGGAAGGAAGACCCCGGCTTGCCAGGCGATGGCAAAGCTCTTTTTATTGGGCCAGTCGAACTCGAACTCCGGCGCGATGGAAAGGTAGCCCCACCCAGGAGCGTTCGTCGTTCCGTAGAATGAATAGTTCGACTGATTCTGTCCGAAGGCCTCAAGAATATAGCCGGCGTTCATCGAGTCGTTCAAAATGTGCTCCAGGGACAAATCATAATTGAAAATCACGCCGTTGATGGACTGGGGCTGGCCGGCGTTTGTCACGGGGTTGGGCGAGAAGGCTCCCAGTTGCGCGTAGAACTGGAGGCTTTTAAAGCGGTCATGCGACAGGAAGAAGACGCCTTCCTTGTCCGCGTCGGTTTGGTCCACGAAGCGCGCCTCGACTCCGTAGGATTGTCCAGCGATGTGGTAGGTGTCCCGGTCGTGCATGAATTCCCATTTGAACCAGTATTGCTGCTCTTGGAAGTAGTTCTGGGTCTGGTAGGGGACGAGGGGAACGGAGGCGTTGAAGGCCAGGCGGTTGCCGAGGCCGACTCCGACGTTTTCAGTGTTGATGGCCTCGTATTTCCCATCCCCCAGATTCTGGAAATAGGTGAGAGGCCGGAGCCACCAAGTGCCCATGGGGACGACCTCCGCGTCTCCGGCCAGAAAAGGGCCCGAGGTATAGGGCTCCCAGGGCGGCTGCCCGCCGGAATCCGCCCGGGACGCCCGCGGCTCAAGGCAAAGGACCGCGCAGAACACGGCCGCGCGCGCCAAAAACTTGTTCATCTATTGGGACATGCGGGATTTGTCTTTCCAGTTGAAGTAGTAGACGAGATTGATCATGGGAGTGAATCCGTAAACGTAGTTATAGGCATAAACCGGAATGAAGCACCCGAAATCCCAGGCGAGGGCGAAGCTTTTTTTATTCGGCCAGTTGAACTCAATTTCCGGCGCGATCGAGAAATATCCCCAGGAGGGGGCGTTGGTTTTCCCGTAAAACGAGACGTTCGACTGATTTTGGCCGAAAGCCTCGATGACATAGCCTGCGGAGTGGGCGTCGCTGAGAACATCCTCGAAGGAGATGGCGTAGTTAAATGGCATGCCGTTAAGCGTTTCTGGCGCGCCGGGGCCGTTGCCGATGGGGTTGTCCGAGTAGGCTCCAAGCTGGGCATAAAGCTCGAAGGGCTTAAAGCGCTTGTGCGCCATGAAGAAGACTCCCTCTTTGTCGTCACCGCTTTGGTCGACGAAGCGCGTCTCCATTCCGAAAGCTGGAAGGGCCAGTAAATGATGAGTCTCTTCGTCCCGATTGATCTGCCATTTAAACCAATATTGCTGCTGCTGGTAGTAATTATCGGTCGGGAAAGGAATGACGGGGACGGATGCGTTGAAACCGAGGTTTTTCCCGAGCCCAACGCCCACTCCCTCGGTGTTGATGTCCACATATTTGGCGTCAGCGAGCTTTTGAAAGTAGCTCGCCGCGGAATACCACCAAGTTCCAACCGGATTGACCTCGGCGGTCCCCGCCACGATGGGTCCGGCGGTCAGCGGCGCCCATCGTTCGCTCTGCCCGCTTTGCGCGCCTGAATCGGCTTGGGCGAGGCGGAGGAGGAAGGAGAGGATCAGGAAGCAAGCGGGAGACGCAAACTTCAAGCGCCGGATCATCGAGACCGAATTATAGAAGAATTCTCCGGACCCGTGGAGAATTTTGAAATGGCCGCTAGTGTAGTGAGTCCATGATATCTTTACAATTGCTGGGCCTATTTGGGCCGGATTCAAGGCGCGAGGAGCGAGCATACTGAATGTATGTGAGCGACGAGCAACGC
>JAJZAK010000035.1 GCA_021799485.1 bacterium | reverse complement strand
GACGACGGCCTCCGGAACGGCCGGCATATAGATGCCGACGCAGTCACCCTTGCGCACGCCAAGGGACTTTAAAACGTTGGCGAAGCGGGAGGTTTCGGCATGAAGCTCGTGATAGGTGAGCACGCGGCTGTCACCAGGCTCTCCCTCCCAGATCAGCGCCGCCTTGTTGCGCCGCGGGCCCTCCAGATGGCGGTCAAGACAGTTGACCGAAGCGTTGAGCACCCCGTCCACAAACCAGCGAGCATGGGGGGGGCGCCAGTCAAGAGTCTTCTTCCAGGGCTTCATCCACTGGATATCGCGCGCGGCTTTGGCCCAAAAAGCCAAAGGATTGCGGCGAGCCTGGACGATGATCGATTTCAAGGCGGGGAGGCTCTTGATCCGCGCTCGTTTTTGAAACGCCGCAGAAGGCTTGAAAAGCCTTTTTTCCCTCAAAAGAACGTCGATCGCGTGGGAGCCATCCGGGGCCATTTTTCAAATTGTAGTATAATCTTTTCATGCTACCAACATTTAGGCCTCACAACCTCAAACGCAAGCGCAAAATCGGCTTTTTCGCCCGAATGGCCAGCACGGGGGGGCGGTCTGTATTGAAAAGACGCCGCTTCAAGGGCCGCCATCGGCTCATCAACGTCCAGGCCTGACGCTTCCGAATCCAGATCGGCTCGTGGCCTCATTTCGATACGGCCGCGGCGTCCGGCTTGCTGGACGGCGTGATTTCGACGCGGTGTTCAGCCGGGGGCGGCGGATCAAAAGCGACAACCTTATCCTTTGGCACGTCGCGGCAGGCAACCCATCGGCGCCCGCCCGCTTCGGAGTGTCCATCGGCGCCAAGTTCGGCATCGCCGTACGGCGCAACCGCGCCAAGCGTCTTGTTCGCGAGGCCTTCCGCCTCAACCGCGAAAGCTTCAGAAAAGGGCTCAGCGTCGTTGCCTACCCGAGGCCCGGCTGCCTCTGGAAGACGATGCCCGACGCCGCGAAAGACCTCTTGGATTTGAGCCGCAAGGCGGGTCTGCTCGCATCATGAGAAAGATTTTATCGACCCTCATTATGACCTATCAGTCGCTATTGCGGCCATTTCTGCCTCCAGCCTGCCGGTTCTATCCCAGTTGCTCCGATTATGCCCGCCAGGCCGTAGAAGAGCGCGGCCTCGCCGGACTTTGGCTTGCGGCACGCAGGCTCCTGCGCTGCCATCCCTTTCATCCGGGCGGCGTCGACCCGCTGCCGAAAAGGATCCATGGATAAAAACCTCGTCGTGGCCATCGCCCTTTCCTTTCTTGTCTACCTTGGCTGGTTTTACTACATGGAGAAGAATTACAAGACCGCCGAGCCTCCATCCGTTCCTCGATCCGCGCAGACCTTCTCGCAATCAACCTCTCAGGTTCAGCCAGGGCCCTCCGCCCTCGCGGAAACGCTCCAGGCGCCGCTGCGCCGCGCGGCAGTTCCCGCATGGAGCGAGCGGACGGTTCTTGGCGGGGGAAAGGCCGTGGTCATCTCGCGCGGGGCCGCTTTCGCGAGCTTTCGCTTCGCCGATCCGGCGGGGGAAGTCGAACTCGTCGAGTCCGCCACCCCCGGGCTTTTCGCGACGAACGTCGGCGCCGACTTCCAGAAACCGACGCAAGGACCCTCTACCCCGCTTTCCTTCACGGCGGCTCTCCCCGGAGGCCTGCGCCTGACGAAAGAATTTCTCCCCGGCACGAAAAATGTCCTCCCTCGGATCCGGATGAGTTTCGCCAACTCCTCCGCGAGGGCTCTTAAGACCCCCGCATGGACGCTCTCCTTGGGACCCGGACTCGGCACGACCGCCGGCGATGCCGAGACGAACGCCAAGGCCCTGCGTGTCGCGGCTCTCACGATCCCGGAGCCGCCGTCGACCCGCGGCAAAGTCCTCGACTTCAAGCAGGGCTTGCAGGCCGGCGCGTTTCAATGGATGGCGGTGGACAACCGCTATTTTCTTGCGGCCGTCCTGCCCGCGCCGATCGATCTGGCTCGCATTGAGGTGCCGGAACCAGCGGAACTGCTGCTGACGTTCAAGGAACGCATTGTCCCGCCGCGCGGAGAGACGGCCTGGGATATACCTTATTATCTAGGCTCCAAGGGCTATATCGAACTCTCCCGCTATAAAGAGGGGCTTGAGAGGTCGGTTAATCTCGGCTACTTCTCCCAACTGGCGGAGTTCGCCCTGAAGACGCTCTACGCCTGCCACCGCCTCACCGGCAACTGGGGCTGGGCCATCATCCTCCTGACTTTGCTGATCCAGACTCTGCTATTCCCGATGACGCTCAAGACTTTCAAAACCCAGGCCGCCATGCGCAAGCTGCAGCCCGAAGTGGCCCGGCTCCAGCAGCGCTACGCCAAAGATCCGCAGAAACTTCAGGCCGAGATGATGGATCTCTATCGCAAGGAAGGCGCCAACCCTTTGGGAGGCTGCCTCCCGATGCTCGTCCAAATACCGGTCTTCTACGCCCTCTACGGCGCGCTGCGTAACGCCTGGGAGCTGCACGGCGCGGCGTGGATCTGGTGGATCCGGGACCTCTCCGCGAAAGACCCTTATTACGTCCTGCCGGTCGTGATGGGAGGGCTCATGTTCCTCCAGAACCGGATGGGCCAGCAGTTGCCGGACCCGGCCCAGGCCCGAATGATGAAATGGATGCCCGTGATCTTTACCTTCATGTTCCTCAAACTCCCGTCGGGCCTCGTTCTTTATTGGCTCACGAACAGTCTCGCGACGACGCTGATCCAGGCGGGGTTCAGGAACAAGTTCGCGGCGGCGACATGAACAATTTGCAGCTACCTGAACAAGGAGGATTCAACGTCATGCAATCCATCGAAATGGAAGGAGCGTCCGTGGCCGAGGCCGTGGACAACGCCCTCAAACAGCTCGGCCTGCGCCGAGACCAAGCCGAAGTCGTCATTCTGCAGCAGCCCAGCCAGGGTTTCATGGGACTGGGCAAAAAACCCGCGCGCGTGCGTGTCGGCGAAAAGCGCTGGGCCCATGGCGCGGAGGAAGCCGCGACGGCTCCGCGACCGGCGGCCCCCGAGGTAAAGCCCGCGCCCCGCAATTCCCGGGCCAGCAAGGCCGCGGTCCAGGAAAAGCCCGCGCCGGCTCAGGCCAAGCCCGCGAGCTTCGACACGGCGAAAGCCGCCGCAATGGCCCAGGACGTCACCCGCGAGGTCCTCAATCTCATGGGATTCCAAGACGCGGCCCTCCAGAACGCCTGGGAGCAGGAACAAGAGCGCATCCTCGTTTCGATCGACCATCCCGAGGTGGGCCGGCTCATCGGCAAGGAAGGGCGGACCCTCGAAGCCTTGCAGTTTCTCCTCAGCATCGCGGTGAAGAAGCGGCTGGGCTTCGAGGCGGCTCTCAGCGTCGACGCCGGAGACTACTGGAAAAAACGCGAGACCGAACTCCTGGCCGAGGTCGACGCCGCCATCGAAGAAGTGAAGCGGACGGGACGAGCCCACCGCTTCCAGCCCATGGATCCGATCGTGCGGCGCCTTATTCACAAGCATGTCGCGTCCCACCCCGAGGTCGGCTCGGCCTCCGAGGGCGAAGGCCAGTGGCGCAAGGTCGTCATCAAGCCCAAGCGTTCGTGAACGACACCATCGCGGCGATCGCGACCCCGGAAGGATCCGGGGCCATCGGGATCGTGCGCGTCAGCGGCCCGCAGGCGACGGCGGTCGCTTGCCGTCTTCTGCGGCGGCAAGAGCCTCCAGAGTCCCGCCGGGCGCGCCTTGTGCGCGTCCATGACGGCGCCGAACTCCTCGACGAGGCCTTGGCCGTGTTTTTCAAAGCGCCGCATTCCTACACCGGGGAGGACACCTTGGAGCTTTCCTGCCATGGATCGACCTACCTCCTACGCCGGGTCCTGGAGGCCGCGATCAAGGCCGGCGCCCGCCAGGCCGCGCCAGGCGAGTTCACTCAGCGCGCCTTCCTCAACGGCCGCCTGGACCTCGCCCAGGCCGAGGGAGTGTTGGCTCTCGTAAGTTCCCGAACAAGCAGAGCCCATCGCCTTGCGATGGCCCAGCTTTCGGGCGGCTTTTCGCGCAAGGTCGCGCGGCTTAAGGAGAGCGTCCTCGACCTTATCGCGCTCGGCGAGGCGGATCTCGACCACCCCGACGAGGGCATCCCTGTTCTCGCGCCGCGGGAAGCCCGGCGTCGCCTTGAGGAAATCGACGCCGAAATCGGCGCCCTTCTGGACGGCTGCCGACGGGGGCGACTCCTGCGGGAGGGCGCCCGCATCGCGATCGGAGGCCGGCCTAACGCCGGGAAATCCAGCCTTTTCAACGCCCTTTTAGGCGCCGATCGCGCGATTGTCTGCGCCGACCCCGGGACCACCCGGGACGCCCTGGAGGAGTCCGTCGACATCGACGGACTCCTCTGCGTCTTGACGGATACGGCGGGGTTGCGCCCGGACGCGCTGTCTCACGCCGAGCGCGCGGGGATCGAGCGCGGCGAAACGGCCCTCAAGGCTGCGGATCTCGTCCTCTTTGTCATCGACGGCTCGGAGCCTCCGTGCGCCGAGGACGGGATGGCGCGCGAAGCGATCGAAAAGGCCGCCCGGATGCGAGGCGTTCCGGTGCTGAGGGTGATCAACAAATCCGACGTCGGAACGCACGAAGACTGGAGGGCCGCAGGGGGCGTCCCCGTCTCCGCGAAGACCGGCACGGGCCTATCCGCGCTCAGATCGGCGCTCCTGGCGGCGCTTTCCGTGGACTCCGTCGGAGAGGCCGAGGCCGCGGCTTCGGCCTCCATGAGGCAAATAGAGGATATTCAAGCCGCCCACGCCGAGCTTCAGGCGGCCTGCGGCCTTGTCGCGCGGGAAGGTTCCGGCCTTGATGAACGCCATATCGCCCATCTCCGTTCGGCCTTTGAACATTTGGGGTTGGTCGTGGGCAAGGCCTCGCCCGATGAGATCCTGGATGCGGTTTTCTCGCGCTTCTGCGTCGGCAAATAGGGGGCGATCCCGGTCGGCCGGGATCCGCCCTTCGGCTGTGAAGCCAGCCGCCAACGCGCCCTACTACGTTCTGGCGCTGCTCTTTTTCGTCAATCTCCTCAACTATATCGACCGCCACTCGATGTACGCCTTCCTGCCGATGATCGAGAAAGAGCTTGGCCTCTCGGACGGCTTGGCGGGGACTCTCGCCTCGGCTTTCATGATCCTGTATATGACCGCCTCCCTGCCGATCGCCTCCCTGGCCGACCGCCAAGGGAGGCCGCGCTGGATGGCGATCGGCCTCGGCCTCTGGAGTCTGGCGACCGGCGCGGCAAGCCAAGTGTCCCGCTACGCGACGTTGCTTGCCGCCAGGGCCGGAGTCGGCATCGGCGAATCTTGCTATGTCGCCGCGTCGCCCTCTTTCGTCGCCGAGCATTTCGAGCCGGAGAAGCGGGGCCTCGTGTTGGGGATATTCCTGATGACGATCCCGCTGGGCGCCGCCATCGGCTACATGGCAGGGGGCGCCATCGCCCAGGCCTTCGGCTGGCGTTGGGCCTTCGTCTGTCTGGGGCTTCCCGGCTTACTCCTTGTCTGGCCGCTGCTGCGCCTTCGCGATCCCCGCCTTCTTGAGGGAAGAAAGGCGCCACGCGCCCGCCCCGCGCCACGCGGCATCCGCCCTTTCGTCGAACTCTTCTCGGTGCCGAGCTATGTCGCCGCGACGATCTCCACCGCCGCCCTGACCTTCGTCCTAGGAGGCTTCGGCGTCTGGGTGCCGACTTTTTTTCATAGAACTTGGGGGCTCAATGTCGGGCAGGCGGGTCTGATGCTGGGAAGCTGCACGGCCATCGCGGGAACATTCGGGGCTTTCGCCGGGGGATGGCTCAGCGATTGGCTCGACGGGCGAAGCCGAGCGCCTTATTTTTTGGTTTCCGCCCTGAGCGTCATCATCGGCGCGCCTCTTGCGGTTCTTTCCTTATGTCTTCATCGCGTTTCCTATGCCGTGGCCCTCTTTTTCATCTCCGACCTGTTCCTCTTCATGCATCTAAGCCCCTTGAATGCCGCGATCGTGGCCGTCACCGAGCCCCGCCGCAGGACCGTCGCCTTCGCCGCCAATATCTTCGTCGTCCATCTCCTGGGGGACGCGATTTCGCCCACGATCATCGGATTTCTCTCCGACCGCTGGGGACTGCGCCGGGCTCTCCTGATCGCAAGCCTGGGCTTTGTCGCGGCCGCCGCGTCGAGTCTCGCGGCGATGAACCATTACGAGAAAGACGCCCGTTATGCGTGACGCATTGAGATACGCAAGGCTCTGCCTTTTTAAGCCGAGCGCCGCCGCCCGGGAGTCAAGAAGCGTTCCGGCGCTCACCTTGGGTTCAATTCTTTATCTTGCCACGATTTTTCTTAAGCCTTGGTCGATGCCGCCGGGGGCGGACTCCGCGACGGTCTTGGCGGCGACGCCTTGGATCGAGGTCGCATTCTGGGACACGGCGCTCACCGCGATCGGCTTCCTATGGCTCGGTTCCTTTTTGACTTATTTAAAGGAAGGCCGAGGCTGGAGATATTCCTTGAGGCTGATGGGGGGCATGGCCGTCAGCGCCGCCGCCGCGGCTCTTCTCACCGGCGGTTGGCGCCATGCTTCCATCGCGGCCTGCCTGCTGGGCCTCTGCGCGGCCGCCTTCGCCGTGAGATTCCCACGCGGCCAATGGTTGAGCCTCGTCTCCTTCATGCTTGGGATCAACGTCATCGCGCTCGCGTTTTTTCCCATCGAATGGGCGAGCGGCCTCATGCTTGAGAAAGCTTGGATGCCGACAACGATCGTCGCGGGGATATGGATGCTGCTCGCCGCGGGCCTCGGGCTTCGCGAAATAGCGGGAATTCGTCTTGCAAGGGTCTTTCTCGCGCTTATCTTCCTTAATATATGGCAGGCTATTGCCATTCTCGCCCTCCATCGTCTGGGCCTTATCTCGAAATTCGCCATGACGGCGCTCTTTTATGCCTGAGACTCCGGAAGGGCGATTCGACGTCGTGGTCGTCGGCGCCGGCCATGCCGGAATCGAAGCCGCTCTGGCGGCCTCCCGCATGGGCGCCAAGACCATGCTTCTTACCCAAAACCTCGACACGGTGGGCGTCATGTCCTGCAACCCCTCAATCGGAGGGGTCGCGAAAGGCCAGATCGTCCGGGAGCTCGACGCCCTGGGGGGGGAGATGGCCCGGAACGCCGATCGCTCCGGGATTCACTTCAAGACTCTCAACATCAGCAAGGGCCCGGCCATGCACTCGCCCCGGGCGCAATGCGACAAGAGGCTCTACGCGCTCGGCATGAAGGAGGCCGTCGAGAACGCGCCGGGTCTTCGCCTGTCCCAGGAAGAAGCCGCCTCCCTGTGGACGGAAGGCAGCCGCCTGCGCGGCGTGGCGACGAAACGCGGGCGGCGTTATGAGTCGCGGGCCGTCGTTCTCACGACGGGAACCTTTTTAAACGGCCTCGCCCACGTCGGCATGAACGCCCATCCCGCCGGCCGTTCAAGCGAGCCGCCGGCTCTCGCCTTGAGCCCGGGCCTTCGCGAACTGGGCTTTCAGTTGGGTCGCATGAAGACGGGGACGCCGATGCGCCTGCACGCCCGCTCGATCCGCACTGAGCGCCTGGAGGCCCAGCCGAGCGATGATCCCCCGGCGCCCTTTTCGCACTTCACGGAGCGCGTGGCGAATCCGCTCTTGCCTTGCCACATCACCTACACCAATCCCGAAACGCACCGAGTGATCCGCTGCAATCTCGACCGCTCGCCCCTCTATTCCGGACGCATCCGCTCGCTGGGCCCTCGCTACTGCCCCTCGATCGAGGACAAAGTCGTCAAGTTCCCTCATCACGATCGCCACCAGATATTCCTCGAGCCGGAGGGCCTGCGCACGCGGGAGGTCTACGTTAACGGCCTTTCGACAAGCCTCCCGGAGGACGTCCAGTCCGACATGGTCCGCACGATCGATGGGCTGGAGGAGGCCGAAATCATCCGCTTCGGCTACGCGATCGAGTACGACTATGTCCCGCCCATCCAGCTTCAGCCTTCCTTGGAGACGAAGCTCCTTCGAGGCCTTTTCCTCGCGGGCCAGATCAATGGAACGACGGGCTACGAGGAGGCTGCCGCGCAAGGCTTCGTGGCTGGGGTCAACGCGGTCCTGGCCCTAAGAGAAGATGCGCCCTTCATCTTGGGGCGCGACGAAGCCTATATCGGAGTCATGATCGACGATCTCACGACGAAAGGCGTCGACGAGCCCTACCGGATGTTCACCTCCCGAGCGGAGTTCCGATTGAGCCTCCGCGCGGATAACGCGGATCTGCGGCTGTTCGAACGGGGGTTCGGTCTCGGGCTCCATGACCGCGCCGCCTACGAGAGCTTCCTGCGCTACCGCGACTGCGTGTCCGGGGCGGTTGAGCCCTCCGATTCCGAGCTTGCCCCATGGTCCCGCGCCGCGGCGGCGCGGGAACGGGAAATCGAAGCCTCCTATCGCGGCTATCTCGAGCGAGAGGCGCGGGCCGCGCGCAAGCTCAAAAGCATCGAGGAGGTCCGAATCCCGGAGGGCATGCTCTATGAGAACCTTCTCTCTCTTACGAACGAGGCGCGCGAGAAGTTCGCGAGGATCCGCCCGCGGAGCCTCGGCCAAGCCAGCCGCATACCCGGCATCACGCCGGCGGACATCCAACTCCTGTGGATTCATGTCGAGAAACGACGTCGTGAAGTCCTGGCCAAGCAAAGCGCGGGATCTTAAGTCCTTCGCCCGGGCCGCGTTGGAGTGGGGGCTTCCGATCGCGCCCGAACTTCTCGAACGCTTGGGAGAATACGCGGCTTTTGTGGCGGCCTACGAGCGGGCCAATCTGACGGCGGAGCGCTCGCCGGGGGCGGTGCTTCTCAAGCATGTGGCCGACGGCGCCGCGGGGGCCGCCTGTCTCAAGAGGGAATTCATCTCCTTCTCCGCGCCCGAGGTCCTGGATCTCGGCGCGGGAGCCGGCTTTCTCGGCATCGCTCTTAAAATACTTTGGCCCGAGGCGCGCGTGACGCTGCTTGAGCCGCTCAAGCGCCGTTTCGACTTTCTCAACCTCGCGATCCTCCGTCTAGGCCTGGCAGGAACGCGGCTCGTCCAGAAGCCGGCGCGCCCCAAGGCCGAGCCGTCGACCGTCGTCTACGACGCCGTGCTGGCCAAGGCCGTGTTGCCCCTTCCGGAGCTTCTGCCTCTCGCGATCCCGCTCCTGCGCCGCGGCGGCCTTTTCGCGGCCTTTCAGAGCGCGCCTCCAGACTCCGCCGCCCCTCTCCTGCGGCGGACGCTAGAAAAATCCAGCGCAAGATTGGTAAAGTCATGGTCGTATCGTCGGCCGCTCGAGGAGAAAGAACGCGCCGTCGCCTTGTTCGGGCGCCGGAATCCGGCACTATAGAGGAGGGGCTTATATGCAGATGCTCAACCGCTATTTTTCCCCGTTCGCGCTCCTTCTCATCCTATCCGCCGTTTATTGCAGCGACCCGGAACCGTCGGCCTACCATATCTCCCTCGGCATCCTCCTCGTCGCGAGCTTGGTCAATTGGTGGCTCGCGGCCAATACCTACCGATTCATCCGGTGGGGACGGATCATGCGCCATCTCCAGGTCTGGCTCAACTTCCTATGGGCCGTCCCGCTTTTCTACCTGCTGGTCCCCTTTTGGGCGCCCATGTGGCTCCTTTTCGTGATGCCCTCCGCAACGGCCGCCCTCTATATGACGCGACTCCAGACCGCCGGGGTCGCCGTCGTCTCCGCCGGGACGATGCTTGCGATCTTTTACCGCAACGGCGCCTTTGCGGCGCTGACTTCGGGAGGAATGGCGATCGTGCAGGCTTCGTTTATCGTTATCTTCGCCCTCTTCGTCCATGCGCTCGCCCAGAACGCGCTGAGGCTGCGCGACATAGGCCAGATTTAGGGGCGAGGGCCCCTCTCCATGGACATCTCCCGCCGCCTCCGGGGCGTCATTTGGCTTCTCCTCGCGGGACTGTGGGGCATCCTGGTCTATCAGTATCTTGGCCCCGCATCCCAGGCGCCCGTTCCGCGCAGCCGCCTCATACCGCGGGAAATCCATGCCGCCGCCGCTCTGACGGACCAGCCTCCTCGCCGCGCTCTGACGGACGATTCGCTTTCCCTGGTCCAGCCCGCGCCGGGCGTCATCGGCGCGGCGCCGCCCTCATCCCACGGGGAGGAAGCCAAGCCCCTCCCGGTGCCGCTCGGCCCCCCGACGATTCCAGTCGAACCCTCGGCGCCCGCGCCAATCCCGGCTCCCGCGGCTTCCCAAGCCTCCCAGCAGCCCGAGGTCCATGGCTTCGTCGAGACGGATATCGAGCATTTCAAGGTCTACAGCGAGGGCGAAGCAGCCCCTAAGAGCTTCCTTGGTCTCCTCGAGAGCCTTCATGGAAATCTCATGCTGGACCTCGCGAATTTCGCGCCATGGAAGGACACGGAGAAGGTTTCGGTCTATTTCTTCAAGGATGCCGAGACCTACCGGGGCGTGACGGGACGGCCCGCGTGGTCGGGAGGGTGCAGCTCGGTGCCCGACCGGGAAGTTTATGTCTACCAATCGGCCGAGATTCAGGGCATTCTCGCTCACGAGCTCACGCATATCTACTATGACGGATTTTTCCTCTCCGGCCATCCCGACCCGCTGTGGCTCTCCGAGGGGATGGCGACCCTGATGCAGGTGGAGAGGGGCTTGGCCGCCCCCGCGTGGCTGGGGCGAAGCTTCGCCGTCATCAGGGGCGGAGGCTACTGGCCCTTTTCACGCCTGATGGCCGTCGAAAGTTTGCGAGGTCGGCCCGCGAGGGACGTTGAGATCTGGTACACGGAGTCCTTCAGCGTAGTGAGGCTTCTTTTGAGGCTCAAGTTCCCTCTGAACTTTTACCGCTTCTCCGTCTTCATTCGGGACGGCCAAAAGGCGAGCGACGCGCTCTTGAAGGCCTACGGACTTCCCTTCCGCGACATGGGGGATCTGCAGGAGGTCTGGCTCTTTAATCTAAAGAACCGCTCCTCTCTTCGCGCCAGCGCTCCTTCCCGCTACCAGATCCCGCAGCTTTAATCGAAAAACCTCTTGACAAACAGGCGCTTGTCGTCTATACTGTGGGGCGTTGTGGGTAAAAATAGAATAATGTGTAATCAAGTGGGTTCATGACCCTTCTCATCGGGCGCTACGAATATACGCTAGACGGGAAAAACCGCCTTGCCATCCCGCCCAAATTCCGCGATGCTCTCCGAGAGGAGAAAGGACGCTCGCTGTTTCTCACGAGCGGCCTTGACGGCTGCCTCTATCTCTTCCTGCCCTCGCGATGGAGGCGCCTTGTGGACGAGGATTTCGCCTCCTTTAGCCTGCCCGACAAGGAAGAGGAGAGGGCTTTCAAGAGAAAATTTTTCTCGGAGGCCGAGGAAATGACCCCGGACGCCGCGGGACGCATCCTGGTTCCTCGCTATCTTAAAGAGCACGCGGGACTCAGGGGGCCCGTCCTCGTCCTAGGCGCCGGCCGCCGCGCCGAGGTTTGGGACAGGGCCCGCTGGAATGCCTACGACCGGCGCAAGGTCGCTCCCGCCTACGAAAAGGCCGCCAAGCGCCTCGAAATTTAACCGCGCTCATGCTCTTTATCGAAACCTCCGGGGGATCGCCGTCTCTCGCCGCGCGCCCGTCTCCCCGGCATGTGGAGGAGGATCTCTTGTCGATCGACCACATCTCGGTCATGCTGAAGGAATGCGTCCAGTGGCTCGTCACCGATCCCCGGGGAAGCTATCTCGACGCGACGCTGGGGCTCGGCGGCCACGCGGAAGGCATCCTGGCGAGGCTGGATCCCGAAGGGAAGCTTCTCGGCCTTGATCTGGACCCCGCGAGCCTCGCGCTTGCCGGCGAGCGCCTGCGCGGCTTCGGCGGGCGTTTTTCGGGACTGGTCGGAAATTTCAGGGACGCGGCGAAGCTTGCGCGCGACAGCGGCTTCACGCCGCTCTCGGGCGCTCTCTTTGATCTTGGCATTTCGTCCTACCAATTGGGCGAGTCCGTCCGGGGACTAAGCTTTCTCCGGGAAGGCCCTCTTGACATGCGCCTTTCCCCGGCGAATCCCCTGACCGCCTCGCAGATCGTCAACGCCTGGCCGGAGGAGCAATTGGCGCTGCTTCTCAAGGAATACGGGGAAGAGCGGCGGGCCGGCCAGATCGCGCGCATGATCGTTTCGAGGCGCAAGGAAAAGGCCTTCCAGACGACGACCGAGCTCGCGCGCGAAATCGAGCGCGTCTCGCCCAGGATTTCCGGCATCCATCCCGCCACGAAGAGCTTCCTGGCCTTGCGCATCGCCGTCAACACGGAGCTTGAGAACCTGACCCGGGCGCTCGAAAGCGTCATTGAAATCCTCCGTCCCGGCGGCCGCCTGCTCGCGATCAGCTTCCATTCCCTGGAAGACCGGATCATCAAGCGCCTCTTCGCGTCGAGCGTCCAGGAAGGCCATTGCCGCTACGTCGAGGCGGCGGGGAAAAAGCCGCTTGCGCCGTCTCGCGACGAGGTCGCCGCGAACCCGCGCTCTCGGAGTGCCAAGCTGAGGATGGTGGAAAGGGCCTGAACACGATTTGGCCGGCGCCGCGGCGCGGCGGCGCCGGCCAAAACCAATCCGACGATGCGATCTTGATATAATGAAACCCGCTCATGAGCGCGACGCCGCCGGTTCTTTGGGGGGGCTTCCCCTTCTTCTGGCGGCCACTTTCTGGGTCTTCGCCATGGTGTGGCAGAAAGTCGAGGCGACCTCCTTGGGCTATCGCGTGACCAGCGCGCTTGCGCAAGTGGACCTTCTTGAAGGTCGCGTCGGGGAGCTTCAGACGAAGCTTGAGAGGCTTCGATCGCCGAACGCTCTGGCCGAGAGAGCCTACGTCGAGGGCCTGCGTCCGCTTGATCTCGAGGCTCTCCGCGTCATGGACGCCCCCGCCGAGCCGAGGCCCTTTTTCTCCCGCTTCCATCTCCTGGCCTGGAGCTCCGCCTCCAGAAGCCACTCATGAACACTGATTCCCCGCCTTAAATCCTTTTTCTCAATGACACCGCGCCGACGACTGCTTCGGGCAGGAATAGCGGCCTTTCTGCCCGTTCCCGCGCTCGCCATGCAGATGGCGCGGCTTGAAATATGCCAAGCGAAGCAATTGCGAGGCCTAGCTCTCTCTGAGGTCAAAAGGCTTTACTCAAGGACGCTGCCCCGCGGGGATATCCGCGACCGCGGGGGGAGGGTTCTCGCCCGGTCGCTCCCGGCCTGGGCTTGCTTCGCCGACAAGCGCATGATCTCCGATGGCGGCGCCTTCTCCCGCCGCGTCGCCGGCGCCCTCGGCCTCCGCCCTGAATCGATTCTTAAAAAATTGCGGTCGGCACGGGGCCCGATCGCGCCGCTCGTCGAAGATCTCAGCTACGAAGACGTCCGCGAGCTCAAAGCCCTGACCTTCCCGGGATTGGGCTTTATCGACCATCCCCGGCGGGTCTACCCCGACGGCTCGCTGGCGGCTGGAGTCCTAGGGAAGGTTTCTTCCGAAGGAAGGGGTTTAAGCGGCATTGAATTGTCCGAGGATGCGACGCTGAGCCCTCCACGGGAGCGCTTTGAGGCCTTGCGGGATGGATCGGGGCGGCTGATCTATTCCCGAGCCGACGCTCCCGCGCCCGCGAAGTCCGTGACATTGACGATCGACAGGGCCGTTCAATTCTATGTGGAGGAGGCTCTCAAGGACGCCGCCGCGCGTTACCGTCCAAGCCGGGCCCTCGCCGCCGTGCAAGACCCGCGCAATGGGGAGATTCTTGCGATGGCCGCCTGGCCGCCGAACCCTCTCAAAAACCCTCTCGTCCAGGACGTCTATGAACCCGGCTCCGTCTTTAAGTCCGTCGCCGCCCTGGCCGCGCTCCGGCAGCCCGGATTCAACCCCCGCGCCTCCATCTTCTGCGAGAACGGCTCCTACGAGATATTCCCGAAAGTATGGATTCACGACCACGATCCGAGCGGCGATCTCGACCTCTCGGGCATTCTCGAGCGCTCCTCCAACATCGGCATCTCGAAACTGGCTTTGGGCTTGGGTTCTCTCCCCTTCTACCGCCAGGCGCGAGAGATGGGGTTTTCGAGCCGCACCGGAATTGGCCTTCCCGGAGAGGCGTCGGGAGAGCTCCCGGATCCCGCCAAGATGCCCGCGATCGGCCTCGCTTCCGCCTCCTATGGCTACGGCGTTCAAGCCACCGCGCTCCAGATTCTTAACGCCTACACCGCCATCGCCAACGGCGGGACGCTCTGGCAGCCTAAGATCGTCGAGGACGGCCAAACGCCCGTCGCGGTGCGCCGGGTGGCGCCCGCGGACTTAGTGCTCAAGCTATCCGGCATGCTGGAAAACGTCGTCGACAACGGCACCGCCGAGGGAGCGCGTCTTCCAGGTTACCGCGTCGCTGGGAAGACCGGCACCGCTCACCGCATCGACCCGCGGACGAAAAAGTACAGCGCCAGCGACTATAATTCGACCTTCGTCGGCTACCTCCCCGCCTCCAACCCCCGTTGGACGATTCTTGTGACTCTGGAGAAACCTCGACGAGGCTACTACGCCGCCGAGGTCTGCGTTCCGGTCTTCGCCAGGATCGCCAAACGCCTTACCGCCCTCGAGGGGATCGCGCCCGACAACCCCTCCGAGACGGCGCGAGCCTCCGCGGCCACGGGCGCCATCGCTTGGCGCTGACGCTTCGAGACCTTCTCGAGGGCGCGGGCCCGCTCACGATCGCGGGATCGCCCGACGTCGAGATCTCCGACATCACGCACGATTCCCGGCGGGCTCAGCGCGGCTCCCTCTTTTTCGCTTTACCCGGTTCAAAGACCGACGGACATCTCCATGTGAAGTCGGCGGTCGAAAAGGGATCGGTCGCGATCGTCAGCGAACTCCCGCCGCCGCCGCCGCCCGCGCTCATCGGCGCGGCCTGGGTCCAAGTTCGGGACGCGGCGGCCTCCATGGGAAAGATCGCCGACCGCTTCTACGGCCATCCGTCCAGAGCGATGACCGTCTTTGGCGTGACGGGAACGAACGGGAAAACGACTGTCACCTATTTTTTAGAGTCGATCGCCAGGGCCTCGGGCCTCAAGGCGGGAGTTGTCGGCACGGTGAGCTGCCGCCTCGGGGGAGAGGACATCGAAAAATCTCCGAATACGACCCCGATCGCCTCCGAGCTGCTGCGCCTTCTGGCGCGCATGCGCGACGCCGGAGCCTCCCAGATCGCCATGGAAGTCTCCTCCCACGCCTTGGCCCTGAGGCGCGCGGATGAAATCGACTTCGACGCGGCGATCTTCACAAATCTCGGACGGGATCACCTTGACTTCCACAAGACCGAGGAGGAGTACCTTCGAGCCAAGCTCCGGCTCTTTGAGCTTCTCGGAAAAGTCTCCTCGTCCAAGAAGGACCGCGTGGGTCTGGTCAACGCACACGATCCGCGCTCCCGGATATTTTGTCGGGCCCTGCTCGGCGTTCCCTGTCTCTCCTACGGTCTTATCGAGGGCTGCGACGTGCGAGCCGCGCATTCGGCCTCGGATGTCGCCGGAAGCCGCTTTTTGCTGCGATGGCGTGAATGGAGCCTTCCCGTCGAGATCAAGATTATCGGAGACTACAACATCTTAAACGCCCTCGCCGCGGCGGGCGCGGCCCTTGCCCTTCACGCCGATCCGCGGCGCGTTCAGGAGGGACTCGCGTCCCTTGAAAGCGTCCCGGGACGTCTTGAACCCGTCCGGGCGGGCCAGGATTTTTCGGTTTTTGTAGACTATGCGCATACCGAGGAAGCGCTGCGTTCGGCCCTATTGGCCCTCAAGAACTTGCCCCATAAAAAAATGATTTCCGTCTTCGGCTGCGGCGGAGACCGCGACAAGACGAAACGGGCTCCCATGGGCATTGCTGGCTGCGAACTGAGCGATCTCGCCATACTGACAAGCGACAACCCCAGAACCGAAGACCCGCATCAAATCTTGGGCGAGATTGAAGAAGGCCCTCGTGCCAGGGGACTCGGGAACTATCGAGTGGAAGTCGATCGCACCAAGGCCATCCATGCCGCCCTCTCGGCGGCGCGCGGCGGAGACATCGTCCTGATCGCCGGAAAAGGCCATGAGGATTATCAAATTCTTCGTGAGTGCACGATCCCGTTCTCGGACAAGGAAGTCGCTCGTCGTTTTCTGCAAAAACACGCGTGAAGCTCAAGACCGATTGGAGCGCCGTGGCCGCGGCCGTTGGTGGGGCGCTCAGCCTCGCTGATGGCGCATTGGCCTCGGATCCCTTCGACTCCTTCTCGACGGACTCCAGGATTCCCGGCAACGGGAAGGCCTTTTGGGCGCTTAAGGGAGCGCGCCATGACGCGCACTCCTTCCTTGGCGCAGCCCTCGCGCGCGGCTTTTCCGGCTGGATCGTCGAACGAGGGAAGCTGAAGCCATCGAGCCCGCGCCCGCCGCGGCTCATCGAAGCGGCGGATACTTTAAAGGCCTTGCAGGCCCTCGCCGCCTGGCACCGGAGGCGCTTCGAGATCCCCGTCGTCGGAGTCACCGGATCCAACGGAAAAACGACCACGAAAGAGATGATCAAGTCGATTGCGCTTCAGGTGGGCCCCGTCTGCGCGAGTCCCGCCAACTGGAATAACCAATTCGGCCTTCCCTTATCGGTACTCGAGCTGTCAGAGGAGCATCGATACGGCGTCTTCGAATTGGCCGATTCCCATCCAGGGGATATCGACGAAATCGCCCGCGTTGCGCACCCCGACGTCGCCGTCATCACCAACATCGGCACCGACCATCTGGGATTTTATTCGAGCATGCAGGCCAATTTCGACACAAAGGCCGAGATTCTCAAGCATTTGGCCGCCGACGGCTTCGCGGTGCTCAACGCCGATGATCCCTGGCTGCAGGCATTGATCGTGGATCTGGGCGCGCGGGCGATCACGTTCGGCCGATCCCTCACGGCGCGCGTGCGCTGGGAAAAGCCCGCCTCTCTTTATATCGACCGGACGCGGTTCGAACTGCGTCTTAAAGGCCTGGGAGCCATCACGCTTGCGAACGCCGCCGCGGCCGCCGCGGCCGCCGTGGCGCTGGGCCTGGATTCCGACGCGATTCGCAAGGGACTTGAGTCCTTCACGCCGCCGCCGCTGAGGCTTGAGCGGCTCCAGGACGCATCAGGAGCCTGGATTATCCTCGACGCCTACAATGCGAACCCAAGTTCCATGCGCGCCGCGATCACGGCCTTTTGCGATGAATATCCCGATTTAAAAAAGACCCTTGTCCTGGGAGACATGAAGGAGTTGGGCGCTTCATCCGCGAGATTCCACGGGGAACTGGGGGGTTGGCTGGCGACGCTTCCCTTGGATTCCGTCTATTTGGCGGGCCCCGAGATGGCGGCCGCCAACGCGGCCCTCAAGAACTCGAAACCTTCTTTCGGGCACTTCTGGGCGCAAGCGCCGGAGGCATGGACGGATGCCCTCAAGCAGAAGCTTGAGTCGGGCCGCGCCCTGTTCTTCAAGGCTTCGCGCGCCATGGCCTTCGAGACGATCCTCAAAAAATTGCGATGCTCTTTTACCTAACACGTCTCAAAACCGTCTTCGGGCCGCTCAACGTCTTCCAGTATCAGACCTTCCGCGCGGGGGGGGCGGCTCTGACGGCCTTGGCGCTCTCCTTGGGACTCGGCCCCTGGCTCATACGGCTGCTCAAGCGGCTTCACGTCGGCCAAGTCATGCGGGAAGAAGGGCCCCGGAGCCATCTCTCCAAAAAAGGAACGCCGACGATGGGAGGGCTCCTGATCGTCATGAGCCTCTTGGCGGGCGCGCTCCTCTGGATGCGCCTTGATGAACGCTTCACGTGGATTCTCATCCTAGCGGTCGGCGCTCTCGCGGCCCTGGGCCTCTGGGACGACTATGTCAAGCTCACCCGACAAAATGCCGCCGGCGCCTCCTCGAGAACCAAATTCGCGATCCAGGCCATTCTTGCTTTCGCCGTGGTGGGATACCTCGCGGCATACCCTCCGGCCCCCGGCGCCGAGACAAGCCTCAGCATTCCCTATGCCAAGGAGATCTCCTGGGACGCGGGGCGGCTCTATTTTGCGATCGCGGCGCTCCTTATTCTCGCTTCCTCCAACGCCGTCAACCTGACCGACGGCTTGGACGGGCTCGCGGCCGGAAGCGTCATCTTCTGCGCCATCGCCTACGGGGTCGTCGCCTATGCGGCCGGGAACGCCAAGTTCGCGGCCTACCTCAAGATCCTCCATGTCGAAGGCGCGGGAGAGATCAGCGTCTTTCTGGCGGCGATGGTGGGAGCCTGCCTGGGCTTTCTGTGGTTTAACGCCTATCCGGCGGAAGTCTTCATGGGAGACACCGGCTCCCTGGCCTTGGGCGGCGCGATCGGCTGCGCCGCGCTCCTCGTCAAGCAGGAGCTTCTTCTCCCGATCGTGGGCGGCGTCTTCGTCATCGAAACGCTCTCGGTCATCATCCAGATCGCTTCCTACAAATTGCGCAAGGGCAAGCGCGTCTTTAAAATGGCGCCGCTCCACCACCACTTCGAGCTTTCTGGAGTGCCGGAACCCAAGGTGACGGTCCGCTTTTGGATCGCCAGCATCGTGCTCATGCTGCTTGCGCTCGCTTCTCTTAAACTGCGTTGATGTTCGATCCCGAACGATACCGCGGACGCCGCGTCGGCGTCCTGGGAGCGGGACTTTCCGGGCGTGCGGCCGCGGCGCTTCTGGCCGCGAAAGGCTTCCGGGTGCTTCTAAGCGACTCGCGGAGAAATCCCTTGCCCGCGGCAATTCTCAAGAGGCTTCCCAAAGCCATCCAGATCGAGACGGGCGGCCATGGGCCGAGGCTTTTTTCCTGCGGCTTTATCGTCAAAAGCCCCGGCCTCAAGCCGGACGCGCCCATCCTAAGAAAGATGCGCTCGAAGCGCGTGCCGGTCGTCAGCGAGCTCGAACTCGCGCTCGCTTTCGCGAAGGCGAGCGAAGTCATCGCCATCTCGGGGACGAACGGCAAAACAACGACGACCTTGCTCGCGGGGGCTATTTTTAAACTAGCGCGAGGAGCGGGCCGGGTCCACGTCTGCGGCAACATCGGGCAGGCGGTCTCCGACACGGCGCTCAAGACGCGCGCCGGAGGCACCCTCGTCCTCGAAGTCTCAAGCTACCAACTTGAGGATTCTCGAGGATTCCATCCAAACGCCGCCTGCCTCCTTAACGTCTCGCCGGATCATCTCGATCATCACGGAAGCTTTAAAGCCTACGCCACGGCCAAGGCCCGTCTTTTCCGTGAGTTCGAGAGCACGGACTGCGGCGTCTTCAACGCCCGCGACCCCGTCGCGTCGAACGTCGCGCGGGAGGTCCGAGGACGGAAGCTTTTTTTCGGACGAAAGGGAACAAACGCGTGGGTCGAGGGGAGACGCATGGTGTTCTCGTACGGCGGCGCCCCGCCCCGCGCGGTGCGCCCTCCAGCCCTACTCGGGGAGCACAACCTTGACAACGCGATGGCGGCGGGCCTTTTGGCCCTTTCCCGCGGCATCCCTCTTGCTGTTGTCGCTCGGGCATTCCGGGAGTTCCGTCCCGTCGAGCATCGCCTGGAGACCGTGGGCAGCTACCGCGGCATCCAAGCGATCAACGATTCGAAGGCGACAAACGTGGACTCGACCGCGGCGGCCCTGCGCTCCGTGAGCGCCCCGCGCGGGGGTCTCCTTCTCATCCTGGGCGGGCTCGACAAGGGCAGCCCGTACGCCCCCCTGCGCCCGCTCTTGAGGAGCGGCACGAAAGCCGTGCTCACGATCGGCCAGGCCGCCCCGAAGATCGAGAGAGAACTCGCGGGATCGGCTCCGCTTTTCAGCTGCGGCGAGCTCAAGACGGCTCTCTCGGCGGCTTTTGCTCTCGGCGAGCCGGGCGACGTCCTCCTCCTCTCCCCGGCCTGCGCCTCCTTTGACCAGTTCCGCGATTTCGAGGATCGCGGACGCCGCTTCAAGCGCCTCCTTAAGGCCTACGCATGAACCCGCGAACGGGACGGCCGGACCAAACTCTTTTTGGGATCGTCACGGCGCTGCTCGCGATCGGTCTCGTCATGGTCTATTCGGCAAGCGCCATCTGGGCGGAAGCCTATTTCCACAGCCCCTATCACTATCTTGAGCGCCAGCTCGTCTGGCTTGCCGCAGGCTGGGCGCTTCTGACCCTGGCAAGCCGCATGGATTACAACCGGCTCAAGGAGTGGGTCGCTCCCATCATGATCGTGACGGCCATCGCCCTCGCGGGAGCCCTCGTGAGCCCGCCGATCGCGGGCGTCCACCGCTGGCTCAGACTCGGCCCCTTGGGCCTCGAGCCCTCGGAATTCGCGAAGCTCTCCTTCATCATCTATTTCGCCTATTATCTGGACTCCCGGCACAGCAAGCTCTCCTCTCCGGTCGCCGGCCTCGTCGTCCCGCTCGGGGTCGCCGGCGTGGGGCTTGCCCTCATCCTCAAGGAGCCGGACCTGGGAACGCCGGCCCTGATCGTTACGACAGGCCTTCTCCTTCTCTATATCGGCGGCACTCGGCTCAAGCACATTCTCGCGGCGATGGCGCTGCTAGTTCCAGGCCTCATCTATGAGTTGCTTCACGTCCGCTACCGCTATGAGCGGCTTATGAGCTTTCTTTCTCCGCTGGCCCATTTCCACGGCTCGGGCTACCAATTGAGCCAAGCGTGGATCGCCGTCGGTTCCGGCGGATGGTTCGGCAAGGGACTGGGCGGATCGGAAATGAAGCTCCTTCATCTTCCGGCGCCGTTTACGGACTTTATTTTTCCGGTCATCTGCGAGGAGTTGGGGCTTTTGGGAGGGCTGGCGCTTATCGCGCTCTTCGCCGCCTTCCTGGCTCGTGGTCTTAAGATCGCCCGCGCGGCTCCGGATCTTTTCGGAATGCTGCTCGCGGCGGGCATCAGCCTGTCGATCTCCCTTCAAGCCTTCTTCAACATCGGCATGTCGATCGGGCTCCTCCCCACCAAGGGCATCCCGCTGCCCCTCATTTCCTTCGGAGGATCTTCATTGCTCAGCACGCTCTTGGGTGTCGGCATCCTCCTCAATATTTCCAAGCACGCCCGCACCGAAGGGCTTCCGTAGCCGATGAAACGTCGCGTCGTGATCGCCGGCGGGGGGACGGGAGGGCACTTTTATCCGGCCCTCGCCCTTTCCCAAGCTCTGCGCGCGCAGGGCCACGAGGTGTTGGCCCTCGTGCGCCGCGAGGACCCGGCCTGCCGCCTCCTCGATCGGGAAAACATCCCCTACGCCGAGGTCGACCTCATGGGCCTCCCCCGGGCCGTGTCGCCGAGACTTTTCCCCTTTGGCTGGAAGCTCGCGGCGAGCCTTCCCGCTCTTCGGCATATGTTGAGGGATTTCGCTCCCGACGCGGTCGTCGCGATGGGGGGCTATCTGGGCTTCCCCCTCGTCTTTGCGGCGGCGTTGCGGGGTATCCCGCGTTACGTCCACGAGTCGAACGTTCTCCTGGGCCTCGCGAACCGCGCGAGCGTCGCCCTAGGGGCGACGCTCCTGCGCGGCTGGCCGCTGCCCCAGATACCGGGTTCCGAGCTCACGGGAACTCCCGTCAGGCCGGCCCTCTTAACGAGAAAAGCAGCGCAGGAATGCCGCCGGGCCCTCGCGCTCGATCCCGGCAAAAGGACCGTGCTTGTGTTTGGAGGAAGCCAGGGAGCCCGGGCGCTCAACGAGGCTTTTCCAGAGGCTTTGCGGTCTCTCTCGCGCGAAGAAATAGAATCCCTCCAGGTCATCCACCTGACGGGCCGCGGCCGTTCCAGGGCGCTCCAGGCCCTCTACGACGGAATCGGCATCAAAGCTTCCGCACGGGACTATCTCGACGACATGGAGCTCGGCTATGGAGCCGCCGATCTCGTCGTCTGCCGAGCCGGCGCCAGCACCCTCAACGAACTCTTAGCCCAAGAGAAGCCGGCCGTCCTTGTGCCTTACCCGCATGCCGCGGCGGACCATCAGACGGCCAACGCCCGCTTCTTGGAGGCGCGCGGGACAGTCCGGATGGCCGCGGAGGGGGCAGGTTTCGCCGTTCGGCTATCGGCGGCGATCAAGGATTTGCTACTTTCAAACGACGGGGCCTTGCTCCGCGATATGCAGCGACACTTCGAAGAGGGCGATCTCCCTTCCCCGGCGCTTGCCGCCTCCCGCATGGCGGCGGCGGTATTGCGCGCCCCGTGAAGTCGGCCGCGGCGCGCCCGCGAATCCTCGTCACGAACGACGACGGCCCCGGCGCTCCCGGGGTCGAGGCCCTCATCGCCTCCTTAAAGCGCATCGGCGATGTCACGACGATCACGCCGGATCGCGAGCGTTCGGCGGAGAGCCACTCGCTGACGCTGCACAAACCCCTCAGGCTCAAACGCTACGGAGAAGGCCTTTACGCCTTAAACGGCGGCCCCGCGGATTGCGTACGCTTCGCCGTCCTCGAGTTCATGGGAAAAAGCGGCATCGACATCGTCTGCTCCGGCATCAACCGCGGCTACAACATGGGGGAGGATATCGTCTACTCAGGCACCGTTGCCGCGGCTCGAGAGGCCGCGCTCCTCAGGATTCCCTCGCTGGCTTTCTCCCAGGACTACGCCTGGCCCTTTCATGAACGCTCGGCCGCGTTCGCGGCGAGGCTCGCGAGGCTCGTCATCAAGCGCGGGCTCCCGCGCGGGGTATTCTTGAACGTCAATTTCCCGCCCACCAACTCGCCCTACCGGAAGGCCGAACTCGTCAAGCTCGGCACCCGCATCTATACCCATAAGGTGACGAAGCGCTCGGATCCACGCGGAGGCCATTACTATTGGCTCGTCGGCAAAGCCGTCGGGGGCCTCAAGACGATCGGGACGGATATCCTCGCCGTCTCGCGAGGCTCCGTCTCCGTGACCCCCCTTCATTGGAACCCGACGGCGTTCGACTGCTTCCCCAACATGGCCTCCTGGAAGTTCTTCCACGAGGACGCCTCGAGCGGGCGCTGATGGCTCAGGACTACCGCACTCACGAATGCGCCGCCTTGCGGCCCGCCCACGCGGGGCAGGACGTTCGGGTCGCGGGATGGGTCCACTCCCGCCGCGACCACGGCGGCGTCTATTTCTTCGATCTCAGAGACCGGTCGGGAGTCGTCCAAGTGGTCGCCCGGCCCGAGGCCGCGGAAGCCTTCAAGGCCGCCTCCAGTCTCGGCCCCGAGTACGTCGTGAACGTCTCGGGAACCGTCCAGAGGCGCCCTTTGGGAAGCGAAAATCCCAAGATCCCGACCGGCGGCATCGAGCTCATCGCAACCGGGATCCGCGTCCTCAACCCCTCCAAGAGCCTTCCCTTTGAAATCGACGAGCATTCGACCATCGGCGAGGAGACGCGGCTCAAGTATCGATACCTCGATCTGCGGCGGCGCCATATGCTTGAAAACATGACGGTGCGTCATAAAGTCGCCGCGGCCGCGCGGCGAATACTCGACGCCGAGGGTTTCCTCGAAGTGGAAACTCCCATGCTGACGAAGGCGACCCCGGAAGGGGCCAGAGACTTCTTGGTTCCCGCGCGTCTCTCGCCCGGTTCTTTCTACGCTCTTCCTCAGTCGCCTCAGATTTTCAAGCAGATCCTGATGGTTTCAGGCTTGGAGCGCTATTACCAGTTCGCGAGAGCCTTCCGGGACGAGGATTTGCGCTCGGATCGCCAGCCGGAGCACACGCAGATCGACATCGAGATGTCCTTCGTCGAGGAGGCCGACGTCCACGCGCTCGTCGAGAAGCTCCTTGTCGCCGCCTGCCGCGCGGCTGGAGTCGAACTTCAGGCGCCTTTCCCAAGGCTCGACTATGAAGAGGCGATGCTGCGCTACGGATCGGACAAGCCGGATCTCCGATTTGATTTCGAGATCTCGGAGTTGACGCCCGTTTTCCGCGAAACCCAGCTCAAAGTCTTCCGGGAGCCGCTTTCGAACGGCGGCGTCGTGCGAGGCCTGAAGGCGGGGGGCGCCTGGTCGCGCTCCCAACTTGACGAGCTTACCGCCCTCGTCAAGACTCAAGGGGCGAAGGGCCTGGGCTGGCTTGAGTGGGAGGGTTCGGGGTCGCCCTCCCCGATAGCGAAGTTTTTAGGCGCTTCCGAGATCGAAGGCTTGCGCTCAACCCTGAAGCCCTCGAAGGGGGAATGGCTGTTTCTCGTCGCCGACAAGCCCGCGATCGCGGCGGCGTCCTTGGGCGCCCTAAGAAAGGATCTCATCATCCGGCTTAAGCCCAAGCCAAAAACGGATTTCGCGCCGCTCTGGGTTCTGCATTTTCCGCTTTTGGAATGGGAGCCTGAGGAAAAACGCTGGACCTTCACGCACAACCCTTTCACGGCGCCTCTTGAAAGCGAGGAAATCAAGCTCGACGGGGACCCGGGGCATGTGCGTTCCCATCAATACGACCTTGTCTTAAATGGCGTCGAACTCGCCTCGGGTTCGATCCGCAACCACCGCGCCGCGATGCAGAGGCGGATCTTCAAGCTGATGGGTTTTAACGAAGCGGAGCAGGAACGACAATTCGGTCTTCTCCTTCGCGCGCTTGAGTTTGGAGCCCCGCCTCACGGCGGCATCGCGATCGGCTTTGACCGTTTAATCGCGATCCTGCGGGGGGAAGACTCGATTCGAGAGGTCATCGCTTTCCCCAAAACGCAGAAGGGAATTTGTCCGTTGAGCGAGGCGCCATCCTCTGTGGATCCCAGACAGTTGAAAGAACTCAACATCCAAGTCTCTCTTCCGCGCCTCACGGCCGCGAAAGCCTAGTTGAGAGACCGGCGAGCGGCTCCGGGGAGTCGCGCCTGGCGGCTCTTCAAGGCCCTGGCGCGGGGTGCCATCCTCGTGGCCGGGTTGGAGGCCTGCTTGCGCCTCTTGCTGGGTCCAACGTCCTCCCAGAATCCCAGGAATGATCTCCAATATTTTGATCGCGACGTGTTGACTCCCTTTTTTAACCCGGGACCAGTTCTTCCCGGTGGAGCCAGGCTTTACGAGAGATCGCGTCCATTCTCCAACGCGCCCTCATTGATCCTCCCCAAGCCGCGCGATAATTTCCGCGTCTTTGTCGCGGGAGGCTCCGTGGGGCTGCCC
>JAJZAK010000007.1 GCA_021799485.1 bacterium | reverse complement strand
TTTTTTAAACCGGGACCCGTTCTTCCCGGTGGAGCCAGGCTTTACGAGAGATCGCGTCCATTCTCCAACGCGCCCTCATTGATCCTCCCCAAGCCGCGCGATAATTTCCGCGTCTTTGTCGCGGGAGGCTCCGTGGGGCTGCCCTATGGCTTCAACGGCCCGGCCGCCGACTCCCTGGCGCGACAGTTACGGCCCTATCTCAAGCGAGGCAAGCATCCGGAAATCATCGGCTGCGCCATGGCGGGCTACGACAGCTCGCGCGAGAAACTCGTCGTGAAAGAGATCGTCCGCTACGACCCCGATCTCATAATCCTGATGACGGGAAATAACGAAAGCGGGCGCCCGGCGCCGTCGATGATCGCTTGGCGGCTCCGGCGGCTGTCCGACCTGCTTATCGGGCATTCCCGCCTTTTATGCGAAGCGCGGCGCATCATGGGCTCCTGGCTTTTTGCGGCTTTTCCTTCCTGGCCGCGCCCTCTCGGCAAGCGCGCGGCTCTCCTCCGCTTCGAGAGCGATGTCCGGGAGATGGCGGCCCTATGCCGGAACGCGAATGTTCCGCTTCTTCTCTGCGCTCTGCCAGCGAATCTGCGTGATTGGCCTCCCCAGCGAATCATTCCCCGCCGATGGCTCGACGATCCGATCTTCATGCGCGGCTGGATCGGGCATCAGGAAAGTCGAGAAAGATCGGCCGCCAAAGACCTTGCCCTCTCGTCCCGAAGCTCTCCCAAGGACCCCGTCCCGCGCTTTTATCTCGCCCGATCGCTTGAAGCCGCTCGGGATTTCGTGCGGGCAAAGAAGGAATATGAGTCGGCGCTCAACGAAAGCTTCCCGTCCTGGGCCGCCACGCCCGATATCAACGCCCGGCTGCGCCGGATCGCCCGCGAAAAGAGCCTTCCTTTGGCCGATGTCGACGCCGCCATCTCGAACGCCTCCGCGCACGGGATTCCTGGGTATGACATCTTTTTGGATCATTGCCATTGGCGCGGCGAATACTATCCCTTGGTCAATGCGTCGATGATCCAAGCATGGAAGAATCGGGGCCAAGGCGAGAAGCTCTCGCGGTCCTTCGCGGCGCGGCTAAGCGCCGCCCGTCGGCTGGCGGCCGCCCCCTTGCATGACCCGACAAGGGTTCTCTTGGAACCGCTCTATGAAAGCCCCTCGGAAAAATCTTGTCTCGTTGACGAAAGGCTCGTCAACGCCTTGGAAACCGTCGTCCGGCAAAACGATGCGTCCCTGCAAGGGCTCTTGAGCGCCAGCGGCTATGCCGTGTTTTTAAGCAAGAAAATGCCTCGCTTCGCGGTGGCGCCCCAGCCGCCGAAGCCTCCTCCGTGGACCTGCTTCATCATGAACGTCGCCGAGTCGCAGAGGCGCGCGGGCCACGAGAGCCAGGCGATCAAGATGTTTAGGGAAGTCCTTAAGCAGAGACCGCTCAACCCGACAGCGCGGCTTGGTTTGGCCGTATCATGGGCCCAGGCAGGGCGCCTCGCGGAGTCCAAGCTCCTCTTTGATGAACTACGACGGAGATACCCGGGCCGCAAGGAAATTGCCGAATGGCGGCGTTATTTCTTCGCCGACTAACGCCGCGGACGGGGAATCGAATGGACGTGAGCGGGATCGAACCGCTGACCTCCTCGTTGCGAACGAGGCGCTCTCCCAGCTGAGCTACACGCCCGTGACGGCATATTCTACAACACTTTCTCCGGCTTCCAGGCTCTCGCCGGAGCGGCAGAAAGTCGCGACGCGGGGGGCCATGGTATACTGGAGCATGTCTCGACGGCGACAAAGCGCGGAATGGCCGGCACGGCCGCGCCTGTGGCTTGTTGACGCTTTCGTCCACGGGCATTTTAAGGGCAACCCGGCCGCCGTGTGCCTTCTTCCAGCCCCGAAAAGCGCGCGCTGGATGCAACGGATCGCCGCGCGGATGCGCCTCTCTGAAACGGCGTTTGTTCATCCCTCGGCAAACGGCTTCGGGCTTCGATGGTTCACGCCGAAGGCCGAAGTCGCGCTTTGCGGCCATGCGACTTTAGCGAGCGCCCATGCGCTATGGGACGCAGGACTCCTCGGGCGCGGAGAGAACGCGCGGTTTCATACCCGCAGCGGAGTCCTCACGGCCCGACGCAGGGATTCCTTAATCGTTATGGACTTTCCGAGCCATGACCCGCGGCCAACAAAGGCCCCGAGGGCTCTTCTCTCGGCTCTTCGAGCGCGGCCCGTTTATGTCGCCACGATACGCCGCCAGTATTTCATCGTCCTCGAGAGCGAGTCGGCGCTTCGGAGGCTCGCCCCCCCTATGGCGTCGCTCGAGTCGATTCCCGCTGACGGCTTCATTGTCACGAGCCGTTCGACAAGAAGGCCCTACGACTTCGTCTCGCGCTACTTCGCGCCCGCGGAGGGCATCCCCGAGGACCCCGTGACCGGTTCGGCCCATTGCGTCCTGGGCCCCTACTGGTCGCGAAAATTAGGGAAAAAATCGCTTGTCGGACTCCAAGCCTCTCCTCGCGGCGGCGTCGTGCGAGTGCGTATCGGACGGAACCGGGTTTTTATCGGGGGACAGGCGCGCACGCGTCGAAGCCGCCTTCCCATGCCGCCGCGCCGCGTCGGGCGGAGCCCGAGGCTTTTCAGGAATGACCGACGCCGGCGCCCATCCCCGACATAAAATGCGCCGCCGAGCCCTTATTTTCTGGGCGATCCTCGCCGCGCTGATCTTTTATACCGATTTCCAGGGCCGGTTTCTTTTTCCTGGCGCGTCGGCGCTTTCCGTCGCCGCTCTGACCGCGGGTCTTTTCGCCCTATTTTTGGGGTGGCAGTTCTGGTATCGTTCTCATCCGGGATTTATTGATTCACCGTGGTTTGGAAGCCTTGCTTGGATCGGAGCCGTCACCATGGGCGTCTGGGCGGGCTTTGTCCTGTTCTCCGTTCCCTTTGACCTGGCGGGGTTGCTCGGGCGAGGGGGAGGGTGGCTCCGGCCTGGATCATTGCGCTCGGGTCTTGCCGCCGCGGCGGCGGCTTCGGCCGTGATCGCGAGCATGGGACTTTGGCAGGCGCTCGTCGGGCCGACCATCAAGGAAGTCTCTCTGCCATTTCCAAAGCTCCCCAAGGATTTGAGCGGCTTGCGCATCGCGCAGATCAGCGACCTTCATATCGGCCCCATGATCCGGGAAAGCTATGTTCGGCGAGTCGTGGACGCCGTCCTTTCATCGAAACCCGATCTCATCGCGATAACAGGAGATCTCGCGGATGGATCCGTCGAGAAGCTGAGGCGCCCCGTCGAAATCCTGCGGGGCCTCAAGGCGCCGCTCGGCGTCTACTTCGTGACGGGCAACCACGATTATTACTGGGGCGCAGGACCTTGGTTGAAGCGCGTCGCCGAGTTGGGGTTCATCCCTCTCGTCGACGAGAACCGCCTTTTGAGGCGGGGGAATGCCTCGATCTTGATCGGAGGCGTGGCCGATCTCCAGGCCCCGCATTTCGTGTCGGCCCATCGCTCGGACCCTCGACGCGCGGCGGATGGAAAAGCCGACTTAAAAATACTCCTCGCGCACCGGCCCGAATCTTGCTTGGAGGCGGAGCCCGCGGGCTTCGATCTTCAGCTGTCGGGGCACACGCACGGCGGCCAGTTCTTCCCCTTCAGCCTCATCGTGCGCCTCGTCCACCGCTATTGCCGGGGGCTTTACCGCCATGGGCGGCTCTGGTTGTATGTGAGCCCAGGCACGGGCTTTTGGGGCCCGCCCCACCGATTCCTCATCCCGGCGGAGGTTACGCTGTTGCGCCTTGAAGCCGCCCCGTGACGCCTCCGGTCGATAGGCCGCTCCGCCGCGTATGACCTGCGTCATAGCCGGCATGCGGGATTCCCGGCTATTTTGTTGCGTGTTTTGATCTAAGAAAAACCCATGCCCAGACTCTTGATCATCCAGGCGGCGGCCTATCGATCGCGCGCCGATCGCCGTCCCTTTCGAATCCGCAAGCGAAAGCTCGTGGGAGCCGTCATGCCTTATCTGGCCGCCCTCGCGTCGAAGGAGTGGGAGGTGCGTCTTCTAGACGACGAGATCGAGGAGCCGGACTATTCCGCCCCGGTCGATGCCGTCGCGATCACCGCGCGCACGGTGACCTCCCTTCGGGCCTACGAGGTTGCGGACAAGTTCCGCGCGCGCGGCGTCCCCGTTCTGATGGGCGGCCCCCATGCGACCTTCTACCACGAAGAAATGGCCGAGCATGCGGACGGCGTCTGCATCGGAGAGGGGGAGGAGCTTTTCCCGCGGATGCTCGCGGACGCGGCGGCCGGACATCTCCGGAAATTCTACCGCCGCGAATCCCCCGCGGATCTCCGGGGAATGCCCACGCCGCGATGGGATCTTTTAAATCCGAAACATTTCGTCTTTTACAAACCCTTCGTCATCCAACAGTCCCGCGGATGCCCCTACTCCTGCGATTTCTGCGCGGAGCGCCGATTAAACGGCGACTACGGCTGGCGGCACCGTCCGCCGGAAGAGGTGGTTGAGGAAATCAAACGATGCGGAGGACGGCACATCTTTTTCGCCGCAAGCCAGTTCGTGGGGCATAAGGAACGCACCATGGAGCTTCTTGAAAAGCTTGTCCCGCTCAAGATTCATTGGTCAGCGCTTTTCTCGCCCCGATTCGGTCTTGATGGGAAGTTCCTCGATCTGGCGAAGCGCTCCGGTCTCCTCCACGTCAATATGGGCATCGAAAGCATCTCGCAGGAGGCCCTGGACTCCATGAAAAAGAAGTTCAACGCAACCCAGAGCTACGAGGATATGATCGCGAACCTACACGCGCGCCATATCAGCTTCTCGTTCAATTTCGTCTTCGGGGGCGACTCCGACGACCCCGGCATTTTCGAGAGAACCCACTCTTTTTTGCGCGACAACAAGGTCCCCGCAGCATACTTCAACATCATGGTTCCCCTGCGGGGGACGCCGCTTTATGAACGCATGAAAGCGGACGGGCGCATGATCGACGAGGCGAACATGGAGCGCTGGCCGGGCACCGTCTGCCACTTTCGGCCGATGCGCCTAACGGGGGAGGATCTCGTCGAGAACGTCCGCCGTCTCCAGCGCGAGTTCTACTCCTTGCGCTCCATGACTCGCCGCCTGAGATGGCCGCGGACGATGTCGGATCTCGCCTCCTGGAACGTGAACCTCACTCAAAGAAAGGTGGCCATGAACTCCGCCACCATGAATGAGTTCAGCGAGTTTTAGCGGCACTCGGCCGAATGTCTTGAATTTGTAACAGCCATCCTTTACATTCCTTCGGCATCCGCCCATGCCAGACGCCGAATCGCCCAAGCCCCCGGATCTTAGCCGCATCGAGGAGATCAATAATCTCGACACGGCCCGCATGGCGTTGCGTTGGGCGCTGGAACGCCTCGATGCCGTTCAGAAGGATAAGTTGGAGTTCGCATCCCGCGTCGAGCATTTGGACGAGGAGGCGCGCAGGCTAAAGAAGGACAACGAATTTCTGCAAAAAACGATCTCCCTGCGTTCCCAGGAAGCCGACGAGCGCGAGCTTTATTACAAGCGCATGGAGGAGTTCATCTCCTCCTCGCTCGCTGGCAAAATCGACTTCAAAACGCTCATCGAACGCGAGGCCGAGACCGAGCGCTTGCGGACCTTTCTCCAAAATCGCCAGGAACGTCTTGAGAAGGAAGACGCCTCCCGGCGCGAACTCCTGGAGAAGCAATACAGGGAACTCAAGTTTCGCCTCGAGGAGGAGGCGCAGTCGCGCGCGCGGCGCGCCGAGGAAGCCGCGGAGGATAGGAGGAAGAATCTCGACGCGGCCTATCTAGCCCGGATGGCGGAACTCCATGACTCGGAGATCCGCATGAAGGCGCGCGAGGGATCCCTCGATGAGAGGGAGCGGCGCTTCGACGAGTTCCACCGCGCGGCGCGGGCCAAGCTCGACGCCGAGATCAAGAATTTCCACGAAGAGGTCGAAGCCCAGGCCGAGTTCAAGGCCCGCACCTCCGAACAGTTCACCGGCTGGCGCCACGGGGTTCTCGAAGACTCTTGGAGAATCGAGAAGGCCAAGCTCCTCCAAGAAGTGGCGGATTGGCGGCATCGCTCCGAGGAAATGCTCGCCAAGACGCTCGATCTGGAAAAAAAATCCTACAACCTGGATGAAGCGGGGCGGCGACGGGAACAGGAAGTCGAGGCCCTGCGGGAAAAATGGGAAAAGCGCCTCGCCGCGCTGGAAGGGGACAAGCGCTCTCTGGCGGAACAGATCGAATTTTGGCGTCAGCGCGCACAGGCGGCTCCAACGGAGGCCAACGCCAAGCTTCAGGAATGGCAGAAACGGCACCAGGAGGAGGTTCGGGCTCTCGAGGCAAGCGTCGCCCTCAGGGTCTCCGACCTTGAGGAAGAAATTTATCGGCGCGTGCGCGAGTGGGAGGAGCGCCAACAGGCCTTCCGCAATAAAGAGCGCCTCGGCAACGACCGCTGGCGCCAGCAGGAAAGAGAGATCGACGAGGCTCATCGCCAGGTCGAGCTTTTAAGAGACTCTCTTCTTAAAGCGATCGAGGAATACAAACGACGAGCCCCGGGAGAACAATCATGAGCCAGCCCCATGCCGCCGCCGGCGCCCCGCCAACCGCCGAAGAGTCGCGCTTCGCGCCCCTCCGGCTCTCCCGGATGTGGGAGCGCTTCGGCCGCGCGCTCAAGGTCCTTTGGGAGGACGGCTCCCCGGCCGCCGTCGAGCTTCAGGCCCTCTTCGAGGAGTTCCGCGGCGAATCCGAGCGCGCCGAGCGCGTGATCGCCGCCTGCGAAAAAACTTTAAACGAACAAGAAGCGGCGATCCGCTGCGAGTTCGACTCCCGCTACCTCTCGCGGATCCGCCAGCTCGAGGCGGATCTGAGCCTCGTGGCCCAGCAGTCGGCGCAGGCTCAAAAGGGACTCTCGGAGGAGCGCGCGCGCTCGGAGGACCTACGCCGACGGCTTCTCAACAAGGAAGCAGAAACAGCGGCGCTTCGCGATCAATTTATAAAGAGCGAGGAGGAGCGCGACCACGATCGGGCGCGCAAGAACGCGGAACTCCACGAGGCGCTCCTTAAGCGCCGGGAGGAGATCGAGAAGGTTCTTTCGGAAAAGGAGCGCAACCTCGAGGCAAACTACGCCGCGGAGCTGGCCGCCCTTCAAAACAAGCAGACAGGCCTGATCGAGGAATTTAGGCGTCGCCTCTCCGAGATCGAATCCCAGTACGTCAAGCGCGAGGACGACCTCTCGAAAGCGCATGAGCGCCGGATGGCCGAGCTCTCATCTTGGGAGACCCGCAACCGTGAGCGGGACAGGACGCTCCTGGACCGGGAAGGCGAGCTTCTCAAGAGGGAACAGGCTTTCGAGGAATTCTCCCGCAAGAAGGCCCATGAGCTTGAGCGCCTTAAGGCGGACATGCAGGCGGAACTCGCCCGCGTAGTCAAGCGGTACCAGGGTGGAGGGCGGGCCGAGTCGAATTTCTAGTGTTGAGAGTCACCGTCAGGGGGCCGGGGCCGAGTTATGGGTGGGCGCTCCCTTTTCGGATCTTCTGCTTGGCGCGGACATGTTCGTCGTTTGTCGCCGAGAAGACGTGCCCGCCGTGGTTGTCCGCGACAAAATAAAGCGCGTCGGTCGTCGCGGGATGAAGCACGGCCTTAAAGGAGTTCAGGCCGGGATTGCAGATGGGGCCCGGGGGCAGGCCTCGGTGGACGTAGGTGTTGTAAGGGGACTGAACTTTCAGGTCCTGGCGCGTGAGCCCCTTTTTCCAATAGCCCAGAGCGTACTGGACCGTTGGATCGGCCTCCAGGCGCATGCCAAGACGCAGTCGGTTGAGATAGACCGCGGCAATGAGGGGACGCTCCGCATCCCTGCGCGCCTCGCGCTCGACGATGGAAGCCAGGGTCAGCGCCGACTCGAGCCCCAACCGCGAGCCCGAGGCCTGATAGAAGGGAGGAATCGTTTTATCAAACTCCGCTACCATGCGCCGTATCACAGCCTCGGGCTCCGAATGAGAATCCAAGTAATAAGTCGTCGGGAACAGCCGCCCCTCGAGCCTCCGGCGCGTAACGAGCCTCATAAAATCGTGCCTTCGACAGATGGCCGCCGCGTCCAGGCGCTCGGCGATTTGCTGGGCGGAAAAACCCTCGGGAATCACCACGCGGATGCCTGGAGGGCCGGCGCGCAACGCTCGCAGGAGCCTCGAGAGGGACATCGGCACCCCCAGCCGGTATTCACCCGGCTTGAGTTGCCGGTCAAGCCCGGTGCCCTTGAGAAGAAGTTTAAAAAGCCGGGGAGAGTCGATCACGCCCTTCTGCGCCAGCAGCCGCGCCGCCTGGCGAGCGTTGAGCCCCGGAGGGAGAAGGACCAGAACCTTAGGACCGCTTGGGCGAAAGGTCTCCCACATGAGCCAGGAAGCAAGCGCAAAGCCCAACAGCGCCGCGATACGGCCAGCCTTCACCACTGCGGAGCGTATTCTCCGAAGGTTTCCCGAAAAGCCGCGGTAATCTCGCCGACGGTCGCGTAGGCTTCGACGGCTTCCAGAATCGGAGGGAGGACGTTCGCGCCGGCCGTAGCCGCCTCCCGGAGCCGCTTCAACGCGGACTCTGTCTTGGCGTTGTCGCGCGAACGGCGAAGCGCCCGCAAGGCCTTGATCTGGCGCGATTCGACGGCGCTCTTGATCTTCAGGATAGGCGGGCGGCGCGTTTCCGCGCCGAAGACGTTGACGCCGACGATTTTACGGCGGCGCCGCGAAAGGTCCTCCTCAAAGCGGTAAGACGTCTCGGCGATCTGCTTATGAAAAAAGCCCGCTTCGAGGGCGGCGACGACGCCGCCCAGCTCGTCGATGCGCCGCATGAGCGCCGTGGCGCGCTCGGCGATCTCGCGTGTCAGGCTTTCAAGGAAATACGAGCCGCCCAGGGGATCGGGAGTATCCGTCACTCCGCTTTCCAGGGCCAGAATCTGCTGCGTGCGCAGCGCCAAGGTCACGGCCTCGTCCGAGGGAAGCGCGAGCGCCTCGTCGTAGGAGTTCGTGTGCAGGCTTTGTGTTCCACCCAGCACCGCGGCCAGGGCCTGGTAGGCGACGCGCACGAGATTATTCAAGGGCTGCTGGGCCGTGAGCGACACCCCCGCCGTCTGACAGTGCATCGCGAGCATGCAGGAAAGATCGTTTTGGGCGCCAAACTCCTCCTTCAGCATGCGGGCCCAGATGAGACGAGCCGCGCGAAGCTTCGCGATCTCCTCGAAGAAGTTGTTATGCACGTCGAAGAAGAACGACAAGTGGCTCGCGAAGTCGTCCACCGCCAGACCCCGCGCGACGAGCCGGCGCACATAATCGCGCCCATCGGCCAAGGTAAAGGCCAGCTCCTGAACGGCGTCCGCGCCGGCCTCCCGAATATGATAGCCCGAGATGGAGATGGGGTAGAAGCGCGGGACCTCCTTGACGCAATATTCGATCGTGTCCAGGACGAGCCTCAGGGAGGGCTCGGGAGGAAAGAGATATTCGTTTTGGGCGATGTATTCCTTAAGAATGTCGGTTTGCAGGGTCCCGCGCAGGCGCTTGAAGGGTACGCTTTGGCGCTTGGCGACCGCGAGATACATGGCCAACATCACGGGCGCCGGGAGATTGATCGTCATGGAGGTGGAAACCCGCGCGAGATCGATGCCGGAGAACAAGGCCTCGAAATCGGCCAAGGAATCCACCGCCACGCCTTCGCGCCCCACTTCGCCCTGGGAGCGGGGATCGTCCGAGTCCAGGCCCATCAGGGTCGGGAGATCGAAGGCTGTCGAGAGCCCGGTTTCACCATGCGCAAGGAGGTATTTGAAGCGTTCGTTGGTGTCCTTGGCGGTCTTATGCCCGGCGAACTGTCTCATGGTCCACGGATGTTGGCGATACCCTCCGGACTTGATTCCCCGAGCATAAGGTTGGCGCCCGGGGCGGCCTATGATCGACAGGAGATCGGCGCCCTGAAGATCGGCGGATGCATAAAGAGGCTTGACCGGAATTCCGGAGAGCGTGCTGGGCTCCCAGGATTCCGAGGCCGGTTCAAGAGCCTCGGGGAAAACGGCGGTTTTGCTCATGGCCGCCCTCTTCTCCTCCCACCGCGTCCGGAGGCCCGGTCCTTCCGCGGAAGCCCAAAGGCGGGGCGGCGGCCGCGGAGAAGAGGGCGGCGCCGACGCGTCGCCATAAATCGCCGCCGAAGGACCCGGCGATCAAGCTTGGCATAGCGGGGCCAAGCGCGTCGTAGCTGGCGCCATTGCTCCCGCAGTCTCTTCAGAAAGGGACGGTAGCGCAGAAAGCGGTTCGTGAGAGCCCGGGGCTCGCGGGGCGGCCTTCCAGGGGCAATGGATGTTTCCTGATTCGGGCCGATCATGACCTTCCCCGCGGGGTTGAAGACATCGACGTGCCCCTCGTCGAAAACGCCGACCGAGGACCCGGAGGCCGCGGCGTCGACGCCGAACTCGGTGCCTCGAACGGCGGCGACGGCCTGCGGCGTCTCGACCGAAAGCTTCTGGCCCTCCACGAGGGGAGAAATAAAGGCCAACATGCGGCCGAAGGCAAGATCGAGGAGAGTTTCGGACTTCGCGACGGAGGATATTTTGATCTTCGAGTCTCTCAGAAGCGTGATCGAGTGAACCCCGCTCAAGGTCAGAAGCGCGCTGCCGTCGTGCCCGGTTTTTACGCTGTCGCCTGGGGAGAGCGGGAGGCCGTCCTCCGCGAGGAAAGGCTTTAAGGCACCCTCCGATGCCAGAAGGACGGTGACGCTTCCCGAGGAATGGATAATCCTCGCGTCCCAATCGGCCCCGCCCTGTTGCGCCCGCGCGGGACAAGACATCGCCCCCAAGATCATGAGAGCCCCTATCATCGCCGGCATGGATCGATTATCTTACCAAAAGGCCGCTATTCGACATCCACGCGCACGAAGCGGCGCCGCCCAACTTGCAGGAGAAAAGAGCCCCTCTCAGCCAATGGGGAGTCCGCGGCGACCTTCTCGCCGTCCAGGCGGACGGCGTCCTGGGACAAGAGGCGCCGCGCCTCGTTTTTCGACTTCGCGGCGCCCGCGCGGACGATGATCTCGCTCAAGGCGAGGCCCGGAGGGACGCCTATTTTGGGCGCGTCCTCGGGAGACTGCCTCTTGGAGAAGACCCGCTCGAAGCGCTCCTTCGCGAGGCGGGCCGCGGCGGGGCCATGGTAGCGGGCGACGATCGTCTCCGCGAGACTTTTCTTGGCATCGAGAGGATGAAGCTTTTGGATCTCGGCCAGGGGAGCGTCGGTCAGGAGCTCATAATAGACCATCATGAGTTCGTCTGAGATGCGAAGGATCTTGCCGAACATCTCGTCCGGGACGTCGTTGAGGGCGACGAAATTGCCGTAGGACTTCGACATTTTCCGCGCCCCGTCGGTCCCGACCAGAAGAGGGGTGGTCACGACGAGTTGGGGCTTCATCCCGGCGGTTTCCATCAGACGCCGGCCCATGAGGAGGTTGGTGAGCTGGTCGTTGCCTCCCAACTCCACGTCGGCTTTCACCGCGATCGAGTCGTAGGCCTGGAAGACGGGGTAAAGCATTTCAAGAAGCGTCAAGGGCGCGTTGGTTTGGAGTCTTTCCTTGAAGTCCTCGCGAGCGAGGATCTGTTGAGCGGTCAGGGTTTTCAGGGTGTCGAGGAGCCCCTTTTCGAGGAAGCCGTCCAGCCATTCCGAATTTCGACGGAGATCCGTCTTGCCCCTGTCGAGGATCTTGAACGCCTGCTCCGCGTAGGTCGCGGCGTTCTTGGCGATCTGCTCCTCGGAGAGGGGCGGCCGCGTCGAATCGCGCCCGGAGGGGTCGCCGATGCGCGCCGTGAAGTCGCCAATGATGAGCACGGCCTGGTGGCCCAGATCCTGGAGGGCGCGCAGCTTCGCGAGGACGACGCTGTGGCCCAGATGAAGCTCGGGGGAAGTCGGATCCACGCCCAGCTTCACGTGCAGGGGCCGGCCAAGCGCGAGCTTCGCCTTGAGCTCCTCGGGACTCAGAAACGTCGTCGTTCCGCGCTTGAAGACCTTCAGTTGGGCGTCAAAGGCCGCCTGAGGGCTAGAAGAGGTCATAGGGGTCGACATCCACTCGCCGTCTAAGGCCAGAGGGGGTTTTAACGGCGCGCAAAAGAGCAAACAGCCTCCCGATGTCGAAGCCGCGCGGAAGCTTGACGAGGAAATGGATCCTGGGCCGCTTCGACTCGAGACGGACGACCGCGGGAGCGGGGCCGACGACCGAAAGCTCGGGAAGTTCCTCTCGGATCCTTTGCGCCGCTCTGCGCGCGCCTTCCCAGAGAGGCCCTTCCTCCGGACCGCTCAGCACGACGCGAACAAGGCCGCCCGCAGGGGGGTAGCCGAGCTCCCGCCGCACTTCAAGCTCCCGCTCCGCGAAAGCGGCGTAGTCGGCGCTCGAGGCCGCCCGGAGCGCCGGAGACTCGGGCAGCCTCGTTTGGACGGCGACGAGACCGGGCAGCTCCGCCCGACCCGAGCGCCCGGCCGCCTGGCAGAGCAATTGGGCCGCGCGTTCGGAGGCCCGGAAATCCGGCATCTGGAGCATGGCGTCCGCGTCCACGACGCCCACGAGCGTCACGCGGGGAAAGTGGAAGCTCTTCGCCACAAGCTGAGTTCCAACCAAGATATCGGCTTCCAGGCGCAGGAACTTCTCATAAACGCGGCTCTCCTTAAGCCCCTTCCCGTCAAGCGTGTCCCGGTCGAGCCGAAGCACCCGGGCGCCGGGAAGACGCGCCTTCAAATCCTCGGCCACTTTTTGGGTGCCCGCGCCCGTGGCGACGAGAGACGGAGACCGGCATTGCCCGCACGCGAAGGGCGCGTCATAGGAGCGGCCGCAGTGGTGGCAGATGAGAGAAAAACCTCCTTCGCTGCGGTGGCGGATTTTGGCGACGCCGCAATGAGGGCAACGGTCGACCCAGCCGCAGCGGCGGCAAAGAAGAAGGGTGTTGAATCCCCTGCGGTTGAGAAGGAGAATCGCCTGCTCGCGGCGCCGGAGCACTTCCTTGAGGAGATCAAGGATCTCCTCAGAAAGAACCCGGCCGTCCTGGGGGGAGGGCGGAGCGATGAGCCGGACGCTGGGCCGCGGAAGGCTCGATACGCGCTCGGGGAGGGCGACGAGTTCGGCTTGGTTTTCGGCCGCCATCGACCAGGCCTCCAACGACGGGGTCGCGGAACCCAGCACGAGAAGGGCTCCCGACCGCCGGGCGCGCTCGGCCGCCACGTCGCGGGCGTGGTAGAACGGCGCGCGGCCCTCTTCCTTGTAAGACGGGTCCTGCTCCTCATCGAGAACCGCGAGCCTCAATTTCTTGAAGGGCAGCAACGCGGCGGAGCGGGCCCCGACGACGACTTTCATCTCTCCCGAAGCGAGGGCCGACCAGACCGCGCGCTTGTCGCGAAGTCCCAAGCGGGAGTGCCACAACCCAACCGGCACGCCGAGAGCCCGCATGAAATCGTCGTAAAACGGAAGCGTCAGGGAAATTTCCGGAAGAAGAAAGAGCGCCTGGCCGCCTTCCGAAACCGCCTGCCGGATCAGCCTGAGATAGACTTCGGTCTTGCCTGAGGCCGGGACGCCGTAGAGGAGCGCCGAGTGATGGCGTCCGCTCGCGAGCATCTCCGAGAGCCGCTCCAGGGCCTGCGACTGGGCGGCGGTAAGCTCGAACGCGGACCGAGGCGAATCTTGGGGCGAAATCGCGGCCAGTTCCCGCGCGGCGCCGGCTTCGGTCCTCGTCTTGACGAAGGAGGGGGCTACGGCGCGCAAACATTCTCCCACCGTCGCCCCATAATGGGAGGAAAGCCACTGCGCCAACCCGGAGAGATCCGCCGGTAGGACGGGCTTGGGGTCGATGACAGCCTCGATCGTTTTCAAGGGACGTTCGGGGTTCGCGTCGAAAATCCTAAGAACGGTCCCCACCAGGCGCCGAGAGCCGAACGGCGCTCGAACCCGGGATCCCGCCTCGGCGTCCGATCCCGTGGGCAGCAGATAGTGGTACGTCTGATGAAGCGGAAGGGCGAAGGCGACCTCGGCGATTTTCATGAATGCGCCGCGATCCCCTGCCTTCCATGGCCTTCCGTAACGCTCATTTGTACGCCGTCATGACAAAATGAGGAGGGATGTTGCGCACTTCCCATTCGATGTTCGTCCTCCGGAAATATTTCTTAAGGAGGGGGACGAGATGAAGCGTGATCTGATAGGCGACGAAGCGGCCGCCGGGCCTGAGCAACGCGGCCGTCTTCCCCAGCAGCTCCCCGCGGCTCGAAGGAGAAAGGAAGGCAAAGGGAATTCCAGAGACGATCGCGTCGACGGAGGAAAATGCCTCCTCCTTCGCGATCCGGTCGATTTGGCGCGCGTCGCCGCGGCGAAGCGCCACGCGCGGATCGTGCATGCGATGGGAAAGCGCGGCGAAGAATTTCGGGTTCATTTCGACCGTGAGCAGTCGCCCATCCTTGGACATGCGCCGCAGGATCTGGTGAGTGACGACCCCCACTCCGGGGCCATATTCGACAACGCGGCGGGCTCCCTCGACCTCGGCCGCGCGCATGATGCGGCCGACCAAGTAGCGGCTGCTGGGAGTAATCGCCGCGATCGCCTTATCGTTCCAAAAATATTTCAGGTAGGAGAAAAGGCCGTTGTCCTTCGCGGCAACCCGCCGCCGTTCGCCGCGCGGCGGGAGGGAAGAATCGGAGATCACGGACAGCCCGACCCTCCCAGAGCGTCGCGAAGAGTTTTCATGTCCTCCCAAACGGCGCGCTTCAACTCCGGCTGACGCAGGAGCGCCGCGGGATGGTACGTCGGAAGAAGACGGATGGGAGCGGCCAGTCCCTCCAGAAAAAACTCCCGCCATCGCCCGCGCAGCTTGGAGATCGGGGTCTCCTCCCGCAACAAGGCCTTGCTCGCGACCCCTCCCAAGGTCACGATAAATCGGGGGACGATGAGGCGGATTTGGGCCTCGATATAGCCGCGGCACGCTTCCATTTCATCAGGAGAGGGCGGGCGGTCGTTGCCGCGGGAGTCCGGAGAAGAAGAGTCCTTCATCGGGTGGCATTTGACCATGTTGGCGATATAGACCGCATCCCGTGAAAGTCCGATGGATGCCAGGATGCGGTCGAGAAGTTGGCCAGCCCGGCCCACGAAGGGGCGTCCGAGACGGTCCTCGTCGAGCCCCGGCCCTTCTCCGATGAAGACGACGTCGGCGGCGAGGCTTCCTTCACCAGGAACGGCGTTGCGGCGGGCACGACCTAGCGGGCAGCTCCGGCAGGCCCGGATGGCCTCAGCGAGCTTTTGAGAGGCCTCCTCCTTCGAACCTGTTAATGCCGTTGGAGCGGCGCCGGAACTCCCGAAGGCAGGAGTTTTGGCGAAATTCGTTGACACGGAAGCGATGTCGTCCTCGAAGGCATCGCGCAGGTGACGGCGCAGCTCGCGGGCGAGAGCGGCGGCCTCCGCCGCCGCTCTCAACGAGCCTTCCCTTCCTTGGGGCTTTCTTCAGTCGGCGCGGCGGCCGCGGCGAGCTCGCCGCCCGTCTTAAGCTTGTCCCAATCGACGGCCCCGCTCAGGACATCCCGCAGCGCGCGCTGCAAAATTTCATTGGGAGTAAGATGGCGGTTCTCCTCTTGGCGCCGCAAGACCCGCGCCCAAGCCGCGGCGACGGGAACGACCTTGTAACGCGCTCCCTTGTAATCCAAAACCAGTTCCTGGAGAGTGGCGGCGGGAGCCTGCGGCTTGGCTCGCGCCCCTTCGGATTTAGGCGCTTCAATTCCTTGGCGCATCACGTGGGCCAGGGAGACCCAGCCCTCCTGGGGCACATGAACCATCGCGGCCGCCGACGGCAGAAGCGGCGGGATTGGCGCTGCGGCATCCTCCCGGGGCGCGGTCTTTTCCTCCGCGACGGATTCTTCGGCGGGCGTCTTCGCTTTCTTGCTCATCGCTTCCTCCAGGTCACGCGTTCTTGCGGCACGGCTTCTTCGGCTTCAAAAAAAAACTTCGGCGGCGTCCAGCGTTTGATCCTAAGGCTCTCGGCCGTAATGACAGCGTCGATGGAGATAACGGCCTTCTCCAGATCGTCGTTGACGACCAAGTAATCGTAATGACCGGCCTCCTCCATCTCCTCGCGCGCCCGAGCCAGGCGCTTCTCGATGGAGGATTCCTCGTCGCGCCGGGCGACAAGCCGCTCCCGGAGCACCCGCAGAGAGGGAGGCGCGACAAAGACGAGCACCGCCTGGGGAAGCTTTCGCCGCAAGGCGATGGCCCCTTGGACGTCGATCGCCAGGAGAGGATTTTTGCCTTTTTCCATCATTTCCTGGATGAAGCGACGCGGCGTCCCATAGTATTCATCGTGGACCACGGCCCACTCAAGAAACTCGCCCTTGTGGACGGCGTGCTTAAACTGCTCGCGGGTCATGAAATGGTACTGGCGGCCGTCTTTTTCGCCCGGGCGGGGGCGGCGGGTCGTGCAGGAGATCGAGTAGGCGAGGTCCCGCCGTCGCTCCAGAAGCTTGCGGCATATGGTGGACTTGCCAGCCCCGGAGGGCGCGGAGATGACGATCGGGAATCCCTGCATTCAGTTGGACTCGGGATAAAGTATCATAAACGGGAAAATGAACTCAAATCGGAAAGCGGAGACCGCGCGCGTCGAAATTCTCTGCGTGGGCACGGAACTTCTGAGCGGCCGAGCCGACGGCGACGGCCCGTATATCGCCAAGAAACTACGCGCGGCCGGACTCGTCGTCGGCAAGGCCTCCCAAGTCCCGGACGACGACGCCGAGATCTCCCGAGCCCTGGGAGAGGCCCTGTCGCGATCCGAGGCGGCGGTCGTTTGCGGAGGGCTGGGCCCCACCTTCGACGACGTCACGCGGGAGGGCGCCGCGAGGGCGCTCAAACGCGGGCTCCAATTCCGCCCCGAACTCTTCCGTGAGATCGAGCGCAAGCTCCGCCGTCACGGGGCCGCCATTCCGGCCTCGAACCGACGCCAAGCCTATCTCATCGAGGGGGCCACGCCGCTCCCCAACACCCACGGCTCGGCGCCGGGCCAGAGAGTCATCGTGGGCCGCGGGAAAGGCGAAAAGACCGTCTATCTTTTGCCGGGTCCGCCCCGGGAAATGTCCCTCATCTTCGATCGCCAAGTCCTGCCTGATCTCAAGCGCCGGCTCGCCCGCGGCCGCCACGTCGAGGGCTTCTCGCTCCACTTGAGCGGCGTCGCGGAGTCGGAGGCGGAGGAGCTTCTCCAGCCGATCGTGTCCCAAAAAAGCCCCGGGCTCGACTTCACGATGCTCGCCTCGGACGGCGAGGTCGAATTTCACGCCCTGATCGAAGGCCCAAACCCCTCGAAAAACCGCGCGCTCAAGTCCCACCTTTTACGGCGGACCAAGGCCCTCGTCGGCCCGCACATCTTCGGCGCGGGAGAAGACAGCCTTGAGAACGCCGTGGGGCGCCGCCTTCTTCGCCGCGGCTTCACGCTCGCGGTGGCCGAGTCCTGCACGGCGGGGATGCTCGCCTCCAGGATCACCCGGGTACCCGGGAGCTCCCGATATTTCCTGGGGGGTTATCTCGTCTACTCCAACGATCTCAAGCGCCGGCTCCTGGGCGTCAAGTCCGGAACGCTCCGAGGCCGCGGCGCGGTCAGCGCCGAATGCGCCGCCGAGATGGCGCGTCTCGCGCGCCGGCGCTGCCGGAGCTCCCTGGGCCTTTCCATCACGGGCATCGCGGGACCGGGAGGCGGCACCCCGGGAAAACCCGTCGGAACCGTCTTCTTCGGCCTTTCTGGCCCCCATGACTCCAGGACCGAAGTCTTCGAGCGCTGGTTCTCGGGCGACCGTGAAACCGTGCGCCGCCGCGCCTGCGCCTTCGCGCTCCACCAACTCCTAAGGGCCCTCCGGCAATCCGCGGAAGTTTGACCCTTTCGCGGAAACATTACTATACTGTCCCAGATAATAAAGAGACTGAAAACAAAATTATAAAAAAGAAAAAAAAAAAGAAACGAAGTCGTTTTCTTTTTTTCAAAAAAACACCGGGACCCATCTACTCCCCGGCCCGCCACAGCCGGGGAAGCCTCGTTGAAAACGCTATGATCACAAAACAAGCCAAAGCAGACATTGTCGGAAAATTCGGGAAGACTCCCTCTGATACGGGAAGCTCCCGCTCCCAAATCGCGATCTTGAGTGAAAGGATCAAGAGCATCTCCTCTCATCTCAAGGGTCACACGAAGGACTTCTCCTCCCAGCGGGGGCTTCTCAAGCTGGTCGGCCGCCGGCGCCGGCTTCTGGAATACTTGAAGAGCTTCGACCGCGGAGGATACGCCCAGATCATCAAGCAGCTTGATCTGAGAAAGTAGCATGTCGAACTCCCTCCAAAAGATCTCCCTCCAGGAAACCGTCGGGGGGAAAACCCTGACGCTGGAAACTGGCACCATCGCCAAGCAAGCGGGCGGCGCCGCGACGGTGCGTCTCGGCGACACCGTGGTTCTCACGAGCGCGACGGCCTCGCAGACTCCCAAGGACGTGAGCTTCATTCCGCTCACTTCCGAATACCGCGAGCGCACCTACGCCGCGGGCCGAATTCCGGGAGGATTTTTCAAGCGCGAGAACCGTCCCCGAGAGAAAGAAGTCCTGTCCTCGCGCCTCGTCGACCGCCCGATCAGGCCTTTGTTCCCCGAGGGCTGGAACTTCGAGACGATGGTCCATAGCCTCGTCATCGCCTCCGACATCGAGAACGACTCGGACGTGCTCGCGATCACGAGCGCTTCGTCGGCCTTGATGCTCTCGGACGTGCCCTGGGAAGGACCCGTCGCCGCGACCCGCGTCGCCGCGTTGGAAGGCAAGCTCGTCCTTTTCCCGACCTTCGAAGAGCGAGACCGCGCCGACATGGAGCTCGTTGTCGCCGGCAAGAAGGGCTCGATTCTCATGGTGGAGGGCGGGGCCAGAGAGGTGACGGAGGAATTCGTCATCGAGGCCTTGCAGGTCGCCCAGGCGGCGATCGACAAGCTCTGCGAGCTCCAAGCGCGCCTCGTCGCGGCTTCGGCCGCCTCCGGGCGGAGCGTGGCCAAACGCGCCGTCAAGGCGCCGGAGCGCCCCCGGGAAATCCTAGATTTCATCAAGTCCCGGGCCGTCGAAGGCGTCAAGTCGGCCCTGCGCCTGAAGCTTGACAAGCGCGGCTTGGATGAAAAGCTCTCTTCCTTAAAGGAGTCCATCAAGGCGGCGATCGCCGCCGAGGCTCAGACGCCCGCGCTTGCGGGGGGGGAAACGCACGTCTCTCCCATCGTCGAAGACATCCTCTACCACGAAAGCCGCGCCATGGCCCTAAGGGACCGGCAGCGTCCCGACGGCCGCGGCTTTGAAGAGATCCGTCCGATCTCCATCCAAGTTCCCTTCCTGCCCCGCATCCACGGCTCGGCTCTCTTCACGCGCGGACAGACTCAGGCCCTCTGCACCGCGACGCTGGGAAGCCCCGCGGACATGCAGGTCATGGACGAGCTCGAGGGAGAATACAAGGAGCGATTCCTTCTCCACTACAACTTCCCCGGCTTCTCCGTCGGCGAGGTCAAGCCTGAACGGGGCCCCGCTCGCCGGGAGATCGGCCATGGAGCGCTCGCCCGCCGGGCGCTGGCGCCGCTCCTCCCTTCCGAGGAGGATTTCGGCTATACGATCCGCATCGTATCCGATATCCTCGAGTCAAACGGATCCTCGTCCATGGCAAGCGTGTGCGGCGGTTCCTTGGCGCTTTTTGACGCCGGGGTTCCCATGAAGGCGGCCTGCGCCGGCGTCGCCATGGGACTTATCCTCGAGGACGGCCGCCACGCCATCCTCACCGACATCGCGGGCATCGAGGACCACAACGGCGACATGGATTTCAAGGTTGCCGGAACGACGAAGGGCATCACGAGCTTTCAGCTTGACATGAAAGTCGCGGGGCTTTCCGTCGATATTCTCAAGGAAGCCCTCGCGCAGGCCAAACGCGGCCGGCTCTTCATTCTCGACAAGATGGCCCAGGCGATCACTCAGCCGCGCCAGCAGCTCTCGGTCTACGCGCCGAGGCTCTATCGGCTGACGATCCCCACGGATTACATCGGCCAGCTCATCGGGCCCGGTGGCAAGAACATCCGTCGGCTGATCGACACGTACGGCGTCGAAATCGAGGTTGAGGACGACGGCACGGTCTTTATTTCGGGCGTGGATGCCGACTCCTGCGATAGGGCCCGGGCCGAAGTGGAGGCCCTGACCCAGGAAGCCGAGATCGGCAAGGTCTATGAGGGCCGCGTCGTCTCCATCAAGGAGTTCGGCGCGTTCATCGAAATTCTACCGGGCAAGGAGGGCCTGCTCCACATTTCCCAGATCGACACGAAGCGTGTCGCGCGCGTGGAGGATGTCCTCAAGCAGGGCGATACGGTCCAAGTGAAGGTCATCGAGATCGATAACTCGGGCCGCATCCGCCTGTCGCGCCGAGTGTTGCTCGCCGGGGGAGGAGAAGGCGAACCGCCGCAGGACGGCAAGAGCCCCGGTGGCGGCCACCGCGGCGGCCGCCGCAACCCGGTCTTTCCTGGCGGCGGACAGCGCCCGAGGAATTCGCGCTGATGGCCCGCAAAGCGCCGTCGAAACCCTCCCAGCAACCGAGGGGGACACGCGCCTTGGAGAGGCTCAAGGAGTTCTATGAGTTCATGCGCTCCCATGGCCTCGAACGCTTGGAGCTCGATGATGACGACCTCCACGTGCGCCTTGTCAGAAAACCCTCCGAGCAGGCCCCCGTCCCCGTTCCGGTTTTCGTGGGACCCGCCGCGGGAGCGGCGGCCGCGAGCGCTCCCGCGGCCGCCGCTCAACGCGCCGCCGCCCAGGCTGCGCCCGCCGGCTCCGAAACGATCAAGGCGCCCATGATGGGCATCTTTTATCGCGCGAGCACGCCGTCGGCACCGCCTTACGCCAAGGACGGGGAGCGCGTCGCCTCGGGCCAGGTCATCTGCATGATCGAGGCCATGAAGGTTTTCAACGAGATCAAGGCCGACTTTGACTGCACGGTCCTCCGGGCGCTCGTCGAGAACGGAAAGCCCGTCAAATCGGGACAGGATCTCTTTCTCATTAAACGCTAGTCGTGCCTAAACCCGGGCGCGCCCAGCTCAAGCTCTCCAAGGAGCGCCGCCAGACCTCCGGCAGGCGGGCGCGCCTCAAGGGGCTTGGAGGCGGGCTGCTGGGAGGCGCGCTAGGCCTTTATCTGGCATGGCTTTTGGCTTGGCCCCAACCCCAAAGCGCGGGCCGCGTCGGCGCTAAAATAGCCCTCGTTCTCCAAGGCGCTCTCGGGCGCTCGGCGTGGTTTCTTCCCTTGTCCTTGGTGGGTATCCTCGCTCGAAAGGCCGCCCGAAAAGACGCGGCGCGCCGCAGCCTTCTTTGGGTCAGCCTGGCGGCCGCTCTCGCGTTTGCCGCCGCGCTTCTAGGGCTTCTCGCCGCCCTCTTCGGCGCCTCGCCCGTTGCTTGGGGCGGCGCCGTCGGAAACCGCCTGCAGGGCCTGCTCGTCAATGTCTTCGGGGCTTTCGGCGCTTTTCTTGTGGCGGCGCCCTTTCTGCTCGTGGCGCTCAACGTTCTCTACGGACTTGACTATCTCGAGGGGGTCAAGGCCGTCGGCCGACTCCTTCGCGACGATTTCAACGACTGGAGGCGAGATCGTCAATCAGTAGCCCAGAAACTTCGAGAGGCCAAGGCCGCCGCAGCGCTGGAAAAGCCGGCTCCGATGACATCCGCGCCTGTCAGCGCGTCGTCAAGCTCCAGCAAGCCGTCGCCCAGGCTCGTCCCGGCCGCCGCCGAGTCCGCTGAGTCCGAGCCAAACTCCGGCAAGCCGTCGCGCCATGCCCCCGCGGATGCGGCCCAGGCCGCCCCAAAGAGGCGTCCTCCGGATCCCGCCTCGCCCTTCGCTGGATACGCGCCGCCCTCCGCCGATTTGCTCGACCTTCCCAAAAACCAAGCCGGCTCCGGCAAGCCGCCGTCCGAGGAGCTCGATACGACGAGCCGTCGCCTCGAGAAGACGCTGCACGATTTCGGGATTTCGGCCGCCGTCGTGGGCGTGACGCCGGGCCCCGTCATCACGCGCTATGAGCTCGAACCCGCCGCGGGGGTGAAAGTGAGCTCGATCGTCGCGAGGGAGTCCGACATCGCCCTCGCTCTCAAGGCGAAAGGGATTCGGCTTCTGGCGCCTATTCCCGGCAAGGGCGCGGTCGGCGTCGAGATTCCAAATCCTCGTCCAGCCTTCGTCGTTCTGCGGGAGCTTCTTGAACGCGGGGCGCTGGGCTCCAAGGATCCCCTGACCTCTTTCATCCTCGGCCTTTCGGCCGACGGGGAGCAAAGAACCGCCGATCTTCAAAAGATGCCGCATCTTCTCGTCGCCGGCGCGACCAACAGCGGCAAATCCGTCTTCCTCCACGTCATGATCCTTTCGATCCTCTATCGGGCCCGGCCCGACGAGCTCAAGTTCGTCATGATCGATCCCAAACGCCTTGAGATGACCTTCTACAGCGGCATCCCGCACCTCTTTGATCCGACCGCCTCTCCGGAGAATGCCTCGGTCATCACGAGCGCCAAGCACGCCCGCCAAGCCCTCGATGCCCTCGTTCGCTTCATGGACGCGCGCTACGAAAAATTCGCGAAGTGGGGGGTGCGTAACATTGACTCCTACAATCAGGAGGCCGACCGCCGCGGCGAGCCCAGGGAATATTTCGTCATCGTCGTCATCGACGAGCTTGCGGATCTCATGCTCCTCTCGCGCGACAGCGTCGAGACCGCCATTCAACGCTTGGCCCAGATGGCCCGGGCCGTGGGCATCCATCTCGTTTTATCCACACAGAGGCCCTCGGTGGACGTCATCACGGGCGTCATCAAGGCGAACCTTCCTTGCCGCGTCGCCCTGCAGGTCATCTCCAGAATCGACTCCAAGGTCATCCTAGACTCCTCGGGAGCGGAGTCCCTGCAGGGGAGGGGCGACCTCCTCTTCCTCGCGGCCGGCGCGCAAAAGCCCGAACGCTGCCAGGGAGCCTACGTGAGCGAGGAGGAAATCCGCCGCGTGACCGCGCATCTCGTCGCGCAGGGCGGACCTTCCTATGCTCCATGGGAAGCGGCCCCCTCCGCTCTTTCCGCCGACCTCGGTCCTCACGGGGTGGCTCCCGAGGACTTCGCCCGCGCCTTGAAGCTCATCATCGAGAGGAGGCGCGTCTCCCAAGACCTCCTTAAGTCCCAGTTCGGCTCCTCCGCCCGCGCGACGAATCTCCTCAGCCTTCTCGAGGTCAAGGGTCTCATCCACAAACCGGACGGCTCCAACCGTTGGGAAATCCGCTTTGACCAGATCGAGGACTGCCTCAAGAAAAACTTCTCGAGCGCTTCCGGAACCCCCGCGCCATGAACGCGGGCCTCTGGATATGGCTGGCCGCAGCGCCCCTTTGCGCGCAACCGCCTTCCGGCCCGCCCCCCCAGGCTGTCGATCTCTCAAGCACGTCCTCGGGGCTTCCGGGCGCCTTCGTCCTGCCAGCGACGGCTCCCGTGACGGCGGAAATCGTCCTTAAGGGCTTCGAACGCCTCGACAGCGCCCTCAAGACGGTTCAGGCCTCCTTTTCCCAGGAGCTTGAGTGGGAGGGCTCGGGAACGAGCCAACGGGCCGGCGGAAGATTTTTTTACCAAACCCCCGATCTCTTCCGCATCGAGCAAAGCACGCCCGAGGCTCAAGTGACGGTCTCGGACGGCCGACGCATCTGGGTCTGGCGCATCTCCACGAACCAAGTGATCAAGACCCGCCTCGACGCCTGGAAACGCTCGGAACCGCTCGCCCAGAACCTTCTCGACCTCGGCCACTACGCGAGCCTGCTGTCGCGCTACGAGCTTGTCGGCGCCACGGCCGCCATCGCCTCCTCCGGAGAGCGCGACATTGATATCAGGCTCAAGCCCCGGGACCCGAAGGCCCGGTTCCGCCTCGCCCTCATGCTTTCAAGCGACGATTTTTTCCCGCGAGAGGCTCTGCTCTCGGCCGGGGACCTTTCCATCCGTACGCTCTTTAGCGCCATCCATTTCAACGAGCCCGTCCCGGATTCAATGTTCCGCTTCCGACCTCCGCCGGACGCGGAGGTCTTCGATAATCCGTCCCTTCCCGGCGTCGTCAATCAGTGATAACTTTGAAATATCGAACTCGCTATAATAGGAGCAGTTCATGAACGATGAAGCCCGCGTCGATTCCGATTCGTCCGACAGAAAAGCTCCCGCTCCGGCCGTCGATGTCGGCAAGGAGCTACGCAAGGCTCGCGAGAAGCGCGGCGAAACCCTCGAGGTTCTCAGCAAACGATCCCGCATCCCGCTTAAGTATCTGAAGGCGCTGGAGAGCAACCGCCGCGATGCCTTCCCGGCACGATGCTATCTCCGGGGCTTCCTTGAAAGCTACTGCCGCGAAATTGACGCGGACTTCGGATCGCTTTGGGACGCCCTGCGGCAATCCGATGATTCTCGGGATTCCCAGCGTCCCCAGGCGCCGCAGAACCCGTCACGCGGCATGCCCGGATGGCTCTGGCCCGCCATCCTTGGGGGAGCCGCCTTTCTCGCGGCCCTAGGAATCGCCTTCTGGATCGCGAGGAACCATGCCTCTTCGACGCCGCGGCAAGTCCCGCCTCCCGCGCCGGCCGCCGCCCAAGCTCCCGTCTTAAAGCCGGCGCCGCCCGACGGGAAGACCCCGCCGCCCCATCCTTCCGCGGGGAAGCCCGTCCATCTCAACCACGCCGTCATCGAGTTCGGCCAGGACGTCTGGGCCAGCATCGCCGCCGATGGAGTCCCGCATTTCGAGGGACGCGTCCCCAAAGGCAAGGAGCAGCGATGGAAGTTCAAGAAGTCGCTGGCGTTCAAGCTGAGCTCCCCGAACGCCATCCAATTGCGCGTCAATGACAAACAGGTGCCGCTCCCTTCTCCGGACCCGGACGGCACTTACCGCGTCTATGCGGCGACGGCCGCGGCGCGTCATCCGTGAACGTCGCCAACCAACTCACCGTCGGCCGCATCGTCCTGGCCCTCGTCGTCGTCTGGTCCCTGTTAAACCCCGGACTCGGTTGGCATGAAATAGCCCTTTCCTTCTTTCTCCTCGCCATTCTGACGGACGCCGCCGACGGCTACCTCGCGAGGCATCTCCGCCGCGAAAGCCCCTTCGGCAAAGTGGCGGACCCTATCGCGGACAAGCTCCTTGTCCTGGGGACTCTCATCGCCCTCGCCAAGCACCGAACGCTGCATATACCGCTCTGGGGCGTCGTATTGATCCTCATGCGCGAGTTTTTGGTCGCCGGCCTTCGGATCTTGGCGAGCGCCCAACAAGGACGCATCATCGCGGCCCAGACTTGGGGAAAGCAGGCCATGGCGATTCAGAGCGTCTGCGTCCTCGCCATCCTCTTGATTCTCATCATCGCCGAGAGCGCGCGCTCGGCGCCGACCTGGCTTCAGGCCCTGCCATACGCGCTGACTCTCGTTGCGGCGTCGAGCGCGTGGTATTCCGGCTATCTTTATTTTCGAGAATCGAGGCACTGGCTGGAAAAATCCTGGGAATGACGCCGACCGGCCCGCGCGCAACGAAAGGCCGCGGAGGGCGAAGGAAGGTTGTCGGCATCCCTTGTCCTCTCTGGCCCGCCGCAGTCCTCTGTGCCCTTTTGTTGTCTTTCATGGCGCTGAAGACCTCCGCCCAGTCCTTCCCGTCGGGAGGCTTTCACCGTCCGACGGCGCCAGGCGCGCCGGGCTCCCGCCCCCAGGCTCCGCTACCGCCGGCCGCGGCCCCGGTCAAGGCGCCGGAGGCTTCCTCGGCCCCCGTCTCGATCGCGACCCTCATCGGCAACGCGAAGGAAATACCCCTAGAAGAAGGCCCGTGGGTCCTCGGGAAGGTGGTTCTCAGCATCCAAGGCCGGGTTGTCGACAATCCCGCCTGGCGGGAGCTCGTGCGGGGGGAAAAAGGAATTCTCTACACGAAATCGGACATTCTCTACGACGTCGATGCCCTCATGGGCACCAAGCAGTTCGCCGCCGTCACGCCCAGGCTCTTCGAGATGCCAAACGAGCGCGTTCCCAAGGATTTCTTCGGGCTTGTTTCTTCTAATTCCGAGGTCCTATTGATCTACCGTCTCTCTCCGCAAGGGGCGCTGCCCGCCGCCTCGATGGGAACCCTCGCGGGCGGTCCCAGAAAGCCTCTGGACGTCTCGGGCCTCATCCTGACCCCGACCGCTTGGCGTGGCACCGGCTATTACACGGACCCGGGCCTTAGCCTCGACATCAACGCGGTGTATCTGATCGGGCGGCTCTACGGCAGAAACTCTTTTTCCAACGTCACCCCCCACACGAACTACCTCGACCAAGTGGGAGTCTGGCTGCTCACGGCGGATGGGAAGATGCAGGTCGCCAAGGAAGAGCGCTACACGCCCGCGACCTCCTTCGGCGTGCAGGCGACGGCTCTCCTGCGGCAAACGCCCCAGCCGCAGGCCGGATCGACCGCCGGCACCAGCTTCAGCGTCAACGCCAACCCCAATAGCCAGTTTCTCACCGACTACTACGGCGTCGTCAGCAAGAAAATCGGCCCCGTCCGTTCCAGCCTCGGCCTCATGGAAGGCGATTTCGGGGATGCCGTGTCGCAGTTCTCGGAATTCCTGAACCCCCAGAATCTCGCGTTTGAAGGGATCCCCGGCGGCGCGGAGGTTAAAAGCAACACGATGCCTTTCGCGAACATCTTCTTCACCCCGAAACCCGAGCATCAACTGGGGGTCGAGGCTATCAAGTTCAACGGCGCCCTCCTCGATCCTTGGCTCATCGACCTCAAGGCCGGATACTTCCTCAAGCTCGACTTCAACCTCGGCTACCTGCACTTCAACGGCGGCTACGACGTCCTTGGCCTCATCCAGTTCCGCTACACGCTCTACCCGAGGCTGGGCCCCCTTTGAACGATTAGCGGCGCCGGAGAGCTTCGAGATAGCGGCGCGACTGGGCGTCCGAGGGATCGAGCCTCACCGCTTCATCGAGCTCCTGCGCGGCGCGGACGCGATCCCTGTCCCAATAATAGACGGCCAGGTTGTAGTGAGCCTTGCCGAGCGGATAGGCTTCAAGAGAGGCCTCGTAGGCCGCTTTGGCCTCCTCGGGGCGGCCGAGCTTCGCCAGCATGATTCCCTTCTGCAGGCGCGCCTCGGCCAGACTGCGTCTCACGCTCGAGACGGCGTCGGGGAGGGAATGGTACTCCCGCGTCAGGCCCAGCATGGCGGCGGCGAGGCTCTCCGCGAGCTTCTCGTAGCCCAGGGCCTCCTTGTATCGGCCCTGCAAGGCCGCCAAATATCCCAGGAAGGCGGGGGGATCCGGCATGAGCCAATGAAGCGCCCAGCAACCCATCGCAAGACGCCGCGCCAAGGCCGCGACGGAGGTCGGCAGGGGCGGCCTTCCCGTCAGGGCGGTCGCCGTGCGGTAAAGCGCCTGCGCGTCGTCGTTGACGAGGTCCGAACTGAAGAAATCAGGCCGTTCCTCGTAGGCGTACCGGCCGCGGAAAACGAAAAGCCTCCAAAGCTTGAGCGCCTCCCAGGAGCCGATGGGCGATCCTAGATCGATGAGCAGTCCTCTCATCGAACCTTGGGCCGCGGCGGCCGCCGGAATTTCCGCGTCCATCGCGGCATAGGCGGGAGCGTTGGCCAGGGCGAAGAGCCGCCAGTCCTCGGGCGATTTAAGAGAGCGCAGGACGAGCCGGGGCTTCTCGCGCCTCATCTGTTCTTGATACCACGGCGCGCCGGATAAGCCCTGGGCGACGACGGTCGCGTCGCTCCGCCGCCGAAGAGCGATCGTCCGGTACCATAGGGAATAGAGCTGGACGTCTTTTTTGGCAACGAGGACGCCCCCTTTCGGCAAGGACGCCAGGACGTTGCGGGCGTAATCCTCGTCGAAAAAGTCGTCGCGGTGGTCATATTCGGCCGTGCGCCCGGAGACGAAGGGCCCCAACAGAAAAAAGGCCGCCAGGGCCGCCGCGAGGCCACGGCCTGGAGGGCGGGCCGCGAGCCACGCCAGGCCTTCGGCCGCCCAAAAAGCCAGCGCCATGTCGGGGATGAGATAATAGGGTTCGACGATGGCCGCCGCGTGCGGGTTGGGGGGCATGTTGCTCAACAGGAGAAAGACGGGGCCGGCCCACCAAAAGACCGCGCCCAGCCCCGCGGCGAGCTCCGGATCGCGCCGCGACTGCCTCCAAAGCCCGGCCAGGCTCAAGGCCGCCCCCGCCGGCGTGAGGTCGCGCCACAGATGCCGTCCGTAGAGAAGGAGATTGGCGCCCAGGAGCTCCCCGGGCTTGTAATTCCTCGATATCAAGTCGAGAGTGCCGCCGTATTTGGAGCGCAGGAGGACCTGGATGAAATGGGACCATTGGGCGGGATGGTTCCAGTCGAGCCATGGATGCCCCGCGGACCTGATGGGAAGATACAGATAGACGCTTAACCCCAGCAAGGCGAAGGCCCCGCTCTTAAGAAGCCAGCCGATCCGGCCGGACGACCTCGATGCGAGCCATGCGGTCAGCGCGACGAGGAGCGGTTCCCAATAGTTCGAGCCTGTGTAAAACATCGCGGCCGGAAAGGCCAGGAACGCAAGCCCGAACCACGGCGACAACCACGACTTCCGCCGCAATCCCAGAGCGCAGACCAAGAGGCCCGGGGCGAGCAGGAGCAGATCAAGGCGATTGGCGAGGAAGAGACCGTAAAGGAAACAGAAGCCGAGCCATTCCTTTTCGACGGGGACGCCGCGCGCGCGGTGAAGCCGCAGGGCGAAGATCATGAGTCCGGCGGCGCCCAGGAAACCCAGGGCGTACATCTCCTGGACGCGCGCGAGCGTCAGCGCCTGGCTGCTCAGGCCCAGAAGCGCCGCGGCGCCGAAGGCGGGAAGCGCGCCGAGCAGTTCCATCGCCGCGGAGAAAAAAAGAGCCACGCCCGCGGCCATCGGCAAGGAGGAGAGCAGGCTTAGGCGATAAGCCGGATTTCCCAACGGAACGGCCGCTTCAAAGAGCCTTCCGAGCAGGATATAGAGGGGATAGCCCGTGGGGTGGGAGACGCCGAGCGTCCAAGCGCTGACAACCATCTCCCCTGAATCCCTGTAGGCAACGAGGCCCGGCCCCGCTCCCGCCTGATAGTAGAACCAGAAACCCAGGAAGAGCGCGGCCGCGAGCAGGCGGCGGGAGGGGAGGCGCACGGAGAAATTTTAGTATACGCGGCGGCGATTTGACTCGGGTGTCATACATTGAATTTTTGACTTATTGGGACATTCGCCAAAACCCGGCGGCTCTCCATGCCGACCTCGACGAGGGACTCTGATCGTCCCGGAAAGCCTCACGCCTGACCCTTCCTGCGCCGCCAATACCACTCCGCGGCCAGCAAAAAGCCCGTTAAAGCAAGCCAGGGAGGCCCCGAAGCCGGCCTCAGAATTTCCGAGACCCGCGCGCTCGGCACGGGCGGCGGGAGAGCCTTGAGAAGCTCCGAGGCGTCCGCGAGAGCCAAGGGCTTATAGCGCCCCCCGGTCTGCGCGGCGAGCCCCCTGAGCCAAGCCTCATTGACCGCCCTCTCGGCCCCCGCGAGGCCTGGTTCCCAGCGCCATTCGAGCCGGTCCGAGCCCGCCGGACGGCCGTCCGCCCGCGCGGTGGCCTCGACGACGTTCACGCCCTCGGGAATCCCCGTCAAGTCGATGGAAAAAACGCCGGGCCCCTCCTCGCGGGGAAACAGCTCCCTCGCGCTTCCTCCCGGAAGCCGCCATAAGACTCGGGCCTCGGCCGAGGCGGCGGGAGCAAAGGCCGAATTAAAAACGCGAAGGGTCAAGCGCACGGGCTCCAGGCGCGGCGGAAATTCGCCCACCGATTCAAGGCGCACCCGGGAAACGGCGAGGCTTCCGGTCAAGTATTCGACCGCCCGGTTCCAGAACCGATCGTAGAAATCGGAGAAGCGGCGATCTCGCGCCAGGCCCAGCTTCCAGCGCCACAGAGAGTCCGTCGCGACGGCCATCACGCGCCCCCGCCCGTAATCGCGGATGGCGATGAGCGGGCGGGGCTCGGCGCCGGCGCTCTCGGCGATCCGCGCCGAGGCGACGAGCTGCGCGCCGGGCTTAAGTCCCGCGAAGAGCGGCGCTCCCACGAGATCGGGCAAGCTCGACCACCCCTCCCGAGACAGATCGTCCCCGTCATAGAGCGCCGTGAGAGGGTGGCGAAGGCCGTTGGGCAGGGCCTTAAACGTCCTGACGGCGGCCCCTTCGGCGATCGTCACCGGAAGAAGCTCCTCGATGGCCGTTCCCCGCCAGCCATTGGGAGACGCGGCGTTTTCCCCGCCGATCACCGTGAGCGCGCCGCCTTCCGCGACGAAGGACCTCAGGGACTCGGCGTAGGCCGCGGGCAGGCGGAATCGCGAAAACGAGAAGTTCTCAAGGATGAAGAGATCGAATTGAGGCAGGTCGCGCACGAAGATGTCCTGGGCGGGGAAGGGAATGAGAGAGAGATCGCGATCCGGGACGACGACCGGGTTTTGGGGATTGCGAAGGATCACGAAGCTCACGAGCTCCCGGTTCGGGTCCGCGTTGAGAAAACGGCGCAGGAAGGAATAACCGTAGCCGGGACGTCCGCAAAGGTACATAATCCGGTATTTGTGCCGGACGACGTCGATGCCGAAGCGGCGCGCGGCGGCGACGCCCCCGCCGCGGAGAACCTCCAGGCGGTAGAGAGACCGGCCCAGAAGGGAGGCATGGAGCGTGAACGTGGCGGAAAGGACCGCGTCCGCGGAGGGGACCTCGATCGCCGATTCCGCCTCGGATCGCCAGCGGCCTTCGGGAGTGAGCCGCGACAAGCGCAGGCGAAGGCGGGAGCCCTGAAGGCCCCGCGCCTCGATCTCGGGGCGGACGTCGAAGACATGGTGGAGAAAGGCGAAATCGGGGAGCCGGATGTCGGCGACGCGGATCTCCTCGCGGGAGACGGCGACTCCGGGCGCGAAGGCGTCGATCGGGATCCCGAAAGAGCGGATGGCGGCGCTGAGACGGTCCGAACTCGCGGCGTTTCCATTGGAGAAGAGCCACGCCCTCGAGGCGCCCTTCATGCCGTCCGCGATCTCGGAGAAGGCCTCCGCGGGTCGGAAATCCTCGTCGGAGGTTCGCAGGCCCTTTACGGCCTCAAAGCCATCGAGCCGCCTGCCCGAGCCCGCAAGCGCGAAGAATCGCACCCGCGCCGCCTCCTCCATCTCCCGGCGATGAGAGGCCAGCCAACGCAAGACCGCCGCCAGATCGCCGGACGATGCTCCCGCGGCGCCGCCCATCGAGCGGCTTCTGTCGATGAGAACGGCGATTTCGGGCTTGTCCCATGCCGCCCGCTTGACGAGGACGGCCGGCCGCAGAAGCGCCGCGGCGACGAGCAGGACCGCGAGTCCCCTGAGGGCCAGCGACGGCCCCGAGAGAGGCGTTCGGCGGGCGTGCCACCAAAACCCCGCCAGAAGCGCCGCCGCGGCGGCGAGGCCCAGGCGGCCTCCTTCCCACGCGATGGACCAGGGCGTCACGGCAGCGTCCCTTCGCGCATCTTGCGCATCAGATAGGGCTGATGGACCGCGTCGGATTTGTAGTTTCCAGTCAGGGCGTAGAGAATGATGTTAATGGCCAGACGCCTCGCTTCAAGCCGCTGCTGCTCGCCGCCGGGAGCGCAAAGGTAGAGGGGCTTTCCCAGAGGATCGACGGCCCAGGCGCCGAGGATATCATTGCGGGAATAGACGACGGACCAACGTCGTCCGCGCGCGAGCCCCCAGATCTCCGGCTCGACAAGCGCCCGGCCCGCGGGCCGCCGCAAAAGATAGAAGCTTTTGAAGACGGCGTTCGAGAGGGGGATGGGAGCCAGGGAATCTCCCGGCCGGAGGCTCGCCAGCGTCATGCGGACCCAGCGGTCGAAGGGGCTTTCGGGAAGCCCCGAAACATCCTCGATCCAGAGCATCCCCCCGGCATCGAGAAAATCCCGAAGCTTGGCCAAGTCTTTCTTGCCGAGGGAAGGCGGCGCGTCCTTGCCCGCGAGGAGGATGAGCGGTGAGAAGAAAAAGCCCGAGTCCTCCAAGGTGATCACGCGACGAACGGGGGAGGTTAGAACGCTCGTCGTCAAGTCCAGGTCGCGCAGGATGAGGCCTGGAACCTCCGGGTAAGGATCCCAGGAATCCCCGAGGCGCCATTGGGTCAGCGTGAAACGGCCGTCCTCCTGGGCCACGGCGGGATGCGGGAAAGCCGTGAGAGCCGCGAGAAGGAGCGCCAGGAACGGCTTCGCGGGAAGAGCCCGGCGCGGGAGCGATAAAAGCATCTCGAGCCCCAGAGCCAGGGCCGCAAGAGCCAAAAGCACTCCCGAGAGGGGACGTCCGCGGACGGCCTGGTCGAAGTCGCGTTGGAAACTTTCCGGGGAAAGCGTCTTCCAGGGCGGGGAGGGCTCCGGCTTGAGATCGCTTTCGCCGCTTGCGGGATCGAGGTTGACGGCGTAAAGCCTGTCATGGCCTCCGGGAACATCCTCGACGCGGTAGAGCCCGGGGCGATGAGTCCCGTCGAAGTTCGCCCGGCGGTCCCGCGCCCAAATCTTAAGCGCTCTTCCTTGGGGGTCCGTCACCAAAGCCGCCAGGGGAGCCGCGACGCGTCGTTCCCAGGAGATCTCCAGGGGGCGTCCCACCGGTCCGCCCAAGGCTTGAAGGCGCGGAGGCCCGGGCGCCATGAGTTTCAAGCTGCGCTCGATCCAAGGCGCGAAAAAGGGCTTGAGCGCCAGATTGCCCCATCGGGAACCCAGGCCAAAAGCCGAGACGGCGACGGCGCCCGCGCCCGCCTTGCCCACGCACTCGAGCGGATATCCCGAGGCGGAGCGAAGGAGAACCCGCGCGCCGGGCTTCACCGTCATCAGCCGATAGGCCGAGAAGAAGACGCGGGATAGCTCGAAAGAGCCGGACTCCCCAAAAAGAAAGCCGGGCGCCGCCGCGACGCCACGGGCTTCGGCCGCGACGAGGGGGCCAAGTTGGGCGCCCGCGAGCTCTCCCAGCCTGCCCAGGTCCGGCTCCGAGCCGCTCTCATGGCTTGGAAATATCCACACGCCGCCGCCCGCTAAGGCGAATCTAGCCAATCGTTCGGAGTCCTGCGCCGGCAGGACGGACCAGTCCGCCAAAAGGACCGCCCGATAATCGGGGAGGGAGGCCTTCTCGATGCTCGCGATGTCGAGAAAGTCGCAATCGTAGCCGATCAGCGGGCCCTCGGCGGCGCCGCAAAGCCTTTTGAGGAAATAACCGCCTGCCGGGGCCCTGAGGAAGCTCGCGTCGCGATAGAGGCAAAGAACACGGGGGCGGGGTGAGACTTTGAAGGAGAACCAGCGCTCGTCATCGACCACGAGATCGTCGGGAGCCAGGACGACGCGACCGGAATACAGTCCCGACGGCTCCTCCGGCAAGGTTACCTCGGTCCAGGAAGACCCCGGCGCGACCCTGGCGCGTCCGACCGGGCGCCCTCCCAGCCATATTTTGACATTCCGGGGCCGATCGAGGCCTCGGGCTTCGAGGCGAAGCCTGATGCCGGGAGCTCCCGGCGAGACTTGCGCGACGGCGCGCGCGAGGTAGGCATTCGGCTTTTCGGGCCATTGAAGTCCCAGCCGCAAGATTCCCGATCCAAGCGGCACGGGCTTGCCGCGGAAGCCATGCGCCGCTCCATCCGTGAGGAAAAGCTCGACGCGGCGGCCCGGGGCGGAGGAGAGGAAGACATCCCCGGCTGCGAGGGGCGCGGCGAAATCGGTTCCCGAAAAGCCCGGCCGGGCCGAGGCGAGCGCGGCCGCCGCCTCTTCGCGGCCCATCCAGCGAAAACCCGACGCAGGGGCGTCGACGCGATCGGAAAAGGAGGCGAAAGCGACGCGGTCTCCCGGACGAAGGGTTGCCAGAGCCTCGCGGCCGGCCCTTTTCGCGAGCTTAAAGCGCGACTCTCCCGACTCTTGGCAGCGCATGGAGTAAGAGGAGTCAAGCCAGACGAGAAGACTCAAGGACTCGGAAGGCTTGCTCCCTCGCCTTGCGCCGCCAGGCGCCCTCGCGACGGGGGCGGCGCAACTTAAGAGAAGGGCGAGAAAGACCGCGATTCGAGACGCCAGCAGCGCCGCGTCCCGCCATCGCGAGGCTCGCCTCGCCCGCGACAAGGCTTGCCGTACCAGATAGAGGTCGCCAAAAGGAACGCGCCTCAAGCTCCTCCGCGAGAGCCAATGAATGAGGACCGGCACGATGGCCAGCGGCAAGGCCCAAAGCGCCCACGGCCGCTCCCACATGTCAGGCGAGGCCCAAGAATCTCGAAAGGGCGCGATCCCAAGGCTCGTCGGTGAAGTAAACACCGAAGCGTATTTGGGAATCCGAGAAGGCGGCTTGGTAGTAACGCACAAGCCGGGCCAATTCGGAGCGGTACTCCTCCCGCAGCCCGGCGGGCTCGACGGAAAGCGCCGAACGGTCCTCCAAGGACTCGAGGAGCAGGGGGCCTCTGAAGTCGAAGTCGCGCTCGGCGGGGTCCAGGATCTGAATCGCCCAAACGCCCCGGCGCATCTTCAGGGCCCTCACGGCCCTGAAAAAATCCTCCGGATTCCCGAGGAAATCGGAGATGAAGAGGACGTGGGACCGCTCGGCGACGCGCGAGGCCGCCTCGGAAGGGAAGCTCCCGGTCGGGAACGTCCCTCCGGGCTCGAAACGCGCTAGAAGCTCGTCGAGCCTTGAGAGATGCTCCAAGCCCTGCCGGGGCGGATGGAAGGCCGCCGGGCGCGTTCCGAAGACGCCGATTCCGGCCGCGTCCTTGGCCGCCATGGCGAGGTACGCGAAAGCGAGCCCGAGACGGCAGGCGTAGTCCCATTTTCGCTCCCGGCCCTCCGACGCGTATCCCATCGATCCCGAGCCGTCGAGCAAGGCGTAAAACGCCATCATGGATTCCGCCTGGCGTTCGCGCACGTAGTAGCGGTCCGTCCGCGCGAGAACCTTCCAGTCCAGCCGGCGAGGGTCGTCGCCCGGGGCGTACGCGCGGTATTCGGCGAACTCCTGGGAGGAGCCCTTGAGGGCGCTCGCGCGCGCGCCCGACAAGAGCCCCTCCACCTTGGGACGCTTGATGTGCAGGCTCAGGCGCCGGAGCTTGGCGAGGGCGAGCGCGTCGAGGTACCTCACCTTCTACGTCTTGAGCAGCGTCTCGATGACCGCGGCGGAAGTCAGGCCTTCCGCCTGGCCCTCGAAATTAAGGATGATTCTGTGGCGCAGGACGGGGGCCGCGACCGCACGGACATCCTCGATCGAGGCCGCGACGCGCCCCGACAAGAGAGCACGGGACTTGGCGGCCAAGATCATGGCTTGGCTCGCCCTGGGGCCCGCGCCCCAGGCGACGCTCTTCCGGACCTCCTCCGGAGCGGCGGGGTCTGCGGGACGGCTGCGCCTGGCGAGGCCGACCGCGTAGTCCACGGTGGAATCGGTCGCCGGGACCCGCAGCACGAGATCCCTAAACGCCATCACGTCCTTGTCATCGATCACCCCGGGCGGCTGCGCATCGCGAGGCACCGTCGTTTCCGCGGCGATCCGAAGCTCCTCGGCGAGGGTGGGATATCCGATGTCAATTTTCATTAAAAACCGGTCCAACTGGGCCTCGGGAAGCGGGTAGGTCCCCTCCTGTTCGATCGGGTTTTGCGTCGCCATGACGAAGAAAGGGCGCGGAAGGGAAAAGGTGTTTCCTGAAACCGTCACTTGCCCTTCCTGCATGGCTTGGAGGAGAGCCGACTGCGTTTTGGGGGGCGTCCTGTTGATTTCGTCCGCCAGGATCATGTTCGCGAAGAGCGGCCCCTGGATGAAGCGGAAGGAGCGCGCCCGAGTCGCGGGATTCTCCTCAAGAACCTCGGAACCCGTGATATCGGCCGGCATGAGATCCGGCGTGAACTGGATGCGGGAGAAATGAAGCTTGAGGAGGCGCGAAAGAGTCGAGACCATGAGGGTTTTAGCGAGGCCGGGCACCCCCTCGAGCAGGCAATGCCCGCCCGCGAAGAGGGCGATGAGTATCTGCTCGACGGCCTCGTCCTGGCCGAAGATCACCGAGTGAAATTCCTTGAGCACCTGGTTCTTGGCGTCAAAGAAGCGCTCCGCCATGTCCCGGTCCTTCACGGAGGCGCGATCGGAATCTTCGCCCTGCTTGGCCATCGCGGTATAGACTACCAAAAAGGTTCAAAATAGGAAAAAGTCGGCTGAATTTTTGACATAATTGATTCGTCTCTATGATGAGCGTCAAAGGCCTCTTTTTCTCGGGAGGCTGGACCCTCGGGTTTCTCGTCGCCCTCTCCGTCTATTCGATCGCCCTCATTTGGGAGCGTCTGCGCTATTACAAGCGGTCGCTGGGTGGGTTGGATCATTTTCTCGCGGAGATCCGGCGCAACAACAAGGACGGGGATCTTGCAAAATCAATAAGGGCCGCCCACGCCTACAAGGGGCTTGCCGCGTCCGTCGTTTTGGCGAGCCTTTCCGGCGCGGCGCACCGCGAGGAGCGCAAGCGCCAGGCGGCCCGAGAAGCCGAACGCGGCGCCGCGGCGCTTGAGGAGCGCCTCAATGCCCTCCAGACGATCGCCGCGACGGCTCCCTTCATCGGCCTTTTTGGAACCGTGATCGGAGTCATCCGGGCCTTCCGGGACCTGGCCTTCGCTTCAGGCGCCGGCCCGGGAGTCGTCGCCGCGGGCATCTCCGAGGCGCTCGTCAACACGGCCGCGGGGCTCTTCGTCGCGATCCCGGCGGTCGTCGCCTTCAACCATCTCGCCCGCCGCGCCCAAGGCTTCGCCCAGGAAATGGATTGGATCTCGGATGAGATTCTCGAGAAGCTGGCCGAGGAGACCCATTGATTTCCGGCGCTCGGCGTCGTCGCGGCCTGCGGAGCTTCGGCGAGATCAACCTCATCCCGTTGATCGACGTTTCGTTGATCCTGGTCGTCATCTTCATGTTGCTCACGCCGATCCTGGTTCGCTCGGAGCTCGCGGTCAAGCTTCCCAAGGCCCATTCGGCCGCTCCCGTCTCGGACCACGGAACCATCGTCGTTCAAATCGACCGGAACGGCCACTTCATCCTCGACGGCGCCGCCGTGCGCGCCGACCGTCTTGAACCCGAGCTCGTCTTGCGGCTGGGCCGAGCGGCCCAGAAAAGCCTGCTCGTCCAGGCCGACCGCGCCGTCGCCGTCGAGAAGGTGGTCCAGGTCCTGGATCTTGGAAAGCGGCTGGGCGTGGGAAAGCTCGGTGTGGGCGTCAAGGGCGGCTAGACGGATGATCCCATGACGCCGCAAGCCAACCCCCTCAGGCCCTACGTCGTCAATTCCGGCTTGGCCCATTTCGCTCTCCTGAGCGTCCTCCTTCCTTTAAAAGGAAAAACTCCCGTTTTTTCGCCGTCGTACACGATCGACTTCGTCGGGCCGCCGTCTCCCTTGACGAACACGCCGCCGTCGGCCTCCCATCAGGCGCCGCCCTCCGCCCGCGTCATCTCTCCGGCCGCCACGAAAGCCGCGGCCCCCGCCGCTCTCACGCGCCGCCGTCCGCTGCCGCCTCCGAGCCTGCTCGATGGCTCTCTCCGCGCCGTCGCGCCGCGTCCGGCGTCCGCCTCGTTGAAGGCCGTCGCGACTCCTGCCGCCTCCGCCGAGGCGACCAATACCGCCGGTGCCGCGGCCATGCCGGCTCTCTCCACCGAAATCAACTTCCCGTCGCCCTGGTATCTGACGAGGCTTCGCTCCATGCTCTGGGATTCATGGAACAAGGACCGCCCCTCGCAGCCGGGAGCCGCGACCGTGGTCTTCACGTTGCTGCGGGACGGCCGCGTGACGGACCTGAAAGTCGAAACGAGTTCCGGAGACTCCGCTTTTGACTTGGCCGCCCAAGGGGCGGTCGCCGATGGGGAGCCCTACCCGCCGTTGCCGTCCGAATTCCGCGAGCCGTTCCTTAAAATCCACGCGACAATGAGCAGCCAATAACATGAAAAGGTTCTGGAGATTGATCGTCTTGGGGGGCATCACCTACCTTGCCTATCTGGTTCTCTACCGGCCCCCGTACGCCCAGGCCCATCTTGCAAGCATCGTCAAGATCGCCGCCGCGGCCGCCGTTTTCGCGCTCCTTCTCAAGCTCTTGGAGATGAGCGCGAAAGCCTTCAAGCTGACGCTGGAGATCATCTTCGTCGTCGGGGTCATGACGTATTTGGGATTCTCCTTGCCGCCCTCGACCGGCCTGCCGCCGATCAAGGCTTGGTGGAACGAGCATTGTCCCACGAGGGAAGCGGCGGCCGCGAGCCTGCGCCGCCGCGGCTTCGACCCGCGCTCGGCGCCCGCCCGCTGGGTTCTTTCCTATCTGCCGGAGCGCTGAGCGCGCGTTCTTGTTGGCCGGAGGAAGGATCAACGGAGAGGGGGGGATTCGAACCCCCGATACCCCTTTACAGGATATAGCGGTTTAGCAAACCGCCGCCTTAAGCCGCTCGGCCACCTCTCCAAAAATCAATCGAGGCCGTTGCCCGGAGCCTACTTGACCGGGTTTAGCCGGACGTAATAAGAAGTGTTCGAGACATAGTAGAAATCGCCCGTCATGAGATCGATCAGCAAAGGGAAGGGCCCCAGAAGGAGTCCTGGCAAAATATCCAGGATCAGGTCGCTGGTTCGAAAACCGCGAGCGACAGCCACGGTTTGCCCCTGCCAGCCTTCCTTGCCGATCTCGATACTGCGCGGTATGCCCCAGCCCCCGGGAACTCCCACCGCCATGGGCGTCACGCCCGTAATTTTCCCGATCGTCACGTCGGCGTGATCGGGCTTGCTGTCGATGTTGACTTGTTGATTGTTGTTGGCCAGAGTGGCGCAACCCGTCAGAAAAGCCAGCGCCACCGCCATGCAAGCATTCCTTTTTGTTGGCATCTCGCGACCTCCTCTAAGGATTTCCTGCGCCCAAAGTTTAGATTATTTTCACGAGCCTTTAGAATCCTTAATTTTCTATCATTATCAGACTATGCTCCCGACGCTTTTGTGCGTTTTGGCGCCGACTCTCGGCGCGCCTCGGGCTTTCGCCCAGGCCGAGGCCGGGACCCGCATCGAAGCCCCGATTCTAAAGCTGCGGCCGACGCAGTTCAACCTGGGCATGATCGAAGTGCGATCTCGCGCCGACAAGATGCGCCGGATGCCTCGCGCAGAACTTCAAAGCTGCATCGACGGCCATCCCGCTCCCGTCGCCGTCGGCCCGGGCGGCGCCTTCTATATCTTCGACCGGCACCACTTCGCCCGGGCCCTCCTTGAAATCGGAGAAACCCGCATGGTCGCGGTCATCAAGGCGGATTGGAGCGGACTCTCCGAGGACGAATTCTGGCGCCGCATGAGCGAACGGCAATGGGTCTGGCTCTACGACGAGGGCCGCGGCCCGCTCCGCCCCTCCGAGCTACCCGGGACCGTGGCCGAGATGACGGACGACCCCTACCGCTCCCTGGCTCGCGCCGTCCGCAAGGCGGGAGGCTGGCGCAAGTCAAGCGTCCCCTTCGCCGAATTCCAGTGGGCCGATTATCTCAGGCCGCGGATCTCCCGCGGGATGATCCGGGACGAATTCAACAAGGCCGTCGAAGAAGGAATCGTCCTGGCCCACGCTCCCGCCGCCGAAAGCCTCCCGGGCTACGCTCCCGCTGGCGGCAATGGCGTCTTCCGGCATTAAGACGCCATTCACGGGCTGGAACGTTGCGATTATTCCGACGTGAAATCAACGGGCGTCAGATGTAAATTGGCTATGAATTTAGATATGATTGTCGATGTCAGCTCTAGCCAGAGACGCCCATCCCATCATCCGCCAGCCGCTTCCATCCCGTTCCCATGAAACCGACCAAAGAAAAGATCCTTCTTGTCGAGGACGAACAAGATATCCGCCACGCCCTTCAATACAATCTCAAGCGCGAGGGCTACGAAGTCGTCTGCGCCTCGGACGGAAAGGCCGCGCTCGCTCTTTTCAATAAGGCGAAGCCCGATTTCGTCGTCCTCGACATCATGCTCCCCCACGTGGACGGGCTCGAAGTGCTGCGCCAGATTCGCCGCGAGAACTCGACTCCCGTGCTCATCCTCACCGCCAAGGCCAAGGAGATGGACCGCATTCTAGGGCTTCGGCTCGGCGCGGACGACTACATGGTCAAGCCATTCTCCGTCGGGGAGCTCCTCGCCCGCATCCAGGGCATCCTTCGCCGCGCCTCGGTCGTCTCGGACGGCGCCGTCAACGGCGCGCTGTCGATCGGCTCGATGCAGGTCGATTGGGCGCGCTACGACGTCACGGTCTCCGGAGAACCGGCGCAGCTCACCCCGAAGGAGTTCGCGCTTCTCAAGCTCTTGATCGAGGCCAAGGGCAAGGTCCTCTCCCGCGATCACATCCTTGAGAGCGTCTGGGGCCACGACAAGCAGTCCCAGCTCGATACCAGGACCGTCGACCAGCACATCGCGCGTCTGCGCCGCAAGCTTAAGTCCGAGCGCGAACGCATCATGACGGTCGCCACCGCGGGCTACAAGTTCCTCTCATCCCCCGCGCGCTCGTAACCGCGTCGTCACGCCTCCGTCATATCCAAGCCGCGCGCTGAGGAAGACGCGCGCGCTCTCCGCGGCCGTTTTCTTGACGATAAGTTTACGGCGCCACAATGGCCTTGAACAGGCGTCGCGCCTACAATGTAGCCATGACCCTCATGCCAACCGATCACCCAGCGACGCAGCCCTCCCTTCCCGCGGGCCCCGTCGCGCTTGAAAGACCGCGGGAAAACGAACGCATCACCAGCTCCGTCTACACGCTTCGCATCGCGCTGGGGGCCAAAATCGCCTCCCGCCCCTGCCGGGTGGAGATTCGCATCGACAAAGGCGCCGTCCAGGCCTGCCGAGGAGAGGACGGCGGCTACTGCTATGAGTGGTCGGGATACAAATCCGGACCGCATCAAGTGTCGGCCCGCGTGAGGACCCCCGAAGGCCTGGTCCTCTCGGCAGCGCCGAGAAATTTCTTGGTGGCCTTGGAACCCGGGAGGGCTTCCGATGCCTCATCCTAATAACATCGACGCGGCACACAAGGAGGAATCGATGGCGGAGCAGAAGATAACGCAGTTCAGCGTCCCCGTGCGCAACCAGCCGGGAACGCTTTTCAGAATGGCGCAAATCCTATCCGAGGTGGGCGTCAACCTCAGCGGAATCGCATCCCAAACGTACGGGGAGATGTCCTACATCCATTTCCAGGCGGACAAGGATGCGGGAGCGGTGCGCCGACCGCTTGAGAACGCCGGCTACCAGGTCTTTGAGAACGCGGCATTCATCGTGGAATGCCCGATGGATCCCGAGGCGATCCGAAAGATCATCGACAAGCTTGCCGACGAGGACGTCCAGATCGTCCGTCTCTACGGGACCGCGGACGAGGGGGAAGGGGCGCGTCTCGTCGTATGCGTGGACCGCCCGGAGAAGGCCCGAGCGGCCTTCAACCGCATGGGGGGCAAAAGCCGCTAGAGAGCGATCCATCGCCCAGAGGCGAAACGCGAGGTTTTCAACATTCCAGACAAGGAGCCAAACACAAGGAGAAGACCATGATCCGACAAAAAGTGACCCAGTATTGCGTGCCGATGCCCAACGACGTCGCCTCGATCTCGCGCCTCACGAAGGTCTTGAGCGAGGAGCAAATCAACGTGGCCGGGCTCATGGCCGAAAGATATTCCGATATCTCGGTCGTCACCTTCCTCGCCGAGAAGGACACCAAGCCCGTCCGTCGAGCCCTTGAGAGCGCCGGTTTCAAGGTCTTCGAGAGGCCGGCATTCCTGCTGGACCTCCCCAACCATCCCGGGGAGATTTCCGGACTGGCCAAATGCCTGGCCGACGAGGACATCAATATCGAGAGCCTCTACGGCACGACGCATGCGGCCGGGAACGCCAAGCTCGTTCTCGCCGTCGACCAGGTCGACAAAGCCCAGACGGCGCTCGGCAAGTACGCGGAGAAAACGCACGTGGCCGCCTAAAACCCCTTCGCTTCCGCGGCGTCCGGCGTTGGCCGCACGGAGCCGGCGCCGCGGAAGCCCTGGAAGGAATTCTTATCCGAGGAGGAAGCTTATGGAAATCGAGGATGTGCGAGGCACGGAGGGCCGGAGCAGCGTCTGGCCGGCGTTCCTTGTTGGAACCGTGGTGGGCGTCGCCCTGGGCATGCTCTACGCGCCGGCGTCAGGAGAGGAGAACCGCCGCAACTTCTCCCGCTGGCTCAGAGAGAAGAGGGAGCAGGGAAAGGAAGCCATCAACAGCTTCCGGAAGGAACCCGCTGAGAGCCACTCCGGATTGGAGCGGCGCTCGTACAGGGATTCCGGCAAGGAAGCCCTTACGAGCCGTTGATGTCGTCGGCACGGCCGGGCGGGTCCGGAAAACGGCGCGCGAGTTTTTCCGGCCCGCCCTCGGAGGTCAAATGTTCGCGATGAATCCATCGATCCTTTCGAGTCGCCCCGCGATGCCCATGCCTGCATTTCCCCTAAGGAAGCGAGAAACCGTGGTCTTGGGCCTCCGGCATGTTCTTGACATCGCGGAAGCGCAAATTTCCGTTTCCAGGTTCTGCCGATCCCTGGGCCTTCCCCCTGAGGAATGCTGGAGCATCAAGCTTCTGGTTCATGAGATCGCCGATCTCCTGTTTAGCCGCCGCCATTCCAGCGCCCGTCTCCTTCTGCGCGACATATCGAGCCACCGCGCGGCGGGGATGGAGCTTGTTGTCGAGGTCGGCGGGGAATGCGCGGCGGAGGAAGCCGCTGGACAGGGGCGCTGCATGCGCGTTCTTCATGATGCCGTCTCCAACGCCATGAGCCGCTGCCATGCCGCGGGCGAGACGCGGCTCGTGGCCCGCCGTTGGGTCCCCTGCGTCAGGGGCCGAAGACGAACGCTAACCGAAGCGTTCTAAGAGCTACAATTGGGAATCGTCCCGGACGGAACCCGATGAACCCTTCCCTCGCTTGCGCCGTCGCCGTCCCCTATGTCCTTCTTGCCTTGCTGGCGACGGAACGTTGGCGTGCCCGCGCAGCCTTGCGGCGCCGATCGCGACAGGAGCGCGCCCTCCTTTTCATGACGAATCCCGTTCCCATATGGATCTACGACGCGGAGAGCCGCGTCCTTCTTGACGCCAATGACGCGTGCGTCGAGCTTTTCGGCTATAGGCGCGCGGAGCTCCTGCGCATGACGATCGACGAACTCGCCGCGGAGCCCCATGGCGAGTTTCTTCAACTCCTCCATCCAGACCCCGACGCGGGCTCGATGCGGCTTTACCGGCGCAAGGACGGGGCCATTCGCGAATTATGGATCGCCGAGCATGCCGTCCCGCACGAGGGCCGCCCATCGGCGCGGCTTGTTCTTGCCCGGGACGTCACGGAATACAGGCGGTTCAGGCGGCAGCTTGCCTCCATGGCGGGGGAACTTGAGCGCTCCAACAAGGATTTGGAGGAGTTCGCCTACGCGGCCTCCCACGATCTTCAGGAGCCCCTGCGCAAGATTTCAAACTTCGCGGAGCTTTTGGATGACCGATCCGGCCGCAACCTCGACGCGCAATCCCGGCATTATCTCGACCGCATCAAGAACGGAGCCGAGCGCCTGCAGAGCATGATCGACGGCCTTTTCCGCTACGCCCGCCTCGCTCGCCAGGACTCCTTATCCACGAACCAGCGGATCTCCCCGATGGGGGAGATTTTCGATGAGATCGTCGACGATTTTCGCCCGATCCTCGCCGATGCCTCGGGACACGCGACTCGAGACGAGCTCCCCGAGGTCGCGGCCGATCCGGTGCTCATGCGCCAACTCTTGAGGAATCTCCTGTCGAACGCCATCAAATTCCGCTCGGAGAGTCCGCCGCGCGTTCACCTGGCCTGCCAGGCCGACGGATCGAGAGCGACGTTTCGCTTGCAGGACAACGGCATCGGCATCGACCCCGATCAAAAAGACAGGCTTTTTCGGATTTTCAAGAGGCTTCATCCCCGCCACGAATACCCCGGGGCCGGATTAGGCCTGGCCCTCTGCAGGAAGATCGTCGAGCGCCACGGGGGCAGCATCTGGGTCGAATCCAAGCCGGCGAGCGGGACCACCTTCTACTTCACCTTGGCCCTCCCTTCCTGATGACCGCCCCGATTCGCATTCTTCTCGTCGAGGATGACCCGGAGGACGCGGAGTATCTCGCGGCGATCCTTGATCGCGCCCACGACGTCCAGTTCGAGATCGAGCGCGTCGACCGCCTCTCCTCGGCGCTGACGGCCGCGACGAAAACACGCCCCGACGTCGTTCTTCTCGACCTCACCCTGCCGGATGCCGAGGGGCTCAAGACGGTGAGGCGCGCCCGCCTGGGCTTCGGGTCGATCCCCTTCCTTGTCCTCACGGGATTTCACGACGAAGCCCTTGGGGTCGACGCCGTTCAGGAAGGCGCCCAGGATTACCTCGTCAAGGACAAGCTCGATGCCGGCCTCATCATTCGGGCCGTCCGTTACGCCATCGAGCGCCAACGGGCGGCCGATGAGGCCGCCAACCTGCGCCAGCGGGAGGCCCTGCAGAGGGAATTCGTCGCCAACGTCTCCCACGAACTTCGGACTCCCTTGACGGCGATCAAGGCGTCGCTGGAATCCTTGCGCCGCGGCGGCTTGTCAGACCCGCCAACAAGGGAGCGCTTCATCGCCGCGATCGAACGCCAGACGGAGCATCTCGCCAGGCTGGTGGAAGAGATGCTCGCCGTCGCGACCCTTGAATCAGGGGGCCTCGGCGCCAATCCGCAGGCTCTCGAACTGGGGACCATCGTTCGCCAGATGCTCGACGACTTCGCCTCCAAGGCGGCGGCCGCCAAGATATCCCTTTCGGCGGATGGCTTCGACAAGATGAGGGTTTGGGCCGATCCCGATCATCTCATCGAAATCCTACATAACCTGACGGAGAACGCCATCAAGTACAACAAGACGGGGGGAAGCGTCCGAATCACCGCCCAGGAGTCGGACGGCGCGGTGGAAGTCACGGTGTCCGATACGGGAGTCGGAATCGCCAAGGATGAAACGCCGCTCATTTTCACGCCCTTCCACCGCACCCGCTACGCGACCTCCAAGAAAATCTCGGGGACGGGGCTCGGACTCTCCATCACCAAGCGCGCGGTCGAGCGCAATGGCGGACGCCTGTGGTTTGAAAGCGATCCCGGCAAAGGCTCCCATTTTCACTTCACGCTTCCAAGGGCTTAGGGCGCCCTAGGCGAAGCGGATGTCGGCGATCAGAGGCAGGTGGTCGGAGGCATCGCGGACCGATGGGTCCCACCCCCGCACGAGTCGGGACAAGACGACATCGCCGCGCCAATAAAACGCGTCCAAGGCGCCCATCGGCGCAAAGGCGGGGAACGTCGAGAGCCGGCCTCCGGGGCTGCGGAAGCCCTCCTTTGCGAGAACCCGGCGCCCCAGGCTTCCCCAAAGATCATTGAAGTCGCCCCCGACAACGACGGGAGCGCGACGATCCAGCCTCGAAAGCGGCCAGCTTTTCAAAAACCGCCGCAGTTGAAGCCGCCGCTCAAAACCGGAAAGCCCCAGGTGGAGATTGTAGACATGGATGGTGCGCGAACGCCCGCGGGCCGAGCGGATTCGCAGGCGGGCATGAATCGCCGCTCGGCGCTTTTTGAGCGGAATCGTCAAGTCGATGAGCCCCGCGTCGACGATCGGATGTCGGCTCAGGATCGCGTTGCCGTAGCGGCTGCCGTTCCATTTCTGAGTATGGGGAACGAAATGGCTGTAACGACAGCCGAGACGCTCGCTCAGAATGCCGACTTGCCGAGAGAATTGCCCTGCGACAGAGGGCTCCGCCACCTCTTGGAGCAGGATGATATCAGGATGAAAACCGGCGATGGCGTCCGCGACCCTCCAGGGATCGCAGCGACGATCAAGACCGCCGACGCATTTATGGATATTGTAAGTCAGAAACCGCATCTGCATGGCCGATCGGGATAAGGGCAATCTTTTCGCTCGCCTTAAAGAAGTATAAGTCCGGAACATCCCTCCGTCAACGCCTCTGCGGAGGAGATTTAGTATCCTTAATGTTGAAAGAATGTCCCGCTCGGCCCCGTCGACGCCATCGTGAGCATCGCCGAACAAACCCGTTCCGCCAAGACCTGGCGCGAGAAACTCTCCGAATTCTCCGACGCCCTCAGAAACGTCCCCAAGGCCTTCCGTCTTCTTTGGGAGGCGGACCGCTGGAGCGCCATGGGAATGGGAGCGATCGTGCTCGCAAGCTCGGCCCTGCCCGTCTCGCAGGCCTGGGCGACCCGGCTCATCGTCGACGGGGTCCTCAGGGCGTGGCGCTCGCACGCGGCGCCGATGGAGGGTCTCAGGCAGGTGGCGCCCTACCTCTTTTTCCAATTCGGGCTCATCATGACGGGCTCTCTCACGGGCCAGTTGCGCTCCCTGACGGACCGCTTTATCTCGCTTAAGCTGGGCCGGCTCATCACCGTCCGCGTTATCGGAAAGGCGATCTCCCTCGAGGCGCGCTGGTTCGAGGATCCTTCCTTCTACGACAAAATGCAAATCGTCCGCCGCCAATCTGAATTTCGCGCCCACGCGATCGTCACCCACGGATTTCTCCTCGTCCAAAACGCCCTGAGCCTTCTTTCCTTTCTTGTCGTGCTCGTCGCCTTCAGCCCCTGGGTGGCCCTTCTTCTCTTCACGGCCGGAATCCCGGCCTTCCTCATTCAGTGCCGCTACAGCAGCCTGAGCTTCCGCCTGGAGACGTGGCGCGCTCCCGAGACCCGCAGCATGGCCTATTTGGAGCAGCTCCTCACGCAGGACAGCTCGGTCAAGGAAGTGAAGCTCTTCGGCCTGGGCGAGCCGCTGCTGAAGCGCCACGACGGCCTATTCTGGAAGACCTTCCGCGAGGACTCCGACCTCGCGAAAAGCCGCTCGGCGAAGTCCTTGGGCTGGGGCATCCTATCGACCCTCTCCTATTTCGCGGCCTACGCCTATTCCATCTACGAGACCGTGCTGGGGCGCATCTCGCTTGGCAGGATGACGCTTTACACGACGCTCTTTAGCCAAAGCCAGGGCGCCTTCAACGGGATGCTCGACAACCTGGGAAGCTTCTACGAGAACGGCCTCTTTCTCAACGACCTCTTCGACTTTTTGAATCTCGAGTCGAGAGTCGAGGTTCTCGACTCCAGCACCCGCCCCGCGGAAGATCCCCACCGGGGCATCGAGTTCAAGAATGTCTGGTTTCGCTACCCCGGAAGCTCGGAATGGGCGCTTCAGGACTTCTCCCTCTCCATCCGTCCCGCGGAAAAGCTCGCGCTCGTGGGCCAAAACGGATCCGGCAAGACCACCCTCATCAAGCTCCTCACCCGCCTCTATGAGCCGACGAGGGGGGAGATCTACTACCGCGGCGTCAACTTGAAGTATTTTCCGCCCCAAGAGATCCACCGCCGCATCGGCGCCATCTTCCAGGACTTCGTACGCTACCACATGACCCTGCGCGAGAACATCGGTTTCGGTTCCATTGAAGACTTGGCGGACTCCTCACGCATTGAGGAAGCCGCCAAGGAGTCCGGGGCGGCCGCTTTCGCGCGGTCCCTCCCCAAGGGCTACGACAGCGTCCTGGGCCGCTGGTTCGACGCCGGCGTCGAGCTCTCCGGCGGCCAATGGCAGAAGATCGCCATCGCGCGCTCCTTCATGAGCCGGGGCGAGATCCTCGTCCTCGACGAGCCCACGGCCTCCCTTGACGCGGAGGCGGAGTACGAGATTTTCAAACGCTTCCGGGAGATCACCCGGCTCAAGATCGCGATCCTCGTGAGCCACCGCTTCAGCACCGTGCGCTCCGCGGACCGCATCGCGGTGCTCAGCGGCGGGCGCTTGGCGGAACTCGGCTCCCATGACGAACTCCTTGCCCGCCGCGGAATCTACGCCGATCTCTTCGAGCTTCAGGCCCAAGGATACCGATGAACCTCAATCCCTTCAAATGGAAAGGCTCCAAGCGCCAAAAACCGCTGCTCCTCCATGCGGACGATGAGGACGTCAACATCGCCCTCGTCCGGGCGATCCTGGAGGAGTTCCCAATTGAGATCGTCAACGCCGAGGATGGAGCCGGGGCCGTTAAAAAGGCGAAGGACCTCCTGCCGGGGCTCATCCTGCTCGACGTCCAGATGCCGGGACTCGACGGCCTCGACGCCTGTTCCTTGATCAAGAAGGACCCCAAGACCGCCGCCATCCCGGTCTACATGCTCACGGCTCTCGACCGGCTCAAGGACATGGAAAAGGCGATCGCCTGGGGCGCCAACGGCTACATGACGAAGCCCATCGAACCGGACAAGCTCGCGGCCCTCGTCGCCAAGGTCCTCCTCCCGCCGCCTCCCGGCCATCCATGAACCACGGGCACCGTTCGATCGCGGAATCGTTGGGACGCCCGCCGGGCCTCTTCCGCATGGTCGACGGAATCATGGGAGGCGAGGGTCCGCGGCTTCGGGCCATCCGCGCGGAAAGCGCGAGGCAGGGTCTTCCTTCGATCGCCATCGGGCCCGAGGAGGGGAAAATCCTCGAATTCTTCGTGAAAGCCTTGGGCATCCGCAGGGCGGTCGAGATCGGGACCCTGGGAGGCTACTCCGCCGCGTGGATCGCCCGGGCTCTTCCGAGGAACGGGATCCTGGATACATTGGAAATCTCTCCCGTCCATGCCGCGGTCGCGCGGGCAAGCCTCCGGCGCGCCGGCCTTTTAAAAAAGGTCGTAATCCACGAGGGACCGGCCCTCCAAGTTCTGCCCGGACTCTCGAAACTGGGCCCTTACGATTTCTGCTTCATCGACGCCGATAAAGCCAACTACGCGAAGTATCTCGCGTGGGCCGTCAAGAACGTGCGCCCCGGCGGCCTCGTCGTGGGAGACAACGCCTACCTTTTCGGCAAGCTGCACCTTTCGCCCGCGGCAGCCGGAGAGGATGCCGCCGGCGTGACGGCGATGCGGCGTTTTCTCAAAATGCTGTCCGACCCCCGTTATTTCGCGGCCTCGGCCATGATTCCGACTCCGGAAGGAATGGCCGTCGGCTGGCGCCGGTGATCAGCCTCCGCCGCTCCGCCGTCGCGCTCATGGCCGCCACGACGGCGGGCTACGCCCTATCGTTTGGTAAGGAAGCGGTCGTCGCATGGCTCTATGGCACCGGCCCCGAAATGGACGCTTATTACGCCGCGCTGACCCTGCCCAATCTCGTCATCTCGCTCTTGGGCTTCGCGGTGACCGCGGTCATGGTCCCCGTCTACGTCGAATGGAGGATCCACCGCCCGGAGCGGGCGGCGGGTCTGATGCGTCTTGTCCTGAGAGATTCGTGTCTCGGCCTCACGGCGCTCTCCGCCGGCATGGCTCTCGGCGCCGCGCCTCTGATGAGGATTTTCTTTCCGGGCTTGCCGCCATCAGTCCTGGTTCGAGCGGCCCAGTTCGAACGGATCATGGCCTGGGCCGCCGCAGCGAGCGGCCTCGCCAACGTGCTCATCGGCATGTTCAACGCGGACGGCACCTTCGCGGGACCGTCTCTTTCCGGTTCGATCGTGACCCTGGCGACCCTTGCCGCGATCGCGGCGTTCCATCGCCGCGGAGCCGTGTGTCTGGCGGCAGGGCTTCTCGCCGGCACGATTCTTCAGGCCGCCTGGCTTCTCCTGCGCTCCCGAAAGGCCCTCGCTCTTCCCCTGCGAGGTCGCGCGCTCCACTGGCGCGACCCGGAACTGCGGGCCGTCGTGCCGTTTTTGGCCGCCATCATGGCGACCTCGGGGATGGGAGAATTCAATAATGTCACCGACCGCTTCATGGCCTCCCTGCTGCCGGCCGGGTCGGTGGCCGCGCTGGGATATGCCCTCAAGCTTTTCACCGTGCCCTATATGGTCCTCTGCATCCCCATCGTCACCGTCGCCTATCCCGTCCTGGCGACCAGGGTCGCGCACGCGGACGAAAACGCCCTCAAGGAGGATTTTGAAAAATCCTGCCGCCTGAGCTTCGCTCTTCTCCTGCCCGCGACGTATTTCCTCCTTCGTTATTCGGGCTCGGCCATCGTCATCCTCTTCCAACGGGGACATTTCGATCCGATGGCGACCCGGCTCGTCGCCAGGACCCTGTCGGCATCGGCCGTCTCGCTCCCCCTGATCGTGCCCCTTTATCTTCTTGCGAGGCTCATCATGATCCGAAAGGATACTTGGCTGATCCTGACGGTCAGCGTCGCCGGCGTCGCGATCAACGCGCTTCTCGACTTGGTTTTGATGCGGCTCTGGGATCCGCCGATCGCGGGCATCGCCTTATCCACGACGCTGACCACGGCGCTCTCGTTTGCGGTTCAGATCCATCTCCTCAAGAAGAGCCATCCCTGGCTGAGCCTGCGCCTGGTGGGAAAAGCCGCTCTTCCCTATCTGCCCCCGACGGCCGCCATGGCCTTGGCGGCCGAGGCCGCCTACCGATCCTGCCCGGCCGGGACTCCGTGGGAGCGCCTCGCCTTGGCCGTCGCGAGCGGAGGCCTCGCTCTCGCCGCGACGGCGCACGCCCTCAAGCTCGATGAGATGGTCCAGGGCATGGCCGCGGCGAAGGCCTGGTTCGCGGGCCAAGCCAGTTCAGTCTGAAAAAATCTTGGCGAACTTGCCCGCCGCGATGCGCATCTTGTCGCGTAGCGATTGTTGGAGAAAAATGTACAGCTTGATCCAAAGCCGTCTCCTCTCGGGGCGGCGCTTGAGCAAAAGGAGCAGGAGCTTCTCCGAGATTCCGCGAGCCGGCATCAGGCCGATCATGCGGGAGGCGTCGGCCGCGGAAACCTCGCCTTGGCGGTCGGCTTCATAGAGGACCGCGTTGACGCGTTCCCTCGTCCAACGGCGCACGAAGGTCTTCGGCAGTCCAGGCAGAGCCGCCAACCGTTCATTGAGCCGGGCATTGGCCGCCATGAAGGCGGCGATCGACTGGCCCAGCGCATAACTCCCGTCGAGCTTCCGCCAGCACGCCAAGCGCTCCGGGATGAAACAGCCGCCCTCCTTGATGAGAAGAGCCACGTCAAGGTAGCTGTCGGCCATGGCTCCCAACTCCGGGTCGTTGCCTCCTTCCCGCAACATCGAGGATCGCTTGAAAATAGCCGCATACGAGACGATCCAGAAGCCGTGGTGCTCCAAGGAGCGGGCTGCCTCTTCCGGAGGCACATAGATCGGACAAGAAGCGATGACGGGCGTGCGGTTCGGGCCGAGGACCGAGCCGTCCCTGCCGACGACAAGTCCCAAGGCCGAAGAAAACGCCGCCCGCGGGTAGGTGGCCAGCATCGCCATGGATTTTTCGAAGAAACCGGGCAAAATGAGGTCGTCGGCCGACTGGATTCTGACGTAATCGCCGGTCGCCGCAGCCAGGCCGGCATTGACCGTCGGGCATACTCCAAGGTTTCGTTCGTGGCGGATGAGCCTCGCGGACTTGCAGCCGCGCGCGAATCGTTCAAAAACCTCCAAGCTCCCGTCGGTCGACGCGTCGTCGACGACGATAATCTCATCGGGCGGTAACGACTGGCGGGCGACGGCCTCCAACGCCTCCCCAAGAAAGGGCGCGTGATTATAACTGGGGACGACGACGGAAAGGCTTGGCGCTGACACGAGCCTTATGGAGCCGCATTGATCTTACTATAATGAGCCCTATAAGTTATGGCCAAAGCCGTTAGGGATGCGCGCCGCGAGGAGCGCCCTGCCGCGAAAGCCCGAGAGCCTCTGCGCTTTCTTTTCGGGGAAAACTGGATTCGTTTTTTAAAAACCGTCGACGAAGAACGGATCGCGCAAGCCGCGTCGTCTCTTCAATCCATGTTGGAGCTTCAGACGCTCTCCGGAAAAAGATTTCTGGACGCCGGCTCCGGCTCCGGTCTTTTCAGCCTGGCCGCGAAGCGGCTCGGCGCCGAAGTTGTTTCCTTCGATTGCGATCCGGACTCCGTCTCCTGCGCCCTGGCCTTGCGTTCCCGTTTCGACCGGGAGGACGGCCGCTGGAAGATCGAGCAAGGTTCCGTCCTTGATCGCGAATACCTATCGAAGCTGGGGACATTCGACATCGTCTATTCATGGGGCGTGCTTCATCATACGGGCGACATGTGGAACGCTCTCGACCTGATTGGCGCCCGAGTCGCCAACGGCGGCCTTCTCTTTGCATCCATCTATAACGATCAGGGGACTCGCAGCCGCGTCTGGCGGAAAGTGAAGCGCCTTTACAATCGGCTTCCGCGAGGCGCGCGTTGGACTGTCCTTATCCCCGCCTTCGTCTATCTTTGGCTGCCTCCCCTGCTCATCGACATCGCGCTGGGACGAGGGCTTCAATCCCTGCGCCATTACCAGCGCAATCGCGGCATGTCGGTGTGGCGGAATGCCGTCGATTGGATCGGAGGATATCCTTATGAGGTGGCCAAACCCGAGGAAGTCATTGAATTCTGCCGCTCGCGCGGCTTGGTCCTTCGAAAACTCAAAACAGTGATGGGCGGGCACGGCTGCAACGAATTCGTTTTCTCGCGGTTGGCCGCGTCATGGCAGAGCCCCAACGCCTGACCCTCGTCATCTCCTCCGTGGGCATGGGAGGCGCCGAACGAGTGCTGTCCCTATTAGCCAACCGATGGGCCGATCAGGGCCGCTCCGTCGCCTTGCTGACCTTCGACGACGGATCGGAGCCTCCCTTTTTCGAACTTCGTCCTTCTATTGACCTGCAGCCCTTGGCCCTGTCGGGACGCTCCGCCCACTGGGCGGGCGGCGTCGTCCGCAACGCCGTTAGAATGCGCCTCTTGCGCCGGGCTCTAGCCCAAAGCCGTCCCGAGACCATCATTTCGTTCATGGACCAAGTGAACGTCCTCACCCTTCTCGCCAGCCGCGGACTCCGCGTCCCGGTCGTCATCTCGGAACGCACGGACCCCGCCGTTCACAAGGTAGGCCGCTCGTGGAATGCCGCCCGGCGTTTGACCTATTCTTTCGCCGACGCCATCGTCGTCCAAACCGACTCCATCAAAAAGCGGTTCGAGCCTTTCATGGGCTCCAAGATCCACGTCATCCCCAACCCGGCGCCCGCGCCCCCCGCTTCACCAGCGGCTCATGAAGCCGAAAGAACGATCATCAGCATGGGGCGGCTTATCGATTCGAAGGGCTTCGACCTGCTCATTGAGGCATTCGCCAAAATATCGGCGGCGCGTCCCGGATGGCGCCTTGAAATCATCGGAGAAGGTCCGGAACGCGGACGGCTGGAAGACCTCGTCCATCGTCTGGGGGTGGTGGATCGGGTCTTTTTGCCGGGCCTTTCGCGCATCCCCATGGAACGCTTCCGCGCCGCCCAGGTTTTCGCTCTTTCCTCGCATTATGAGGGTTTTCCCAACGTCCTCTTGGAGGCGATGGCCTGCGGTTTGGCCGTCGTCTCGGCCGACTGTCCCACGGGCCCTCGGCACATTGTCCGCGACGGCGTCGACGGCCTCCTCGTCCCCGCCGGGAACGCGGGGGCCCTCGCCGCGGCGCTCGATCGCTTGACCGGCGACCCGGCCTTGCGCCGCGCCCTGGGACGCGAGGCCCTCGCCGTCACCCGCCGATTCAGTCTGGAGGAGATCGGCCGCCAATGGGACGGCCTCCTCGCCCGTCTCGGCGAAAAACCTTGACGCCCCTCGCCCAGAGGTGTTACCCTGTGCCCGTGGCCGAAACATTGACGCGCGAGGACGAAAAAACAACCGAGCGGACGGCGCGCGGCGCGGACTGGAAGACCATCCTTTTTAACTGTGACTGCCACAGCTTCGACGATGTGGAACGCCAACTCGTCAAAGCCATCCGTTGCGACGCGGAACGCTCCAAGCGCATCGCCTGGGAGGTTCACACCCAAGGCTTCGCCGTCGTCTACGAAGGGCCGCGCGAACACTGCGAGGCCGTCGCCGCCGTGCTCGAGGATATTCGATTGGTCGTCCAAGTCCGGCGATGAAGGCCACGGCGCCCTTGGCTTTGCGGCGCAGGCCCCTCGGCCATACGGGTCTCAAGGTCTCCGAGATCGGATTCGGCGGGTGGGGGATCGGCAAGAGCATGTGGGGACAGACCGACGACGCGGAGTCGATGCGCGCGCTTTTCGCCTCGATCGACGTCGGCATCAACTACTTCGATACGGCCTTTGCCTACGGCCATGGGCACTCCGAACGCCTCATCGGGCGCCTCCTGCGCGAAACCCGCGCCGATCTCGTCGTCTCGACGAAGATCCCTCCCAAGAACATGGAATGGCCCGCAAGGCCCACGACGCCGCTCAAGCTCGCTTTCCCGCCTGACTGGATCGTCTCCTGCGTCGAAAACTCCTTGAGAAACCTCCGCCTGGAGCGGTTGCCGCTGGAGCAGTTCCATGTTTGGAGCGACCATTGGCTCAAGGATCCCCTCTGGGGGGAGGTCTCGGCGGCCCTTTCGCGCCTTCGACGTGAGGGAAAAATCGGCTTCATCGGCGCCTCGCTCAACAATGACGATCCGGAATCGGCTCTCGCGCTCATCGAGTCGGGCTTTGTCGACCAGGTGCAGGTGCTCTTCAACCTCTTCGACCAGAGGGCTCAAGACCGCCTCTTTGGTCTCTGCCGCGACAAAGGCGTCGGGATCGTCGTCCGCTGCCCCTTCGACGAGGGGGGGCTCACGGGCGATCTTCGAGCGGACACGCGCTTTGAGCCCCAGGATTTTCGCAGCCACTATTTCGGTGGCGAAAGGCTCGTCGAGACCGTCGAGAGGGTCAAGGCCCTCGAGAAGGCCGTTTTGGGAGCCAAAGCCCAGGCGCTCGCCGTCGCGGCGCTTAAGTATCCTTTGAGCTTTTCGGAGGTCTCGACCGTGATTCCCGGCATGCGCCGCGAGTCCCACGTCCGCCAGAACGCTCGCGCGGCCGACGGCAACTATTACGGCCCGGAGGAGCTCGCGACTATCGCCAAGCATCGCTGGGTGCGGGATTTTTACAACTAGACCGCGCATTTCTTGATTATCGCCGCCCTTCTCGACAAAAAGCCCGCCTTCTCCTTTGAACTGTTTCTGCCGCGCCCTCCGGAGGCGCTCGACCCGCTTTTCGATCTCGTGCGAGAGCTGGCCCCCCTCATGCCCTCCTACATCACCCTGACCTATCGCGCCGGAGACGGCGCTCAGGACAAAAACGCCGCCGCGGCCGCCCGCATCCAGAAGGACTTCGGCATCCCGACCGTCTCCCATATGACCGGCTTCCTCCACACGCGCCGGGAAATCTCCAAGTTTCTCGACCGCCTGGCGGAACGCGGCGTCTCGCATGTCCTCGCCCTGCGCGGGGATCTCCCCGAAGGCGCCCGAGCAAGCTCCGCGGGTGATCGCGAGTTTCCCAACGCCGTCGACCTCGTCCGCTTTATCCGGACACGCGGAGGCTTCCGAATCGGCGTCGCGGGCTACCCCGAAACCCATCCGGAGGCCGCCTCGCCCGATGACGACATGCGCCATCTGGCGGCGAAGGTCCGATGCGGCGGCGAGTGGGTCACGACCCAGCTCTTTTTCGACAACGCCTCCTACTTCGGCTTCGTCGAGCGCGCCCGCAAGGCGGGCGTCCATGTGCCCGTCGTCCCGGGAATCATGCCGGTCACGAATTACTCTCAGCTCAAGCGATTTTCGGCCCTTTGCGGCGTGCGCCTGCCCGCGCCGATGCGGGAGCAAGTCGAGGAGCTCAAGGACTCCCCGGAGGCCCTGGCCGCCTTCGGCGTCGACTATGCGACGCGCCAATGCCGAGAGCTTCTGGCCGGCGGAGCGCCGGGCATTCACTTCTACACCCTCAACCGCACGCGCGCCACCGCCGAGATCCTCTCGCGGCTTCGAAGCCTTCAGGCTCCGATTGAGCCGCCGCGACGGATATATTAGAATTCATCGCGATGCTCCGCGCGCTTCAACGCACTTGGCCCTTGGCATTTCTTCTTATGGCTCCGGGCTGCAAGCCCTTGGCGATCCATATCAGCGAGGGCTTCCTTGAAAAGGGCCGATCCGCCCTCGACGAGGAGACCGACACGCGCCTCGCGCAGGACGCCTTCCCGGCCCAGCTCGAGTCTCTCAAGGCCCTTCTCGCGAACGCCCCGAACAACAAAAAACTCCTGCGCCTGACGTCCCAGGCCTTCGCCGGATACGCCTTCCTCTTTCTCGACGACGTCCAGCCCGCGCGCGCGAAGGAAATCTATGAGCGCGCAAGCCAATACGCAGCCCGCTCTCTCGCCCTCAACCATCGGCTCAAGAATCTCCTTGGCGCCAAGACCCTTCCAGAATTCCAAGCCGTTCTACGCAAAGCCCGGCGCGGCGACGTTCCCGACCTTTTTTGGTACGGCTTCGGCCAAGCGGGACGCATCCGCCTTTCGGGGGACTCCCCGGACGCCCTCGCGGACCTCCCCAAGATCGTGCTCCTCATGAAGCGGGTTCGGAAGCTTGATGAGTCCTATTATTTCGCGGGAGCGGACGTCGTTCTCGGAGTCTATTACGCCTCGAAGCCCCGGATGCTGGGAGGAAATCCCGCCGAGGCCAAGGACCATTTCGAGCGCGCCGAAGAGTTGACCCACCACGCTTTCCTCATGACCCCGGTGCTCGAGGCCCGCTACTACGCCACCACGGTCCAAGACCGAGCCCTCTATAAAAGACTTTTGTCCCAGGTCTTGGAAGCCAAGCCGGGAGTCCTGCCGCACGCGGGGCTCGCCGATCAAGTCGCCAAGGAGAAAGCGCAGGCCATGCTCAAGAAAATCAATGACTATTTTTAACGCGCTTCTGGCCGCGCTTCTGGCCTTGCCGGGGCTCGCCCGGGCCGAGGGCCCCGTGCGCTATATCAAGTTCGCCACCCTCGCCCCCCAGGCCTCCACCTGGATGAAGGTCATGGACGAACTCAACAAGGAGCTCCAGGAACGCAGCGGGGGCTCTTTGCGCTTCAAGATGTATCCCGGGGGCGTGGCTGGCGATGAGAAGGACGTCGTGCGCAAGATGCGCATCGGGGAGATTCAAGCCGCCGGATTCACGGGCGTCGGGATCGGTTCGATCGCCCCGGAAGTGCGGCTTTTCGACAGCCCTTGGCTCTTTCGAAATGAAGGAGAAATCCGCGCTCTGCGCAAAAAACTCGCCGGCCGCCTTGCGGACGATCTCAAAAAGGGGGGAATGGTGCTCCTCGGCTGGGTCGATCCCGGCTTCGTCTATTTTTTCACTCGCGATGCCGTCCAAAGTCCCGAGAACCTTAAGAATTCCAAGTTCAAGATGTGGGTTTGGGTCGACGATCCCATTGCCCAGGCCGCCTACCGGGCGATCGACGTGAGCCCCGTCCCGCTTTCCATCATCGACGTGATGAGTTCGCTCGAGACCGGCCTCGTCAACGGCGTTTACGGCCCTCCCCTGGGAGTCATCGCTCTTGAATGGTTCACCCGCACCAACTACATTTATCCCGTGCCCGTGGCCTATTCGGCAGGGGCCGTTCTCATCGCCAGACGCTTCTTCGACTCCCTAACGCCCGCCCAGAAGAAGCTCCTTGTCTCCCTCTCGCGCAAGCACCTCGACCGGCTCAACGTTCTCTCGGGCCAAGAGGCCGCGCAGTCTCTTAAAACGCTTGAGTCGCGCGGCCTGAAGATGGGCAAGGCCCCAAGCGCCGCCGACCTGGCCTATTTCGAGGCTGCCGGGAAAAAGGCTCAGAAGACTCTCGTTTCCCAGGGGCTGTTCAGTTCCGATATCGTCAAAGAAGCGGATTCTCTCCTCCAATCCCTGCGGCGACGCGGCCCTCAAAGACCCTCCAAGCCCTCCCGAGGAGAATGAACGCCGTTTCCCGGACCCAAGGAATTCTTAAGTCCATCGAGACGGCGGTTCTTTTTTTCCTGCTTCTCAGTCTCGTCCTCCTCTCCTTCGGAGGAGTTCTCCTACGCGATCTTTTCGGGGTGGGCATGGTGGGCGCCGATATCCTGATGCGGCATATGGTGCTCTGGATCGGCTTTTTGGGCGCGGCCGTCTCCGCGGCCGAGGGCAAGCACTTCGCCTTTGAGGCCCTTCATATCCCCGAAGGCACGCTGCGCAAGTCCCTTGATGCGGCGGCCTCCATCGCCGCCTGCGTCGCGTGCGGCTTCCTAGCCTACGCCGCCTGGGAATTCCTCCAGGATGAGCGCGCCTCGGGAGGAATGCTCGTGGGGTTTGGGAACCTGCGCATCCCCCGCTGGACCTTCGCCGCCGTGATCCCCGTCGGATTCTCGCTTGTTGGCCTCCACACGCTGCTGCGCGCCGTCGAGGAGTCCCTCGAACTTGGCGGGCGGCAAAGCCGCATGGCGCCTTCCAGCGACACCAAGACGTGACCTCGGCCCTCATCGCCGGCACGGCCGTCGCGGCGGCGGCCGGGATTCCGATCTACGCGATACTCGGCGGGCTTGCCCTCCTTCTTTTTCACTTGGAGCAAGTGCCGCTTTCCGCCGTCACGATCGAGCTTACAAGGCTGACCGACATGCCATCCCTGACGGCGATCCCGCTGTTCACGTTCGCGGGCTATCTCCTAGCCGAAAGCAAGGCGCCCCAGCGGACCCTGGAGCTTGCCGAGGCGGCCTTCGGCTGGATCCCCGGAGGGATCGCCATCGCGGCGCTTGCTTCCTGCTCCCTTTTCACGGCTTTCACCGGAGCCTCGGGCGTCACGATTATCGCCCTGGGAGGCATCGTCTATCCCCTTCTCCTTCAAAAGGCCTATCCCAAGGACTTCGCCCTCGGCCTCGTCACGACAAGCGGCAGCCTGGGCCTCCTGCTCCCTCCATCGCTGCCCATCATCCTTTACGCCCTCGTGGCTCAGGTCTCCCTTGAAAGGCTTTTCGCCGCGGCTCTTCTTCCCGCTCTTCTCCTCATCGCCGCGCTTTCGGCCTACGCCGTCTGGATCTCCGCGCGACACGACGTCAAGGCGACTTCTTTCTCTTGGAGCGCGCTCCGTTCGGCCTTCCGGCGCTCTATCTGGGAGATCCCCATGCCTATCCTGGCGATCGGAGGGATTTACATGGGCAAGTTCACGGCCGCCGAGGCCGCCGCCGTCATGGCCTTCTACTCTCTCGTCGCCGAGGTCCTCATTTACAAAGACATCAAGCTCTCCGCGCTCCCGTCGATCGCCCTCAAAAGCCAGATGCTCGTCGGGGCGATCCTTCTTGTCCTGGGTTGCGCGATAGGACTGACGAGCTATTTCATCGACGCCCAAGCTCCCGCGAAGCTCTTTTCCTTCCTCAACGCGCACGTCTCGGGGAAGATTTTGTTTTTGGCTCTTCTCAACGCCTTTCTATTGCTCGTCAACATGGTGGAAATTTTCTCCGCGATCGTCCTCATGGTGCCGATCATCGTGCCGGTGGCGATGCACTATGGCATCGATCCCATCCACCTGGGGGTCCTTTTCCTTCTCAATCTTGAAATCGGATATTTGACCCCTCCCATGGGCCTGAATCTGTTTCTCTCAAGCCGGCGCTTCGACCTGTCCTTGCCGACGCTCTACCGCGCGAGCCTTCCCTTCTGGCTCATCCTCATCTCCCTCCTTGCCGTCGTGAGCTACACTCCGGCCCTGAGCCTGTGGCTGCCTCGGCTCTTTCACTTATGAAGAACTCCCTATTAAAAAACGAGCTCTCGCCGCAGCAGCGACAGGCTCTCATCGACCGGATCAAGGAAGCCCACGGCTACGTCATGGCCCACGAGGACCTGGAGTTCCTCAAGAAAAAAGATCTTCGCCCCGTGAGGCTCCAGCTCGAGCTCCTCAAGCCCGAACTCATCCTGCGCGAGCACCGCATCCGTTCGACGATCGTCGTCTTCGGCTCCGCTCGACTGCGCTCCCGCGCCAAGGCCCGTGAAGAATTAAACGCCGTCCTCGAGGACTTCGGCTCCCGGCCGGAAACGCCCGAGGGGCGCAAAGCCCTTCGCCGGGCTCGGCGCGCCCTCAATCTCTCGAAATACTACGAGGAGGCGCGGCGTTTCGCGGCCTTGGCCGCCCGGAACCAGCCGCCCAACCGCCAGCTTGAGTTCGTCATCGCGACAGGCGGGGGGCCGGGCGCCATGGAAGCCGCCAACCGCGGGGCCTTCGAGAGCGGCGCCAAAAGCGTGGGCTTCGCGATCACCCTTCCCCACGAGCCGGACCCCAATCCCTATATCACCCCGGAGATCACCTTTCGCTTCCATTATTTCTCTCTGCGCAAAATGCACTTCCTCATGCGCGCGAGGGCGCTCGTCGCCTTTCCGGGAGGATACGGCACTTTCGATGAGCTGTTCGAGACGCTCACTCTGGTACAGACCGGAAAGAAGCGCCCCATCCCCATCGTCCTCTTCGGAACGGAATTCTGGTCGAAGGCGGTGAATTTCGACTATCTGCTCGATCAGGACATGATCACTCCGGAGGATCGCCGGCTTTTCAAAGTCGTCGAGAGGGCCGAGGATGGCTGGGAATACATCCAGGATTTTTGGAAGGAGCATCGCTATGCGCTTTGGAAGTGACAAGGGAAAACGACGGGGCCCCGCTGGGAAAGGCATCTCTTGCCGTTCCCGGCCCCTCGCGGCCTTCCGCGGCCTTCTGCGTTTTGCGGCCTTCTGCGTCTTTCTGTGTCCTTCCGCGGCCTTCTTTTGCCCTGATGCGAACGCCAACCCCTACGGCATGGACGCCGTCGCCCTGGGACTCTCCGAACAAGGCTTCAAGGATCTCTACGACCTTGATTACGCGCAGTCCCGGGCGACCTTTGAGATGCTCGTCCGCAACGAGCCCGACAAGGCGTTCAGCTATCTTTTCGAGGCGGGCGCCCTCTGGTGGGAAGCCTCCAACGAAGCGGGGCTTTTTAAAAGGCGCGCCGACCTGCGCAAACGCTTCGAGGAGGACGTCCGTCAAGCCATCGCCCACTCCAAGCCGCTTCTTGAATCCAACGATCCTCGCGAGCAGACCGACGGCCATTTTATCGTCGGCATGGCTCTCGGCGCCCGCGGCCAGTGGGAGCTCCTTGAACGGCATTGGCTCAAGGCTTATTTCGCCGGCAAGAAGGCGGTGGCCCATTTGCACCAATGCCTCGATATCGATCCCGACTACGATGACGCGAAGCTGGGCCTCGGCTGGTTCGAATACGACGTCTCGCGCTACTCGGGCCTCCTGGGCTTTCTGAGCCGGCATCTTCTGGACGTCAAGGGAGACGAGGCCAAGGGACTCGATCTGCTCAACACCGCGGCCCAGCACGCCGTCTATGTTTCGAAGCAGGCCCAAATCATCCTGGCCTCGATTTATATCGAGGATAAGCATGATTTTCCCAAAGCCCTCGAGATGCTCCGGGTCCTTCGCCGTTCCTACCCCCAGAGCCCCTATTTCCAGTTCCTTGAATCCGTGATGCTCTACGAAACGAAGGATTCTACGGGCTCCTTCCATGAAGCCCGCGAGTTTTTCGCTCCTTTCTCCCGGGACGAAAAGACGTCGCAGCCGAAGCTTCTGACTCTTCTTTGCGCCTTCGCCCCGAAATCCTGCCCCGACCGCGATCAGACGGAACTCTCTCTGGGCTGGCTGCGCCAGGCGATCAGCGAGGAAGAGTCCCTGAAAGTTGCGGCCCGCAAGCCCGGCTGGGGGCCAAGGGAGCATCAGGCATGGCTTTCAACCCTCTATCTCTATCGCGGCTACGCCGAGAGCATTCTGGGGCTGCGCAAGCTCGCCAGCGCGGATTATGAACGCGTCCTTTCGGATTATCCCGCTTTCTGGGACAACCAGGCGAGAGCCCGCTTCTGCCTCGCAAAGCGCTGCGATGCGAAGGCCCTTGAAGTCTATCTCAAGAACCTCGCCATGCCGCCGCGCGCCAAATAATTGCGACTTGAATTTGTAACGGCCTCTTCCTATCCTTGATTATCTTCTAGGAGACAACCATGAAATACTGGGCCTATCTGCGCGGAGAAGTTCCCGGATGCTATTCCCCGGAGGATCTTGTCCGGCTGCCCGATTTCGCTCTTTCGATCCTCGTCTGTCCGGCCGAGGGGGAGATCGCCGAAAAGAACTGGCGGCGGGCATCGGAAATTCCGGAGATCCTGAAGGCCGCGGGAGCCACGGACCACGAGCAAAATTCCGCCAAGCCGGCATCCTCCGCCTCCACCGACGTCAATGCCTTCATCGATGCCACGGGCACCAAGCTTTTTCAGCACGTCTCCCGCATCGTCAAGGAGCTGGAAAACAGGCGAGAAGAGCAGGAGCTCCTGCGCCGCCTCGAGCTTGAGATCATGAATCTCAAAAGCCGCGTCGAGGAGTCGGACGCGCGTCTCATCGAAAAGGACGCCCATTTAAAGTCCGAGAAAGGCCGCATAGCGGATCTCGAGAAGAGCCTGTCTCAGGAAAAGGATCGCGCGCAGGCCTTGGAGGCCTCTGCCGCCAGGGAAGGACAACAGACGGCGGCCCTGCGCGTCGCCTTTGAGAAACTGCGGGCCGAGCAGGAGAGCCTCCATAAGCGCCTCGGCGACGCCCAAAACGATCTCGCGATTCGCAATCGCCTCGTCAACAAGCTGAGCCTGGAGCTTACGGAAAAGGAGCTCCAACTCGCGAAATCCCTGGGCATCATCCGCAAGCTCGAGGAGGATTTGCCGCAGATGGGAGCCGCCTCTCGATTCCCGAAAGATTCATCGAGACAGCAGGAGGAGGCCGCGGCCAAGCCCGCTCCCGAGCCGCCGCGCTCCCCCAAGCCAGCGGCCCCGGGTCCTTCCCAAGCGGAAGCGGGGGCCGAGGAAATTCCCGAGGAAAATTTGGCCCATAAGGCCTTGGTCGAGCGCCTCAGGAAGCTCGTTTCCCGGCACACACATTAAAGTCCGAACGGTTTGCGTTCTAGCCAGCGGCGGCGTCGACAGCGCCGTTTTGACGGCGGATTTCCTTCGACTGGGCTTTGCGGTTCATCCGCTCTATGTGCGCTGCGGGCTCCGTTGGGAGGCGGCCGAACTGCGCCGCTTGCGCCGGATGTTGAAAGCCGCCGCCCATCCGCGCTTGCGCCCGCTTGAGGTATCCCGGGCGGCCGTTTCCGGATTTTTAGGAAAGAGGCACTGGAGCCTCTCTGGCAAGGCGGTCCCCGGACGGCGCAGCGCGGCTTCCAGCGTCTTCCTGCCGGGACGCAACCTTGTTCTTTTGGCGCAAGCAGGACTTTATTGCGCCGCGCGGAGCATCCCCGCGGCCGCCATCGGCATCCTAAAAGGAAACCCCTTTCCGGACGCCCGACCGGCGTTCTTGAGATCCATGGAGCACGCCATCGCATCGGCATTCGGCATGCCCTTCAAGGTCTTGGCGCCTTATCGAACTCTTTCCAAGAGGGAGATTCTTCGTCGATTCCCGATGCCCTCGTGGCTGGGACTCGCGTTCTCCTGCTTAGCCCCCGTGCGGGGCCGCCCGTGCGGACGCTGCAACAAGTGCGCCGAGAGAACGTCCGTCTTGCCCTGAATTACGCCCCGACGGAGAGCGCCGCTCCGAGATCCGATGTCTTGATGGCGATCGGCACGACCCCGGGCATCAGCTTTCCATCCTCATCAAGAAGCTGCTCCCCCATCCAGGTCACTGGCTGGGGCTTGTAGGCGGCCTCCAGAAAGCGTCTCATGCCGTGATCATAGGCCTCCCAGACGGCCTGGAAGTAGAGCTCCGGAGAATCCGCCTGAGCAACGAGAAGCTCGCGAATGCGCCCGGGGTCCTCTTCAAGCTTCCCGGATGTTCCCATGAACACGGGGACTTGAGGCTTTCGAATTTCGATTCGGTCCAGGGCCTTGCGCAGAGGGGCGCGAGCCGGGGCGAAGGCCGATGTGTGGTAGGGGCCCTCGACCTTCAGGAGCTTGATTTTCGCCTCCCATCCATCTTCCTGGGCCCTCCTGGCGAAATCTTCGATCGCGCGCAAAGTCCCGCCGGCGACACCGCGGCCGATCGTGTTATGAAGGGCCATGGACACTCCCGGAAACTCCGAAAGCCTCGCGGAGACATCCTCGAAGAACTCAGCCGAGATCGCGGCAAGGCCCATCGGCTCCGAAAAGCCCTTGCAAACGTCGGAAAAAGCCTGGGCTCGCGCGCGGATGAAGATCCCCGAATCCTCCACGGACATCGCCCCGGCGGCGACGAGAGCCGCGACGATCCCCATCGAGTGTCCCAGCGCTCCCTCGAGGACGATCTCGGGATGGGCGGCCCTCAAGGCGAACCAGTGCCCCAGGTGATGGGCGTGAATCGCCCGCTGGGCGTTGAAGGTGAGCGCCAGCTCCGGATCAGGCATCTCGGTCGTGATCCGTTCGAGGTCCTCCCCGAGAGACGGCGCCAGGCGTTTTAAAATATCGCGCGCGGCGGGATATGCCCAGAGCTCGCGGCACATGCCGCTTTCCTGAACCGACTGGCCGGCGAAAAGGACGCAGACGCCCATGGGCTTGCTCATGACACCATGAAGCTATACGCGGCGAAACGCCCTGAATGCGAGAGGGAGACGCCCCAATCGCAGACGCGTCCATTGCGAAGGACCTTGGGAATGCCGCCGTCGTCGGTCATCGCGAGGACGTCCGGCGTGCGGATATCGTCGGAGGAAGCCGCGATGAAGGCCAGGCAGCGCTCTCGGGCGAACTCGGAGGGGGAAATGCCGTCGGGGACTTGCTGGACTTCCCAAAGCACATCCCCGGGGTGCTGGTCGTCGCCCACGTAACCCCCGCGCAGGACGCAGATCGCATGGACTTTCTCGGGGTCGTCCACCGTCAGGGCGATATCCATTTCGCAGGCGGTGGGAAGATGGACGATGCGCCGACGGAACAGGTCGGCTTCGAGATCCTTGAAATTGCACATGACGCCGCTTTGCGCGAGCGCTTTCATGGCGGCCTCCTTGGCGGCGATGAATTTCCAGAAAGTCCGGTAGCGCTCCTCCCCCGAAAATTCAGAGAGGTAGGCCGTTTCCTTTGCCGTCAACCGCCGCGAGAAGACCTCCTCGATCGTCTCCGGGTCGCCGTCCGGCGGGAAAATGTCCCTGGCGTGGGGGGAGGCAAGATCGATGACGTCGTTGCCCGCGCAGTTCTTCGCGAGCCCGCTTCCGGCAAACCAATCGTTTTGAAGCTCGGCCAGGCGGTTGAAAAGCCTTTGGCTCGTCATGCGCGGACTCGTCTCGCCGGGGACGATCCCGTCGATGAGATCGCCGACCATGCGGAATCGCTCGCCCTGGCGCGGGTAAATGGAACGCAGGATCTGCCCCTCGCCCCTGAGATAGACGCACAAAAACTTGACGCCGGGCACCTCCTGAGCGAGCCTTCCCAGCAGATCCTTGGGGCGGTGAGGGTCGAACCAGCCGTTTTTCGAGCGGCCGGCTTCCGGGAAGATGAAAACCGAGCCCCCGTTAAGCAGTATCCAGCGGCATTTCTGGTAGACGTTCTCGCGCCATTGAACCGAAACCTCGTCGTCGCCCCCGCGCAGGAAGGGGATGCAGCGGCACGCGTACATCAGGAACCGGATGAATCGCTTATAGATAGGGCCTCCCAGATGATAATAGTTGCGATATTCGGGAGTGGACCAAGGGATGATCTTGGTGCGGGATATTCGGCCCGGAGGAACCAGGGCCCAGAAGATCAGAAAGGAGTCGATGAGAGTCAGATGGTTAGCGGCCCAGATAATAGGGCCATGGTGCTTGTCGAGTTTCTGCCAGAGGGACCGCCGAAACTCCTCGATGCCATCAAAGCGGTAACGGTGATAGAATCGCAACGAGACGAAGAGAAATAGGTAGATCGGCCAGCGGGCCCAGGCGCTCAGACTTTCCTGCAACCGGAGCGACCGGACATCGACGTCGCTGAGCACTTACAGGCTACGCGGCCTAGGCGACGCGCTGGGCGTCTGCGATCGTCCGCGAGAGGAGAGCCGAGATCTCGCGCACCTTGGCTTCCTCGACGTCCTTGCGGCTGGCCGACTCGGCGACCACTTGCTCCGAGATTTTATAGCGCTGCTCGCCCATCTTGAGGCGGGAGCGGACGCTCGTTTCCTCGGAGCGCAACGCCGCGACTTGGCCGGAATCCCCGGACGCCGTCGCCCCCTTGAGCTTTTCGCCGATCATGGACAGCTCTTGGCGCAGATTGTCGACCGTCTGCCTGTCGTTATCGTATGTCTTCCTGCGGTTCTCGGCCAGGGCCTTAACGTCTCCCAGCAAGGCCACGTATTCGCGCGCCTTGACGACGAGGGCCCGGAGATTGGCGAGGGCCTCATCGCGTTCGCCCCCTGAGAGGCGCCCCACTTTCTCCATGGCCTTCTTGAGGCCGTCGTTCATGCGGTAGCCGTCGCCGACCGCGACGATATAGGCGTAGGACACGACGCCCGCCAGGTAGCCGGCATCCTTGGGCATGTGGCCTAAATCCATGAGCATCTTGACCGAGAGTCCCGGCGTCGCGGCGGTGGCGTCCTGCCCGTCGAGGATGCGCAGCTTCCCCAGCTCCCCATCCTCAAGCCTGAACTCGGAGCCGCCGTTGACCGGAACGCGGTTCGTCTTGCGGGTGAGGAACTGGCGCTCGATCGACATCGTCACATCCGCGAGGTTGCTCGATTCGATCCCCATGCCGATGATCGAGCCCAAAAAAGGCGTGTTCGCGTCGGCTTTGGACCAGTTGGCCTCGTTAGTGGCGTACTTCTTGACCCCTTGGATGATGCGAGTTTCCGCATCCTTGGGGGAAATCGTGTTCAGGTCGACTGCCTCGACCGTTGGAGCCTCGCGACGCTTAAATGCCATCTTGGGAAACCTCCTTAAGAATTCTTATCAGCGTTCATCTTCACAAATCTTCATTCGCCTTTCGAAAACTGAAGGCCGAGAGTTTATATTTTACCTACCATCCCATCGCTTAAACAAGAGGCAACCGTTCACATCGCCGAAGCCGAAGGAGGCCTTGATCACATAATCAAGCCGGCGCTCAAGGAGCCGGTGCGGGATCGAATTCGCCACGCCCAGCTTCTGGATGTTGGGATGGACCTCGTCGCAGTTGATCGAAGGATGGACGTAGCCGTTGACGATCTGGTCGACGACGGCGATGGACTCGATCGCCCCTGCGGCGCCGAGCGAATGTCCGATCATGGACTTCGTCGCCTGGATGAGCGGGAAATGCGCGGGCTCAAGCCCCAGGGCCTTCAGCCAGCTCTCGACTTCCCGAGGGTCGGCGGTGGTCGAAGTCAGGTGGCCGTTGATGAGGGAGATGCGCGCCGGATCGATCCCCGAGTCTTGGAGAACCCGCTGGATGCAGCGCACGACGCCCTCCTGATTGGGGAAGGTCATCGTCCCGCCGTTGCGCTGGCCGCCCGAGTTGCAATAGGCGGCGACCAGCTCGCAGAGAATCTTGGCGCCGCGCTTTTGGGCGGATTCCAGTGTCTCAATCCGCAGCACTCCGGCCCCCGAGCTGGGAACGAAGCCGCAGGCGCCGGCCCCCAAGGGTTGGGAGCCTTTCTCGGGGGCGTCGTTGTAGCGCGAGCAGAGCACGTCGCGCATGGCGTCAAACCCAGCCCAGATGGCGTAGTGGCTTCCTTCGGCTCCGCCGACATACATCGCGTCCGCGTAGCCCAACTGCAGGTGCTTATAGCCCTCGAAAATCGCCTCGGTCCCGGTGTTGCATGCGGAACTGTTGGTCGAGGTCTGTCCGCCCACGCCCAGAAAGCGGCCCACCGCGACGCTGACGCTCGATCCCATCACCTGCGGAACGATGTTCGTCCCCATGTCCACCATTCCGCGCCCCGCGTCCGCCGTCGGAGCCTCCCGAATGACCGCGACCATCTGCTCGAAGATCGTGTCCATGCCGCCGATCCCGCAGCCGATCACCGCCCCGGCGTTCCAGTCGACGGCGCCGTCCTTGAGGCCGGCCGCCACGTCAACCGGAAGTCCCGCGGACTTCGCGCACTCAAGGGATGCCATGACCGCGTAGATCATGGCCTCGGAGAGCTTATGGATCTCGCTTTCCGGGATAACGGCAAGAGCCTCCTCCTCTCCGACGGGCGGCGTCCCGCCGATCTGCGCCGCGAAATTGAGGCGCTTCAACTCTTCATGCTGCGTGATGCCGGATTTGCCCGCTTTCAGGGCTTCCCGGAATGCGGCGAGGCCAACGCCGTTGGGGGCGACCACGCCCAGGCCGGTGACGACGACTCTTTTTCGATTCATTCCACTTCCTCTTTAGGGACCCACATTCCCGAAGTTTTTCCAGTAAAAACGATCTCTCCGTCCTTGGCGCCGCCGGCGAAGGCGATCTCGACCAACGCCATGATTTTGTTGTTGCGAAAATATCCTTCGTCGTTGAAATAGGCCGTGGCCCTGACCTTCTCTCCAGGGCGCACCACGCGCTTGAAGCTTCCTTCCTCGACCCCGGCGAAAACGCCCAAAAGCCCGGAGAGAACTTCGACGGGACGATCAAGGGAAAGATGGTAGATGCCCCAGGCGACGTTGCCCACCTGGGCCGCCATCTCGATCAATTTGACGCCGGGGACCACGGGATTTCCCGGGAAGTGCCCCGCGCAGTCCTCGTCTTTCCACGTGTAGGTCGCCGTGATGTGCTCGTCATCGACCTCCTCGATCGCGTCGATGAAGCGCATGGGGCGCTGCTGGGGAACGAGCTTGAGGATTTCGGACGCTGTCAGGGCCATTACAGGGACATGCCTCCGTTGACGGGCAGCACGGCGCCGTTGATATAGTCGTTCTCAATCAAATGACAGACGGCCTGGGCGACGGCCTCCGGGGCGCCGAAGGCGCCGAGGGCCGTCTCCGAGCGAATCTTATCGCGCATCTCCGGCGGGATTCCCCGCGTCATGGGCGTCTCAATGAAGCCCGGCGCCACGGCGTTGACGCGCACCCCCTTGGGGCCGAGCTCGAAGGCGAACTGCTTCGTCAAGGCCTCGATCGCCGCCTTGCTCGCCCGGTAGAGGGCCGACCCGATCAGGGCCTTGCCGGCCAAAACCGAGCTCATGTTGACGATGACGCCCGCTCCCGCGCCGGCCATCTCCTTGCCGAAATCCCGCATTAAAAACGCGGCGCTCTTCAGGTTGGCGCCCAGGATCTCGTCGAAGGATGATTCCTGGATCATGAGCGCGGGCTCATGCGGCTTGTCCACGCCGGCATTGTTGACCAGAACGAAAGGATGGCCCTTTCCAGCCGCCGCCTCCAAAAGCATGCGGCGGCCCTCCGTCGTCGCGAGATCCGCCTGGACGACAAAGGAGCCCGGGATTTCCCTTTGAAGTTCTTCGGCGGAGGACTTGTTGCCGCGGCAATGCAGACAGATCTGAAGTTCGCCGTTGGATTTCTCGTGGATCATCCGGGCGATCGCCTTCCCGATGCCGCCCGAGGCGCCTGTCACGACAGCGACGTCTTTCGCCATCAGAGAGCCTCCATGCAGCCGCCGCCCCAGGCGAGCCCCGAACCCAGAACGGCGTAGAGAATTTTGTCGCCCTTGTGAAATCGGCCTTTGTTCTGGGCGATGACGGACGGCGCCCCGGCGGCGGCGATATTGCCCTGCCTCTGAACGTTGCGCAAATGCCTTTCAGCGGGCAGGCCCAGATGGCCGATGATGGAGTTCTGCATCACGAAGTTCGCCTGGTGCGCCACGGTGTAGACGTCCTCGGCGTAGAGTCCCTTCTTCTGGGCCATTTCCTCGAACATCTCGCAGGTCTTTCGGATAGAGAACTCGCGCACCGCCGCCCCGTCCTGGACGAAATGCCCCGTCGAGTCGATCATGATTTGCTCCGCCCCCGAAGGGTCGCTTTCGTAGATCATGGGCTCGATGGCGAGGGGGCCTTCATGCCGAGCGGACAAGATCTCGGCCGAGGCGCCGTCGCCCCAGATATAGCCGTCGATCGAGGAGGGGGAATAGTCGGTGCGGACCGTGTAGCAACTCGTCTGGACGCAGAGAACGAATTCCGGCAGCTTTTCCTCCTTGATGTCCGCGACCGCCTTCATGTGGCGGGCGAAGCTCGAGCAGGCGGCGTTCATGTCGCAATGAGGCCCGGAGCCGACGCCCAGAGCCTTGGCGATCAAGCTCGCGGTGCTGGGGATCGTCTCGAAGGGAGTGTCGTTGTTCGCGATCACCCAGCCGATCTTCTCGGGCTTGACACCCGCCTCGTCCAAGGCTTGCCGGGCGGCCCGGACGCCCAAGATGACGGGAGTCTCTCCGTTGGAGCGCGCGTGGATCATGGCGTGGACGGGGTTCGCGTTCTTCGTCTTGATGATGTATTCCCTCGAAAGCACCGAGTAGCGCGTATAGATGCCGAGCCTGGAGTCCACCCAGTCATTGCCGCGTTCAAGCCCGACTTCCTTGTGGAGGAAATCGTTCGATATCTCGTTTTTGGGGAGCTGCCAGCCCATCCCGAGGATGGATAGCATGAATGGTTTAGAGTCCGGAGATCGCCTCGCCGCCGTCGACGCGGATGATGGAGCCGCTGGACCAGGAGAGCGGCGGCAGGCAGAGGGCGTAGATCGCCTCGGCCACGTCCTCCGGGGTCGTGAGCCGATGAAAGGGGTTGCGCATCCGCGCTTGGGCCATCATGAGGTCGAAATGCGGAATCGCGTTGCCGGCGGGAGTGTCGGTGATGCCCGCCTGGACAATGTAGGACCTCACCCCATAGGGCCCCATTTCAAGGGCCATCGCCCGACAGGAGGCCTCGAGCGCGCACTTGGCGGCGGAGACGGCCGCATAGCCCCGCCATGCGATCTCGTTGCCCTCGGAGGTGAGGGCCACGAGCCGGGCTTCGGGAGACAGCAGCTCCCGCGCCAGAAGCTCCCGGCCCCAGAGGAGATAGTCATAACCCATCATCCAAACCGTGCGGCTGACGTCTTCTTCCTCGAGCAAATCGTCTTTGTAAGGGATCTTGCTGTCGGCGACGGTGTAGAGCGCGTCGCAACGCTTCTCATGGAAAGCCTTGTTGACGGCGTCGCGGAGCTGCGTAATGGTCACGGCGGCGCCTCCGAAAGTCAGCGCTTCCTGAAGCCCTTTGATCGCGTCCGCGCGGAAATCGGGCCCCTTGGGCTCCGCGAGGAGCTTGCAGGCCCCCGCCGCGATCGAGTGGAGGAAGAGATGGACCTTGCCGCGGCCGGCCTGCTCCTCAATGGACTCCATGACTCCGGCCCGGTCATCGTCGTCGAAGAGATTCACGTTGTGGGCGACGAACTTGACGCCCGTCTGCCGGATGGCCTCGAAATGGGGCTTGATCTGGGTCTCGACCACGCCTTCCTTATCCTTGTGGGCCACCATGATATGGAGCCCCGCACGAGCCAGGCGCTTGGCGGTCGCAAGGCCAAAACCCGAGGAACCCCCCAGGATCACGGCCCAGAGCCCTTTCCCGTGAAAATCGCCGTTCATATTCATGGTTGACATTATCATTGAATTTACTATATTGTCGCGTCCTATGAAAACGTCAACGCACCCCCAGGCGCCCGGCGGCGCCCCCGACAGCTTCATCGGCTCCACGAAACATAAGGAGATCCTCTGCCGTTTCTTTGTCGAGACCCACGACCCTTATGAGCCCGAAACGCTCTCCTGGCCGGACCTCGGCTCCGATGCCCGGCAGCGGCTGAAGGCGCTCCCCATCTGGGAGGAGGCTGTGAAGACCGAGGCCGAGACGGCGCTCGCGGTGACGACGATGGGAGAGGCCGAAAAGGATCCGATCCTCTCCGATGCCATCAAGCTCCAGGGTTATGAGGAGTCCCGCCACGCCCGAATCTTGAAGCTTCTTACCCAAAAATACGGCATCCCCGTGCCGTCGTTTAATCCCGCGGCGCCCCGAGACCCCAACTGGGCCTTCATGCGCATCGGCTACGGGGAGTGCTTCGACTCCTTCTTCGCCTTCGGCCTCTTCGCGCTCGCTCGGGATTCCGGTTTTTTCCCGCCGGAGCTCGTGACGCTTTTCGAGCCCATCATGCAGGAGGAGGGGCGGCATATCATCTTTCACGTCAACTGGGTCGCCTACAATCAGGCGAAGCTCCCTTATGCCGGCCGTCCAGGCTACGTCTTTCGCAGAGGCCTTGCGATGTGGCTCCAGGCCGTGAGCCGCTTGAAGACCGCCCTCAAGGTGGGAAAGAACGCCGGCACCCAGGATAATTTCACGATGAACGCCCACAAGTCCTTCGGCGACTTCTCGCCGCGGGCCTTCGTCGAACTTTGCCTCTCGGAGAATGAAAAGCGTCTCGCCCCCTACGACAAGCGTCTCCTGCGCCCCGCCTTCGTTCCCGCCGTCGCCCGCGCCGCCCTCAAGCTGCTGCCGACGTAAAACCCACAAGCGCTCCCCGGCCGCATTGTCCGCAAAGACGCGGCTCTTGAAATTTTGAAGGGAAGGGGGTATAAAAAGGCGCCGTGAAGCATCCCAGCCCCGTCGCCGTCCCCTTCGCGCTCGCGTTGTCGCTTTCTTTCGCGGGCGCGAACTCTTTTCGGCCCCAGATCAAGCCTTCCTGCTGCAAGTCCTGCTGCCCGATCTCCTCGGCCCCGGTTAAAAGCTGCTGCCTCGCCGCCCCCCGGCCTGTCGCCGCCCTTCATGGGACCGGATCACCCTCCAACCAAGCCTTCGCCGCCGTGCCAGGGATCCGCTCAGTCGGCGCCTTCCGGTTTCCCGCCGACTTTCCTTGCCCTGTCCCGACGCAACCCCGCCAAGACTTTCGCGGGGCCGCGTCGGGCCTCTCGCCGCCCAGCCTCGCCTAAGTCCCTCCTTAATTGGAGTCGCGCGAAGCGCGTTGTCGCGCGGCGATCCTAAAGAACCAAGACTCTATTCTTTAGCATCGCAAGAGGCACTCAAATGAAGAACCATGAATATTTTAATAACCCTTCTGCTGGCTGCTAGCGGCGCGGCTTGGCCCCAGGTCGCCGTTTCGTCCGCGTCCGCAGGGCCCCAAAGCCTCGCCGCGCTTCTTGAGGAAGCCAAGGCCCGCAACCCCGCGGTCCTCGCCGCCAAGAAAGCCTGGGAGGTCCAAAAGGACCGGGTCCTGCCAGCCTGGACCTGGCAGGACCCGACGCTGGGCTACGGTTATGAGCGCATCCCGAGCCCGGCGGGTTATACCGGAATGACGATGTACTCCGTGAGCCAGAAGATTCCGTTTCCCGGCAAGCTCTCCGCCGAGTCCGGCATGAAATACCACGAGGCCCGAATCGCCTACCAAAAATATCTCGCCGTCCAGCTCGATGTCCTGACTCAAGTCAAGCTCGCTTATCACCAACTCCTCTACCTCCAGAGATCCTCCCAAGTCCTGCGGCGCGAGGCTTCGATTCTCATGGCCGTCACCCGGGCCGCCGAGGCGCTCGCGGCCTCGGGAAAGGCCAGGGCGGACGAGCCCCTTTTGTCGGAGCTTAAGGCCAAGGAGGTCGAAAACGACGCCTACGAAAAGGAGCGCGGCGTTCCGGTCGAAGAAGCCGCCTTGAACGCCCTTCTGTCGCGGCCGCCTGGGACAAGGCATCTTCTCCTGCCGCCGCCCAATCCGAGCGAAGCGCCCCCTTCCGTCGAACAATTGGAAAGCCTCGCCCGGGAGAAAAACCCGAATTTCCTCCAGAGCGCCCACCTGATCCATCACGCCGACCTCGGGCATCATTTGGGCCTGCTGGCCTACGCTCCGGATTTCGAGTTTAATTATCAAGCCCAGGAGACGGGGGGGAAAATCTCGCCTTTCTACACCGGGATGAATCTCAGCATTCCCCTCTGGGCCTGGAAACAGGACGCCGAGCTCGATGCCGCCAGGCGGCACCAGGAGGAAGCCCAGGCGGACTATCAGGCCGCGCTCAACGATCTTCTCAAGGATGTGCGTTCCCACAGGATCAATATCGAGACCCAGCGGCGGCTCGCGCTTTCCTACGGCCGCGAACTTCTCCCTCTTGCCCGCTCGGCCTTCGAGATATCGCTCAAAAATTACGAGACCGGGCGCGAAAGCTTCGCCCGCTTCTCGGATTCTTTCGAAAGGCTGCTCGAGGTCGAGCTAGGCTACGACGACCGCTTGCGCCGCGAAGGCGAAGAGCGGGCATTGCTCGAAAAAGCGGTCGGAGGCGATTTGAAAGAAGGAGAAAAACCATGACTCAAAATACGGCAAATATGGTGACACCATACGCATTTCTTGATCTCGTCCAATCTTATCTGGGGATTAATAGGTATGGTGTCACCATTTTTTCAGTCTTGATTGCGCTTGCCGCCGGCGCCATGACGTCCGCCTGCGGGAAAAAGGCGGCCGCGACGGCCGGCGGCGGGGCCGCTCCGGCCCAAGAGTCCGCCAAGAAGACCTTCTATCAATGCCCCATGCACCACCAGATCGTGCGGACTCGGCCCGGCGAATGCCCTATCTGCCATATGACGCTCCGGAAAATCGAGACGGACCCGCCAGACCCGCCGGAAAACGCCGTCCCCGAAGCGGCCTCCTTCCAGCTCGACGCCCGCCAGCGCCAACTCATCGGCCTGCGCACCGCAACGGCCGCCATGCTTCCCATGTCGCGGACGATCTCGGCCCCCGGGCGGATCGCCTTCGACCCGGAGCTCTATGCCGCGATCGAGGAATACCGACAGGCCATGAGGACGCGCCGCTCCCTTTCGCGGGCGGGAGGGGAAACTCGAAAGCTCGGTCGGAGTATCGCGCGTTCGGCCGCGATCAAGCTGAGGCTGTTGGGGCTTTCCAACGCTCAGATCAAGTCCTTGGGCGGGAAAAACCCCGTGAGAAGCCTCGACCTGATCCTCCCCCAGCGGGGGCGAAAGGCCTGGGTCTACATCGACGTCGCGGAAGAGGACGCCCCTTATCTGCGCCAGGGAGAGAACCTGGCCATGACCTCCCGCGCGCACCCCGGAAGCAGGTTCCACGCGAGGATCTCCGCCATCGACCCCACGGTCAACCCGATCACACGCACCCTTCGCGCGCGCGCCGAGATCTCCGACCCCGGGGGCCTGTTCAAGCCCGACGAATACGTCGACGCGGCGATCGAAGTCCCCTTGGGAACCCGGCTCGCCGTTCCGGAGGAGGCGGTGCTCGACACGGGGCTGCGCCGCCTGGCCTTCCTCGCCAGGCCTGACGGAACGATCGAGCCGCGCGCGGTTGAGACGGGCGCGAGGGGCGGGGGGGACGTCGAGATTCTCTCGGGGCTTAGGCCCGGAGACAACGTCGTCGCCTCGGCGGTCTTCCTCATCGATTCGGAGGCCAGGCTCAAGTCCGCCGTCGAGTCCTTCGGTGGAGACGAAAAGAAGTCCGAGCCATCCATGCCCGGGATGAAGATGTGATGCTCAGAAACCTCGTCGCTTTCTCGGCGCGCAACAAGGTTCTCGTCCTCCTCCTTGGCCTCGCGGGGGTTATCGGCGGGATCGAGGCTCTCCGGCGCATCCCGCTCGACGCCCTCCCGGACGTCTCGGACGTCCAGGTCATCCTCCTGGCGCGCTGGAACCGGCCGCCCAACGTCATCGAGGACCAGGTCTCTTACCCGCTCGTGACCGCGATGCTGGGGACGGCCCAGGTCAAGACCGTGCGCGCGAGCACCGATTTCGGCTATTCCTACGTCTACGTCCTATTTAAGGAAGGCACCGAGCTCTATTGGGCCCGCTCCCGCGTCATCGAGTCCTTAAGCAAGATCCTGCCGCAGCTTCCGTCAGGGGTCCGCATCTCCCTCGGCCCGGACGCCACCTCCATCGGCTGGATCTACCAATACGCCCTTGTCGACCGCACGGGACGACGGAGCCTGGCCGACCTGCGCACGCTCCAGGATTGGAGCCTGAAATATCAGCTCGAAAGCGTCGATGGGGTCGCCGAGGTGGCGCCCATCGGGGGTTTCCAGAAAGAATACCAAGTCAGCCTCAATCCCAACGCCCTCTGGAGCTACGGAATCCCCGCCTCCAAGGCCTTCCAAGCCGTCGCCGACAACAACAACGAGACCGGCGCGCGCGTCATCGAGATGTCCGGCCGGGAGTTCATGCTGCGTCCGCGCGGTTATCTCAAGGGCGTCAAAGATCTAAAGGAAATCGCCGTGGGCCACGACCCCAAGCGCGGCGTTCCGATCCTTCTGGGCGACGTGGCCCATGTCGCCGAGGGCCCGGCGCTGCGTCGCGGGGTGGGGGAGTTTAACGGGCTGGGCGAAGCCCCGGGCGGGGTCGTCATCATGCGCCAGGGCGAGAACGCCTACGACGTGATCGCCCGCGTCAAGGAGAAGCTCAAGTCGATCAAGCCCTTCCTGCCCCCTGGAGTCGAGATCATCCAGGTCTACGACCGCTCGGCTCTTATTTCCCGCGCCATGGGGACTCTCAAAGAGGCTCTGGCCGAGGAAATCGCGATCGTAGCCATCGTCGTCCTTTTCTTTCTTTGGCACCCGCCCTCGGCGGCCGTTCCGATCGTGACCCTCCCGGCGGCCGTCTTCATGGCCTTCATCCCCATGCTCTTCTTGAAAATCGGGGCCAACATCATGTCGCTCTCCGGACTGGCTATCTCGATCGGCATCCTGGTCGACGGCGCGGTGGTCGAGGCCGAGAACGCCCACAAAAGACTCGAGGCCTGGCAGGAGGGGGGAAGCCGGGGCGACCCCTCCGCCATTTGCCTCCACGCTATCCAGGAGGTGGCCCCCGCGGTCTTTTTCTCCCTCCTCGTCGTCGCGGTCTCCTTCCTGCCCATTTTCGCGCTTTCCGGAGAATCCGGGAGGCTTTTCAGGCCGCTCGCAGCGACGAAGACCCTCGTCATGGCCGCGGCGGCCCTCCTTGCCGTGACGCTCGACCCCGTCCTGCGCCTCGTCCTCATGCGCTTCAAGACCGCCTACCATCCTGAATCCGGCCATCCGGTGAGCCGCCGGCTCCACGCGCTCTACGCCCCCGCGGCCAGGCTCGTTCTTAAGCATCCGCGTTCAACAGTTCTGGCGGCGCTCCTCGCGATCCTCGCGACGATCCCCGTCCTTTGGAAGTTGGGATCCGAATTCCTTCCGCCGATGGAGGAAGGCACCATCCTCTACATGCCGACGGGGCTCCCCGGCATCTCCGCCGATGAGGCGGGACGGGTCCTTCAAATTCAGGATCGCATCCTTAAGAGCTTTCCGGAGGTGGAGACGGTCTACGGAAAGGCCGGCCGCGCGGACACCGCGACCGATCCGGCGCCTCTGTCCATGTTCGAGACCCTGGTCCAGCTCAAATCCAAGAAGGACTGGCCCCAGATCGAGAGGGGATGGTTTGGTAGGAGACGACGGACGTATCGAGAACTCCTGGGCGCGATGGACCGAGCGCTTCAAATTCCAGGCTTTCCCAACATCTGGACCCAACCCATCCACAACCGCATCGAGATGCTCGCGACCGGCCTGCGGACCCCGGTCGGCGTCAAGGTCTTCGGCCCCGACCTCGCGAGCATTCAAAAGGCCGCGACGGCCATCGAAGGAGTCCTCAACAAGCTCCCGGGGACAGGACAAGCCACCGCCGAGCGTCCGGCCCTGGGCTACTACGCCGATTTCGAGCCCGACCGCAAAGCCCTCGCGCGCTACGGGCTTTCGATCAAGGACCTTGACGCCGCCATCGGAGCATCGCTCGGCGGGGAAGAGGCGACCGAGGTGATTGCGGGACGCGCGCGATTCGGCGTGACGATGCGCTATGCCTACGACTTCCGTGATGATGTCGAAAAATTCAACCGCGTTCTCGTCGGCACGCCGGAGGGCCGGCAAATCCCCCTGGGAGCTCTCGGGCGCTGGCGCCTTGACGTCGGACCGGCGATGATTCGCGATGAAAACGGGATGCTTTCAGCCTACGTCTACGCGGATCTCAAGACAGGAAACATCGGCGGCTATGTCGCGAAGGCCCGGGAGGCCCTCGCACGCGCTCTCAAGGTCCCGCCGGGGGTCTCCTATGAGTTTAGCGGCGAATACCGTCGCATGGAGGAGGACCGACAACGGCTCAAACTCGTCGTCCCGCTCGCTCTCTTCATCATCCTCCTTCTTCTTTACGCCAACACCGGTTCCTGGACGGAGGCGGGAATCGTCCTCTTAGCCGTCCCCTTCTCGGCGGTCGGGGCGGTGTGGCTGCTCTTGGCGCTGGGCTACCATCTATCGGTCGCGGTCTGGGTGGGCTTGATCGCCCTCTTGGGCCTCGACGCCGAGACAGGCATCTTCATGCTCCTTTATCTGGATCTCGCTCTCAAGGCCCGGCGCGAGGCTGGGCGGATCAACAACGATGAGGATTTGCGCGAGGCGGTCTTCGAAGGCGCCGTGCTGAGGCTTCGGCCCAAGCTGATGACGGTCGCCTGCGCCTTCATGGGGCTCCTCCCCGTGATGTTTTCCCGGGCAACCGGCGCCGACATCATGAAGCGCATCGCCGCCCCCATGGTGGGGGGGCTTGCCACGTCCTTTCTTCTCGAACTCCTCGTCTATCCGGCGGTCTATTATCTATGGAAGCGGCGCGAGCTGCCCTCTTTCCCTGCCGCCGGGAAATAGGGCCTCGTGTCTTATTTTGAGATAATAACCGCGGTGGAGACGAATTCCCGCCGGCTTCCCCTGTTTCTCGCCTTTGCGGCCCTCGCGGCGGCGATGTTTGCGTACCTGAGGCCCTGGACCTTCGACGGAGCGCTCAACGACGACTGGGCTTATCTGCTGCCGGCTCATCGTCTGGCCTCCATGGGGCGGCTCCGGCTTACCGACTGGGGCTCGGGAACGCAGATCGCCCAGATTTTTTGGGGCGCCTTCTGGACGAAAATTTTCGGCTGGTCGCCTGGAATTCTGCGCTGTCTGACGCTGCTCCTCGCGTTCGCATCGGGATTCGTGCTCTCCCTGCTCCTCGAAGGCTCGGTCGCCTCGGCCGCCGCGCGGCTGTTGGCGGGGCTTGCCCTCATCCTGAATCCGATCGCCCTGCCGCTCTCCGTGAGCTTCATGACCGACATCCCCTATATGACGCTGATGCTGGGCTCCCTTCTCGCCTATCGATCGGCGCTCGCCGACGACCGAGACCTTCCCTGGCTTGCCGCGTCCTCTCTGGCGGCGGCGGCCTATCTCGTGCGCCAGACGGGGATCCTTATTCCGCTGGCGCCCACGGCGCTCCTGCTTGTCGGCAAGCGCCTGACCTTGCCGCGCGCGGCGAAAACGTGGGCGATTCCCGTCGCGGCGGCGCTCGGCCATGCCGCCTGGTTTCACTGGGCCCACGGCCCGACCTGGGCGAGTCAAAACTATGTTTGGGCGGCCACGCTCGCTCGAATGGCGAGGCCAGGAGCGTTTCTTTCGGAGGGGATCTGGCGGGCCTACTGCCTTCTGGCCTACGCCGGCTTGTTCTGCCTTCCCGGCGGCTTGGCCCTCAAGGCCGGGCGCAGGTCCGGGCTCGCCTGGGGCGCCGCCGCGTTTTTTGTCGCCTCCGGCCTGGTCGTGTGGCATCGCGCCGGCTCTTTCCCGTATCTGGAGAATCTCTTCGCTCCCGCGACCGTGGGCGGGCTGACGCTCGGCGGCGCCTCCTTCAAGCCCTCGGGATTCCTGGCGGCGAGACTCTTTTGGACCGCGACGACGATCCTGTCGATCGCGGGAGGAGCGCTTCTCCTGCGCGCTCTGGCGGAAACGGCGGAGAACGGAATCCGAGAGCGCGGCGCGTCCCTTCTGATCGTCTGCTCGCTGCTCCAAGCGCTCGCCTCCCTGCTGGGAGCCAAATATTTCGACCGGTACATCCTTTTCCTTCTGCCCGGCGCGCTCGCGCTCGCCTTCCGGGGACCTTGGGGAAAGCTTCGGCTCGCGGCGGGCTGGGCCGTCCTCGCCGCGACGGCCGCCGTCTCCATCCTGGGGACGGCGGATTATCTCGCTTGGAATAAGGCGAAATGGCGGCTGGGGCTTGCCGCCGTCGGCGCGGGACTCAAGCCGCCCATGATCATCGCTGGATTCGACTGGGGAGGCTACTGGGGCTACGAGCCGGCGATGGAGATTCTCAAGAAAACGAAGCCGCTCGACCGGATCGGGGAATGGGAGTGGCAAACGGTTTTCCCCGCCGTCGCGATCATGAGCTGGAAGCCTCCGGAGCGAGTGCCTTGGCGTCCCGTCGCCGAGGAGCATTATTCGACGCCGCTCTCCTCGCGCCGCGGAACGATCTACCTTTATAAGGCAGGGGGTCAGGCCCCAACATTCAACAGCCGAGCCAGCCGCTGAGGGGGAAAATGGTAAGATGGCCGACGATCGGGCGGTTAGCTCAGCGGTAGAGCACTGTCCTCACACGACACAAGCCCACGAGTCGAGTTCTGCCGATGCCGCAAGCCTTTTTTCACCGTCAGGCTCCCCGCTTTCTAACAGTTTGTCTAACCACCTGAGGAAAAACGGGCAAGCCGGAACCCTCCTCCGACCCGTCATCGCGGCTCTTGACGAGTTCCAAGCCGAGCGACTAGCCTCGCCCCTGGGCGACGACCAGAAACAGATGACCCGGCTCGGCGTCGGGCACCTCAAGAAGGCGATTGAGGAGGCCGGAATGCCGATTGAGGAGTTCATCGCCAAGGACGGACTTGCCGCCTACATTCTCCGCCTTGAAAAACATGTCTCTCCAGGGTACCTGAACCATTTGAAGGACATCATGCGGCAGGCGTTCCGGCATCTCTGCCAAAAGAAGCTCTTGGCGCTGGACTATGGCCGCGGACCAGTCCCCTCAGAGGAGAGCAAAGACCCTCACAGCTTCGAGTCCTACGAACGCGGCTTTCCTGAGGCGTGGTTGACGATTTACCCCAAGACGATCATGCCTCCCAAGATCGCCGGAGCCATCACGGCGAACGCCAAGATTCCCGACGGCGTCAAGCGCGACTACCGGCTCATCATCGCGAACCGGAAAGAATTGAAGACGGACGCGACGCGGGTCGTGTTCTGGTTTCTGATCCGGCAAATGGCGCTCGACATGGGGATTTCGTCCCTGCGCGAGCTGGGAAACGAAGCCGGAGCTTCCAGGCTTATGGAATATTTCCGCGCGAAAGGCTACCGGAAAGACGCCAGCACGGTCCGCAAAATCCGAGCCTTGTTCAACACGATGGAGGAGCTTGGCCTATGCGCCAATCCCTTTGGTATTAAGCGCCGAATGGGCGAGGTCCTCCAGCTGGTGATAGACCTTGATCGATTGCCCGAAGTTTCTCCGAACCAGAAATACTTCCGGATCAACGGGAAACGCCACATCAAGGACCAAGGCCGGATGATCGAGTGTTGGCTGCATCCGGAAGAGATCAAGAAAATCGCCGCCTACGGCAACCCGGCGCTGAATCGGTGGGAAGGGCTTTCAGCCAAGGAACTGGAAAAACTATATGAGGAAGCCCAGGGAAACGCGATCGCACGTATCGCCCTTTTTCTTCCGCCCCGGCCGATGGAGGTCTGGGCTATGAACTATGGCGAATGGAAAGAGATTGAAGACGACGAGACGGGCGAGTTCATGATCATCCTCAACAATGCCCGCGAGCACAGACGCAAGAAACGCCCGGACCGCGTCGCCCCGACGGTGTACATCCGTGATAACGAAAAACTCTGGAGGCTGAGGAGAGCCGCTTTCGGCGCCAAGGGCGACATCGACATGAGGGAGTCCTTCAACTGCGGCCTTCGGCGGCCGGGCATCGCGATGTGGGTCAATCCCAAGACCGGCAAGAGGCTCTCTCCAAAATGCATCAGAGAGGCTCTGCGCGCCGCGCTCCTGCGCATGGGAATCAAACCGGAACGGGTCTTGCACGCGACCATCTATTGGCAGCGAAAAGGCGTTCAAACGATCTCGCGAAATCATGCCAAGGGCCAGGGCGACAAGCACATCGCGGCCCAGGCCGGGCACTCGGAGGATATCCTGCGCCGCCATTACGATAGCCCGGAATTCCTCGCGACGGCGGAGCATCTGCGGGAACATCTCTGGGCTCCTCTCGGCGTCGTCGAGACTCCTGCCGGGAGCGCGGGACCCTCTGGGCAAGGGAAGGCCGCAAGCTCCTCAGCGGCCCACTATGTCGGCTCTGACGAGCTCGCGCGCCTGGGCGCCGAGTTATTCAAGGTCTTCCGTGAAACCGGAGCCGCGGCGGAGGGCGGCCTCCAAACGGGGGAACTGGTCCGCCTGACGAACATGGCCGCGCTTCGCGCGGAACTCTTGTGCACCTTCGATGAGGCTTCAACAAGACTGGGGGTCGACATCAGAACCCTGGAGCGATGGGCCGACACCCATCGCGTCGAGAAGCTCTCAATCGATGCCCGCCGCTATCTCCTCAAGGCCCGGCTCAACGAGCTCGCCCAATGCCTGAGCCCGGAGGAGGCGGGGAGGTTCCTCAACTTGAGCGGACGCCAGGTGCGCAATCTTATCAACGACGGCAAGTTTCCCGACGCCCAGGCGTTGGGAAAGAAGTGGCTCATCCCGATGGCCGCTCTGCGCGCCTACCAAGCCTCACACGGCGACGGCGCGAAGGCATAGGGAGGGGACAATGGCAAACTCCATGACGACCGGAGCCCCCGTTGCCAGGGCGATGTTCTGTGACCAATTCGGCCTGGGATTCATCGAGACCCGGGTTGGGAACAATCTTGCCCAGGCTGCCATGGCGCCGAAGCCCGGCTCCGAAGAAATTCCCGACGAGCCTTGCGAGAAGATTCTTCGGCTATTAAAAAAGGGGGGAATTGAATTGCCCCTTGGAGCCGTGAGTCGCGAGATATTGGACGGCCGGGGTTTCTCGCCGGTCTGCGAACTCGCATTGACTATGGCGTTGATAGCGGCTTGGCATCGGACAGACGTAGGCGGACCGTTCGTATTCGCCTCCGCATTGAACCACGACGGATTTTTGGCGCCTCTTTCGCCGGCAGTCTTCGATCGGATCGTCCTGGAGAATAGAGCCGTGCAGCATCTTGACGGCGTCCCGGCGCGAATATTTATCGCCGAGCAAGATTCCGCGGCGGCCCTGAAGGAGCGCCTTCGCGCCCTTGAATGCCTCCCATTATTCTCGATCATGGGCGCTGAAACTCTGGCGGATGTCGTAGATGAGTGGATGGGTATGGAGCGCCTGGCTAGAGACCTGGCGTCGCCCGACATCTAGAATTGACGCCGCTCGCGAGGAGCACAGAAGCTCTTAAGACCTCTTGACATATGACGTATCTCTGATAGCCTTGTATGACAAGATGTTGATCAACATTTAGGAGGCCCGATGCAAGTCATCACCGTTCAAGAGTTCCACGACCACGTGGGCAAGTGGCTCAAGGCCAAGGAGCCGGTGGTCATCACGCGCTACGGCAAGGAGCCGCTCGGAGTCTATTACTCGACCTCGTCCAAGGACACCCCCAAGGAAATCCGCTGGGCCATCTTCGAGGCTCTCACCGACCGGATCGCGCAGACCCTCAAGCGCAAGGGGGTTTCGGAGCGCGCGATCCTTCAGGACTTTGCCGAGTGGAGAAAGAGCCATCGAAAAGCTCGTTCTTGACGCCAATTCGACGACAGTCCCGCCCGAAGGAGGCGAGGTTTTTAGTCGGCTATATTTTCTTTAATAGTGCCGGAGCGCGGCCCTTTATTTTCCCGTGAAAAATACAACCAGGCGTCTCGCAAACGCCGGAACCGGAATTCTTCGTTTGCTTCGGCGCGGAGAGTCGGAGACGCTGGAGTTCAAGCGGAGTTTCGGCCGCGAGGTGCTGGAGACACTCTCGGCCTTCGCGAATACCTCTGGAGGCGCCGTTATCGTTGGTGTTGACGATTCTGGCGCGATGACGGGCGCGCCGGCATCGAAGACGGTCTTGCGAGACTGGGCCAATCAAATCGCGCAGGCGACCGGCTTGCATCCGTCGCTGAGGCAGGCGGCCATCGGCGGCAAGATGCTCATCGTTATCGAGGTTTCCGAAAACCACATCAAGCCCGTGCTTTTCCACGGCCGCGGCTACAAGCGCTCCGGCTCGACGACCCGCCAGATGAGCGTGGAGGAGATCGCTGGCGCCGCCCTGTCGCGCGTCGGCGTCACCTGGGATGCCGTGCCCGAGGCTCGCGCGAAGCTTTCCGACCTCTCCGTGTCGAAGATCAAGGCGTTCATCGGCATGGCCAACCGCGAAAAGCGCCGTCCCGTGCCGGCGGGGACCTCGCCGATGGAGCTCTTGAGGAAGCTTGGCCTTGCGCGCTCGGGCAAGCCAACGCGCGCCGCGGTCCTTCTCTTTGGCAAGAACCCCCAGGAGTTTTACGGCCAGGCCATGCTCAAGATCGGGCGCTTCCGCGACGAGACCCTGATCGTGGATGACCGGCGCATCGACGGCACGATTTTCGACCAGGTGGAGGGCGCCATGGGCTACTTCCGCGAGAAATTGGATACCCGCTTTGAGCGGACGGGCCAGGCGCGGCGCGAGGTGATCTGGGAGTATCCCTTGCGGGCGCTTCGCGAGGCCGTGACGAACGCCATCTGCCACCGAAATTATGCCGGCACCCGCGACACGGAGATCCGCATATACGACCGCGAGATCATGGTCTGGAACGACGGCGGGCTTCCGGAGGAGTTGAGCATTCGGGCCCTTCGGGAGACGCATCCCTCGGTGCCGCGCAACAAGAAGATCGCGGAGATTCTCTATTACGCCGGGATGATCGAGCAGTGGGGCAGCGGCACCCGAATGATGGTGGAGGAGTGCCGAGCGGCCGGCATGCCGCCCCCCGTCTTCGAGCAAGTGCACGGTTTTCGTGTCGTTTTCCGAAAAAAGCCCGCAAGAACTTTAGAGGCGGGTTCCGCCGTCGCCCCTCAAGTACCCCTCAAGTACCCCCCAAGTACCCCCCAAGTAGGGGATAGGTCTAAATTACTCGCATACTGCAGGCATCCCAGAACAATTAAGGAAATGCTCGAATACCTGAAGCTCAAGGACCGCAAGAACTTCGTCGCCCAGCACCTTAAACCTCTCCTGGAAGCCGGATTAGTCGTGATGACGGCCCCGGCCTCTCCTCGGAGCCCCAAGCAACGTTATGTCGCTACGGGAAGGCCGGCGTCGCCGGCGCCCTGAACCCGGCCGGCCGCTTCCGCAAATGTCGCCCGCAAATTTCCCCAAATGCCGTAGCGTTTTAGCCGCCCGCCGGATAGCGCCGTAATTTCCTGCGGATTCTTAAAACCTGGGAAATCGTGGGATATCCTCATTACACAACCTCCCAAGCAACGTCGAGCAACATCCACCGACGAGGGGCCACGTCCGGCAACGTTGGGATTTCCCCAAATGTCGCCCGTAAATTTCCGCCGCGAATACGCGCTCTATTGGTTTCGGCGGCGTTAGTGTGCGTTTCGGGGTGAGTTCCGCGGCGGAAACCAGACAGGTCTGACTCGGAAACTCCGTCTTGCCTTTTCGGCGCTCGCTGCGGGGATCATGGCCGCAGCCGCGATGGCCGCCGCCTTCGTTTGGGGACCGGAGTTGATGAAAAACCCCTCATCGCCTCCGCCCGCCGCGGCGCCTCAGGCGCGTTGAGCTGAGAGCACTGGAGGCTTCGGCCTCCCAAATCCTCAGCTAAGCCCTGAAAGTCCGCGTTCTCGACGCCGCCGGCCGGGGACGCGGTCGGCCAGAAGCCGCCGCTCGGGCCTCGGCCTCCTGCCTGCGTAAGTCGGCCTCCGGCACGCCCCGGCCAACGGCATCGAGAACGCTCCTTGAGCCCAACGCGAGCATCCGGGCAAAGTTATCCACAGGGTGGGTTGGCTGACGACTTTGGAGGGCCGCCGAAACTTCGCTACGTCGCCCAGGAGGGCGACAACACGGCCCAGCGAGCGTTTTCAAACTCCGAGAAGAAGGCGAAGCCCTCCGAGAGCCGCAAGATCAATCGCCGCGCGTGGCGGATGATCACGCCCGCATGGCAGAGCAGCCGAAAGCGCAGGCTCTTGATCGAAAACCCTTGCCAGCTCTCCGGCAGGGCCGCCAGCTTGAACATCCGCGCCAGGTTGTAAGCCAGGAGCGCCGTCTGGAAGTACGCCGCGTTGGCCAAGAGCCCCCCGCACGGCAGCCAGTGCAGCGCAAAGCCGTTCTTGGCCTCCCCGATCGCCTTCTCCATGCGTCCCCGCCCGTTGTAAAAATCCAGGACCTCCTCCGTATCCATATTGTTACCTCCATCAGAACGCCTATTCTCCGTTTTCCGGGCAGTTCTCCTATGTTCGCAAACCAGGAGGAAACCGATGCGCTCGCGAAAAAAGAGCAAGGACGCAGGCGAAATCAAGATCAAGTGGGTCCATGAGCCTGACCCTGTAGCCGAGGAGGAGTTCTGGAAGCTGTGGCTACAGTTGGCCTTGGAACAGATGCTGAAGCAGGGAGGCCGGAAGGGGGGAGGCGGTCATGAGAAAACTTAAGGGATTGAAGGTACCCGCGCGGGAGGCGCTCCGTTACATCGACAGCATCGAAGTCGCCGTCCTCGAATCAGCGGAGTCATCCCTGGAGTGGTGTGTCTACGACGCCCGGCAACGGGGGCTTTCGGAGCGGGAATTAAGGCGGCTTGCGAACGCGCTCGTATGCGGCGCCCTGCGGCGCGCTCTGCGCCGCGCGATGCGCCTGTTGAACCCAAGCCGCGTTCGCGCGCTCCGAAAAACGAGAGGCAAGCGATAAGGAGGCGTCAATGACAAATAAAAGAAAGGTTGGGATCGAAGCAGGAAAGATATGGCGCCAATGGGGGCGGCTTGAGCCCGGCGCCAGGAAGATCGCGAGAAAAGCGCTGGGGCTCTACCCGGCCGCCCGAGCGATCTACGACGTTGACGACCTGATGGGAGAAGGCATGATCGTCTGTCGCCGGCTGGCACGCGCCTGGAGGCCATCGCGGGGGCCGTTCGAAAATTACCTGTTCCGAACGCTCAGGTTCCACTATCGCAAGCTGTTGTGTAAGGAGGCGCGCCGAAAAGCCGCGGAATGCATTCTCGAACCGGCGCTCGGTGCCGATACAGTCAGGCCCGCGCCCCCGATTGAGACTGTCGGCACCCCAGAGCCCGGCTACACCCGATTCGAGTTGAGGGACGCGTTCGAGAGTATGGATTTGACCCGGGAGCCTTTTGGGGCCTTTGCGCTGGGCAGGGCCGTTTTTGGTCCACCGCTGCCTACGCGCATTCGGGCGATCTGCATGGAGGCAGCGCTTGGCTTCCCAACGTCAAAATCCAGGCTCCATAAGGCGACAAAGAGGGCGGGATGCGACATATGGGAGGAGTGATCAAGAACCTGATCGAGGCAGCCGCCTCCACCCATAGGACCTTCATAGGTCTTGACGGGCTGAAGATTCCAGCTATACTTTGCGACGCTGGGCTCGTGCCCGGCGGTGGGACTTTAGGGCGCAACTTGGCCCCGGCCTCTCTGGGACCTAAAAAGCGCGGCATCAAGAAGCCCTGGTCCATTCGACCAGGGCTTTTCGCTTCCTCCCTAAATTCCCGTCCGCCCAAAAGGCCCGCAAGGAAGAAACGCGATGAACGATCAAGAAAGGCCGGCCCAGGACACGCGCAAGCGGGACGTCAGGACCTTTAAGTTCCGGACCGTGGACATGTCCAAGATCAGGTACCCATACCTCGTCGTACGTCTTATCCCCGCGGTTTATGGGATCACCGAGCTTCCCAAGGATTGGCCGGTCGCAAAGCTCCTGGAAACGGGCCTTCGCGTCTGCTACCGGGAAAACAAGGACGTCTGCGTCGTCTTGGAGCCGGGGAAGTGCTGCTACTTCGACCGTGTTGGCGGAAGGATACCGCGCCACGAGACCGTCCCACCTTCCGGTGGATTCACCCTCCGCATGGATTTGGAATCCTGGGACATGGGATATTAAATCTCCATTTTATGCGATATTTTGAGCATGGTCAAAATATGCATTTAAAAGGACTTTTAATAAATAAATTGTTTATTTTAAAGCATATTTTAAAAATCGAGTAATCAAAATAAAAAGATATAATATGCTATATGAGCAATAAAAACGCCGTCGACGCGGAACTCCAAGAACTCCTGGAACGGGCCCGCCAGGCCGATGTGTTGCGGGTCAACCGTTTTGAGACACATTGCCGTCGCCTGATCTTTGCGATTCGAGCCGTCTGGCCCGGTTGTATTCCTTCCGTTTTTGAAGCGCGAGCCGTTTAAGCTCCGCCCGCCTC
>JAJZAK010000056.1 GCA_021799485.1 bacterium | reverse complement strand
GTGGGGCTTGTCCGGCACGAATTGGCCGTCGAGATTGACGCCGCCGCGCGCCAATGAAAACTCGGGAGCCTTGGCCGGGGCCTTGGAAGCGCTCCGAAGGCCCTGGGCCGCGGCGCCGATCCCGGAGAGGGAGGCCTGCGCCGCGGAAAAATCCATCTCGGCCGAATTGGACGCCCAGGCCGCGCCGGCGGCAAGCGCTGCGGCCGCAACCGCCGCCGCCATGCCAGCTCCCATCCGTGTCTTCGAAACTCTCATTTCTCTCTCCCTTTCCGCTCGAAATTTTCCGGCAACCGCGCTTAGTCTAGCCCTCGGACCCAGAATCCGCAAGGCCCCGCGGTCCTAGAAAGATCGGGGCCGGAAGGCCTATAGGCCGCGGCGGGGACAAAAGGAGCGCATGGGACAGGCGGGGCAATGGGGATTTCGCGCCTGACAAAGCCGGCGTCCGTGCCAGATCATCGCGTGGCCGAAGAAAATCCATTCTTTCCTCGGCAGCAGCCGCATCAAATCCTTTTCGATCTTCTCCGGGGCCTCTTCATTGGAAAGGCCCAACCGGAAGGACAGCCTTTTCACATGCGTGTCGACGACGATCCCCGCGGCGAGCCCAAAGGCGGTCCCGAGGACGACGTTCGCCGTCTTGCGGGCGACGCCGCGCAGGCGCAGCAGATCCTCCATGCGCCGCGGCACCTGTCCGCCGAAGTCCCCAACGAGAGCGGCGGCCATCTCCCTGATGGAGCGGGCCTTCGCGCGATAAAAGCCGGCCGAGCGGATCGCGGCCTCGATCTCGCAGGGTTCGGCCTCGGCATAGTCGCGGGCGCTCCGATACTTCTTGAAAAGACCCTTCGTCACGAGATTGACCCTCTTATCCGTGCACTGGGCGGAGAGGATCGTCGCGACGAGAAGCTCCAAGGGATTCTTAAAGACAAGCTCGCAGTGCGCATTCGGATAGAGCTTCTTGAGCTCGCGCAACGTCGACGCGGCGCGGGCATTAGCCTTGGCGGGCGGAACCATTAATTTTGAAGCCCCACCCTCAAAAACCGGTGACACCATACCTATTTCCCCCATCAAGGCATGGAAATCCGTATGGTGTCACCGGTTTTCCCCGGTTTTTCTCAGCCTCGCCCCGCCTCAGGGACTCGTACCCAGCGCTTAAGAGCCAAAAGGCCCACGGGCGTCGCCAGGGCCATCAGGCCGACAATGAGCCACAACAGCCCCGGCCGGCGCGGCCCCTGAGCGGGGCAAAAGTCCTGGAGCAACTCCCCCGAGAGGCCCCCGGCGAAGAATTTCGCGACGAAAAACGGCAGCATGGAAAGGGCCATATAAGAGGCCTCTTGCCCCTTCGGCGCGATGGCGGCGGGATACTCGTAGAGCCGGGGAGACCAAAAGGCCTCGCCGATCGAATAAACCACGGCCATGAGCGTGATCGAAACGTAGTATGGGTCAATGGTCGCGGAGTTCACGCCCAGCCAGCGCCTCGCGACAAGATTCCCCAGCGAGCCGTTGGCCAAGGGGGCGAACCACGCTGGCGGCAATGCCAGCAGGAAGACGGATCCGGCGGCGAGCGCGCTTCCAATGACCACGGCGCTGTAGGCCGAGACTTTCTGCGTCAAGGCTCCGATGACAGGAGCCAGGATGATGATCAGGACCGGATTGACGACAAGGAAGAGCCTGCCGACCGGCGCCCCCGGTCCCAATTCACGGATCGCGAACTTTGGAAAGGTATAGTACATATGATAAAGGATCAGGCGCACGCCGACGACCAGCGTCAGGAAGAGAAGAAAACGATAAAACGCCGGCTGCCTCCACAGGCCGGAGAAAATGCGCCACCACGCCTCTCCCGCCCGTCTGACCGATGCGGCCGCCGCTTGGCCGCCCCGAAGACCGGCGGAGGGCGGAGACGCCATCCGCACGCCATCGTCCGTCACTTCCACGCCGGGACGCAGGCCGAAATACGCCAAAAGTCCCACGGGAATCGTGCAGAGACAGCCAAGGAGGATCAGAACTTGGTAGGTGCTCAGCCGCGTCCCCAGCATCGGCAAGGGAAAGTGCCCGTACTCCCCGAGCGCCCCGCGAACGCGATCGAAGCTCCATCCCGACAAGGCAAAGCCCACGTTCATCGCCGCGTAATAGACGGAAAAGGCCATCGAGCGCTGGGCGGTGGTGGAGAAGCGCTTGACGGCGGCGACGAGAACCGGGGTTTGAAGGGCTTCGCCGACGGCCAGCGGGAAAAGTCCCAAAATAAAGGCCGGCCAGAGCGCCGTCACGAACGCCATCACGCCCCGCGAAAGGGCGCATAGCGTTACTCCCAGGAGAAAGGCCGCGCGGATGCCCACCGCGTCGGCGAGGGAGCCCACGAGGACGGTGGCCAGAGTCATCACGGTCGACCAGGAGGCCACGACAAATCCCGCCTTGACATCGCTCAAGCCCAAGTCCGAGGATAGCCACAGGACCAGGGTCGAGTTCACGAGACCGTAGGCCAGAATGGCCAGGATTTTGGCCCCGAAGACGACCCACAGCTCCCGGACGGCGCCCCTCAGAACAAGGAGTTTCGACAGCATCGATGTCGCCGCCCCACGAATCATAGGAGGGATCATTTTATAAAGGAGGAGGGCAGGTCTCAACATCCCACAATCAGGCAATCGCGGAGGCCTCCATGTGTTGAATATTGAGACCTGCCCCCAATTGATCTAAATCAATGTTTTTAATTGACCATGGTCATAGGCTTTGGGCTGCGGCAACGATATACTGGTTTCAGATTTAATGGAGATGGTTGGGAGGAAAGACATGAACATCACGATCAAAGCGGCCGCGACGGCGGCCTTCGTTGCCACATTCGCAATTTCGTCTTGGGCGGTCTCGACGGACGATCAATTTTCGGCCTCGCTCAACGTCGCCCACGTCTTGGCGCAAGGCTTCGCCAAGACTTATCCCGCGTCAGCTCCCGCGAACATGGTCAACCCGGCCGCCAGCCGATGCGCGGCCCTGGGCGGCAGGGTCAAGACGTTCTCGACCGGGGAGGGCGTGATGGGCGCCTGCGCGTTCGGCCGGGCGCTCATCGAGGAGTGGAGCCTTTTTAGAGCCTCCGCGATGCAGAACAACGGGCACGCGAACATCGCCGTGCAAAGCTTCATCGACAATTCCTCCTCGAATCAGATCGGCTCGATCGAAGCCAATCCCGCCTCGACCTACTGCGTTCATTCCTCCGGCGCCCTGCTCATGGTCACGGACGCCGAGGGAAACGCCGCCGGCTTCTGCCGATTCAAGGACGGCTCCATGATCGAGGAGTGGACGCTTCTGCGCGGTCCGAAGGACACGGACGGGCAAAAGCTCGCCGTCGCCGTCAAGGGTCGGTAATTTTTTTATAGAATCGGCGCGGGTGAATCTCCTGCGTCTCATCCTTAAATCCTCAGTCGGCAAGAAAGCGCTCGTCGCCGCGGCAGGCCTTCTCCTCTGCGGCTTCCTGATCGTCCATCTGGGCGGCAATCTCATCCTCTTCTCCGGCGAGAACGCCTTCAACGGCTATGCCGCCTCGCTCGACAAGAACCCCCTCATACCCTTGGCCGAGATCATTCTCGCCGTCCTTTTCATCGGCCACATCATCCTTGCCCTATGGACGAAGGCGGAGAATGCCGGCGCGCGCCCCGAAGACTACAGGTTCAAACGATGGAAGCGGGATCGATGGTATGGATCAAAGACGGCCTTTTACTCGGGCCTTCTCATCCTCGTTTTTCTCATCATTCACCTCAGGGATTTCCGCTTCGGAACGGCGCCCCAGGGGCTCTACCGGCTCGTCATGGAGTCGTTTAAGAGCGCGCCCTACGCGGGCTTCTATGCGGCCGCGATGGGAGCCTTGGGCCTGCACCTGGGACACGGCTTCCAAGCCGCCTTCCAGAGCCTTGGACTCCGGCGCCCTCGCGTTCGTCCCGCGGTCGATGCCATGGGAACCGCCTTTGCCTGGCTCGTCGCGGGGGGCTTCGCGATCATTCCCGTCTGGGCCTATTTCAAATGAATCTCGACGCCAAAGTCCCGCCGGGGCCGCTCGAAGGAAAATGGGACGCCCGGAAGGCCGAGCTTAAGCTCGTCGGCCCCAACAACAAGCGCAAGTTCGACGTCATCGTCGTTGGGACCGGCTTGGCGGGCGCGTCGGCGGCCGCCTCCCTCGCGGAAATGGGCTACAACGTCAAGGTCTTCTGCATCCAGGACAGCCCCCGCCGCGCCCACTCCATCGCCGCCCAGGGCGGCATCAATGCGGCTAAGAACTATCCCAACGACGGCGACAGCGTCTACCGGCTCTTTTACGACACGATCAAGGGCGGCGATTTCCGCTCCCGCGAGGCCAACGTCTACCGCCTGGCGCAGATCTCCCCTCTGATCATCGACCAGTGCGCGGCCCAGGGAGTCCCCTTCGCGCGCGAGTACGGTGGCTCCCTCGCGAACCGTTCCTTCGGAGGCGTGCTCGTCTCGCGCACATTCTACGCCCGAGGACAAACAGGGCAACAGCTTCTGCTCGGCGCCTACCAGGCGCTCATGCGCCAAGTGGGCCTTGGCCATGCGTCGATGTACCCTCGCCGGGAAATGCTCGACCTTGTCGTCGAGGGCGGCAAGGCCCGGGGAATCGTGGTCCGGGACCTCGTCACGGGGAAAATCGAGTCCCACGCGGCGCACGCCGTCCTCCTCGCGACCGGAGGCTACGGCAACGTCTTTTATCTATCGACGAACGGAGTCACGGGAAACGTGACCGCCACCTTCCGCGCCTTCAAGCGCGGCGCCCTCTTCGCGAATCCCTGCTACACCCAAATCCATCCCACCTGCATCCCGGTCTCCGGCGAGCATCAGGCGAAGCTCACCCTCATGAGCGAAAGCCTCCGCAACGACGGGCGCGTCTGGGTCCCCAAAAAGGCGGGGGATAAAAGGCTCCCGCGGGACATCCCGGAGGAGGAACGCGACTACTACCTTGAGCGCCGCTATCCCACCTACGGCAATCTTGTCCCGCGCGACGTCGCCTCCCGCGCCGCGAAGGCCGCCTGCGACCAGGGCTTCGGGGTGGGCCCCACGGCGCAAGCGGTCTACCTCGACTTTTCCGCCTCCATCCGCCGCGACGGCCCGCAAACCCTGGTCGAGAAATACGGCAACATCTTCGAGATGTACCAAAACATCACGGGCGAGAGCCCGATCGAGACCCCCATGCGCATCTTCCCGGCCGTCCATTACACGATGGGCGGGCTCTGGGTCGATTATGATCTCATGACCACCATCCCCGGACTCTTCTGTCTGGGAGAGGCCAATTTTTCGGACCATGGCGCCAACCGCCTTGGCGCCTCCGCCCTCATGCAGGGGCTCGCCGACGGCTATTTCATCATTCCCTATACGATCGGAGGCTATCTCGCGGGCGCGGATCTGCCCAAGGTCGACATCGCGGCCTCGACCGCCTTCCAAGGGGCCGAGGAGAACTCCCGGCAGGCGATCAAGAAACTCCTTGGGATCCGCGGCCGCCGATCGCCCCATGATTTCCACCGCAAACTCGGCCGCATTCTCTGGGAGCGCTGCGGAATGTCCCGGAACGAACCCGGCCTCCTTGAAGCCCGGGAGAAGGTCCAGGAACTCCGCGAGGAGTTCTGGAAGGACGTCGCGATCGCGGGTCCGGGAGAGGACCTCAATCAAGCCCTCGAGCGCGCGGGACGCGTCGCGGACTATCTCGAATTCGCCTCCTTGCTGATCACCGACGCCCTCGAACGCCGGGAATCCTGCGGAGGGCATTTCCGCGAGGAATACCAGACTCCGGACGGCGAAGCCAGGCGCGACGACGCCAATTTCTCCCATGTCGCGGCCTGGGAATATCGCGGCGAGGGCTCTCCGGCCGCTCTCAGCAAGGAGCCTCTCGAATTTTCGGCCGTCCACCTCGCCCAGAGGAGCTATAAATGAACTTCACGCTCCGCGTTTGGCGGCAAAAGAGCCGCGCGGAGAAAGGGCGCCTCGTCGACTATGAAGTGATCGGCGTCTCGCCCGAGATGTCGGTCCTCGACACCCTGGACCTCCTCAACGAGCGTCTTCTTCAAAAGGGCGAGGAAGCCGTCGCTTTCGAGTCCGACTGCCGGGAGGGCATCTGCGGCGCTTGCGGCCTGCTCGTCAACGGCTATCCTCACGGCCCCCAAAAGGGCGCCACCACCTGCGAGGTGCGCATGCGCCTGTTTCGGGACGGGGAGACGATCACGATCGAGCCGTTCCGCGCGAAGGCCTTC
>JAJZAK010000034.1 GCA_021799485.1 bacterium | reverse complement strand
GCTTGGACAACGCTTCGCGTTGCCCACTCGATTCACGCGCCGACGAAGGATTTTCGCCTCGATGGGGTGTCCACTTTTAAATCGTAAATCCAGGGAAAACTGTCCACTTTTAAAAAATTCCTGACAATTGCTTAATTTCCTCTTGACAAACCGCGCAAGTCCTGTTAAATATGGTTGTCGCAACCGCGCCGAACCTCCTCGATCGCGAGGAGGCGGCGCTTTTTTATAGCCGACACGGCTTAAGGCGCTGTCAACAAATAATATGAACGATGGCTGAACAGGCGATCGCGAAGGGGGGGAACGCCGGTGGGCGCCGGGCTGCGGAGAAACTGTCCGCGGCCCTCGCGCGCCTGCGCCGGACGGCCGTGGCGCTCCTGTCGGGCCCCGACGAGCTGCTGGGCGTGGATATCGGCAGCTACGCCGTCAAGCTCGCCTCCGTCAAGCGGGTCCCGGGCGGGCATTGGGCGCTCGATTTCTGGGGCCACGCGCCCATCCCCGGCCCGATCGACGCCGCGCCCGACGACCGGCACGAGGCCGCCTCGCGCGCCCTGGCGGGGCTCGTGGCCGCGAGGAAACCGCGGCTCAGGCAGGCGGCGACCGCGGTTTCCGGCGACTCCGTCATCGTGCGGCATTTGTCCTTTGATCACATGACGCGGGCGGAGTTCCGGCTCAGGCTCAAGGAGCTCGTGGAGAAATACCTCAATTTCGACTTGAACGACGCCGCCATCGACGGTGATATCACGCGGGAGTTCGCCCAGGAGGGCCGCCGCAAGATCGACGCGGCCGTGGGCGCCGCGAAGTCGGGGGTCGTGGCCGCGGTGCTTTCCGCCATGGACCGGGCGGGGCTCGAGACGGCCGTCATCGACGTCGACCCGTTCGCCCTCGAGAACGTCTTCAACGCCTTGGGCGTCGAGGAGGCGGGCTCCTCAAGCCTCGTTCTCAATCTCGGGCACTCGGTGACCAACCTCTCCATCGTCGAGGGCGGCACGACGCGGGTGGCGCGCGATATCCGGATCGCCGGGCGAGCCGTCACGAAGGCCGTCATGCAGGCCCTGCAGGTCGAAGCCCCCCAGGCCGAGGAGGCGAAACGCCAGTGGGGGCTGTTGCTTTCTCCGGAGGAGAAGGATAACGCGAAAGCCGCCGGGGCGCCGGAAGCCGTCGCGGCCTCCGAGGCGGCCGAGAAGGAGCTCTCCGACCTCGCCGCCCAAGTCCGGCACACCCTCCATTCTTATCTGGAGGGGCAGGAGGTCGAAGGCGAGGAGCCTCCGGCCCAGGCCGCCGGGTCGGAGGCGAGCGCCGCGCCCGGGCGACAGGTGGGACGGGTCTTTTTGTGCGGCGGCACGGCCAAGCTCAAGAATATCCCGGAATTCTTCGCCCAGGCGCTCAAGCTGCCGACCTCCGTCTTGGATCTTTCCCCTTTCGTGGATCCGGGCTGCGGATTTCCTCTCGAGATGGGGCCCGATTTCGTCGTCGCCGCCGGCCTGGCGCTCAGGTTCAAGGGAGACTGGAGCTGACAGGTCCGCAAGAGAGACCATGACTCGAATCAACCTTCTGCCTGCCGAGCGCCTCGCGAGGCTGCGCCAAAAAGTGTACGTGCGCGGCGCCGTATTGGCCGCGTTGGCGCTCGTGGCGGCCGCTTTTGCCGCCGACGCGCTCCACGCCGGCACGGCGCGCCGCCTGGCGCAGATCGCGGCGAACCAGGACGACCAGATCGCCGCCGTCCAGGGCCTCGACGTCCAGATTCAGGCCGCCCGGCGCGCTCTCAAGGCCTACCAGGACCGGATCTCGGACATCAAGAACTTAAGGAAAGTGCGGCGTTTCTATCCCACCTTCTTGTCGGATTTCGTCCGCAGCGTCCCGGAGGGAGTCACGGTCAAGACGCTCCAGACGCTGGGAGGAGGCACGCAGGCGGCGCCGCTCCAGGTCGAAATCACGGCATCCGTCTCGGGCTTCGTCGATGTCCTGGCCTGGATCGTCGCCATGGAAGCGCTCCATTTCTCCAACCTCGACTTGGCCGGCCCCTTGAGCGCGAGCGGCTCGGGATCCGACCAGCAGGTCGAGATCAAGATCAAGGGCCGCTACGCGCCCGCGCTATGAGGCGCCGACTCCATGGGTAAATTCGACCTCGCCAATATCCCCAAGGAAATCCTGCAGATCGTTTTCCTGGGCCTTCTTCTTTTTGGAGGCGGCGGCTGGGCCTACGTCACCTATCTCTGGAACCCGACGGCCGACAAGATCGCGGCCCTCGGCGCCCGCGTCGAGGCGAACCGCAAGGTCATCGACGCGGCGCGCGGGCAGGAGGCGGAGCTCAAGGGGACCCTGCTCAAGCTTCGGGGCGTTCAGAAGGAGGCGGCGTCCGCGGGGGCGGATTTCCCGGTCGTCTCCATGCGCGAGAATTTCAACGCGATCGTCACGATGGAAGTCCTTATGGGACGATTCGGGGTGTCGGTCGTGAGCATGAGCGTCGCCGCTCCGAAGAAGACAGAATCCTACATCGAGCTTCCCGTGCTCCTCAACGTCCGGGGCCCCTTCCAGGGGATCGCGAACTCGATCGCGGCGCTCGCCCTCCAGCCGAGGATCTATAATTTCCAGGACGTGACCTTCACCGGTCCCGAGACCGAGACGGGAATCCCGGCCAAGATGACGATGCTGCTCTATGAGCGGGCCCTGTAAATGGACGAAGAAGAAAACCTGAATCCCGAGCCGCCGCCCGAGACCGCCTCGGGCGGCGCCGCCGATCTCGCGCCGGAGGCGCCCGCGCCCGCCCCCGGCGCCAACGCATCTCCCGAGGGCGTCGGGGACGGCTCGCCCTCGGGCTGGGCCGCCGCCCCCGGCGCTTCTCCCGGGGGGCCGGGCCGCGCCGACCGGCTCAAGGCCTTGATGAAGGCGTCGGCGGCGCGGGCGAAGGCGTGGATCGCGAAGATACCGCCCGCCGGGAGAGCGGCGATCGGCGTCTCCGGAGCCCTTCTGGCCGCCGCGGCGATCCTCGTCCCGATGATGAAGAAGCGCCCGCGGCCGGCGGCCATCGGGGTCGCGGCCCATTTCCTGCCCGCGGCCAGGCCGGCCGCGCCCGCGACGCCCCTGCCGCGCCCGCCGGCCGTTCCCGCCTTCGGCCGTCCTCCAGCCGCGGCGGCCGCTCCCAAGTCCGCCCCGGCCGCTCCCAACATATCGAAGAGCGCCGAGGAGGCGGCCAAGGACTTGATGGCCGTGGTCGCGTCCGAGACTCTCCAAGCCATCAGGGCCGCCCAACCCGCCGCCACGGCTCCGGTCGATACCCTCTATACGGCCGGCGATTTCCGCGACCCTTTCTCGAAGACCAGCGCCTCGGATGTGGTCCAGAGCCGTCCCTTCGACCCGGCCAAGGACGTCTCCCTGGATGACTTATCCTTGGTGGGCATCCTGCGGGGCCCCAAGTCGAGCGAGGCCCTGTTCGCCGACAAACGCTTCGGCGTCAATCTCATCCTGCGCTGGGGCCGGCTCTACTACAGCGGGGGCCGCAGCGGCCTTCGGCGCGGACGGAGCGTCCTCGGGACTTCCATCCCGGGCGTGACGGGTGCTATCATGTCGAAGCAAGGCGTCGTTTTGCGCCGCGGCGTCGAGTCGCGCGTTTTTGTTTTGGGGTCGAAAGTCGTTGTCCTCGGCGGCAGCGGGAGGATGGCAAGCCTATGATGACGGGCGAACGGCGCTTCAAGAAGATCGGCGGAGCTCTCTGCGGCCTGCTGGCGTTCCCTCCGGGGGTCGTCTCGCCGGCCTTCGCCGCCGCCGCGGCCCAGCTTCGGGCCGTCAAGGTGGCCCCCGACTCGATACGCGTCGTCCTGAGCCGCACGCCGCGCTACAAGACCTTCGTCCTCGCGAAGCCGCCGCGCGTCGTGCTGGATCTTTTCGACACGCGTTTTTCGGGGCCGGTCCGGGACCTGCCCGGCCGTGGGGGCGTCCTTTCCTCCGTCCATATGGCCCAATACCAGTCCAAGCCCGCCCTGATCTCCAGAATCGTGATGGACCTCAAAGCCCTCGCCCGTCCGCGCGTTTTTGAGCGGGACGGATTTCTGAAAGTGGCTCTCTCGCCGGTCAGCGCGGCGCCCGCCGAGGCGGCCGGGAAGGCCCCGGGGATATCGCCCAAGTTCTCGGGCGCCGCCTACGCCGGCGCGGACGCCAATTCCATCCCGCAAGGCCTGTCGGATCAATATTCTTCCCAATTGGAGGGGATCGCCCAAAAGAGAAGCACCACCGCCGGCAATGCCACGGCGCCTCTGGGCGCCGGCCCAGGCGCCCGGCCCGCGCCAGATCAAGACGCCGGCGACGAGGCGGCGAAGCTGGGGTCGTGGGGAGGGATGCAGGGAGGGGACATTCTCTCCAAGCTCCCCACGGAGCGCGTCTCCGTCGACTACGACAACGCCGACATCCGCGACGTCCTCAAGATGCTCGCGAGCGAGGCGAAGATCAACATCGTCGCCGGCCCCGACGTCACGGGGCGCATCACGCTCCATCTGGCGAACGTCCCCTTCAAAGAAGTGCTCCAGGCGGTTCTCTCCATCAAGAACCTTTCCACCACCCAAGTGGGGGACGATATTCTCCGCGTGGTCACGCCGGAGGAATACAAGAAGATGCAGACGAACGCCACGAATTCCACGCATATCATCCGCCTCAATTACACGAAAGCCGCCGACCTTATCCAGGAGCTCAACATGGTGCTCCGGGCCGAGGGGCGCACGCAAGCCAAGACCTCCGCGGACTCCAGGACGAACTCGCTTTTGGTGACCGACACCTTCGACGGCTACATGGAGGCCGTGCGCCTCGTCAAGAAGCTCGACGTCCGCCCGCCCCAAGTCCTTATCGAAGCCAAGATCGTGGAAGTCACGCTGACGAAAAATTTCGCCTTCGGAGTCCAGTGGCAGTATTATGGCGTGAACCAGAACGCGAAGCTTACGGGCGGCGGCACGAACTTGGTCGGCACCAACAGCGGCGCTCCCGCCGGCACCCAGCAGGGCATTCCCCTCACCAACTGGTCCTCGGGGGTGCCGGTCCCCTATGCCCCGGGCTTCCCCGCGGGCACCGCCCCCGGGACGATCAACACGCCGACCCAGCAGATCCCCTCCGTTCCGAACTTCCCCAACACGGGAATCGGCGCGGCGGGCAACGGCACCGGCGTCAACCTCCCGATCAACCCCATCTACGGAGCCCTCGAGCTCGGCCGGATCACCAACAACTACTTTCTCAACGCGGCGCTTCTGGCCTCGGCCCTGGACGGGAAGCTGAAAGTCCTTTCGGATCCCAAGATCGCGACCTTGAACAACCAGCCGGCCAACATCAATGTCGTGACGAACATCCCCTACGAAACCGCGAACCTCTCGGGAACGGGCATCTCCCAGCAGACGGTGACATACATCACGACCGGCATCCAGCTCACCGTGACGCCGACCGTCAACAAGGACGGGCGCGTGATGCTCAACATTAACCCCGTCGTCAGCCAGGTCTCGGCGACGATCCCCGGGAACTCCGCCTCGGGGGCGCCCTCGATCGACTCCCGCAACGCCCAAACGACGGTGATGGTCCGTGACGGCGAGACGATCGTTTTGGGCGGCCTTATCAGCGACACGTTGAACACCCAGTACGCCTACATTCCCTTCCTGGGCAGCATCCCGCTCATTGGCTGGCTCTTTAAGAGCAAGACCAAAACCAGGACCCGGACCGAGCTTCTGATCTTCGTCACCCCCAAGATCATCCCCTCATAAGGGCTTGCGTTGATCACGGGGCTGCTGCTGGGGCTGGCGGTTCTCCTCCACGGCGCCTGGGAGCCGGAGATCCGGGCGGCTTTTTTCCTGGCGGCGACGCCGGCCTTGGCCCTGTGGGCCTCGGCCGGTCTTCTTCGCGGGGCGGTCCGGCTCCCGCGCTCCTCGACAGCCGCATGGCTCTGCGCCCTGGCTTTTCTGGGGGGGATTTCGGCGCTCGCGAGCCCGCTGCCCGCCGTCGCTTTCCCGGCATGGCGCTCCCAGATATTAGGCCTCGCCGCCTTCGCGGCGGGGAGCCTTTCGGGGCCCCAGGAGCGTCTGGACGCCGATCGGGCGCTTCGGTGGTGCGCCTGGGGGCTCTTGATCCTAGGATTTGCCGTGCCATGGAGCTCCGGGCGCGTGCCGAGGCCCGGCGCCACCCTTGGAAACGAAAACGTCCTTGCCGGGATGATTCTCATGCTTTTTCCCGCCGCCGTGATCGGGCGGGATTGGATCCTGGCGGCCGGCTTGGGATGGCTTCTTGTCTGGACGGGGAGCGCCGGGGCCTGGCTCGGCGTCGCCGTCGCGGCGGGCATCGCCGTCCGCGAAAAGGCCGCCGGGCGCTGGCTGCTGCCGGCCGCCATGCTCGCTTTCGCCGCGGTGTTCGCGTTTAAATACTTTCTCTACGGAGGCTCGGGGCCGGAAAAACTGGGCGACCGGGCCCGATGGTGGGAAACAGCCTGGAGGCTTGCCTGGGACAGGCCATGGCTTGGTTTTGGCCCCGGGAGCTACGCCTTCGCGGCGGCCTCGGACGCGGGCTGGGCCGGAATCTGGAAAAGCCGATTCGCGCATCAGGGTTTTCTCGAGGCGGCGGTCGAGAACGGATTTCCCTTCGCGGCTCTCCTATTCGGAGGACTGTTCGCCTGGCTGAGACGGCCCGTCTCCGGCGCGCGGCGCTGGCGCCGCTGGGGCGCCTGGGCCGTTCTCATCGAGTCGCTCGTCGACTACCCGCTTTCGATGCCGGCCGGGTTTTGGCTTTTCTGCTATCTGGCCGGCGCCGCGGGCGCCGTCTCGACCGTTCAGACCAAGATCCCGGGGATGTGGCGCAAGCCCGCGTCCGCCGCCGTCCTGGGCCTCGCCGTCCTGGCCTGTCTGCCCGCTCTTGATCGCCTGCGCGCCGATCGCCTGCGGGAGCGGGCCGCCGCCGTCCTTCATGAAGCGGGCGGCTCCGCGCGGGCGCTGGAGCTTCTGCGGCGATCCGCCGAACTCGCGGACGATCCCGAGACGGAGAGGGACATGGCCCTGATCGTCCTCTCGGGGCTCCGGGACAGGCAGGCCGGGGGCCTGCGCGCCTGCGCGGTTTACCTTGCCCGCGCCGTCAAGCTCGATCCATTTAGAGGAAGCACGAAGACGATGCTGGCCAACGTCGAGCGCGATCTGGGGAGGGCCGGTCGATGACCCGGATGAGCGAGGAGGGCCGCGCGGCATTATTTTTGGCGGCGCTCGCCGCCTTTTTCATGGGCTCCTGGTGGGTCCGCGGCCTATGTCCCTTCTGGGGGGACCTGAGCTATCTCGCCCAGCCTTGGCGGACGTTCAACGCGGAGATGCTCGAGGCCGGAAGGCTGCCTCTCTGGAATCCCTACGCCTACCTCGGCATGCCTCACGCGGCCGAGATGCAGAACGGTCTGTTCTATCCTGGAAGCGTCTTATTCTACTTATGCGGCTGGGCTGACGCGCTGAGGCTCTACGATCTCCTCCAATTTTGGCTTGCCGGCTTCCTCGCCTACCTCTGGCTGCGCTCCGTGGGCTTGAGGAGCGCGCCGTCGCTCGCGGGCGCCGCGGTCTATGGGTTCGGAGGATGGATCTGGATTCGTGTCGAGTGGCCGAATCAGCTGGGCGTCCTCGCCCTGCTGCCGGCCTTCCTGCTTTTTTGCCGCGCGCCGCGTTGGTGGGGCCTTGCCTGGGCCTTGGCTTTTTTTTCCGGCTATCCCCTCTTCGCGATCGGGGGCGCCGTCGCCGCGGCGGCGACGCTCCTGATTCTGTCGGGCCGGCGAGAGCTCGCCGGCGAGGGCGGGCGGGGGCGGTTCTTCCTCGGGGTTTTCACGGCCGGGCTTTGGGGCGCCGGGATCGCCGCGTGCCTGCTTTTCCCGGCTGTCGAGCTTTGGAGGCATTCGACGCGGGCCCATGGCCTCGATGTGCCGTCCCTCCTCTTTTATGGGTTCACCCCGGCCGATTTCCTGGGCTGGATAAGCCCCTGGATCGCTCCCGGTCCCCAGCAGCCACCGGGTTCCCTGGGTCATCTTCCCTGGTGGACCTGCGACTACATGGGGTTCCTGGGGGCGTCCGCGGCCATCGCGGGCTTGCTGAGGCTCAGGCGAAGGGCGGCCTTCAAGGCCATGCTCGCGCTTTCGGCCCTGGCGCTTCTCCTCCTGGGGCGATCAACGGGGCTTTCTTTGTGGGTTTGGACTCATCTCGCGCCGCTGCGCTACCTGCGCTATCCGGGCAATCTCTCTTATCTCTCTTGGCCTCTTATCGCCTTTCTCTGCGCGGCGGGAGCCTCAAGGCTGCGGGTCGGCGGCGCCCTTTTCCTGGCGGCGCTTTCCATCGAACTCCTCGTCTACGGACGCGCCGCCTTTCCGTTGGCTCCGGCCCGAAGCCTCACGGCCTCGGGGCCCCTCGCACGCCATCTCGAAAGCCGTTTGGGGGAGGGGGAGCGCTATCTGCTCTCGCCCCAAGCCTCTTCCTGGATGCGCGGGCGGGGCCTCGCGGACTGGAAGTGGCGGCTCTATGGGCTCTCCAACCTTCCTTATAAAATACGCTCGGCGAACAATGTCGGGGAGCCTCTCGTCCTCGCGCCTTCCTCCGATTTTCTTGATTTCCTTTCAAGCCGTCCGTCGGCCGAGGCCGCGTCGCGGTATTTCCCATGGGCCGCCGTGCGCTATCTTCTTTCCCCCGCGGCCCCCGCCGGCCCCGATCTCGTCCGGGAGTCCCGGATCGGCTGGGAAATCGAGCGCTCCCGCGGTCTCGCCGCGAGCGTCTCGTGGCTCGGCGACGCGGACGGCTCGTCGATTCCTCCGGGGCTCCCGGTAGGGGCGGCGTTCGCCGGGCGTCCCGTGCCGATGCGGGATTTCTCCGAGGGGTCCTGGACGGCGGCGTTTTCGAGCCGCGAACCGGGTTGGCTCTATCTCGCGGAGCCGCGCTACCCGGGCTGGACGTTCACGCTCGTGGGGCCAAGGCGCTCGATGAGGCTTCCCAACGAGCCGGCCGCGGGAGCGTTCCAAAAAATCCGCGTCCCGCCGGGGCGCTGGAGACTTTATGCCAGCTATGAACCGTGGAGCTTCCGGCTCGGCCTCCTCGCCACTTTGGGCGCTCTTTATCTTCTATACTGGCAAGGTTGGCGGTCTTCAGAGCATGGAAGGCTCCGCCTTCCGCCTTCGAGCCCTTGATGAGACGCGATGAATTCGTTTTGATGGGCGTCTGGACGGCGTCCGTGGGCGGCCTAGTCGCCGGGGCTCTCCTGCTTCCGGGGGCGGCTCTCCTTAATTTCGGGGATCTTTTCGCCTATCATTATCCCCTGCGCCATCTCGTCCAGTCGAGCCTCCAGGCGGGAAGGCTTCCTTTTTGGAATCCGTATATCTTTGGCGGAGTCCCCCTTTTGGGCGACACCCAGGCGGCTCTATTTTACCCGATCTCCCTCCTAGGCTACTTTTTCCCGCTTCTCAAGGCGCTCTCCTGGGACAGCGCCTTTCATTTGTGGTGGGCGGGCGTCGGGGGCTTTCTGCTCGCGCGGCGCTCCGGACTCGCGGGAGCCTGGGCGCTCCTTTTGGGAGCCTCTTACGCGCTCTCGCCCTTTCTGGTCTACCGTTCGACCGAAGGCATCCCGACGCTGCTCGCCTCTCTCTCGTGGATTCCCTGGGTCTGGCTTTTTTGGCTGTATGGACGCCCGCTGTACCTCGCCGGCGCCTGGGCGCTGCAGTTTTTCTCGGGGCATCCCCAATTCATGGCCCTCAACGGCGCCGCGATGATCCTATGGGCCCTCGTCACCGACCGCCGGCTCCTCATGCCGGCCGCCGCGGCGGGGGCGGCCTTCCTGGCTCTGGGAATTGTCTTGTGGATGCCGGCCGCCGAGTTCGTCGGGCGTTCGATCAGGACGTACTGGCCCGCGATCTACTCCAATGCCTACTCCCTGACGCCGCGGGAGGCGTTAAGCTGGTTCTACGTTCCGCCCGGGGAAACGCCCCTTTCGCCGGGCTATCGCGGCTTGCCGTCCGTTTTTTTCGAATCATCGGGGTTGTGGCTTGGCGGCGGATGCCTGCTCGCGGGCTTATGGGGTCTCGCGGCGCCGGGACGCCGGCGCGCGCGGAGCGCGGCCGCGCTTCTGGTGGCCGCGGGAATTTTTCTCGCGGGGATCGGCTCCTCGGAAAGGCTGAGCTTCCTATTGAGAATGGGGCCGCTGCGCTTTATTCGGACGCCGGCGCGCGGCCTGGTCCTGAGCCTCTGGGGATTCTGGTGGCTGGCCCTCGCGGGCCTCTCCGACGCGGGGCCGCGGCTCTCGAAATCCTGGCCGCGCGCGGCCCTGGCCGCGGCCGCGCTTTCCCTGGGCTTGCTCTGGACCTGGGACCGGGACTACCTGGGGGCGCAGGATGGCGAACGTTTTCTGAGGATCAATCCCGATCTCGCGGCCCTCGTCGGGGGACGTCCGTTCCGCGTGCTGACCGACCCCGGACTCGCCAATCAAGACAAGACGATGCTGTACCGGGCGATGAACGTCAACGGCTACGCGCCGACCTACCTGCGCGGCTACCCGGAATACGCCGCCGCGAGCGAGGGCCGCGCCGCGGCGGATCAGAGCCGGACCTACCTGCGCAACGCCGCGACAAGCCGCATGCGTGACCTGGGCCTGCGCTTCGTGATCCCAAGCGGGGCTCGCCCCGTCCACGCGGGCGTTCGAGGGACCCTCGCGAGCTTTGGAGAGGGCGCGGCTCCTCCCACGGTCGCCGTCGAGACTCCCGAAACCTGGAGAATCACCGGGCGGTGGCCCGCCTCCTCCGAGGCCCTTCATCTGTCCCAGCCATTCTATCCCGGCTGGCGGGCCTATGCGGACGGAGGCGAGCTTCCGCTGCGGCCTTGGCGGGGATATCTCTCTCAAGTCGAAAGGCCCGCGGGCTTGCCGGCCGGAGGAAGCTTCGATATTCTCCTGAGGTTCGTCCCGACCGACTGGACGGCGGCGGTTCTCGCGGGGCTTGGAGCATGGCTCGCCTGGTTTGCCGTCTTGAGCGGGGCCGCGGCATGACCCGGGCGCGGATTTCCATCGCCATTTCCCTTGTCACCACGGCGGCGTTTCTCGCCCTCGCCCTGCGGAAAGTCGACTTCGGGGCGCTGATACCCTGGGTGATGCGGATGGACTGGAGATGGATTCCCCTGCTCATCGCGCTCGGGCTTTGGGATCTCGCGATGCGGGCGGTGCGCTGGCGGCTCTTGCTCGCGCCGCTCGCCAAGGCATCCGTGGCGGAGCTCTTCGGGCTTGAGGCGATGGGGCTGGCCGTCAACAACATTCTCTTTTTCAGGCTGGGGGAGTTCGCGCGGACGGCGCTCGCGGGGCGGCGGCTTCAACTGCCCTTCATGAGCGTCTTCTCGACGGTGATCGTCGAGCGTTTTCTCGATGTCGCGTCGCTCGCGACGTTGTTTTCCCTGGCGGCATGGTTTCTTCCCGGCTTTCTTCCGGCGGCGGCCCGGCGCGTCGCGCTTTGGCTGCCTTGGGGCCTGTGGGGGGGCTTGGCCGCTTTCGTGCTCCTCAGGGACGCCTTCGGGCCCCGGGGGGCGGTCTCGGGCCGCCTGTCTTCCTGGCCGCGGGTTCGGACGGTCGTCGTCGAGCTTTCCGCCGGGGCTCTCGCGCTGCGGGGGCGGCTTGCCGCGGGCATCATCGCGTGCGGTTTTCTGCTCTGGTCCTCCGACGCCCTCATCTATTGGGTGAGCGCGCGGGCGCTGGGACTCGACATGATCGATTTTCCGCGGGCCGTCCTCGTCTTGTCCTGGGCGGGCGCCGGAGCCGCGCTGCCGGCCGTGCCGGGCGCTTTCGGGACCTTCGAGGCGATGGTCAAGGACATCGCGGTGCGCTGCGGAGCTTCTCCAACCCAGGCCTTCGGCTACGCCTTCGTCACGCACATGGCGGGATACCTCATGGTGACGGCCCTGGGGCTTTTCTTCCTCTTCAAGGCCGAGGTCGCCATCGCCGACTTTCTGAGCATGAAGCGAGAATGACGACGGCCCGCGCTCCGTCGATCGTGATGGTGAGCGCGAGTTTTCACCCGACGGTGGGGGGGGCTGAAAAGCAGGCGTGGGAGCTTTCCAGGGCGCTGTTGCGCCGCGGAGAGCGCGTCGTGGTCCTGACGCGCCGTCTGCCGGGCTTGAGCCGGGAGGATTCCATCGACGGGGTTCCCGTGATCCGGTTGTGGTGCCTGGGCAAAGGCCGGATCAATTCTTTGAGCTTCATGATGTCGCTCTTCTTTTGTCTGATGCGCCGGGCCTGGAGCTACGACGTCATTCACGTCCATCTGGCGGGTTCGCCCGCGCTCGTCTGCGCGCTCGTCGCGAGGCTGCGGGGAAAGGGCTGCCTCGTGAAGGTAGGCGGGGGCCGCGGGGTGGGGGAGCTCTCGGGATCGAGAGGGAGCCTTCCCGGGCGAATGAAGCTCTGGGGACTGCGCGTCCTGGCGCCCCCGCTCGTGACCGTCGCCCGGGAGGTCGCCGAGGAGATCACGGCCCACCTGGGGGCGCTCTCCGTTCAAGTGGTGCCCAATGGCGTCGACACCGAGCGCTACCGGCCGGCGACGGAGCGGGAAAGGGCCGATGCGAGGTCCCGATTCGGCCTCCCGGCGTCGGGCCTCGGCTTCGTCTACGCCGGGCGGTTTTCGCCGGAAAAAAGACTCTTATGGTTTCTGGGCCTTTGGGCCGAGGCCGCGCGTCATGGAGCGCCCGCGGCCTTTCTGGCTTTCTTCGGGGAAGGATTTGAAGCGCCGCTTCTGAGGCAGGAAGCCGTGCGCCTCGGCGTTTCGGACCGGGCCTTCATCGTGCCGCCGGTCGCGGACGTCTCGCGGGCCTACGCGGCCGGGGACGTCTTCATGCTGCCCTCCGTCTCCGAAGGGCTCTCGAACGCCCTCCTGGAGGCGATGGCCTCGGGACTGGCGGTGATCGCAAGCCGCGTGGGAGGGACGGCCGAGGCGGTGGCGGAAGCCGAATCCGGCTTTCTTTTTGATCCGTACGACGAGGAAGGAGCGAAGCGGCAAATCCATAAATTCCTCGCGCGCCCGGCTCTCGCGCGCGAGATGGGACGCGCGGCTCGAGAGCGGGCGATCGAGGGCTATTCCCTGACGCGGATCGCGGAGCGCTACGACGCCCTCTATCGGTCGCTGGCGGGCCTTCCCACCTATTGAGCGTGCCGGTGCCAGAGCTCGAGCATTAAGAGCGACCAAAGGCGGTAGCCGTGGTCGCGGCGGCCCTCCTGATGCTCCGCCCAGAGCTTCCCGAGCGCCTCGGCCCGGAAATAGCCGCGGCCGAGCGCCTCAGGGGAGAGGACGTGATCCCGCCAGTAGGCCTTCAAGGGCCCTCGAAACCAGGGACCCAGCGGGATGCCGAAGCCCATCTTGCCGCGCCGGTAGACCATGGGAGGGAGCTTGTCTTTGAAGGCTTCCTTGAAGATCCACTTGTGCCCCTTGAGCCCACGCAGCTTCCAGCGCCCGGGAAGGCGGTAGACGAGGTCGATGAACTCGTGGTCGAGCAACGGGGATCGGGCCTCCAGGGAATTGGCCATGCTCGCGATGTCCATCTTGACCATGAGGCATTCCGGGAGGTACGTGCGGAAGTCGGCGTAGAGGAGGCGGTTGACGAAGTCTTCCCCGCGGGCGCGATCGAAGGCGGCCCCGAGATATCCGAGGGCCGAGCCGCGCGCCTGGCCCAGGCGGGAGAGAAAGCCGGGATCGTAGAGGCCGGCTTTGTCGTCCTCCGGGAAGTAGCACACCATCCGGAGGTGCCGCGACGGGAGATCCGAGGAAAGGGTCGAGCGCAGAAATCGTTTGAGCCTCCAGAAGAAGCCGTAGGGGGCGTCCGCCTCCGGGAGCATCCCCGCCGCCTCGGAGAGGGCGCGCCGCGCGGGCGGCGGCAGGAGGTCGAAATAGCGCGTGAGATTCATCGCGAAATAGCGGACGTAGCCCGCGAAATTCTCGTCGCCGCCGTCGCCGTTCAAGGCCACGGCGACATGCTTGCGGGTCTCGCGCGAGACGTAGTAGGACGGCAAGGCCGAGGCGTCGGCGTAGGGCTCGCCGTAATGCCAGGCCAATCGGGGAAGGATCTCGGCCATCTGGGGCTTGACGATGAACTCGACATGTTCGCAGCCGTAGCGCTCGGCCACGGCGCGAGCGAAGGGGAGCTCCGAGAACGCCTCCTCCTCGAAGCCGATCGAGAAGGTCTTGACGGGCTTGGAGGACAGCTCGCTCATGAGGGCGACAACCACCGAGGAGTCGATCCCGCCCGAAAGAAAAGCGCCCAGCGGGACGTCCGAGATGAGCCGGAGCCGCACCGATTCCGCGAGCTTCTCGCGGATGAGCGCCATCGCCTCGCGGGGGTCGCGGGTGACGGGCGGTCGGCCGAGCGGCAGGTCCCAGTACCGCGTGATCGTGCTGCGGCCGTTTTCGTAGACGAGATAACACCCCGGCTCAAGTTTCCTGATTTTCCTGTAGATCGTCCTGGGGGACGGGATGTACTGGAGGGAGAGATAAAGATCAAGCGCCTCCTCGTCCAGGTCTCGCGGGACGTCCGCCAAGGCGAAGATCGAGCGCAGCTCCGAGGCGAAGGCGAGATAGTCGGGGCCTTCCGCATAAAGGAGCGGCTTCTTGCCGACTCGATCGCGCGCGAGAAAAAGCCGTCGGCGTCCGACGTCCCAGATCGCGAAGGCGAACATCCCGCGAAGCTTCTGGAGGCATGCCTCTCCATATTCGGCGTAAAGGGCGACCAGCGTTTCCGTGTCGGAGCGGGTCTGGAAGCGCCGGCCGCGGGCTTCCAGCTCCGCGCGCCGTTCCTGGAAGTTGTAGATTTCGCCGTTGAGGACCACCCAGTAGGCGCCGTTCCCCCAAGAGATCGGCTGGCGCCCCCCCGCGAGATCGATGATCGCGAGCCGGCGCATGGCGAGGGCCGCCGGACCCTCCTCGAAGTAGCCTTCGTCGTCGGGGCCGCGATGGGCGAGCAGCGCGTTCGCCTTGCGAAGACGGGCGGGATCGGGCCTCGAATCGCCGGAGAAGGCTATGCCGCAGATGCCGCACATATCAACGCCCTCTTTCCGCGCGGTAGATCGTGACGGAGGGATTGCGGTAGGCCTCGCGCCAGCCGCCCCAGGAAGAGGGGGCGCCTTGGCGGGCGAATTCCCTCTCGAAGAGGCCGAACCAGAGGTAGTCGGGGGCGATCGGCAGGGGATGCCGCGCCGCTTCGTCGAACAGCTTTTCGGCTTCCCTGGGCCGGTCGTGCATATGGAAAAAAAGCCAGATCAAAAGCGGCCGTTCGATTCGGCCTCGCCGGGGCCCTTCATTGAGGACGTCATTTTGCTCTTCGCTGTGCGCGCTGAGGAAGACGTCGCGAAAATACTTCGACGGATCGGCGCCCAGCGCCTTGAGGGAGCCGGCCAAGCGGCGGAAATTATCGGTTCGGGGGTAATCCGAGACGATGGACAAGTAGTAACCCAGCTCGACCTTGTCGTGCGTGTAGGCGGGAATCAGGAGATCGATCTCCGGATTGATGCTGAGAACCTCGGCGTCGGGCTTGGTGTGGCGGTCCAGCCATGTCAGGGCGTCGTCGTAGTCTCGAGGGAGTCCTTGGAAGGGATAATGAATCGCGGCGTAGGCGATTCCCTGCAGGAAGGCGAGAAGCGCCGCGGCCAAGGCCAAGGCGCGCCAGGCCGCCGAGCGCTCCTGGAGCCGATCCGGGAGCGCCGTGAACGCAAGGAGCAGGACGTAGATGTTGCCGAAAAGCTTCCAGTGCCAAGGCTCCGTGGCGTATCCGAGGACGAGGCTGGCATTGACCATGACGAAGGTGGCGCCCGCCAGGCAGGAGAGGAAGCGCTGGGCGGGGTTGCGCGCCTTCCACCATCCGACGGCGGCGACGGCGAGATAGACGAGAGAGGGGGCGTCGAAGCGGCGTCCATAACTTCCGCAGCTGCGGTCGAGGAACTCGGGATCGAGGGGGAGCGTGAAATAAAGATACGGCGCGCTGAGAACGGCCGTGACGAGAAGCGAGAACCACAGCCGCTCCGCCCCCCGCGGCTTCCGGAAGGATTCCAAGAAAGCGTAAAGAGAGATCGCGACGACGTAGCTTGTCCAGACGTCCGCTCTCACGTAGGCTAAAGCGCCGCCGAAGAGCCCCGCGGCGAGGCAAGCTCGCCAACTTTTGAGATCGGCCGCGGCGATATAGAGCAAGGAAGCCCCGAAGGAGAAGGCGTAGCTGATGCCCGGCCGCGGCAGGCGGGCGACGCTCTCCGTTCTTCCGTAGCTCAGCATCGTCCAAGCGTTTCGGAGAAGATCCCTCAAGGGATGCCCCGTCCAAGCAAGGCGAGGGAGGAAATAAAAGGTCAGGAGATAACTAAAGCATGTGATGAAAGCGGCGATAAAAAGGCTCGCCTCGGGCCGGGCGCCCGCTTTTCGGGCCAGCTTGTGGAGAAGGACGAACCAAGCGACGCAGCACAGGAATCGCATCAGAATCCAGGCCCCATTAATGTCGCCGACGGCGGCGATGAACGCGCCCATGATCGCGTAGGTGAGGGCATCGTTGACGGCCTGCCTGGGGCTTCGAAAGCCCTTGATGAATGGATCGTAGGGCAGGAGGCGCCGCGACGATTCCTTGGCCCTGTCGGCGTAGGCCAGCTCGTCTTGGTTGCTTTCTGTCCCGAAAAGGCCTAGAACCGCGAAACGGCCGTTGTTGGCCCAGCCGGCCGCGAGATTCGGGTAGTGAGTCCGCCAAGCCCGCCGGAAGGCATACATCGCGGGATAACCGGCGCAGAAGAGCAGCGCCAGGAAGAAGGCCCAGAGCCATGCTCGGCCCGTCTCCGACAGCGTCATTGAAGGTTCATGCCAGGTTCCAGGAAGGCGGGAGGTTCCTCGCTATTTCGATCGCGGCGAAATTCGATGTTCGGCGGGCGCCGGCCTTCCGCGCCCAGGCCGCCATGCGCCGGACTCCCTCTTCTAGCGGGATGCGCTTCATCAGATCCCCGAAATATTTCTCGGACTTGGCGTGCGAGGAATAGGCATGCTCCACTTCATGGCGAGGCGGCAGGTGTTTCACGCGCAAGGGGCGCCCCAGGCACTCGGAGACGACCCGGGACAAAACGTTCACCGTATAAGGCGCGTCCGCGCCGACATTGAAGACTTGGTTCCAGGACTCCGGTCTTTCACAGGCGCGAGCGATGACGGGAGCCACGTCCTGAATGTGGCTGAAGGCGCGGGTTTGCTCTCCGTCGCCGAAAATCGTGAGTTCCTCTCCCTTCATCACCTGGTTCATGAAGATTCCCACGACGTTCCGGTATTTGTCGCCGATATTCTGGCGCTCGCCGTAGACGTTGTGAGGGCGGAACACGACGAAGGGGAGTCCGAACATGGCTTGGGTTTCGGCCAAATCCTGCTCCACGGCGAGCTTCGCGATGCCGTAAGGGTCTTCCGGCCGCGGCAGCATTTCCTCCGTCATCGGCAGCTGATTCTTCCCGTAAACGGCGATGGAGGACGTAAAGAGGAAGCACTTGACCCGCCCTGAATTGACCGACGCGTTGATGAGGTTGACGCTGCCGATCAAGTTGTTGGTGTAATTGAACCGCTTGATGAAGTGGCTCAGCCCCTCCGCGGCGTAGGCCGCCAGATGAAAGACGTAATCAAAAGGGTATCGCGCGAAAAGTCGGTCTATAAATTCGTGGTCCACCACGCTGCCGCGGGCGAAAATCGCCGCTTGATTGACGTTGTCCTCGCTTCCGCCGCTGAGATCATCCAGGGCCACGACGCGATGGCCCATGCTCAGCAGCTCATCCGCGACGTGAGAGCCGATGAAGCCGGCCGCGCCCGTCACCAAGGACGTCGGTTTTATGGCGCGATCCTCCTGCCGAGTATCAAGGCGATCATCTTGAGGCCCAAGGAAAAGGCGCGCAGCTTGTTGCCCGTGATTTTTGAAACGCCGACGCGGGGGCGATAGTGAACCGGGATTTCCACGGTGCTGAGGCCGTTTTTGATGGCGACGAGCATCATTTCAGGTGAAAAGTGGCTGGCGCGCACCCGGAACTGATCCTGGATTTTCAGCAGCGCCTCGCGGTGGATGAGGCGGTAGGTGCAGCCGACGTCGGTGAGGGAGGGGCCGTTGTAGAGGAATTCCAGCAGCTTTCCCACGGCCCAATTTCCCCATTTCAGGAAATAGCCCATGTTGGCCCCGTTCCAGATGAGCGCCTTCGAGGTCCGCGTTCCCAATACGAAATCGAACTCCTCGCAATAAGCCAGGAATTTCCAAAGATCCTTGGCTTGAAAGGTCCCATCGGGCTCGCAAACGACGATGAGATCCCCGCTCGCCTCCTTGAGTCCGCGCCGAATGGCGCAGCCGTAGCCTTGTTGGGCCTCCTGGATCACGCGCGCGCCCGCGGCGGCGGCCTGCGCGGCCGTGCGGTCCTTGGAGTTATTGTCGACCACCACGATCTCGTCGACCACCCCCAGCTCCCGGAAGTCCGCGACGGCCTTGGAGATGTATTCCTCCTCGTTATAGGCGGGAAAGACGACCGAAATTCGAAATGTCTTCCACATGGACGAGAGCTTGTCCGAGGCGCGCAAGCTGATTATATATGATTAAGGCGGCCCGCCATGGAGAAAGAGCCCGAGGCCTCTTCGGTCCCGCTTTGCGTCGATCTGGACGGCACCATCATCCGCACGGACCTCGGCGTCGAGTCGTTTTTCCGCGAGTTGCGCCGCGCGCCGCTCGCGGCGGCGGGGCTTCTCGCGCGGGCCCCATTCCAAGGAGGCCGTTCGTGGCTGAAGCGGGAGCTGGCGAAACGGGTGAGCATCGCGCCGGAGTCCCTGCCGTACGCGGATGACGTCCTGTCTTGGTGCCGCGAGGAGGCCGGCGCGGGAAGGGTCCTCGTCCTTGCCACGGGTTCCGATGAGATCTATGCCCGGCAGGTGGCCCTCCATCTGGGGATATTCCGGGAGGCCCTCGGGAGCGACGGGCGAGTCAATCTCGTGGGGAGGGCCAAGGCGAGGGCCCTGGTCGGGCGCTTCGGGCGCGGGGGGTTCGACTACGCGGGGGACGCGAGAGCCGATCTCCCGGTGTGGGGAGCCTGCCGTCGAGCGATCGCGGCCGGAGGCGGCGCCGGGCATCTCTTGAGGAAACGGCTCCCGCAAGCGACGATTGAAAGGATTTTTGAACGCCCCGGCGAAAACCGTTCGACGTTCATGGCCGCCGTGATCAGAGCGGTCGCTGGTTTTCACATACGAGCGTAGCCCCGGCAAGCTCGCGACGCTCCGGGCGCCCGCGGCAGCCATGCCGGGTTGCGCCTCGCGAGGTCTCGCCGTTGACCCCGGGACGCTTGAGCCCTTGGCTTTTGGCCTAGCGCCCGGCGCGGCCGTGGGCCTTGGTATAATCCAAGACGACCGCCCGGGCTCCCCGAGGGATGTCAAAGAGAATGGGGACCCCGTTGAACCCCCTTAAACGTCGTTATGGTTGAGTTTCAGCCGTTATGACCCGTTCTCGTCGAGTTTTAGGGCTTTACCCCCCCGTTTAACGGGGGGGGCCGTTAATGCGCTCCTCCTTGGCCCGCATGGCTCCCCCAGTGGGGCAGGACCCTCTAAGGCGCGCCGGGGCGGCCGAATCGGCGCGCGAGCTCGTCGCGGGAAAGCGCCAGCATGGAGGGACGTCCATGCGGGCAGCGCGCCCCGTCCTCGCAGAGCCGCAGGGCCTCCAGGAGCGCCAGAGCCTCGGGTTCCCCGAGCGGATCATGGGCCTTGACGGCCTTCTTGCAGGCGATCGTCGCGGCGGCATGGCGGCGCAGGGCCTTCGAGGCGTCGGCCGGAGAGGCGAGGGACTCGATGAGCCGGAACACGGCTTCCTTGAGATCCCCGTCGCGCGCGAAAAACTCAGGAGCTTCGACGACGCGCAGCGCGGTCTTGCCGAACGGTTCGACCAAGAATCCGAAGCGGGAGAGCTCCGCTCGTCTCGAGAGGACGTTTTGCGCCGCGGAGGCCGGGAGCTCGACCGGAAGGGGAATCATGAGGGCCTGGGCGCGGGGAGAGCCCTCCTCGACGGCCTTCCAGTATTTCTCGAAGAGCACCCGCTCGTTGGCGGCATGCTGGTCGAGGAGGAAAAGCCCGCCCGCGGACTCGAAGATGAGGTAGAGGGACTCGACGCGCCCGAGAAAGCGGTAGGGGGGGGTAAACCACGCGGGATCCCCGGGGGCGCGCTCCCCCGCGTGAGCCGGACGCGTGCCGAGCGTCAGGCGAGCGGGGGAAAATCCGGGGGCATCTTGCCGCAAGGTGTCCCCGGATTTTCCGCCGTAAGGCGCCGCGGCGTCGGAGACGGAGGGGGCCTGCGCGTCCCGAGCGCCGTCCAGAGCGGCAAAACCGGGGACGAGAAGGGGAACGGCGCCCCGGGCCTTCACGAGGGCCTGCGCGATCGCGCGCCAGACGAGATCGAAGACGGCGGCTTCGTCATCGAAGCGCACCTCGCGCTTCGATGGGTGGATGTTGACGTCGAAGGAAGCGGCATCGAGCGAGAGGAAGCCCGCGCAGACGGGGTGTCGGTCCCGGGGACGGAACTCCGAATAGGCCTTGTAGAGAGCTTGCTGGAGGAGCCGGGAAGAGACGGGGCGGCCGTTGACGTACCAGTATTGGAGCTGGCGCGTCGAGACGAGATCGTCGGGGGAGGACGCGAGCATCGTGAGGCGGAGATCGCCGCGGGAGCCCCCGGTCTCGATGAGGTTCTCGCCGAGATCCCGTCCGACGATCTGCCGGAAGCGCTCCCGAAGCGCCGCCGGCCGCTCCTTTTCCCGGGCCTCCTCCCACGAGACCGGAGCGGCCGAGCCTTCCTGCCAGGAGAAGCGTATCCGGGGGTTGGCGAGGGCGGCCTCCTCCAGGGCCCTCAGGAGCCGGGATTTTTCGACGGCGTCCGAGCGAAGGAACTTGAGCCGCGCGGGAGTGTTGAAGAAAAGATCATGGACCTCGACCGCGGTGCCTTCCGCCGCGGCGGCGGGCGCCGCGGTCGACACGGCCCCGGCCTGGGCCTCGATTTTCCAGGCGGACGCCGCTCCGCGGGGTCTGGAAGTCAGTGTCAGGCGCGAGACGGCGGCGACGGCGAAGAGGGCTTCCCCGCGAAAGCCGTAGGTCGCGAGCCGGTCCAAGTCCTCGAAGGCGAGGATTTTGCTCGTCGCGTGGCGCTTAAGGGCCAGCTCGCAGTCTTCGGGGTCCATCCCCCGCCCGTCGTCGGCCACGCGCAGGCTCTCCTTGCCGGCGCGGGCGAAAGAAACCTGGATTTTCGTCGCGCCGGCGTCGATGGCGTTCTCGAGAAGCTCCTTGAGGACGGAGGCCGGCCGTTCGACCACCTCGCCCGCGGCGATGCGGCTGGCGACCTCGGGATCAAGCAGCCGGATGGTTCCCATCGTCGCTATCCATGCAGCGCCTTGCGGAGCTCGACGAGAATCCGGTGGGCGTCCAAGGGGGTCAGGGACTCGAGATCGAGGATGCTCAGGCTGCGCAGCACGGGGTGGCTCTCGAAAATGGGAAGCTCCGGAGACGCCGGAGCGGGCGCCTGGGCGACGCGGCCGACGGCGGAGGCGTTTTCGAGCTTGGAGAGAATCTCCCCAGCCCGAGAAAGCACCGGCCCGGGAAGACCCGCCAGGGCCGCGACGTGAAGCCCGTAGGAGCGGTCGGCGGGGCCGGGGGAAATCTTATGGAGGAAAACGACCTCGTTTTTTCCGTGGGAGTCCGTCCATTCCCGGACCTCGACGTTCCAGTTGACGACGCCCGCGAGGTTTTTCGCGAGCTCGGTGAGCTCGAAATAGTGGGTGGCGAAAAGCGTGCGCGGGCCCAAAGGAGCGTTGGGGTGGGCTTGCGCCTCTCCGGGGCCGTAGGCGCCGTGGAGATGCTCGAGAACCGCCCAGGCGATCGAGACCCCGTCGAAGGTCGACGTTCCACGGCCGATCTCGTCTAAAACCAGAAGGCTCCGGGCCGTCGCTCGGGAAAGAATCCGCGCGGTCTCCTTCATCTCCACCATGAAGGTGGACTCGCCACGGGCCAGCATGTCCTGCGCGCCGATGCGGGTCATGATCTTGTCGACGAGGCCGATCCGGGCGGCGCTCGCGGGGACGAAGGACCCGGCCTGGGCCATGAGCGCGATGACCGCGTTCTGGCGCAGGTAGGTCGACTTGCCGCTCATGTTGGGGCCGGTCAGAACCATCACGCGCTCGCCCGCGCTCGAAAGCGAAATGGAATTAGGGACGAATCGGCCCGCCGGGAGGGAGGCTTCGACCACGGGATGCCGTCCGTCCGTCACATCGAGATCATGGCTCAAATCGACGACGGGCTTGACGTAGCCGCGAAGCGCCGCCGCCTGGGCGAGCGCGGCGAAGCCGTCTAGGTCCGAAAGGACGCCCGCGAGCGCCAAAAGCCCCGCATAGGAGGCGCCGGCTTTCTCGCGCAGGCCGACGAAGAGCTCCGCCTCCATGAGGGCGATCTTCTCCTCGGCGCCCACGATGCGGCTCTCGAGCTCTTTTAATTCCGGGGTAATGTAGCGTTCGGCTCCAGCCAAGGTCTGCTTGCGAAGGAAATAGGCCGGGACTTTGTCCTGATGGGCCTTCGTGACCTCGAAGAAGTAGCCGAAGACCGAGTTGTAGCCCGCCTTCAAGGTGGCGATGCCGCTCTTTTCCCTCTCGGCCGCCGCCATCTCCGCCAGCAGCGTCTGGCCGTCCGTGCGCAGGCGGCGCAATTCGTCCAATTCCCGGGAAAACCCCTGCCGGATGACGCCCCCGTCCGAGAGCTTGGCGGGAGGCGCGTCGGAGAGTGTTCTCGCGAGGCTGTCGTGCAGCCCCGAAAGGCCGGAGAAGGCGTCCCCCATCGCCCGGGCGACCCCCGAAATTTCGGGGGCGAGGCCCGGCGCCCGCAGAAGGTGAAGGATCCCGGGGATTTCGGCGAGAGTTCGCCGCAGCGCCGCGAGATCCCGGGGGCCGGAGCGCCGCGCGAGCAGCCTTCCCGCGATCCGAGGGAGGTCGGCCGTCCGGGAGAGCCGCTCCCGGAGGTCGGCCCGGAGATCGGGCTTCAAGACGAGTTCATCCACGCCGTTGAGCCGGCGCTCGATTTCCTGGAGATCCGTCGAGGGCTCAAGCAGCCATGACTTCAGGCGGCGGCTGCCCATCGATGTGGATGAGAGGTCGAGATGCCCCCAAAGGCTTCCGGCTTTGCCGCCGGAGGATGACTCGACGAGCTCAAGGGTCCTGACCGCGCTTTCGTCGAGTTCGAGCGTCCCGCCCGGTTCGCGAAAGGAAGGGGACAAAAGAGAGTCGTTGATCTGGAGCTGGGCCCTCAGCGCGTAGAGCCTGGCCCGAAGGGCCGCCTTGAGCGCCAAGGGGCGATTCGTCCAGGCGGCGTCTTTCGCCCAAGCGGGCAGATGGGCCGAACGCACGGGGGCGGCCGGCAGCCTCGTCAGACACGCTCCGGGGAGGCCGGAGAGATCGGGAAGCTCGGCGGCCTCCGCGCTCGCGAGGATCTCCGAGGGGCGAAGGCGGGCGAGGGCCTCGGAGAGGCGCTGGCCGCCGGCATCGTTGAGAGCCTGGGTCGCCCAAAACTCGCCGGTTGAAAGATCGAGCACCGCGAGCCCCCAGCCCACCAAATCGAGCTCAAGCGAGGCGAGCCTGTTCGCGGCCGCGGGGTCGAGGAGTTCCTCCTCGACGATGGTCCCGGGCGTGACGAGCCTCACGACCTGGCGCGGGACAAGTTTTTTGCCCTTGGAGGGGGGCTCCATCTGCTCCGCGATCGCGACCTTGTGTCCGGCCTTGAGGAGCTTGGCCACGTAGCCCTCGTGGCTATGGGCGGGGACCCCGCACATCGGGAGGCCCTGCCGGGCGGTGAGGACGAGTCCGAGAAGGGGGGAGGCCAGCTTCGCGTCCTCCCCGAACATTTCATAGAAGTCGCCCAGCCGGAAGAAGAGCACGGCCTCGGGGTAGGCCGCCTTGAGATCGGAATATTGGCGCAGAAGGGGCGTGTCCCTCTCGGGACAGCTTGGGGAGGCGGCGGGGGCGGACATCGAGGAATGCCGTCGGCGTCGGCGCGGACGGACCGTCTATTTTACTAGATCAAGGAGATGAATGCTGCGCCCGATCGGAGCCAGGATGGTCCTGTCATAAGTGCCGCCTATTTTGGCACAAAACTGTACGAACTATGTCAGCACTAAACATCCAGAGAAAATTAGCCGAGAAGGGGTTGCGCCTGTTTGCGGCCGCCGACAGGAAGTCCCTCTACAACGAGCTCAAAACGTCCCTGCCCAAAAGCCACTGGGCGATCATCCAGCGGCTGCCGGATCAGCTTATCAAGGAACTCCATCGGCTGTAGGGGGGGGTCGCCGGCCGACGCAGCTTGGCAAAAGCCGACAACGGGCGCTATACTGGCGATGCTTCATGTCCCGACACAAGCTTGTGGCCTTCCTCTCCGCGGCGGCCGTCTGGACGGGGCTTTGCGCCTACCACGACTCCGCCTTTTGGCGCTACTTTTTATCGCGGATGCCTTCCGACGCCGCGTCATCGCTCCGAGGGATTTTAGGGGGCGCTTGCGTGACGATCGTCGTCGCGCTGCTGCTCTCTTTCATCGCCTGGGGAGTGGGATTACGTCTCATGTCCCTTTTAAAAGAGGACGCCCTCCCCGCTTTTCTTCAAGACGCGCTCGCGTTCGCCCTTGGGCTCGGAGCCGTCGCCGAGGGGATTTTCGCGCTGGGACTCCTGGGACTGCTCCGTCCGGCCCCCTTGGGCGTCTGGGTGTCCGCCGCCGCGGCCATCGCGGCGTTTCCGGCCTTTCTCCGTCTCCGGTCCCTGCTTCGTCTTTCCTTGCCCGGGGAAGCTCCGCGGGGGCCTCAAGCACGGCCCCCGGCCTATGCCGCGGAATTCGCCCGCGGGGCGCTTTTCGGGTTTATCGCCTACGCCTCATGGTATGCGGCCGTATGGGCTCTGGCGCCGCCGCTGGAATGGGATGAGCTCGCCTACCATCTCTCCATTCCCAAGCTCTACTGGCATTGGGGATCGGTGCGGGAAATCCCATGGATGCTGCATAGCCACTGGCCCCATCTCACGGAGATGCTCTACGTCGTTCCCCTCGCTTTGGGCCGCGACTCGTCGGCCCAGTTCCTTCATGTTCTGATCTGCGCCGCCTGGCTCGGAGCGGTCTACGCGGTCGCGCGCGAACGGCTGGGCCTTTCGCCGGCCCTCGTGGCGGTTGCCGCCGTGGCCTCCCAAATGGTCGTTTTCAAGACCGCGTTCCAAGCTCACAGCGACGGCGCCGTCGCGCTTTTTTATTTTCTCGCGGCTTATTCGGCCTGGAGCTGGAGCCGGGAGCCGCGTCCATCGCGGCTCTTGTTGGCGGCGATTCTCGCCGGATTCTGCGCCTCCGCCAAGCTTCTGGGGATGCTCTGGGCCGGAGGCGTGTGTTTATGGATCCTTCTCGCTTCGCCCTTCCCTTTTAAAAAACGCGCCCAAGCCGCGGCGGCTTTTGGCGGCATCTTCCTCCTCATCGCGGCGCCCTGGTACCTGAAGGCTTGGTTCGGGGCCGGGAACCCGGTTTGGCCTTTTTTATCGGGAATCTTCGGCGGTTTCTGGAACGGTCCCTTGATCGAGGCGCCTTTCGTGCGCGTGGCCTCATGGAACCCGCCTTTGACGATACGGCAAATCCTCGCGGGTTACGATCCGCAATATTTGGCGGCTCCGGCTTTGGCCATGGCGGTCTTGGGTTGGATTCGCGGCATGAAGCTTGAGCCCCTGACGCGAGCCCTTCTTCTCCAGATGGCCGTCCCGGCTTTGGCGCTGGCGAACGGCAACGTCGTATGGAGGTATCTGATGCCGGCGTACCCGGCCCTTGGGATGCTCGTCGGGGAGCGCGCCGTCCGGCTGTGGCGTCAAGGCGCCGCTGGGAGGATGGCGGCCGCGGCGACGGCGCTCGCGACCGTCTGTCCTCTGTGGCTTGATGCGGGCGAGAACAACGCGCTCTTCGCCGCTTTTTCCATGCCGCCCCGCGAGATCGCGGGGAGCACGACGCGCGAGGAGTTCCTCGACCGGAGCCTCGATATTTATCCGGTCTGCCGGCGCATCAATCGCCTCCTGGGACCCGCGGACAAGCTGCTTCTCTTTCGCGAGATCCGGGGCTATTATCTCGACGTTCCCTATCAATGGGGGGACCCCATCAACCAGGGAGTCATCCTTTATCGGCGTCTGGGGAACCCTGAACAGCTGCGACGGACCCTGGCTGAACAAGGCATCACGCACGTGCTCGTCAACACGGGCGTCGGCCTCTATCAGCCTCGTCCCGACTACTATGACTTTAGGACGTTGCGGCTCATGGGCGCCGTCCTCGCGCGCGACGCCCATCCGATTCTTCAAGAAGGACCGGTGACGCTTTACGCGTTGGACAAGCCCTAAGGGCTTGCGTCCCAATCATATGAGCGATTTGGCCGTCCGAGTTTCGAGGCGAGACGAGGCGCGCGAGCCGCGCAGGCCGAGGCCTGTAAGGCGAGCGCAACGACGTCGCAGCCCGAAAGCGGACGGCCCGCTG
>JAJZAK010000006.1 GCA_021799485.1 bacterium | reverse complement strand
TTTCACCTCGCGGGTGAAAAGTTGTCGCTTTTCACCGATTCTTCCCTACCGTCGGGACGCGAGGTATTTTATTTCTTCAGACCTCGGGCTTGCTTGAGGATTTGGGCCATGCGCGACGTGTTGCGCCGCGGCGGATAGTCCTGTTAAACTAATTCCACGCCATGGATTTCGACACGACGCCCCAGGAACATCCCCTGCGCCGGCGCGGCGATATCAAAGGCGCCGATCTCCTAAGAGAGCTCGCTCTCGATCTGCGCTGGTCGTGGAACCACGCGGCCGACGAAATTTGGGAGCGCTTGGACCCGGGGCTCTGGAAGCTGACGCACAACCCCTGGCTCCTTCTCCGGACGATCTCCCAAAAGCGGCTGCGCGACGCCCTCTCCGACCCCGTCTTGCGCAAAGACCTGTCTGATCTCGTCAAGGCCCGCCGCAGGGAAGCGACGTCACCCGCCTGGTTTCAAAAAGCCCATCCCGGATCCCCATTGACCGGCGTGGCCTATTTCAGCATGGAATTCATGCTCAGCGAGGCCCTTCCTATATACTCGGGAGGGCTCGGCAACGTGGCGGGAGACCAGATCAAGTCCGCCGGCGACCTCGGATTGCCGGTCACGGGCGTGGGCCTTCTCTACCAGCAGGGCTACTTCCGCCAGGCGATCGACGAGGACGGCTGCCAGCAGGCCCTCTATCCCTACAATGAACCCGGCCAACTCCCCATCAGCCCCATGCGCGATACCGACGGCGAATGGCTGCGCCTTTTGATCCCTCTTCCGGGCTTCCCTCTTTGGCTGCGCGCCTGGGAAGTCCGCGTCGGCCGGGTCCGCCTGCTGCTCCTGGACTCAAACGACCCGGCCAATCACCCCGCGCACCGCGGCATCACAAGCGAGCTTTACGGCGGCGGCCCGGAGACGCGCTTGAAGCAGGAGCTGATTCTCGGCATGGGCGGCTGGCGGCTCCTGCGGGCGGCGGGGCTTAGGCCCGAGGTCTGCCACCTCAACGAAGGCCATGCGGCCTTCGCGATCCTCGAGCGCGCCAGGGATTTCATGGAGGAGAGCAAGCGCTCCTTCGAGGAGGCCCTGGCCGTGACGCGCGCGGGCAACCTCTTCACGACGCATACGGCCGTGCCGGCCGGTTTTGACCGTTTTCCGCCGTCTCTCATAGAGAGCTGCCTGGGCCCTTACGCGGAACAGAAGCTGGGCATTTCGTTGCACGAGCTCCTAGGCCTGGGGCGTCAGGACCCGAACGACGATTCGGAGCCGTTCAACATGGCGTATCTCGCCCTTCGCGGCAGCGGCGCGGTCAACGGCGTCAGCAGTCTGCACGGCGAGGTAAGCCGCCGGATCTTCCAGCCTCTTTTCCCGCGTTGGCCCCAAAGCGAGGTGCCGATCGGGCACGTGACGAACGGCGTCCACATGCGGAGCTGGGACTCGGCCCACGCCGACAGGCTCTGGTCCGAGATCGGCGGCGCGGAGCGCTGGCGCTCGGACCCGGGAGACATCGCGAGCGCCATACGGCGGATTCCGGACGCGAAGCTCTGGGAGATGCGCGCCTCCTCTCGCAAGGCCTTGGTCGACTACATTCGGGAGCGGTTGTCGCTGAACCTGTCCCTCTCGGGGGCGCCGCGGAAAAATATCGAGAGGGCCAAGCGCCTCTTTGACCCCGATGCCCTGACGATCGGATTCGCCCGCCGCTTCGCGGTCTATAAGAGACCCAATCTTTTATTGAGCGACCCGGATCGGCTGGCCCGGATTCTGCGCGACCTCAAGCGTCCCGTGCAGCTCATCATCGCGGGCAAGGCCCATCCCGCCGACGGTCCCGGGCAGGCGATGATCCGCGATTGGATCCAATTCATCCGGCGGCCGGAGATGCGCGATCACGCCGTATTCCTGAGCGATTACGACATGCTCCTGACGGAGCGGCTCGCCCAGGGCGTGGACGTCTGGATCAATACCCCCCGCCGGCCTTGGGAGGCCAGCGGCACAAGCGGCATGAAAGTGCTCGTCAACGGCGGGCTCAATTGCTCCGTGCTGGACGGCTGGTGGGCCGAGGCTTACGCTCCCGAGGTGGGCTGGCGTCTTGGCGACGGCCAGGAGCACGGAGACGATCCTTCCCGGGACGCGGCGGACGCCCAGTCCCTCTACGACGTCCTTGAGCGCGAGGTCATCCCCGGCTTCTACGACAGAACCCCCGACGGCGTCCCTGTCGCTTGGATCTCGCGCATCCGGGAGAGCATGGCTCGCTTGACGCCCCGTTATTCGACGAACCGGTCCGTCCGGGAGTACGCGGAACGCCACTACCTGCCCGCGGCGGAGGCCTATCTCCGGCGAGCGCGGAGCGACGGCGCGGCGGGGGAGCGCATCTCCGCGTGGCGGCGGGAATTCGATCAAAAATGGGAGCGTCTGCGCTTCGGCGCGCGCTCGGTCCAGACGCACGGCGCAAGCCACTTCTTTGAGGTCGAACTTCATCTGGGCGATCTCGATCCCGTTTTGGTCGGCGTCGAACTTTTCGCCGAGCCCCGAGGCGGGGGCCGACCCTACCGCAGGGAGATGAAGCCGGCGCCCGCTCTCCAAGGGAATATCGGAGGGCGCGTCTACTGCGCCATGGCGCCGGCGGACCGTCCGGAGACGGACTACACGGCGCGCGCCGTCCCGCGCCTTCCCGATGTCGCCGTGCCCCTTGAAATCGGCCGCATCCTCTGGCAGGAATAAATTTCATGCGATTTGAGGACCAGTTCCTGCACGCCGCGAGGGGCCGGCATCCGCTCATCTATCTTTGCACGCCAGAAGAGGAGCGCGTCACCGAAAACCTCAAGACCTTGGCCCCCAAGTGCTTCGCCAACGGCACGCTGACGACCTGGAGCTGCATCCGAGGCCTCGAGCCCGCGGCCGACGGGGCCGACAGCCGCGATCCGGTGACGGCGCTTCAGCAAATCGTGGCCAAGCCGCGGCCCGGGATTTACGTCATGAAGGACCTCGCCGACTTCATGGACGACCCGCGCGTGGTCCGGGGCTTACGCGAAGCCTATCAAGCGTTTTGCCGCAATTTCCAGTCGGTGATCGTGCTGGTTTCGCCGGCGGGGACACTCCCCATGTCCCTGGAAAAAGAGCTGTGCTACCTCGAGCTCGACCCTCCCTCGCACGAAGAGATCCAAGAGCGCGTCGCGGCGGTTCAGGGCCTCTATCGCGGGGCGGCGCTTCCGCCCGAGATCCTGTCCCAGGCGCTTCTCGCGCTGCGCGGCTTGACGTTTCACGAGATCGACCACGTGATGCACCGGGTTTTTAGCGTCGGCGCTTCCAAGGATAAGGCCCTGGCGGAGATTTTCGCCGAAAAGGAGCGGCTCGCGAAGAAGACAGGCTTTCTACAGTTCGTCCCGCTGCGCTTCGACACCAGCGTCGTCGGAGGCCTTGAGAACGTCAAGGACTGGGCTCTCAAGCGCAAGAGCTTGTTCACCCAAGAGGCCGTCAAGGCCGGCCTGCCGGTCCCCAAGGGCATCCTCATCATGGGAGTGGCCGGCTGCGGCAAAAGCCTTTTATCCAAGGCCATCGCCGGCCTCTGGCAGGTCCCCCTATTCCGGCTGGACATGAGCCTGATCTTCTCCGGGGCGTACGGAAGCCCCCCCGCCGCTTTCGACCGCGCCCTGCGAACCGTCGAAGCGATCGCGCCCGTGATCCTGTGGATCGACGAGATGGAGGCGAGCTTGAGCACGCCCAAGGAAGCCGCCACGCCGCAATCGATGTGCTTCTCGACTTTCCTGACCTGGATGCAGGAAAAGCCTCCGCTTGTGTTCGTCGCGGCCACGGCCAACCGCATCGAGATGCTCCCGGCGGAGATCGTCCGCAAGGGGCGCTTCGACGAGGTTTTTTTCGTCGACCTCCCGAACAAGGAAGAACGCCAGCAGATATTCGGCGTTCATCTGTCGAACAACGCCGAGGACCCCAAGCGCTTCGACCTCGCCCGCCTGGCGCACACGACGGAAGGTTGGAGCGGAGCGGAAATACAGCAAGCCGTTATCGCCGCCCGCATCGCGGCCAAGGAGGCGGGACGCGCCATGACGACGGATGACATCTGGGGACAGGCTTACACGATGGTGCCCCTTTCAAAGACCATGTCCGAGCAGGTCAAGGCGATCCGCGATTGGGCATTCACGCGCGCCAAGCCGGCGTCGAGCAAGCGCAATTACGAAGCGGGAGTCTGACGACCGTCCGGCGCGCCAGGAACACTCATGAGCCGCCTCCGGATTTCGGCGATCAGCATCGCCTTGATCTGCGCCAACCAGGCCCCTTGGGCCCAAAACAGCCAAATCGAGACATGGACTCCTCCATCTCCGGGGCAGGAGCGGCATCCCGGCGGGCAATACCGCTGGAGCCCGAAGGGGAATCAGCAAACATCCAATGCCTCGGGGCAGACGCAGTCCCCCAGCGCCATCACGGACGGTTCCGGCGGGACCGGCGCCGACGCTCCTGTCCAAGTCCAGTTTAGCGGGGCCGGCAAACAAGGCGGCGTCGACGCCCAGCTGCGGGGCCCCGGCATGCAAGGCTCCGTCGAAACCCAGTTTAGCGGGGCCGGCAAGCAAGGCGGCGTCGACGCCCAGCTCACCGGGCCCGGCGTCATCCGAATGTGGGCATCCACGCCCTCTCCTACGTTCGGCTTCTGGAGCGGCGGAGGCCAGGAGGAAGCTTCTTATGGCTCCCGCGGAGCGGCGAGTTCGGTCGAGGGCGGGGCGGGCGGGCAAGGTTTCCCGTGAGAATCATGCGCGCCCTGGCGGCTCGTTATTTGATGGGAGCCGGCGTCATGTTCCTCGGGACGGTTCCGGTCCAGGCCCGGATATTGACCGTCAAACAGGAGACGTTCGCGTCCGTCGACGAGGCGGTCAAGGCTCTCCGAGCGGTCGTCGCGACAGGAGACACAAGGAAAGTCGCCGCGCTTTTCGGCCCTCAGTACTCGGCTCTTCTGAGCGGCGACGTCGCCCGCGACGCGGCGCAACTGAAAGGATTTTACCGGTCTCTGTCGCGAAAGCTGGAGCTGTCCCCGCTGGGAAGCGGCAAGCTCGTTCTTGATGTCGGAAAGAGGGGGTGGCCTTTTCCCATTCCTTTGGCGGAGAAAGGCGGCCGCTGGTTTTTTGACACCGCTGCGGGCCTACGGGAAGTCGCCGACCGCAGAATCGGCAAGGACGAGTTGGACGCCATCGCTTTGTGCCGCGCGTACGCGAAGGGGCTCGTCACGCCCTCGGACATCCTGGGCAGGCCCAGGCGCGGCTATCGTTTCAAGATCGTCGCCGGTCCCGGCGGCGTTAAGTCCAGCGGCGCCGTTCTGATCGCCTACCCCGAGCAATGGGGTCGCTCCGGGATCATGACTTTCGCCGTCGGCCGGGATGGCGTCGTCTATAAAAAAAGCTTCCGGGAGAAAACACCACAAGCCGTCGCGGCGATGAGGCGTTTTAACCCGGCGAAGACATGGGCGATCGAGCGCGACCCCGGAACCATCATTAGGGCCGAAGCCAAGCCTTCCCGCCGCCCAAGGCCACGATGATTCCGCTCGCCGCGCGCGAATCCCTTCGCGCACTCGCGGGCTCATTGGCGTCTTCTTAGGCATCGCGATTGCGGCCGGGCGCCAGAAGAAGCTCTCCGATCACCGACTGCGCCAACGGCGCCATTTGCCGGGCGCTCGCATCGAGGCCGGAGGCCATCGGGATCATCCCTGCTGATGCCGTATCAAAAATGACGATTGGTTCTATCGATGGTTTCCATCTACAATATCGGGCATGCGAGAGTTCCCCTCGTCGGCCGAGTCGGGCCGCCATGGCTGATCATCCGAAAGGGCGTTGGGATCTGCTGCGACGGCGAGATTTTATCGGATTGGCCTTGGGAGCGATCCTGAGCCCCGCCGCGGCCCTGGCCGCTTTCTCACGCGCGGCCTCTTCGGCCAAGAAGCGGCTCTTCCAACTCAACCAATATCCGGTCGACGCCGAAACGCCGCTCGATCTTCTCGGGAGCTACATCACCCCCAACGACCTTTTCTATGTAAGGAGCCACTGGCGTCCAACCTTCCCCGACCCGGCCCTCTGGACTCTCGGAGTCGATGGGGAGGTTTCCCGACCGCTTCGGCTCACCCTGGACGAATTAAAACGCATGCCGCGCTCAAGCGCCACCTGCGTCCTCATGTGCTCCGGAAATGGCCGGGGGCTTTTCAAGCCCTCGGTGCCTGGAGTGCAATGGCATTGGGGCGCCGTCGGGAACGCCCGCTGGACCGGCGTCCGGGTCCGGGATCTTCTCGAGAAAGCGGGCCTCAAGAGCTCGGCCAAATATCTTTACACTTCCGGGGCCGACGCCCCGCCCGCCGATGTCCCGCCGTTCCACCGCAGCGTCGAGATCCCCAAGCTCCTCGATGACGGAATCGTCGCCTACGAGATGAACGGCGCGCCCATCCCGGAGCTGCACGGATCTCCGGCGCGGTTGATCGTCCCCGGCTGGGCCGGCGAGCATTGGACCAAGTGGCTCATCCACCTCAGCGCCCACTCCAAGCCTCAGACGGGATTCTACATGGACACGGCTTATCGCTTTCCTTTGCATCCCGGCGCGCCGGGGGAAGCCATTTCTCCTAGCCAGATGAAGCCGATCACGGAGCTTGTGGTCAAATCGTGCATTACCTCGTATCCCAAACGCGCCAAGGCGGGCCTCCCCGCGACGATCCGCGGCTTTGCCTTCTCGGGCGCCCCGGATATCTCCAAGGTCGAGATTTCCGACGACGGCGGGATCACCTGGAATAAGGCCGCTCTCGGCGCCGAACACGATCCCTACGCTTGGCGGCTATGGTCTTTCGAGTGGACCCCCAAGACTCCGGGGGCCCATACGCTGATGGCCCGCGCACAAGACATCCGCGGCCGCGTACAGCCCCGGGAAGGGGTCTGGAACCCTGGCGGCTATCTTTATAACGGCTGGCACGCCGTCAACATCGAGGCGGCGTCTTGAGCCGCCGAGCCCTTCTAACCGCGGGATTCCTTTTGACCGCGCGTCTTCCCGCCGGCACGCCTCTGCGCGCGGAGGCGCCCCAGGGAACCAATGAAAGTCGTCTCCCCTCCCTCGGCTCGGAGTCCGCTCCGCTTCCCGCGGGGGCCGGGAAGAATCTCGCGCTCGCTTCCTGCTCGGTCTGCCACTCGACCGAGATGCTCCGGCAGCAGAGGCTCTCTCGTTCTCAATGGACGGCCGAGCTGAACAAAATGATCGGCTGGGGGGCGCGGGTCGCTCCGCAGGACAAGGCCGTGCTCCTCGACTACCTTGCGAAACGCTTCGGCCCCGCAAACAGCCGTTTCCGCCCCCTCCTCTCGCCCCCCTCCGGCGAATAGAGGGCGCCGCCGGGCCCACGGCGGGAATCGGCGATCCGGCGCCTATTTGCTCTCTGCCGCCGGGGACGGCGCGGCATTCGCGTTCGACGCCCCGCCCGACGCGCCATCAGCGGATTCGGCCGCCACGTCCACTCCCGGCTGATCGCTTTCCGGCCAAGCCGGCAGGTTCGGGCTCATGAAGCCCGTCATCATCTCCGCTTCCGGCAGGAGGTGGATGTGCAGCGCCTTCTCGAACTGCCCCATGACGTCGAACCTCGACCCTTTCACGGCTCTCTGCACGGCGTTCGTAGCGAGACTCTTGGCGGACTCCGAGGCGATCGTCGTCGGATCGATGTTCACGGCCCTGTTGTAGCCGTCTCCGCTGATCTCCCAAATCTTGTCGCCCTCCGCGTTGACGAGCTGAAGCGTCGCGGCCACGACGCGCTCCATATAGACGCCGAGGTTGAGGTCATGAAACTGCGTGGCGGTCCCCATGAGAACCCCGTCCACTCCCAGGGCCGCGGCGATCTTCTTGATTTGCGCCGGCGTCGGAGAGCCGACGGCGAGAAGGCCCATGTCGTAGAGCTGTTTATCCTGGGCGGGAGACTGGAAGGGGACGATTCCAAGCCCCAAAAGCATCTCCGCCGCGGCGCGACGGATCGTGTCCGGGGCGTCGCCGTCCGAAGTCTGATTGGCCGGCGGCAGGATCGCGACGAAGCTCGGGATTTGAGCCTTATCCCTGCGATAGCTCAGCTGATTGCTCCCGCCCACGCATGCAGAGAGGAGAACGGCCGAAACGGCGGGCAACAGACGATGCCTCGATGTCATGGGACCTCCGCGATCAATTCTTGAGCCAGCTTCGAGATCTGCGCCTTATAGGTATCGATCGGATGAAACGCCGCCCCGAAGGAAGTGTCCATTGGCTCCGCCTTTGCGGCGCCCCAAAGGACCTTGCCGCTCTTGGGGCTCACGAGCCGCAACGCCATCACGTAACGCATATTGTTGCCGCCGGTGCCGACCATGCCGAAGGCGCCGAAAAGCAGCGCGTCGGCCCCGACGTCCCTCCCGGCCCCGAGAGCCTGTTTCATCGTGAAGCCTGTGCGATATTGGTCGGGATGAAAGAGGGCCTTCATAAGGCTGATATCCTCTCCCGGGGCGAGATTGATGCCCACGAAACCGCGCTTCTTGAGGGCGGCGATCACCGTCGCCATGTCGGCCAACTCGAAACGAGAATTCCCCTTCAACGCCTGGTACACGATGGCGGCGGGCGCCATGCTGGCGTACTTCCCTTTGTACGATGGATCGGGATCGTCGGAGCTGAGCCCATTGGGATTGAGGAAAGGCATGAGGGCGACCCGCTTGACGCGTTGGAGCCGCGCCGCGTCGAGGGTCGCCTGCGCGTCGGTCTTGACGGCGGGAGCGATCATGCAGCCGGACGCCATGGCCGCGATTCCAAGGGCAGCCGCTCCCGCCGATATTCGGCTCTTCATGATTGGTCGATCCTCCTTGCGCAGAGAGTGAGGCGTTCAATTTATGAAATTACCCGCAGACAGTCAATACAATTAAATGGCGCATTTTACTATTCATATTGGGCGCTGATCGTGCCGGATGCCGCAGCGGCTCGAACTGGCGCCGTTCGGTCGATCAACGAGAAATTGCCAAGTTGCCGCGAGAGATGCTTTCTTTAAGCGTATGATTTTCGAGCCGGATCTTAAAAGCATCGCCGCATAAACTCAAATTATTTCATCCCCATCTAAAAAATCCGGCCGCCCGCTCGCGTTCATGGGCTTGGCATTCTGCTGCGTTCTGGCGGCGGGCGCCGATCAGCTTCCCGCTCTGCCCCCCGGGCCCCTCTTGCCCGCCGATCTTATCGTCACCTATTATGGAAACCCGCTGTCCAAGAACATGGGCATCCTCGGCGAGCTCGCGCCCCCCGCGATGCTGGACCGCCTCGCGCGAGAAGCCGCGTTATGGCAGAAGTCCGATCCTCGCGTGAAGGTGCGGCCGGGCCTTGAGCTTGTCGCCGACGTGGCCTCAAATCATCCCCAGGAGGACGGCCGGTACCGACAGCGCATGCCGAAGCCGGTCATCGAGAAGGTCATCGGCTGGGCGAGGTTTCGGGGCTGGATTGTCGTGTTGGACGTGCAGGTCGGACGAAGCACGGTGCGTCAAGAGCTCGACTGGCTGCGGCCCTATTTAGAGCAGCCCGATGTTCATCTGGCCATCGATCCGGAGTTCCAAATGACGAGGGGCTTGCGTCCGGGAGAACGCATCGGCTCCGCCGACGCCGAAGACGTCAATATCGCCGTCGAAGAGCTGGCGTCGATCGTCGCGGACCGGAGCCTTCCTCCCAAGATTTTAATCGTCCATCGCTTCACCGACGCCATGCTGCGCCGCTACCGCCGCGTGCGTCTTGATCCGCGCGTGCAGATCGTCGTGGTGATGGACGGTTACGGCTCGCCGGCCGCGAAGAAAAAAATCTACGAGCGCGAGATCGCGCGCGAACCCGTGCAATTCGCCGGACTCAAGCTTTTCTACAAGAATGACAAGCCCTTGCTAAGCCGCCAGGAGATCCTTCGTCTCGACCCGAAGCCTTGCGTCGTTATTTATCAATAAATGGCCCATCGCCTCCGGCCATGGCCAGGACCACGTTCCACTCGGCCGCGGTCACCGGCGTGATGGAGACCCGGCCGAGACGAAACAGGGCCATTCGCTTGAGCGCGGGCGAGGCGCGAAGCTCGAAAAGCCCCACGAGGCGCGGCAGCTTCCGGAGGAACTTGACGTCGACGTGAAACCATACCGGTGCGCCGGGTTTCGCTTTCGGGTCGTAGTGCGGGTCCTTCTTGTCGAACTGGGTCGGATCCGGATAGGCGAGCCCGCAGATCTCCATGATTCCGGCGATCCCCACGGGCTCCTGGCTTGAGTGATAGAAGAAAGCCCGGTCGCCCAGGGTCATTGCCTTCATGAAATTGCGGGCCTGGTAGTTGCGCACGCCGTCCCAGCCCGAGACATTCTTTTTTCGGAGATCGTCGATGGAGAACGCCGACGGCTCCGACTTCATCAGCCAGTAACGCATTTGACCTTGCGTCCGTGTTGCGACTCGCGACACTAGCCTAGCAAACTGACCCGTCAGCCCATAAGCGGCTTGTGGGAAACAAGGCGTCAAAAACTGATTTGCGCGGCACGTTTCATTGACGCGAGGGGGGAGGAGATAATTTAATGCTTTTAGTTCTTAAGCATTAGGATCAAGGAGATATTCATGAACTGCAAGACCCACTCAGGCCATACTCACGCTCACGGCAAAGACTGCGGCCACTCGGCCGTCCAGCATGATGACCACATCGATTACGCGCACGACGGGCACCTCCATCACGCGCACGACGGGCACGTGGACGAACACGTCCTGAGCTACGCCGGAACCTGCGGCAACGGCCACGACTGCAAGAGCCACGACGCCCGGCACGCGCACGGCCCCCAATGCGGGCACGCGGCCATCCCTCACAAGGGCCACTCGGACTATGTGGTCGCGGGGCACATTCATTGCGTGCATGGCTCGCACTGCGATAAGCAGGAACTCGTCGCCGCTTAAGCCCGGGCGGCTCGCCGCCCATCGGAGATGACATGAACAGACTTGTCTTGGCGTTTGCCTTAGTGATCTCGGGATTCACCGTCGCGGCGGCGGCCGGCGGCGGAGCCGAGCTCCGCCGGGCGTTGACAGGCCTCAAGAGCACGGACGCCGCAGTTCGGGATCGGGCGGTCCGGACGATCGATCGACTGAACGCGACCCGCTACGCCGCGCAGGTCGCGCAGGCCCTCGGAGACTCAAACAGCCTCGTGCGCTTTGATGCCGTCAATGCCCTCGTCCACTTCAGGGCCAAGGCCTATGCGCCGCAGATCGCGGCCCTGCTCTCCGACCATGGCAGCGCGTACTCCTTCGATCCGCGCGACAGAAAGTTCATCGTCACCACAGTCTCCGCCGAAGCCCGCCGCGTTCTAGACGGCTGGGGCATCGAGCCGGCCGCGAGCCGCTGACGATTCCGCTCCGAACAGGGCCGCGCCGCGGACATCCTGGCCCGTTTTCAGGACCCGACGATGACGAGGTCCCGCGAGGCGCGCGTGACGCCGGTGTAGAGCCACCGCCGCCATTCGTCGTCCGTCATCTGTCTGAACCGCTCCTCGAACAGGACGACGTGCGGAGCCTCGCTCCCCTGCGCCTTGTGGACGGTCAGGGCGTATCCCCAGTCAAACAGGCATCCGCCCTGGGCCTCCGCGAAGTCCAGCGTTCGGTCGCGGCCGAACTGCGCGCGGAGGATGTGCCCGCGGAATCGGATGTCGGAATCCATGGCGATCTCGGCCGACCAGCACGTCTCGCCCGCGGGGGATAGGGACTCGATGGAGCCCAGCATCCCGTTGAACACCTTGTGCTTGCGGGAGTTGCGCAGGCAGATGACCCTGTCCCCCACCACGGGCCCGGCGGACTCGATGTCGAGCCGCCGCCTGATCTCCGCGTTGAGCGCGATGCGCGTGCGGTTGCGCCCGCACAAGAACATCGTCTTGCCAAGCGGCATCTTCCACGGGGCGTCCTCGGCGTCGCGGGTCTTGAGGACCCCCGGCCCATAATCGCCGACGGGGATTTTTCCGTCGATCCGCGCCATCATCGAAAGTCTCACGATCGGGCTCTCCCGGGCCTGCCGGTGGATGATCTCGAGGCGCACGTCGGGGTTCTCCATGAGGTTGTATCGGTCCCCCACGGGCGGCAGTTGGCCGTGGTCGCCCACGGCGAGGATGGGGACGCCGAAGGAGCACAGGTCGCTCCAGATGTCGTTGGAGACCATGGAGGCTTCGTCGACGACGAGAAGGTCGGGCCGGATGCGCTCGCGCTTCCTCCAGCGGAGGGTCTTTTGGCCCGCGTCCTCGTCGAGCTCGTAGATGAGCCCGTGGATGGTGCCGACGTAGTCCCCGCCTTGGAGCGCCTCGGCGGCCATGATCTTGGAGCGCAGGACGTCCGCGGCCTTGCCGGTGAAGCAGCAGAACCCGATCGAGGGGCGGTCCTCGAAACGGTTGATCGTCTCCGCGATGACGGTCGTCTTGCCCGTGCCCGCGAAGCCGCCCAGGGTGAGGACCTGCTTGTTTTTCGCGCGGAGCCAACCGAAGATCGCCTCCTGGGCGCGCTCCTGATCGGGAGTAAGCGCGATCCCGCCGCGCGGGACCCGTGCCCCAGCCTTATGGCCATCAGCCGAGGGCGTAGTGGCGGATTCTTCGCGGTTCTTGCTGCGGGCCCGTGGCTTTCTTGGCGGCATGGGGTCGTCCTCCCATTTTCGCATTTCCCATCAGGCGCGGGGCAGGCGGGCGTCGCCAACGCTAATATATGATTATATTATCCTATAACTATTGTATCCCTTTTTCTCAAATGCTACGATGGGATATCTTCGCAGCAACAGTCTTTTTTAGAAATGTCCGCGCCGATTCGACCATGAGAAGCTATCGTGTTACGAAGTTGGGCGTGGCATGCTGATAGCGTCCATCTCCATACTGCTCGCCGGCGCGCTCGTTTCGGCCTCGGCGGCTCGCCGTCCCAAGATGGCCGCCGCGATCTCCATGCTGTCCCTGATCATGGGCTGCCTGTCCGGGCTTGCGGCGGTCGTTGGGAGCGCGGCTTGGGGCGGATCGTCGAAAATCGCGGCAGGATGGCCCTTGCCCTGGGCGCGTCTTTCCATGTCCCTGGACGGCCTCTCGACGTTCTTTCTGCTCACGGTGCTCATCGTCAGCCTCTTGTCCGGCATCTACGGCGAGGCCTACATCCGCCGTTCCGAAGGGCTTTCCAAGAGCAAATCGGCACGACCGTTGTTCCTTACATTGACGGCGTCCCTCGTCGCGGTCGTCTGCGCTCAAAACGCGATTCTCTTCCTGTTCGCCTGGGAATTGATGGCATTGGCCAGCTTTTTTCTCGTCATCGCCGAGGATGAGCATCCCGAAGTGCGGCGCGCGGGCTATCTTTATTTTATCTGCACGCACACCGCCACTCTGGCCCTCCTAATCCTTTTCGCGATTTTGGGCCGCGCCGCGGGGACTCTGGATTTTGGGGGGATCAGGTCGGTCATGCCCCCCAGCGCGGGATCATCCACCCTGCTCCTCTTGCTCGCTTTGATCGGGTTCGGCATGAAAGCCGGCATCACCCCGTTCCATATCTGGCTGCAGGAAGCGCACCCTGCCGCGCCGAGCCACGTGTCGGCCGTCATGTCGGGCATCGTCATCAAGATCGGCATTTACGGCTTTCTTCGGCTGATTTGGATTCTCCGCTCCGTCCCGGATATCTGGGCCGTCGTTTTGGTCCTTGCGGGAGCGGTGTCCGGCGTCGGCGGCGTCCTATCCGCGCTCGCGCAGCATGATTTGAAGCGCCTGCTCGCCTATCACAGCGTCGAGAACATCGGGATCATCACCCTGGGCCTGGGCCTGGGCTGCCTGGGGCTCTCGCATCACAAGCCCGAGCTGGCGCTCCTCGGTTTCGCGGGCGCGATCCTCCATACTCTCAACCACGCCCTGTTCAAGTCGCTTCTCTTTCTCGGCAGCGGGTCCTTCTATCAAGCGCTGGGAACGCGGGAAATCGAGGCCGGCGGCGGGCTTCTGAAGTTGATGCCCTGGACCTCGGCGCTCTCTTTGATCGGCGCCGCGGCAATCTCGGGGATACCGCCGTTCAACGGTTTCGTCAGCGAATGGCTGGTGTACATGGCGTCAAGCTCCGCCATGAGGGCCGGCGAGGCGCGGCTGGCCGCCGTCTCCATCGGCGGGCTGGCGCTCATCGGCGGACTGGCGGTGGCTTGTTTTACGAAAGCCTATGGGGCCCTTTGCCTGGGCATCCCCAGGACCGAAGCCGCTAAAATCGCGAAAGACCCCGGACCCGCGATGACTGTCCCGATGGCGGCGCTGGCCGCGCTCTGCGTCTTCATCGGTTGCTGGCCGGGGCCCGCGCTCTCCCTCGCGCAACAGGCGGCCGCCGCCGTCTGCGGCATGCCGCCGGATGCGGCCCGTCCCGCGCTGGCCGGCTTCCTCAACGACGCCCGCCTGATCGGTCTCGCCGGAGCCGGCGTCATCGTCATCGGCGCCCTGCTGGCGTTCGCGCGATCCCTCTTGCTTGGGGGCCGGGTCACCATGGGCCCGACCTGGGCCTGCGGTTTCACCGCGCCGACGGCACGGATGCAGTACACCGCCTCGTCTTACTCCCAGCCGCTCACGCGCGCCTTCGCGCCCGTGCTGGGCATCCGCGCGCGCTTCCATGCTCCGGCGGGCTACTGGCCGACGGAATCCCGGTTCTCGAGCCACGCCGACGACCTCGTCCTAGACCGGTTGTTGATCCCCGCCGGCTCCGCCACGGCGGGCCTGCTGGCGTGGCTCAAGCGCCGGCAAAGAAGCAGGCTCCAGTACTCTATGCTGGCCGTCGCGTTGTTCTTGTTGGCATTGCTGGCATGGAAGCTCTAGGACGGCCATGGATTTAAGCCTGGGCGACGCCGCGAGGATGCTTGGGGTTACGGGGTCGAGAATCGCGCGGTGGATCAAGGATGAGGGTCTCCCGGCGTTCATGATCAACGGCCGCTACCGGTTCAACCGGGTTGATCTTCTGGAATGGGCCAATCGCCGCAAGATTCCGGTGGCGGCCCTTTATCAGCTCCCGGAGAGCGGGGACATCCCTTACCGCCTTGATTTCCTATTGGAAGGCAACATCCACTACGACGTCCCTGGCGCCGATAAGAAGGCCGTCCTGGCGGCCGTGGCGGAGCGCCTGCCGCTGGCAAGCCCCCGAGACAAGGCTCTGGCGGCACAGGCGCTTGGGGACCGAGGGGACAGGGGATCGACCCTCGTCGACGGCATCGCCCTCCCTCACGCCCGCAGCCCCCTGATCTTCGGCGTCGATCGCCCGATCCTGACCTTATGCTTCTTGAAAAACACGGTGTCTTTCAATGAGGGCGGCGATCCCCCCGTCCAGATCGTCTGGACCTTGGTCAGCCCCACGATACGAGCCCATCTGGCCATCCTGGCGAAGGTCGCCGCCGCTCTCAATGACGCCGACTTTCGGCGGCTGCTCGGCAAGGCCGCGACGGCGCCCGAGCTGCTCGCTCGCTTAAGCCAGATCGGATGATCCTGCTCTTGGGCGCCGTCCTCGCTCTCGGCGGCGCCGCTCTCCTGTCGAGCCTCGCGTCGCGTCATGATCGTTGGGCGAGGAGCGCGGTGATCGCCGGCCTGGCGGCTGCGGCCATCGCCGGAGGGACGCTCGCTTGGCGGACGATCGCGGGGCAAAGGGTATCCGATCTTCTCTGGTCTTGGCCTGTGCCCGGCGCCGCATTCCATGTCGGCATGGACTCCTTGTCCGCCTGCTTTCTTCTGCTCGTCCTGGTCGTCGGCTGCTGCGCCGGCCTTTACGGCGAGGGCTACCTCGCGGGCTCGCACGGCCACATTCCCGCGACTCCCGTCCGCTTTTTCTTTCTCGTCTTGCTGGGCGCGATGGCCCTTCTTGTAGCCGCCCGCAACGCTTTTTTGTTCATGATCGCCTGGGAGACGATGGCCTTGGCCGCTTTCGGCCTGGTCTCCTGCGAGCATGGAAAACCCGAGGTCCGAAAGGCCGGGCTCCTCTACCTAATATGCACCCACGTCGGCTCGCTCTTCCTGCTCGCGCTTTTCGCGCTCTTGGGAAGGAACGCGGGATCCCTGGAGTTCAGCGCCTTCGCGGCGGCCCCGGCGCTGAGCGCCGCCGAGCGCGTGGCGGTCTTTCTGCTCGCGTTGGTCGGCTTCGGCATGAAGGCGGGTTTCATGCCGCTGCATATCTGGCTCCAGGAGGCCCACCCCGCCGCCCCGAGCCACGCCTCGGCGGCCATGTCGGGCGTGATGATCGAGATGGGCCTCTACGGCCTGCTCCGGCTGCTCTCCCTCTTGGGCCCGGTCTCGATTGAGGCGGCGTTCTTCCTCGTCGCTCTGGGCCTCATCACCGCCGTCTTCGGCATCACCTTCGCGATGGCGCAGCGCGACTTCAAGCGGTTGCTCGCCTACAGCAGCATCGAAAACATCGGCATCATCCTCACCGGGGCCGGCCTCGGGTGTTACGGCTTGGCCAAGCATCATCCTTCCCTGGCTTTGCTCGGCTTCGCCGGAGCGATACTCCACACGCTCAACCACGGTCTGTTCAAATCGCTCTTGTTTCTTTCGGCCGGCGCCGTCTACCAGGCCGTCGGCACGAGAGATATCGAGGCCTGCGGCGGGCTGCAGAAGCGCCTGCCATGGACTTGCGGTCTGACGGCGGTCGGCGCCGCGGCCATCTGCGGCCTGCCCCCGCTCAACGGCTTCACGGGAGAATGGCTGATCTACAACTGGTTGCTGCGGCCGGACCCCGGCCATGGGATGCTCTTCTCCGCCCTGGCCGCCGCGGCCCTGGCCCTCGTCGGCGCCTTCGCCGTGGCGGCGTTTTCCAAGTACTACGGCCTGACCTGCCTCGGCCAGCCGCGCTCCGAGGCGGCGCGGGACGCCCGCGAGCCCTCTTGGATCATGCTCGGCCCGATGGCGCTTCTGGCCGCGCTTTGCGTCGGGATCGGCTTGTTTCCGTCGCCGGCGCTCCATGTGGCCTTCGCGGCCGCCGGCGACGTGGCCGGGCAAGCGAGGCCCGCCGTCTCGGCAAGCCTTGACGAGTGGTCGCGCCTTCTCGGAGCCATCGGGCTGCTCGGCGCCGGGGTCTGCGCCTTGAGCGCGCTTTTGTGGCTGTTTCGGGGCGCGCTCCTGCGGCGGCGCAAGGTCGGGCTGGGGCCGACCTGGAGCTGCGGCTTCACCGCGCCCACGGCGCGGATGCAATATACGGGATCCTCCTATCCCATGCCGCTGACGAGGGTCTTCGCGGCGGCACTGGCGACTCGAGAGGAGATCCGTCCGCCGCTCGGCTATTGGCCGGTCAAGGCTTCATTCGAAAGCAGGACGCCCGACCCGGCGCTGGAGCGTTGGCTCCCGGTCCTGACGGCGAAATTCGAGGAGTGGCTCTCGGCGCCGCGCCGACTCCAGTACGGGCGGCTCCAGCTCTATCTCCTCTACGTCTCGGCCTTCCTCGTGATCACCCTTCTATGGAAACTTTAAAGCTCGTGGCGTCCTACCTCCTGATCCTCGTCTTCGCGCCGCCCGTCATGCTCGGCCTCATCACGAAGACGAAGGCCGCCGTCGCCGGTCGCAAAGGCCCGCCGGTCCTGCAGCCTCTCTACGACACGCTCAAACTCCTGGGCAAGGGAGCCGTCTACAGCACGACCACGACCTGGATGTTCCGGCTCGGCCCCGTCGCGGCGCTGGCCGCCGTCCTCGCCGCCTCGTCCTTCGTTCCCCTGGCCGGAGAGCCGCTCATCTCCTTCAACGGCGACGCGATCCTCTTCGCCTACTTGCTCGCGCTCGGCCGTTTCGTCACGGCGACCGCGGCCCTGGACACGGGATCGAGCTTTGAGGGCATGGGCGCCAGCCGCGAAGCGGCTTTCTCAAGCCTCGCCGAACCGGCGCTGATCCTGGCCTTCGCGAGCTTGGCCTACCGGTCCGGCGCACTCTCCTTGGCGCGGATGTTCTCTCCCCACGGCGGCCCGCAAGCCGCGGCCAGCACCGTCCTGGCCTTGGGCAGCCTCTTCGTCGTGCTCCTGGCGGAAAACTCCCGGATACCGGTCGACGACCCGAACACGCACCTGGAGCTCACCATGATTCACGAAGTGATGGTCCTGGACCACGGCGGTCCCGACCTTGCCTTCATCCTTCATGGAGCGGGCTTGCGGCTCGCGCTCATGGCCAGCCTCTTGGTGCGGCTGGTCCTGCCCGATTGGCCCGCCGCGGGGCCCGTCGGCTCGCTGGTCCTGGGGCTGGCCGCGACGGCGGTCGTCATCGGCTTGGTCGAGTCGAGCATGGCGCGACTGCGGCTGATCCGAGTGCCCCAGCTCCTGGTCGCCGCGATCTGTGCGGCGACCTTCGGGCTCATCCTCACCCTGAGATAAGACCATGGAGCCATTCTCTCAACTGCTGCTCGCCTTCATCGTGTTCCTGAGCCTCTACCTGCTCGGCTCATCCTCCTTGACGGGCTGCATCAAGATCGTGGCCCTGCAAGGGATGTGCCTGGGCGCGCTGCCCCTGACCGTCCGCGCGGAGGGCTTCCGTCTCCGGGGCCTCTTCCTGGCGGCCGGCATGTTCCTCCTCAAGGGCTTCGTGATCCCGCGGGTGTTGCTCTACGCCATCCGCGAAGTGAAGATCCGGCGCGAGATAGAGCCGATGATCGGCTACGCCCCGTCGCTCTTGATCGGCGCGGTCCTCATCGGGGTGTCCTTCGCGCTCGCCGAACGGCTCCCGGTGCCCGCGGGGCTCCGGACGAGCCTGATGATACCGGTGTCCTTGGCGACGGTCATGATGGGCATGCTGATGATGATCAGCCGGATCAAGGCGATCACCCAGGTCATCGGCTACCTCGTCTTCGAGAACGGCATCTACCTCTTCGGCCTCGCCATCGCCTACGAGGCGCCGTGGCTTATCGAGATGGGCGTGCTCCTCGACGTCTTCGTCGCCGTGTTCGTGATGGGAATCATCATCAATCACATCGCGCGCGCCTTCGACTCCATCAGCACGGAGAAGCTGACGCGCTTGAGCGACTATTGATGGCAACCTCAACAGCATGATCTACCTTCTCCTGATCGGCGTTCCTCTCCTCGTCGGGCTGCTGGCCCTCGCCGTGGACAGCGACGAATGGCGGCCGTGGCTTCTCCCTCTCGGCTGCACGATCCACGCCTCGATTGTCGCAGCGTGCTGGAGGATGTTGCCGGGGCCCGCCATGAACGGCTGGCTCCGAATCGACGAGCTGGGCTTGCTCGTCCTGAGCCTCGCGAGCGCGATGTTCCTCGTCTGCTCCGTCTACTGCCTGGAGTATCTGCGCTTGCGCAAGGAGCGATCGAACCGCCTCTTCACGGCCTGCCTTTCCTTCATCCTGGCCTCCGTGAGCCTCGTTGCCGTGAGTCGGCACATGGGACTTCTGTGGATCGGCATGGAGGCGGCGACGCTGGCGGCCGCGCCTCTTGTCCATTTCAACCATAACGAGAGATCCCTGGAGGCCACCTGGAAGTATTTGATGATGGGTTCCCTCGGCATCGGCCTGGCGTTGCTGGGGACCTTCTTCCTGGCTCTCGCCGCGATCCCCTTCGATGGGCGCGGCGATCCCCTGCTCCTCGACTCCCTCCTCTCCCGGGCGGGAACGTTGTCGCTGCCGTGGCTCAAGGGAGCCTTCATCTTCCTGCTGGTCGGCTACGGCACGAAGATGGGCTTGGCTCCGCTCCACTCCTGGAAGCCGGACGCCTATGGCGAATCCCCGGGCGTGGCCGGAGCGATCCTGGCGGGCGTCATCACGGCCTGCCCTTTCCTGGGCATACTTCGCGCGTTCCAGGTCTGCGCCGCCGCCGGGCTTTCGGCCTTCGCCCAGAGCCTGCTCGTCATGATGGGGCTTCTCTCCATGGCGACCGCCGCCGCCTTCATCATCGGACAGCGCGACTTCAAGCGGATGCTGGCCTATTCCAGCGTGGAGCACATGGGCATTCTCGCCCTCGGCGTGGGACTTGGCCCGGCGGGGAGCTTCGCGGCGCTGCTGCATATGATCAACAACGGCCTGACGAAAGGCGTTCTGTTCCTCTCGGCGGGAAACATCCACCGCGCCTTCGGCGGCAAGACCATGGACCATGCCCACGGAGCGCTGCGCCGAGCGCCGGTCTCGGCGGCGCTTTTTCTTCTCGGCTTCGTCGCCATCACGGGCTCGCCTCCGTTCGCCCCGTTCGTCAGCGAGTTCTCCATCCTGCGCGCGTCCGTCGACGGCCACCGGTCCGGAGTCGCTCTTGGCTTCATCGGCTTGCTCGCCGTCATCTTCATCGGCATGGCTGCGACCGTCCTATCCGTGGTCTATGGGCTCCCGCCAAACAACGACTCCAAGCCCTCCGCGCAGGGGGACTCCCCGCTCATGATCGCGGCTCCGCTCGCCTTCATGGGGGCCATCGTTTTCTTCGGCTTGTGGCTGCCGGGCTGGCTGACCACGGCCTTGAGCAACGCGGCCAAGATGCTCAACGGGGGCGCGTCATGAGCCCGGCATCGCGTTTCGCCTCGATCCGCAACGGGGAGGCCGTCGACTTCTCCAAGGTCCCGATCGTGCCGGTCGAGGAGCTCCGCTCGGCCGTCCTCAAGATGGCCGCGGCGGGCCACCGCCTCTGCGCCTTGGTCTGCGACGTCAAGAACGATCGGACGGCAGGCGGCCTTCTCGCCGTGCTGGCCGACGATGCCGGCGGCAAGCTGTTCTTGGCGGCGTCCCAGCCCGCGGCGCGCTACCCTGCCCTGACGCTCGATTGGGCCCAGGCGCATCTCTTCGAGCGCGAGATCTACGAGAACTGCGGCGTTCTGCCGGAAGGGCATCCCTGGCTCAAGCCCGTGCGCCTCGCGCCGCCTGACAAGGTCGCGTTCTTCCAAGAGGAGGGCGCCGAGGTCCACGAGGTGGCGGTGGGCCCGATCCACGCCGGCATCATCGAGCCCGGGCATTTCCGCTTCCAATGCCACGGCGAGACAGTGCACCACTTGGAGATACAGCTCGGCTACCAGCATCGCGGCGCCCAGCGCCTGCTGAGCGCCGGCCCGGACCGGCGCACCTTGGCGGTGGCCGAGTCGATCTGCGGCGACACCGCCGTCGCGCACGCCTGGGCCCATTGCGCGGTCTGGGAGGCTCTGGAGGGATGCGCCCCCAGCTTGAGGGCCGAAGCGATCCGCGCCGTCGTCCTGGAGGCGGAGCGGCTCGCCAACCATATCGGGGACATCGGCGCGATCAGCAACGACGTCGGCTACCTGCCCGCGACGGCGTATTTCGGGCGCATGCGCGGCGATTTTCTCAATATGCTGATGCTCGTTTCCGGGAACCGCTACGGCAAGGGAATCCTCAAGCCGGGCGGCGTGGCCTTCGACTTGCCCGACGAGATGCGGTCGCAGATGATCGCGACCGTCAAGCGCTCCATCGTCGAGGTCCAGGAAGTCGGAGACATGTTCTTCGGCGAGCCCTCCGTGATCTCGCGCCTGGAGGACACCGGCGCCGTTTCCTTAAAGGTTTGCGACGATTTGGGCCTGGTCGGAGTTTGCGCCAGGGCGGCCGGGGCCGACCGGGACGTCCGGCAGGACCATCCTTTCGGTTTCTACCGCTTCCGGCATATCCCCGTCATGAAGCTGGATTCCGGCGACGCGTTCGCCCGCGCGATGGTGCGGTTCCTGGAAGCGCAGCGGTCCCTCGAATTTTTGCGAGGTCTCCTCGAACATCTTCCGGAGGGAAAGATCGCCGTCCCCCGAGGCGCTCCCGCGGCTCATCAGCTCGCGGTCTCCCTTATCGAGGGGTGGCGAGGCGAGGTCTGCCATATCGCCAAGACCGGCCGCGACGGAAAATGCGAGTGGTACCATGTGATCGATCCGTCGTTCCACAACTGGGTCGGCGTCGCCATGGCTCTGCGCGGAGGCGAGATATCGGATTTCCCTCTGTGCAACAAAAGCTTCAATCTCTCTTACGCCGGGCATGACTTATAGCACGGACCAACGCCAATGATCGACATCCTCAAGAACCGAATCAAGCAAGGCTACCGGACATCGCGGTTCCCCGGCGAGGACCCCGGCCTTCCGGAACGCTTCCGGGGACGGCCGGCCCTCAGGCCCGAGCTTTGCGCCGCAGGCTGCGCGGCCTGCATCGACGCCTGTCCCACGGGGGCGATCGAGCGGCGCCAACCCGGCGATAAGAAGGGCCTTCTCGCCCTCGACCTGGGCCGCTGCCTCTTTTGCGCCGAGTGCACGGCGGCCTGTCCCGAGGGTGCCGTCGCCTTCACCAAGGACCACCGATTGGCGGCCGGACGACGCGAGGACCTGCTGGTGACCTCGGACGAGGCCAGGCTGGCCGAGTCCCTGGGAGAGGAGATGCGCCGCCTCTTCGGACGCTCCCTCAAGCTGCGCCAGGTGAGCGCGGGCGGCTGCAGCGCCTGCGAGGCGGAACTGACGGCGCTCGGCAACGTCGTCTTCGACCTGGGGCGCTTCGGCATTCAGTTCGTGGCCTCGCCGCGCCACGCGGACGGGCTCGTGGTCACCGGGCCGGTGACGCGGAACATGAGCGCGGCGCTGCGCATCGCCTACGAAGCCGTCCCGCCTCCGCGCATCGTCATCGCCGTCGGCGCCTGCGGCATCAGCGGCGGGCCGTTCATCGGCTCGGAGGACCACCTGGGCGGGGCCGCCTCGGTTGTGCCCGTCGATCTCTTCATCCCGGGCTGCCCGCCGCATCCCGTCACCATCTTGGACGGGATGCTGAGGCCTCTCGGAAAGCTTAAGGAAAGCCGCGTCCAGAAGGCATCGAATGAAAGGGGCGAGGGAACGGAGAATGGCCGCGACGCTGTGGCGCGTTAAGGTGCGCGCCGGGGACAAGCGCGACCTGCTCGTCTGCGTAGGGCCCAACGCCTTTTCGGCCCGGGTGCGCGCCAAACCGAAGCAGGGCCGCGCCAATCAATCCGTGCTCGCCCTGCTCGGCCGGCACCTCGGCATCGATCCCAAGCGCCTGCGCATCATCAAAGGCTCCAACGCGCCGAGCAAGATCGTGACGCTTTTGGGCGGCTCCTGAGGCCCCGGGCGAAGCTCCACGACAGACGGAATCTTGGCGGGACGGGGCCTAGGAGAACAAGCGCCCGTTGCGGCATGCGGACGGGCAATCTTAACGCGCTAATATCCGCCGGAGCCTGGCCACCAGGCGCTTGAATTCCTCGTCGGTGTAGCCGGAGCGGCCCGCGACATGACGCACCTTGGCGGCCTTCTCCAAGGAGATCAATGTTCCCTTTCTGATCCCGAGAATCTGGAGAACTTCCTTGCTGGTCACAACGACGTCCATCGTTTTTTCCATTTGCTTGTGCATGTCAGCGGCGCTCCTCCGGATCGAAGCGAACGACGGGCCGTCGCCGCCGCCCCGGACAGAGCCTCCGTCCGGGCTCGAAGACGCTCTACTTTATGCTTATAGGATTATTTATTCATATTGACGGCAAAAAAATATTCACGGCTTCCCCAGGCGCGCGAGCATCTCATTCGTCTCGCTGAGCTTCTTTCGCAGGATCTCCGCGATCGGGCGGAGCACATGGAAGATGTCCTTGTCCCGGACCGAATAATAGACGGTGACCTTCTCCTGGCGCGAGGTCAGGATGCCGGCTTGGCGCAGGATGGCCAGATGCTTCGAAAGGCCTGACTGTTCGACGCCCAGTTCCTTGACCATCTCGCCGACGGAAGCTTCCTTGTTCTTCAGGCGCTCGATGATCTGGAGTCGGACAGGGTGCGCGAGCGCCTTGAGGAAGTCCGCCTTGATCTTAAAGACGAGTTCTTGATTGTTGGACATGACGTCGCTAATTGATTATATAATCAAAATAGCATGAAGGATGGGCCGTGTCAATTGCCGATTCCGCCGCGTTTTATTCCGCTCGACCCAGGCGAAGGCGCCCTTCTCATGGGCTACGAAAATTCTCCAGCGGCTTTAGTTTAAGGCCATTTCCAGGTGGCATTCGAGTGTCCACATGGCCCGTAAAGCGGCGTTACTCGGCCGCATGGGGCGCGCTCGGCGACAAACTGGGCTATTCCCCGTCGTCGTCGGATGAAGACCGGGAAATAGGGACCGGGCCCTGGCGCCTGATCTCTTCCTCATAAGTCGCGAAGATCCGGTCCTCGAGGACCTTGCGAAACTCCGGATTGATCGGGTGCGCGATGTCGCGGTAGGTGCCGTCCGGCTGCTTGCGGGACGGCATGCACAAAATCAGCCCCTTCGCGCCCGAGATGATCTTCAAGTTCCGAACGACGAAACAGGCGTCGAAGGTGACGGTGGCGAAGGCCTTAAGCTTGTCCTCTCCCCTCAGGTGGACCCGAATCTCCGTGATTTCCATGGCGGAACCTCAGCGCTGTCGATCGATGCTGTTTACGCGCAAAAAGATGTCACGTGCGCTTCCCAAGAATAAGCTTTGATCTTCTTTAAGCAGATCTCGCCGGCCGCTCGCGAATGGACGAAGCCGAAAGCCGTGGACCCGGAGCCGGACATCCTAACTCCGCGCAGGCCCAAGCGGCCCAACAGGGAACGCATCCATGACACCTTGTCGAGAGCGGGCAACGACGATTCCTCCAGCCGGTTGAAGAGAAGATCCTTCCACGCGTCGAGGGGTTCCCCCCGTTTGAGGCGGTTTATCAGTCTATCAAGCTGGCCAAGCCTTGTCAACACGTCGGCCCGGCGGGGAAGCGCGAGATTCTTGTACGCCTCGGACGTCGAGACGGGAAATCCCGGATAGACCACGATCAAATAGGGAAGGTGATCCTTGAACGCGACGGGCTTGAGCTTCTCGCCGATACCGCGAGCCAGGCACCACGGCGAGGGATGAAGAAAAAAAGGCACATCGGCGCCGAGCGATTTCGCGACCGCGGCCAACGTCTTGCGTCCGGCGGCGTCGAGCTTCATGCGGAACAGCTTCACCAGGCCCGCCAAGGTCCCGCCCGCGTCCGAGGAGCCGCCGCCGAGCCCCGCTCCTACCGGAATGCGCTTGATGAGCTTGGCGCGCACGCCGCGCGCGACGCCGAAGGCCTCTCGAAAAGCCTCGATGGCCCTTAGGACAAGATTGTCGGGGCCGGCCGAGAGAGGGACGCCCCCCTCCTTTCTTTCGATCTCAAGCGACGCCTGGCCGTCCTCCCCGACGGCGAACTCCAGCACGTCGTAGAGATTGATCTTGCCCATCAACGAGGCGAGATTATGGTAGCCGTCCTTGCGACGGCCGGTGATTTCAAGAAAGAGGTTGATCTTCGCCGGGCACTGGACGCGAATCATGGTTCCGTAAATTCTAATATTTACGCGGCGGCGGCCACAGCGGCAGCGGCGGCTGTCGCGGGCTCGGCTCTCCTCTCGATGGAATATTTCGATACCCACGCCCATCTCGCGGACGAGAGATTCTCCTCCGACAGAGCCGAGGTTGTCCGGCGCGCCCGGGAGGCGGGCGTGACGCGCATCGCCGAGATCGCGGATGGCCCCGCCGAGTGGGATCTGGCTCTCAAGCTCTGCCGCCAGCCGCACGACGGCGTCACGTTTGCCTGCGCCCTTGGGCTGCATCCCTACCATGCCGCCGATTTTTCAACGGAGCTTCTCGATGATCTCAAATCCCATGCCAAGCTTCCGGAGGTCGTCGCCGTGGGCGAAATCGGACTTGACTATGCCAAGGGCTCGGCCCCCCGAGAGATCCAATTGCCGGTCTTCGAAAGGCTCCTCGACGCCGCCCGCGCGATCGAGAAGCCCGCGGTCATCCACTGCCGGGAGGCTTTCCCGGACGCCCTCGCCGCCCTCCGGAATCTCTACCCCTCGCGCCCCGAAAGAGGAGGATTCTGGGGAGTCGTTCATTGCTTCACCGGCAACGCCGATCAGGCCGTGGAGCTCGCCGGGCTCGGCTTCGCGCTCGGCGTCGACGGCCCGGTCACCTATCCCAAAAACGAGGGGCTGCGCGCGGCCCTCAAGGCGGCGGGGCCGTCGGTTCTTGTCTTGGAAACCGATTCCCCCTTTCTTCCTCCCCAGTCGAGCCGCGGCCAAAGAAACGAGCCGCGCGCCATTCCCGAGATCGCCGCGAGACTCGCGGAAACGCTGGGCCTCCCGCTTGAGGAGCTGGCGCGCGCCGCGATGGACAACGCCATCGCCTTGTTTTCCCGGAGGCCGGGAATTTAGTTCAATGCGTCTCATGAAAAAAGCCTTGCCGGCCGCCGTCATCGCCGCCGTCTCCTTTCTCTGCCTTCGCGCCGTCGAGGCCAGAACATCTCCTCCTAGGAAGGTCCGACCACCCATGAATCTAACGAGCACCGCGTTCCAAGACGCCCAACCGATCCCCAAAAAGTTCACCGGCGAGGGAGACGACGTCTCTCCGCCGCTCGCCTGGTCCGGAGTCCCTTCGAAGGCGAAAAGCCTCGCCCTCATCGTCGACGACCCCGACGCCCCGATGGGAACCTGGATTCACTGGGTCCTTTACAATATCCCCGCCAAGACTTCGGGGCTTCCGGAGAACGCCTCAAGGTCCAAGGAGAAGCTGCCGGATGGAGCCTTGCAGGGGCTGGCCTGGGGCGTCGAGGGCAACTCCCAATTCCCTTGCAACCGCATCGGCTACGGCGGCCCCCTGCCTCCTCCGGGACTCCCGCACCGCTATTTCTTCAAGCTTTACGCTCTCGACGAGGCGCTGTCGTCTCCGCGCCTGACGAAGTCGGCCCTGATGAAAGCGATGAAGGGGCATATTCTCGCCGAAGCCCAGCTCATCGGGACCTACCAGCGCTGATTTGACGCCCGATTCGGCCGCTTCCGAGCCTTCGGCGCCTCCCGCCCCGACGGCTCTTGACTTGAGCGAGAAGGGCGCGCCTCGAGGCGGCGCGCCGCAATCTCTGAATCGCCGGCTCTTCATCTCCCTACAGGCCTTCGGCGGCTGCACGGACGCCGGACCGCTGGTCCCTGCCTTGAAAAGGTCCGGAGTCCAGGGAGTCCTCTACGCCGAGCTCAACGACCCGCGGGGCGTAGGGCTTCTCGCGATGAGCGAGGACCCGGAATTTTTCGCGGGCCCGCTGCGCCGGCTCCTCGGCCGGCCGCCGTTTTCCAAGCTCGGCGCGAAGCCCGAGTTCGCGATGCTGGGACGCACCTATTCCACGGGCTACGAGCCCGATCTCCAGGACCACCTCCTCGCCCGCGCGCCCCGGATCGTTCTCGACCCTCGAACGCCCTGGGCTCTCTGGTATCCGCTGCGCCGGACGGGCGCCTTCTCCCGGCTTTCGCCGCAGGAGCAAGGGCAGGTCCTGCGGGAGCATGGAGCGCTTGGCCGCCAATTCGGCGAATCCGGCTTCGCCTCGGACATCCGTCTTGCCTCGGCGGGCCTCGACAAGCACGACAACGATTTTACGATCGGCATTGTCGGCGCGGCGCTCCATCCCCTCTCGGCCCTTGTCGCCGCGATGAGAAAGACCATCCAGACCTCGCGCTACATCGAGAAAATGGGGCCCTTCTTCGTAGGCCGGGCCCTATGGCAAGCCCCGTCCGCCGACGGCACAAGGAGGAAATGACATGGCCGCCGCCAAGACTTTCAAGATCGCGATGTCCGAGCGATGCTTTCGCTTCAAACCGGACGCCCTCATGAACCACGCCCCGCAGAAGCCCGGCGTCTACGAGTTCGTGACTTTCACTCCCCAAGGAGAGGGCGTCGTTCTTTTCGTGGGGCTGGCCTCGCCGCAGACCGTTTTTGACGCCCTGGAGAAACACCTGAAGGGGGAGCTCGCTCCGACGAAGGACGATCTCTTCGCGAGCGCGAAGGACGTCTACTTCGACTATGTGACCTACGCGGACATCGAGAGCGTCGACGACCTTCGCGACATCGCGAGCGCCTTGATCGAGAAGACGAAGCCCCGACTCAACAAGGAACCCTTCCCAGCCACCGGCCGCTACGGCCGCGTCGTTTTGGAAGAGATCAGTTAAATCCCGAAGGAGGAGCGCGCCGCGAAGTACGGCCCGCGGTCCAACGCCATCACGTCCGGGTTGCGCCCCTTGCCCACGGCGAGCCAATAGGCAAGCCATTGAAAGGGAACCACGTGCGCCGCCGCCGAAAACGGCGCATAAACGGCGGGCAAAGAGAGCTCCAGAGGCCCCCGGAGTCCGCTCTCGCCCGTCCCGTCGAAGAGCAGGGTTGGCGCCCGCACCCGCCGCGCGGCGGCGAGGGCCTGACGGGCGCGCAGGAGTTGGGCGCGGCTCTCAGCGACGGCCATCACGACGGTCCGAGCGTCCACCGACGGGAGAAAGCCGTGCAAAAACTCCTCGATGCCGCATGTGGCGACGCCGAGACCCGCCGCCTCGCGCAGCTTCAAGGCTCCCTCGCGGGCGACCGGCTCTCCGAAAGAGGACCCCAGCAGCACGGCCTTGGTCGCCCCCCGGAAACCTGACGCGGCCTCTTTCATCGGCCGCTCAAAACCCCGCACCGCCTCATCGACAGCCACGGGGAGCCGCGCGAGATGGTCGAACGCCGCGATTCCCCGGCCGGCCCATCGGGCGATCAGGGCATAGCTCGCGGCGAGAGCCGCCGTCATGCTGGCCGTGTGCGTCCAGGAGGATTCGCGCGCCCCGCTTGTCGGCAGGACTCGAGCCAGCCGCCTGGCCGCCGGCGCCGATTTCGCCGCGGTGATCAGGATCGACGGAATCCGGCGGCCATGAAACGCCTCCAGGGCTCTCAGCGTCATCCATGTGGTTGCGGACTCCGAATAAGCGATCGCAAGCGAAACCCCCGAGACGAGGCCGGGATTTTCCCAGAGGTCGAAGGCCGCCACGGCTTGAGCCTCGCGGTCGCCTCCCAGCACGGCGTTGAACGCCCGCGCCGCCGCGAGGGCGGCATGAAATGATGTCCCCATCCCCGTCAGGATCGTCTTGCCGCGCGGCGGGGGCTCGGGCAGCCTGTCCTCAAGCGAAACGATGGGACGCAAAGTCCGCCGGATCGCCTCGCCTTGAGAACGGATCATCCCGTACATGAAGAAGGGATGGCGCTTGCGGCCGAAAGGCGGCTTGGGAATCTGCGGCGCGGGGAGGCGCAACCCGGCGCCGCGTTGCGGCATTTAAACGTTAAAGGAGGCGCCGCAGGAGCAGGAACTCTTGGCGAGGGGATTCGTGACTTTGAAACCCGATTTCATCAGGCTTTCCTCATAATCCACGACCGAGCCGCCAATGAAGAAATCGGATCGAGGATCGACGGCGGCGCGAACCCCCTCGGTTTCGGAGACGAGATCCTCCGGCCGGACGTCCTCTTCGACCTCGAATTGATAACTCATGCCGGAGCACCCGCCGGCCCCGACTCTAACGCGCAAGACGGGCCGGACGCATCCGCGGCCCTCCGCCAAGGCAAGGACCTTCTTGGCCGCCCGCTCTGTCAATGTCACCATGGTGCCAGTTTCCCACAGTCGGCGTTCGGCGCGCATCGAACGGCCTGAACGCCGAAAGCTCGCCGTTAAAATTGCTTGGACTTGCCGCAACCGCAGGAACCGCGCTCCTTGGGGTTGCTGATCTTAAAGCCGGAACCCATCGAGCCGTCCTCGAAATCGATCGTCGCTTCCGAGATAAGCTCGTGGCTTTGCGGGTCCACCAGGACATCGAACCCCGATTGCGGCAGCACCACGTCGCCGTCCTTTTTGACGTCGAAGCCGAGAAGGTACTCGTAGCCCGCGCAGCCAGAGGGCCTCAGGCTCACGCGAAGGCTTTTCCCCTTGGCGTCCGCCTCGGCCGCCATAAAACTCTGAACTTTTTGAACCGCGCGCTCCGTCATAGTCAGCATGACTTTCTCCTCCGGCTAAAAATACCGCCGACAACTCATTTTTATTATATCGTCGTCCTCGCCGGAAGTCAATTTAATCGAAAGGCTCGGCGGCGGCTTCCTTTGCCGAGGGCCGCCGCAAGCATCGGACTGCTTAGCGCCAGAGTTCGGCGATCCTGTCGCCGACGGCGTCCGAAGGGAATCCCTCGTCGTTGGATAGGACCACGACGGCGAGCTTTTTTTCGCGATCAAGGCGATTATAGGTGCAAGTGCCGATCCATCCCCCCTCGTGGGACACGACGCGCCCCTGCTGAGAGATCTCCCAGCCGAAACCGTAATGGGTGGCGGTCCCATCGGCCAACCGTCCACTCGTCCAGGCGCGAGCGAGCATCGCCGGCGAGACGGGAGGACGGTCAAACAACGCCTGGTCCCACCGCAGGAGATCGTCCACCGTCGAGAATAGATTCCCGTCGCCGACGAGTTGTTCCGTGTCGTTGCGAGCGGGCTCGAAGGCGCCATTTTTCTTGGCATAGCCGTCGGCCCGCCCGGGAATGACCTGCCCGAGATGATCCAGAACAACGGAGTGGAACATGCCGAGGGGCCTAAAAACATTCGTTCTCAGGAACTCGCCCAGGCCGACGCCCGAAACCCTTTTGACCAGGAGACCGAGCATATTGTAGGCGGTATTCGAATAGTGATATCGCGTGCGAGGCGCGAAGAGGAGCGGCTCGGCGAGCATGATCCTGGCCGCGTCTTCGTTCGTCATGTGGTGATAGTCCACGCCTCCTCCCAACTCGGTGTAATCAGCCAGGCCCTCGACCATATGCAGCAAATCCACGACGCGGATCGAGCGGGCTCTCGGATCAAGCGCTTCGGAAAATTCCGGGAGGTAGTCGCCCGCCGGCCGACCGAGGGCCACCTCCCCGCGCTCGGCCAAGATCATGACGGCCATCGCCGTGAATTGCTTTGAAACGGAGGCCAGGTCGAAACGCATGCCCGACGTCAACGGCGTCTTCCGGGCAATGTCGGCGTAGCCGTAACCCTGCCGGAACAAGATCTTCCCGTCCCTGACGACGCCGACGACGGCGCCGGGACCGCCGGCGGAGAGGTGTTCGGCGACGATGGCGTCGATCCTCCTGGAGACGCGCTCATCGCTTCTGATCGCGCCGTCGGGCCGCCGATTGACGGAGCGGCCCCAAGCACGATCACCTCTCGTTGACGCCGCCAACGCCCGCGCGGCGGTCCAGGCATCGGCCATCGAGGATTGGGCATGCGCCGTGTTCAGCGGGAGAGCCAGCATCAGCAAGGACTGGACAAGCATGGGGACTATGTAAATCCAAAAAACTGCGGCCGCCTGAGCCCTTTGTCCTAACAAAAAGAAGGCCAAAAGGCCTGGATGAGATCTAAGGCTTCTTGGCTTGCGCCTCGTTCGAGGCGCGAGGCGTGGGAGAGACGGATTTTAGGTAAATCGCCGGGAAAGCGGGGGGCTCATCGCTTTTCGCGGTGGATTCCTTGAGATACCCCGGCGGGCAGGAGATCGGCAGATCTTTGCCTCCGTTGGGCCCCCACTCGATTGACCGGCATAGGAGATCGGGCGGACTCTTGGCCTGGACCGATGAGGGCGCGCCGGAACCATGAAGGACGGAAGGCCCCCCGCGCTGGGCGATGACTCCTTGAACCGTATGTCCGGGAACGGAAAGGAAGCCGCGAAGCCAGAACCCGACGATCATCGTCGCGAAGGCGAGGGCCGCCCAAGGCATCCAGGACCTGTCGCCATTCCGCGCGGGCAAAGGATCCGGATCGAGAGCCTCGGAATTTCTTCCCAGGCGCTTCTCGACCGCCCGGGCTAAAGCCGCCGGCATCTCCGGGCGCGTGGTCCTCGCGAGCGCCGCCTTGACGTCATGAAAACGACGGAGCGCCTCGCGGCACGCGGGGCACGAGGCGAGATGCTTGTTGACGGACGATTCCTCGGACGGCGGAAGTTCGCCGTCGAGGTGGGCGGAAAGAATCTCCGGGTCTGGATGCGTGAATTCAGTCATAGATCGCTCGATTTTTATCGTCAACGCGCTCGAAGGCCAAGCCGATCAGACGGCGGCCTTGGTGGATGCGGGAGCGGACGGTCCCCGCCGGACAAGAGAGAATCCTGCCGATCTCCTCGTAGGAGAGACCCTCGATGTCGCGCAGCACCACGGCGGCGCGGTAATGCTCGGGGAGTTCGGCCAAGGCCTTGCGAATCATGCCCTCCTCCTCTTCCCGCGATAAAGACTCAAGAGGCTGCTCTTCCCCGTCGGCAAGGCGCTCGGCTCTGCTGGAGGCGCCATCCCCATCCGCCGAAGAAGAAAACCCGTCGAGGCCGACGGTCGGACGACGTTGCCCGCGCCGCAGGGAATCGAGGAAGACGTTGCGCAGGATCTCGAAAAGCCAGGCCTCAAAAGGGCGCTCTCCATCGTAGCGATCCCAATGATCGAAGGCTCGAGCGAAAGCTTCCTGGGCCATGTCTTGGGCATCCTGTTCGTTTCCCGATAGGCGGTAGGCGAAACGGTAGGCCTTGCGGCACGAATCGCGCCACAATCCCTCCCACTGAGCGATGTTTCGTTTAGCCACCCAGTCTCCTAAGGTAGTACGCCGCGCGGCCCCAAAAGTTCGCGGCTCGGAAAGCGAACGATCACGGCTTCACCCTCAGGCGGCGCCGCCGGCCGGAGCGACGGATCGCCAAATCGATCAAAAGCTCCACCAGCCTGGGCGTCGGAACGCCGGCTGCCTTCCACAGTTCCGGGTACATGCTGGAGGCGGTAAAGCCCGGGATGGTGTTCACCTCATTGAAATAGACCTTCCCCGTCCGTTTGTCGAGCAAGAAATCCACGCGCCCCATTCCGTAGCCCTCCAGCGCGCGGAACGCGCGGACCGCCATCTCCCGGATGCCGGCCGTCTTCGCGTACGGAAGCGGCGCTGGGATGAACCGCTCGGCGCCGTCCGGATCTAGATACTTGGCCGCGTAAGTGTAAAATCGGGCGCGCGCCACGACTTCCCCCAGCCCCGAAGCCCTCAATTCCAAAGGGTCGCCCGGCCTCGACCACGGATCTCCCAGCACCGCGCATTCGATCTCCCGGGCCTCGACGGCCTTTTCGACGAGGGCTTTCGTGTCGAAGCGGAAAGCCTCGCGCAGCGCCTTCCCCAATTCGGCCTTCCTTTCAACCTTGGACACCCCGACCGAGGAACCGAGCCCCGCGGGCTTGACGAACAAAGGAAACCCAAGGGCGCCGACATCGCTCGGGATGGGGAAGCCAGGTCGCGCCACGACATAGGGAAGCACCGGAAGCCCCGCGGCGCGGACCAGGCGCTTGGCGACGTCCTTGTCCATGCCGAGAGCCGATCCTAGGACTCCCGCGCCCACATAAGGCACCCCGGCGGATTCAAGAAGGCCCTGAATCGTTCCGTCTTCTCCCATGGGCCCATGGAGGACGGGAAAGACGACGTCGGGCTTGAATCCCTTGGCCCCCGAGCTCGTTGCCGCCGCCAGAGGCGAAAGGGACCGGGACGCCGCCAGCGCCGGAGCCTTTCCATTCACTCTGCCGCGATTTTCCAGCAGTTTCCGGGACGCCGTCAACCATCTCCCGTTGGAATCGATATAGACCGTCTCGATCTGGAATTTCGCGGGCGAAAGCGCCCGGGCGATCGTCGCGGCGGAGACCAAAGATACCTGATGCTCCGCGGACCGTCCTCCGCATAAAAGAAGGACTTTCAATTTTCTCATGGCCCCGCGCCTTCCATGCTATCTCTTGAGAAGCCTCTCCGCCGTATCGAGGAGCAGCTTCTTGGAGACAGGCTTCATCAGCACGGCGTCGGGGCCGAGGGCCTGGGCCTTGGCCGCCGATTCGGCATGCCCCGTCAACACCAGAACCGCGGGCCGACGCAAGGGCTCCATCCTTCTGATCCGATCCAGAATCCCCAGGCCGTCCATCCCGGGAAGCAGCAAGTCCAGCACCATCAAATCGGGGGTTTTCTCCTGGAGGATCCGCTCGGCCTCCGCGGCCGCGCGAACGATCTCGAAATCGAGCCCCGGCCCCAACGTGGAGATGACGAGCATCAGGATGCCGCCCATCTCTGGATGATCCTCGACAATGAGAACGCGCTTCTCGCTCGTGATCGGCGCGGTGGGCCGACGGTCGGCGGCGGGAGCCGCTATGGATGGGAAGGCGGCGCAAGCCTTGGTTCCGCGTCCCGGCGCCGACTCAAGCCAGATCCTCCCTTCGTGGCGCTCGACGATGCGCTTGGCAAGAGGCAGTCCCAGCCCCAGCCCGCCTCCCTTCGTCATGCCGCGAACCTTGGCCGCTCCGAACTCCTCGAACACGCGGGGCAGCATATCCTGGGAAATCCCCGGCCCGTGATCCGAGACGCAAACGACGACCTCGGCGCCCTTGCGGCTCAGATCGACCTCCACAGAGCTGTCTGTCTTGGAGAAACGAATGGCGTTGGAGAGGAAGGCGTCGACGACCTCGGCGAGGCGCTCCCCGTCGCCTCGCAGCCAAATCTCCTCCTTGGGGGCCTCCCAATGAATCGATATCTTCTTGGTCATCGCCTGGCTTGAGACCTCCGCGACCCTGGCCGCGACCAGGGCGCGCAACTCCACGTCCCGCGGCGCCAGAGGCTCCTCGGCGCCCTCCTTGAGACGCAGGATGCGGCCGAGGCTGCTCTTCAAATCGGAGGCGCGCGCGATAATGCCGTGGACGGCCTTGCGTTGATCGTCGTTGAGCGGGCCGAAGACCCCGTCCTTCAAAGTTTCGGCGTAGCCCAAGATGACGGCGAGCGGGGTGCGCATCTCGTGGGAAATGTTGGCGAGGAACCGCTCGCGCGTCTCCGAGGCGACCTTCAATTCCTCGTTCTCGCGCGACAGCGCCTTCATTTCCATCACCCGGCCGAAGATGAATTCCAGGTCCGAGACGGACACCTCCGAGCGCGTCAGGTAATGCATCGCGCCCTTGGCCATGGCCTCGACCGCCACGCGCTCCGATCCGGCGCCGGTCAGCATCACGACCGCGAGCTGCGGATAATGCTGCCGGATCCTCCCAAGAATCTCGAGGCCGTCGGCCCCGGGCAGCAAGTAGTCGAGGAAGACGAGGTCGAACAACCCATCCTTGAGCCTCGAGAGGCCTTCTTCCCCGTTTTTCGCGACGGCGACAGAGGGACTCCAGCCGGGAATCGCCTCGATCTGCATTTTAAACATTTGCTGCGTCTCGACGGAGTCGTCGACGATGAGGATCGAAATGCGTTGGGCGGGGGCGTCCGGTGAATCCATCTAAGGCGATTTTAGCACCACTTGATCGGTTCCGGCAATAAAGTTATTCTATGGTGTGAGCGGCGCTATTCACCCCGTCATCGAGCGCATCCTTATTCCCGAGGAAGAAATCCGCGCCCGCATCAAGGAGATCGGGGCCGAGATCGGCCGCGATTATCGCGGCCGAGACCTCATCATGGTGGGAATTCTTAAAGGCAGCATCCCGTTCCTGGCGGAGCTCATCAAGGCCGTGCCGCTCGACTGCGCGATCGATTTCGTGAGCATCTCCTCCTATGAAGGCACCCGCTCGACCGGGGTCGCGCGGCTGTTGCTCGACTTGCGCGAGAACCCGGAGGGCAAGGACGTCCTCCTCGTCGAGGACATCATCGACACGGGATTAACCATCAACTACATCGTCTCGAACCTCAAGACGCGCAAACCGAAATCCCTGGAGGTCTGCACCCTCCTCGACAAGCAGGTGCCCCGCCGCATGCCGTTCAAGGCGCGCTACGTCGGCTTTCCCATCCCCAACGAGTTCGTCATCGGCTTCGGCCTCGATTACAACGAGAAATACCGCAACCTCCCCTACGTCGGAGTCATGCGGCAGCCGGCGCTCCGTGAAGGCGCGCCCCAGCCGAAAACGGCGACGGTCTAAGCGGCCTTTCAATGGAAAACAAGAACACCAAACAGCTGGCCCTCTGGGTGTTGGGCTTTGTCGCCCTCGTCGCGATCTTCGGAAATCTCAAGCCCTCCTCCCAAAAGGCCGACATCCCCTATTCTTCTTTCAAGCGCTATCTGCACGAGGGCCGCTTGGCCGATGTCCGGGTTCAGCCGGATCTCATTCGCGGAAAATACAAGGCCTCCGACGGCGCCATCCAGGGCTTCAAGACCATCCCCCTCCCCGACCCCAAGCTCGTGGAAGATCTTGAAGCTTACCACGTCCAGGATTTCCAAGGCGAACCCGACAGGAGCTGGATGACCGGCATCCTGGTCAATATCGGCTGGGTGATCCTGTTCTTCGGCTTGTGGTGGTTCTTTTTTATCCGGCAGGTCCAGGTCGGCGGGCGGCAGGCGCTCGCGTTCGGGCGCGCCCGAGCCCACCTGGTCGACGAGAAGGCGAAGCAAAAAAAGACGACCTTCGCCGACGTCGCGGGCTGCGACGAGCCGAAGGAGGAACTCCAGGAGATCGTCGAATTCCTAAAAAATCCGGACCGGTTTCAATCGCTGGGAGGCAAGATGCCGCGCGGCGTGCTTCTCTACGGCCAGCCCGGCACCGGCAAGACTCTTCTCGCCCGAGCGGTCGCGGGCGAGGCCGGCGTCGCCTTCTATTCCGCCTCCGCTTCCGAGTTCGTCGAAATGTTCGTCGGAGTCGGAGCCTCGCGGGTACGGGACCTCTTCGAGCAGGCCAAGAAAACCCCGCCCGCGGTCATCTTTATCGACGAGTTGGACGCCGTCGGCCGGCACCGCTTCGCCGGCATCGGCGGAGGACACGACGAGCGCGAGCAGACCCTCAACCAACTCCTCATCGAACTCGACGGCTTCGAGCAGAACAAGGGCATCGTGCTGATCGCGGCCACCAACCGTCCCGACGTCATCGACCCGGCCTTGCTGAGGCCGGGCCGCTTCGACCGCCAGATCCATGTCCCGATCCCCCACTTGAAGGGTCGCGAGGAGATTCTCAAGGTCCATGCCCGCGGGGTCAAGATGGAGGCGGACGCCGATCTATCCCTGATCGCCCGAAGGACCCCGGGCTTCACCGGCGCCGACCTCGCCAACGTCGTCAACGAGGCGGCCTTGCTGGCCGCTCGAAGGAGAAAGGAGGCGGTAAGCCTCTCCGAACTTGACGAATCGATCGAGCGGGTCATGGCGGGGCCTCAGAAGCGATCGAGCCTCATGAGCGAGAAGGAAAAACGCGTCGTCGCCTATCATGAGTCGGGACACGCGCTCGTCGCGAAGCTCCTGCCGGAGACGGACCCCGTCCACAAAGTCTCGATCGTTTCGCGCGGCCAAGCGCTGGGCTATACTCTCCAGCTCCCGACGACCGACAAGGTCCTCACCTCCAAGACCGAAATTCTCAATCGGCTCGCGGTCCTGCTGGGCGGGCGTTCCGCCGAGGAACTCATCTTCGCCGAGATCACGACCGGCGCGGCGGACGACATCGCCAAGGCGTCGAGCTACGCCCTCAAAATGGTCACCGAGTTCGGCATGAGCGAGAAGGTCGGCCCCTTGTCGCTCAAGAAGCCCGACCAGGAGGTCTTCCTGGGACGGGACATCGTCCAGAAAGGCAGCTATTCGGAAAAAACAGCCCAGATCATCGACGAGGAAGTCAAGCGCATCGTGCTCGAGGCGCAGCAGAGAGCCCGGGAGCTTCTCGCCAAACACAAGCAGATCCTCGACTCCATGGCCGCCAAGCTTTTCGACAAGGAAATCCTGACCGGCGAAGACATCGATGGCATCCTCAAGGCTGGCGCCCCTGCCTAGCCAGTCCTCCGAAGCGCCGCGGCTTTTCGGCACCGATGGGATCCGCGGCATTCCGGGCGAATTCCCGCTCGACCGCGACTCCGTCGTTCGGCTCGTCGCCGCGACGGCCTCGATCCTCCTCCGATCTCGGCCTAGGGCCGCCAACGGCGGCCCGCCGCGGGCCTTGATCGTCCGCGACGGGAGGGGGACCGGCCCGTCCCTCGCCGCCGCGACGGCGCGGGGCCTTGCCCGGGCGGGGATCAAGGCTATCGACCTCGGCATTCTGCCGACCCCCTCCCTTTCGAGGCTGGTGCCCCGTCTCGGCGGCGTCCTGGGAATCTCCATTTCGGCGAGCCACAACCCCGCTCGCTACAACGGTCTCAAGTTCTTCACGGCGGACGGCTTTAAGATGTCGCAGGAGGAGGAAGCCAGGGCGGAAAAGGAGTTTTTCCCGCCCTCCCGCCAAGCCGCGGCCCCTAGGGAGAGCCCTCGCGTCGAGCGTTCGCAATGGGGCTTGAAGCTTTATCGGGATTTCCTGAGATCGAGCTTCCCGGCGCATCTGGATCTACGGGGCCTTCGGCTCGTGGTGGACTGCGCCAACGGCGCCTCCTCGGCGCTGGCGCCAGCGCTCTTTAAGAGTCTCGGGGCCGAGGTGACGCCCATCGCGGCGCACCCTGATGGGACCAATATCAACCGCGACTGCGGCTCGGTCCATCCGGAACGCATGGTTCGCGCGACGAAATCGGCCCGGGCCTTCGCGGGATTAAGCTTCGACGGAGACGCGGACCGCGTGCTGATCGCCGACGAGACGGGACGGCTGTGGGACGGCGATTCCCTCATCGCCTTCGCCGCGCTGGAACTCCTTGAGCGGAGGCTTCTGCGCCGCGCCAAGGTCGTCGTGACGACGATGTCCAATTACGCGCTCTTGCGGCACCTGGAGGCTCTCGGCATCACGGCCATCCAAGTCCCCGTGGGAGACCGCCATGTCTCCGACGCCCTGGAGCGCGAGAATTTAAGCCTGGGCGGCGAATCGTCGGGTCATCTGGTCTTTTGGGATTGGGCCAAAACGGGCGACGGCATGCTGACGGCGCTTCAGACGCTCGCCTTCGCCCGCGCCCGAGGCCGGCCCCTTTCAAGCCTGCGCCCGGCCTACGTTCCCGTTCCCCAAGTCATTCTCAACGTCCCCGCGCCGCGCAAACCCCCTCTCGACGCGCTTCGCCGCTTCCAGACGGCGCTCAAACGCCACGAAGCGGCTCTCAAGGGGACGGGGCGCATCGTGGCGCGCTATTCGGGAACCGAACCCCTCCTGCGCTTGATGGTGGAGGGCCCGGGGGCCGGCCGCGTGAGGACGATCGCCCGCGCGCTGGGCGCCGTTTATCTGAACGAAACTAGCGAGGAGGCGGATTGGGATGAACTTTGAAGATCGGCCGGTCAAGCTCGGCGTGAACATCGACCATTGGGCCACCCTGCGGCAGGCGCGGCGGGACGTCGAACCCGACCCGATCGCGGCCGCCAAGCTCGCCCGGCAAGCGGGGGCGGACATGATCGTCGCCCACCTGCGCCGCGATCGCCGCCACATTCAGGACAAGGACCTTTTCGAGTTGTGCCGCCTCAGGGGCAAGACCCACGTCGAGGTATGCGCCGATCCAGCCATGTTGGCCGTCGTGACGAAAGCCAAGCCTTTCTCCGTCTGCCTCGTGCCGGAGCGTCCCGGCGAAGTTTCGACGGAGGGAGGCCTCAGACTCGCCGACGGCGCGGAGAAGGCGGCCGGCCGGGCGATCGAGCGCCTCAAGAAGTCCGGCATGTCCGTTAGCCTCTTCATCGACCCGGAAGCCTCCGCCGTGCGCTCGGCCAAGAGCCTCGGCGCCGACACGGTCGAGCTTTGCACGACCGCTTACGCCGAGTCGAAAGGAGGCCGCGAGGGCAAGACGGCCCTCGAAAAAATAGACCTGGCGGCCTACTTGGCCCATGAGCTCGGCCTGAGAGTGCACGCCGGACACGGGCTCGACTACGAGAACGTCCGGGCGGTGGCCGGCATCGCCCATCTTGAGGCCGTCAACATCGGCTTTTCGATCGTCTCCCGCTCCGTCTTTGTCGGGATCAACGCCGCGGTCGCCGAGATGAAAAAACTCCTGGCCTAAACGATGTGCGGCATTATCGGCTACGTTGGAGAGAGAGCGGCCGTTCCGATCGTCCTCGAGGGCCTCAAGCGCCTTGAATACCGGGGCTACGACTCGGCGGGCGTCGCCGTCCTGACGAACGGCTCGATCGAACGCCGCCGCACCGCCGGCAAGGTCTCCGCGTTGGGAGCGCTCCTCGCGAAAGCCCCTCTTTCCGGGACGACGGCTCTCGGCCACACACGCTGGGCGACCCACGGAAGCCCAAAGGAGGAGAACGCCCACCCGCACTCGGACTGCACGGGAGGGCTGGTCGTCATTCACAACGGCATCATCGAGAACTACATCGAGCTGCGATCCGATCTCGCCCGCCGGGGCCACCGTTTTTCATCAGAAACCGACACGGAGGTGGTGGCCCATTGGATCGAGGAGGCGTTGAAGAGAATCGCCTCCCCCCATAGCCCGCGGGAAGGAGAATCGGCCCTGGTCCAGGCCCTTCAGGCCGCGGTGAAAAGCCTCCGGGGCGCCTACGCCCTGGCCGTGCTCTGGAACAAGGCCCCCGGCGTCATCGTCTGCGCGAAGACCGCTTCTCCCTTGGTCGTAGGCCTCGGGCGAGACGAGAACTTCCTCGCCTCGGACGCTCCGGCTTTTCTCTCCCACACCCGGCGGGCCGTTTACCTGGAGGACGGCGAGATAGCGGTTCTAAGCCGCGAACGCTGCCGCCTGATGCGCTTCGACGGAACGGCCCTGCCGTGCCGGCCCGTGAAAATCCCCTGGAAGCGCGCCCTGGCCGAAAAGGAAGGCTTCAAGCACTTCATGCTCAAGGAGATCTACGACCAGCCCCAAGCGATCGAGGATACCCTGCGCGGCCGCGTCCCATTCTCGGGCCCCAGTTTTGAACGGGAGACGGGCTTGGCTTCCTCCTTTCTTTCGCGACTCAAGCGGGCGCGGCTCATCGGCTGCGGGACGGCCTACCACGCCTGCCTGGTCGGACGATACTGGATGGAATCCCTCGCCGGGATACCCGCCGAAGCGGAGACGGCTTCGGAATTCCGATACCGGGAATCGGTGATGGAACCGGGGGAACTCGTCATCGCCGTGAGCCAGTCGGGCGAAACGGCCGACACGCTGGGGGCGGCGAGGCTTGCGCGCTCACGCGGCGCCAAGGTCCTCGCCGTGACCAACTGCCTGGGTTCGTCCCTGTCCCGCGAGGCGGACTTCTCCCTCTACACGCGCTGCGGTCCGGAACTCGGGGTCGCGTCGACCAAGGCCTTCACGGGACAGATGTCCGCCCTGGCCGTGGTGGCCGCGCGCATCGGCCTGGCGCGTGGGATGCTGCCCCGGTCGCGAGCCTCCGAGCTCGCGAGGGCGATGTTGGCCCTCCCCGCCGCCGCGACGACCGCGCTCAAGCTCGACGCCGAAATCCTCAAGGTCGCCCGGAAGCTGCGCCGCGAAGGGCATTTTTTCTACATCGGACGCGACCTTAACTACGCCGTCGCCTTGGAGGGCGCCCTCAAACTCAAGGAAATCTCCTATCTCCACGCGGAGGGCTACGCCGGCGGCGAGCTGAAGCACGGCCCCATCGCTCTCATCGAGAAAGGAATCCCCGTTGTCGCCCTGGCGACGCGGTCCCGTCTTCGCGACAAAATTCAAGGAGCCGTCTCAGAGGTCACGGCCCGAGGCGCCCGCCTCATCGCCGTCCAGACCGAGGGCGACCCGCCCGTGCACGGAGCCGACGCGATCCTGCGCCTTCCCGAGTGCCCGGAGGTCTTGGCTCCCATCCTCGCGGTCATCCCGCTGCAGCTCCTGGCCTATCACATCGCCGACCTGCGCGGCTGCGATGTGGACCAACCCCGCAACCTTGCCAAAAGCGTCACGGTGGAGTAAGGGCCGAGCGGGACGCGGCGCGGGCCTGGGCCTCGACATCATCGAGGTCTCCCGCATCAAGGCCGTGGCCCGGCGCACTCCCTTATTTCTCTCTCGGGTATTCGCCCCGGAGGAAATCCGCTACTGCCGAGCCAAGAAAAAGCCCTGGCCTCATTTCGCAGCGAGGTTCGCGGCGAAGGAAGCGGTCTGGAAAGCTCTCGGACATGGCGGCGTCGCGCTCAAGGATATCCGCGTCGAACGCGACGACCTCGGCCGTCCCTACGTCATCGTCCAGGGACGCGTACGACGCGATCTTGATCTGTCGCTGACCCACACGGAGCGCTACGCCGCGGCGGTCGCGTTGGCCTCCGGCAAATCCCGATCATGGCCACCTCCTCCCTAGCCTCGCTGCGGCGCGCTCTCGTCCCGCGATGGCCCGACGACCACAAGGGCGTCTTCGGGCACGCCCTCATCGTGGGAGGCTCTCGGGGAATGCTCGGAGCTCCCCTTCTTTCGACCCGGGCGGCGTTGCGCTCGGGAGCGGGCTTGGTCACGCTGGCCCTGCCCCGAAGCCTCCAAGACGCCGCCGCGGCCGCCGTTCCCGAGGCCTTGACGCTCGGGCTCCCGGAATCCTCCGCGGGCGCGATCGAATCCTCCGCGCTGGCGGCCATCGAGGAAGCCCTCCAAAACCGCCGGTTCACCGTCGTCGCGATCGGGCCCGGCCTTTCGCTCGCGCCCGGCGCCCAGGAGCTCGTCTTCTCCCTCCTTGAGAACATCGACCTCCCGGCGGTGGTGGACGCCGACGCCTTAAACGCCCTCGCGGGAGCCGCGAAGCGCGCCCGGGATCTCTTCGCCGGCCGTCGATCCATTCCATGCGTTTTCACCCCGCACGCCGGCGAAATGGCGCGGTGCCTCGGCCTCCATCGGACGACGGCCGTCCTGAAAAACCGCTCCGCCTCGGCGATGAAGCTCGCCCAGGACTGGCGCGGCGTCTGCCTTCTCAAAGGGCGCGGCAGCGTCGTCTCGGACGGCCGGGAGGCCGTCATCAACGCGACGGGAGGCCCCTCCCTATCCAAGGGAGGCTCCGGGGACGTCCTAACGGGCCTCCTCGCCGGGCTCTGGGCCCAGATGATCGCGAGCGGCCGTTTCAAGGGATCGCCCATGGAAACCGCCTTCGGAGCCGCCGCGCTGGGCGCCCATCTTCATGGCTTGGCCGGAGATTTCGCCTGCCGGACCTTGGGCGTCTGGTCCACGACCGCAAGCGACGTCATCGATAACCTGCCTCAAGCTTTTAAAAAGCTCGCGCGGTGACATTCCTCTCCTCGATTGGCGAGGCACGCCTCCTGGATCGCATCTATGCGCGGCTTAAGCGGCAGCGCTTCCCTTTTCTTCTTCTCGGTCCCGGAGACGACGCCGGCCTCCTCAAGATCGGCTCCGGCAAGGTTCTCGTCGCGACCCACGACGATCTTGTCGAGGGGACTCATTTTGAAAGCCGTTGGGCGGATTTCAAGAGGCTCGGCCGAAAACTTTTGCGAGTCAATTTAAGCGATCTCGCGGCCATGGGGGACGTCAAGCCCCTCGCGGCCCTCGCGACCGCGGGATTTCCGGGCTCGACGCCCGAGCGTCGCTTCCAGGAATTTCTTGAAGGGCTCTCGGCCGACTGCGCCCTCTTCAAGACCGCCCTGCTGGGAGGCAACCTGGTGCGCTCCGAGCGAGTCTTTTTCGGCTTGACGGCCCTGGGAGAGGCGGATCCCCGTTTCATCCTTCGACGCTCCGGGGCCCGCGCCGGGGACATCCTGTGCGGAGTCGGCCCCTTGGGCCTCGCTGGAAAAGGATTGTCCGAACTGCGCCGGGGAATCAAGAGCGGCCGGGCGGTCCGGGCGTTTTGGGAGCCGGAGCCGCAGTTTAAAGCAGCCCGCGTGCTCGCGCGCTCCAGGCTCGCGACCTCCCTCATCGACAACTCGGACGGTCTCTCGCGCTCGGCCGCGGAGATCGCCCGGGCCTCCGGAGTGTCCTATAGGCTCGACCGCGTCCCTATCGCGCCAGGAAACCCGGACGCCGGAGAGGATTACGGGCTACTCTTCGGCGTCCCCCCCCGACGATTTGGCAGGCTCATGGCCGCCCTGCCCTCCGCCTACCGGATCGGGATATTCACCAGGCGCGACGGCGTGTCCGGATCCATCCAAGACGGGTACGACCAGTTCCGCCAACGGCATGGTCGTTAGGGCTTGTGTCACAATAATATGATTGATTTGGCCGTCCGAGTTTCGAGGCGAGACGAGGCGCGCGAGCCGCGCAGGCCGAGGCCTGTAAGGCGAGCGCAACGATGTCGCAGCCCGAAAGCGGACGGCCCGCAGCGGGAGGCCCTTCTCCGGCCGCCTGCGGCGTTGCTCAATCGCTCACATACGCTCGGTATGCTCGCTCCTCGCGCCTTGCATCCGGTTCGGATAGGGGCCTCCAAATCACTCATATTATTGTGACGCAAGCCCTTAATACGAGAGGCCCGGACGAGACGCTCTCGCTGGGAGAGCGCATGGGGCGCCTCCTCAAGCCCCTGGACATCCTTTGCCTGAGAGGAGAGCTCGGCAGCGGCAAGACGACATTCGTCTCGGGGCTCGTCCGGGGACTCGGAATCCCGGCGCCCGTCCAGAGCCCGACTTTCACCCTCGAACGCATCTACCGCCGCAAGGGCCTCGTCTTCCACCACTTCGATCTCTACCGCGTCGCCGCGGCTCATACGGGCGACGTTGGAATCGAGGCGGCGCTCCAGGACCCCGCGGGCGTCATCGCGATCGAGTGGCCCGAATCGGGCGACATCTACCTTCCGGGCGACCGTCTCGATCTAAGGTTCTTCCATTCCCAGGGCGACGCCCGCCGCATTCGCATCGAGGCTCGCGGCCAACGCCCCAAAGAGATCCTTGCCGCGCTCATGCGATGCGGCCGAAGCCGCCGGAAGGCTTCATGATTTTTCGACGTCCTCCGCGGCCATCCGCGGCGCGCCGTCGACTTCCGTCGCCGCCATGAACCTTTCCTCCCTCGACGCGGCGATCCTCGCGGGCTACGTCGTGGCCCTTTTCGGGGTGGGGATTTGGGCCGCCGAGACACCGTCGCGAAGCGCGGAGGATTACTTCCTCGCAGGGCGCCGGATCCCCTGGCTCGTCACGGCCGCGAGCTTCCTTGCGACGTCGATCTCGGCTTTGACCCTGATCGGCGGCCCCGCCGAGGGTTATTCCGCCGACTGCCGCTACCTCTTTGGCAACGTCGGCGACATCGCCGCGGCCCTCTTCGTTGCCGCCGTTTTTCTTCCTTATTACCAGAAGCTCCGCGTCACCTCGATCTACGAGACGATCGACCGGCGCTTCGGTTCTGGCGCCCGAACCGCCGCCTCGGGCTACTTCTTGGTCTCAAGGACCTTGGCCTCGACGGTCCGCGTCGTGGCCTCGGCCAAAGTCCTTGAGGTCGCGAGCGGCGGCGTCCTGTCCTATCCTTGGGCGGTCACCCTGACGATCCTCATTATTCTCGCCTACTCGACGGCGGGAGGCGGCAAGGCGATCGCATGGACGGATCTCCTTCAGTTTCTGCTCATCGTCGTCGCCGCCGGAGCCGCCGTCGTTTTCGTCGCGGGCCAAGTCCCAGGCGGCGTTCCAGCCATCATTCACGCGGCACGCCACGCCCGGGCCCCGGATGGTTCGGTCTACGACAAGCTCAATTTCATCGAGTTCCTCAAACCGAAGAATCTGTGGCTTTTCCTCCTGATCTCGTGCTGGGGATTTTTCAATTCGGCGGCGGCGTACGGCACGGACCAGGATCTCGTCCAAAGGCTGCTCATGTGCGACGACCCCGAAAAATCCCGCTGGAGTCTCATCCTCTCGGTCCTCGTCTCGGTCCCCATCGCGCTCGTCTTCCTCTTGATCGGCGTCTCGATCTACGCCTTCGCCCAACTCCATCCGGATTTCGCGGCCGGCGTCGGCGACCCCGACCATGTCTTTCCCCGCTTCATCCTTTACGCCATGCCGAGCGGCCTGAAAGGTCTCCTCCTCGCCGCGCTCGCCGCGGCCGCCATGGGCAGCTCCAACTCCGCCTTGGCCGCGCTCGCGACCTCCTTCACCGTCGATTTTTACAAGACATGGAAGGGAGGCGGCCCCGCCCTTCGGGATCTCGATGTCTCCAAGATATCGTTCGTGGGCTTCGGCGTTCTCTTTCTTTTCCTGGCGCTCGTTTTGCCTCGTTGGGGCGATCTTTTGTGGCTGGGCTTTCGGATGGTGTCCTTTACCTACGGCCCGCTGCTAGGACTCTTCGCGCTGGCGGTCCTGACCGATTGGCGCGTGCCCTCAAGGCCGCTTGTCGGACTCATGCTGGGCTCGACCATCGTCACGCTCACGCTGGCGGTCCTCGCCTGGAAACTCTCCCCCGGCGACGGCTCGGGCTTCTGGCGCGCGCTCCACGCCGATTACTGGCGGCTCTACGTTCCCGCAGGCGCCATCGCCGTCTTCTTCGGGGCCCGGATGTTCCGGCAGCCGCCGGGGCCTTTACGCCGCGGATCCGGCCAGCACGCGGACGGGGAGGACCATGGCGTTTAAGCCCGCGAACTGAAGGCGGCGCTGAATCTGATAGGCCGTCTCGTTGTGGAGAATCCTGTGAAACCACTTCTCATCCTCGAAGATGAGCCTCCCGGCGAAGATGATGGCGCGCGGATAGTCTCTCGCGGACTCGAGACACAATCGCTCCGCCTGCTCGAGAACGTCGGTCCCCATCTCCATGCGCCAGTCCGCGGCAAAACCCAGGCTGCGGGCAAGGGCGACGTAGTCTTTTAAGGATCTCTCCGTCGTGCGCCGGATCTCCTCGACACGAGCGATCCCCTTAAAGCTGGCCGCGTCCACAACGCCGACCGAAACGAAGATGAAGTTCTTGAAATAGTAGGGGAAAAGCTTTTGGATGGCCAGGATCGAGTGGATCCCGAGGCCGCCAAAGCCGCCGACAAGAAGGATCGCCGTCGGGGCCTTGGGATCAAGGGGTTTGCCCGGCGTCTCCTCCGTGCGGGGCAGTCCCGTCATGATTTCATCCAATCGCGAAAGGTTCTTCTTGACGATGCGATAATGCCTTTTGATCAGGAGACAGACGCCGACGAGCAACGCCGTCAGCAGGATGGTCAACCAGCCCCCCTGGAAGAACTTGGTGTAGAGGCTCACCCCCAAGATGGAGAAGCACAGCACGAAGCCCACGCCGTGGACGAATATGTTCCAGGTCCAGGAAGGGTCCCGACGGCGGCTCCCGAACCAGAATCGCATCATGGCAAGCTGGGAAAGAGAGAACGTGATGAAGACGTTGATCGAATACATCAGGACCAGCGTGCTCGTCTCACCGCGGGTGTACAGGAGCGTCCCCAGGCCCACCGCGGAAATCAAGAAGACCCCGCTCTGGATCGTCAGCCTGTCGGAGAGGGTCCCGAAGCGGTTGGGGAGCCAGGAGTCATGCGCCATGTTGGCCATGACTCTCGGGCCGTCGATGAAGCCGGTTTGGGCCCCGACGATCAGGAGCGCGGTTTCAGAGAGAAGCGTCACGATCTTGAACCATCTCCCCCCGCGCCCGCCGCTCAGCCAGGAACCCTTCACAAAGTTGTCGATGAGGACGGCGTTCATCGTTCGGCCGGGGACAGGATGGGCGTTCAAAAGGAGATAGCCGAGCAAGAAGCCTCCGGCGGTGAGCGCCAGGGACAGCGCCATGTAAATCATGGTGCGCTTGCCCGTTTCGACCTTGGGCTCCCTCATGATGGGGAGGCCGTTTGAAACCGCCTCGATCCCGGTGTAGGTGCCGGCGCCGAGCGAGTAGGATCTCAGAAAAAGACCGAAAAGACCCGCCGCGCCCAGGCTTGCCAAGCCGCCCGCAAATCCCTGTTTCGCCCCCTCGGCGGCCGCCCCGAAGGACCCCGTCATCACGAAGGGGATCCCCAAGATGATGACGGCGTGGGTCGCGAGAAAGAGGAGGAAAATGGGCATCAATGCCGTCACCGATTCCTTAATCCCCCGCAGATTCATGAGCATCATGGCGACGATGATCGAGCATTCCATTCCCAGTTTTAAGCCTTGCCACGAATAGGGAAGAAAGCTGAAAAAGGCGTCGATGCCCGCCGCGATCGAGACCGAGATCGTCAGGACATAGTCGACGAGAAGGGCGCTCCCCGACACAAGCCCCACCGTGGGGCCCAGAAGCCGGCCGGCGACGATATATCCCCCTCCGCCGAATGGAAAGTGCTCGATGATCCGGGTGTAGCAGTAGGAAATAATGAAAACCGTTAGAGCGACGGCGAGCGCGAGCGGGAGCGCCAGATAGGCGTGCCCGCCCAAGGCCCTAAAGGCCTCGTCCGGGCCGTAACAAGAGGAGGAGAGCCCATCCGCCCCCAACCCGACCCAAGCCAAAAAGGCGATGAGCGATATCTTGTGATGAACGCCAGGGTCTTCGACGTCGCGAGGGGCTCCGAAGACGAGCCTTCTAAAGCGCTTGACCATTAACCGTGCGAATCATCATATAAAAATCTTAAGCCGTGAACTTTTTCGATGCTTCAGCGTAATATATAATGCTTCCTGGCGGCATGGAAGTCCGAAGCGCCAAGCCGTCGAACGGAATCGCAAATGGTATCCAAACCAAGGAGAACGTTCCATATCATGATTAGAGAGCTGACGCTCGCCGTTGCCGCCGCCTTGGCCTTCTCGGCCATTGGGTCGGCTCAGAACAACGTTCCGGCTCCAGCCGGCGCCGCCGCGAAGCCATCCGTCACCGCCCCACAGGGCTCCCCGAAGGCGAAGAAGCACGTCCATCATAAGCCGCTCCATAAGATGGCCAAGAAGGCCGGCCATAAGAAGATGCGGAAGATGGGCAAGAAGCACGTTAAGAAGGCCGTCGCTCCGGCGCCGGCCACGCCCGCGACCGGCGTCGGCCACTAAGGCCCCGCCGGATCGCTCCTGGCCCGAGGGCCAGGAGATCATCATTAAAAGGCCGATCCGCGGTGGATCGGCCTTTTCTTTTTTCGCGCCGCATGTGTTATAATGATCCGATATTAACCCATGAGAGCCAACCTTCACCCCGTCTACGAGACGGCCAAAGTCGTATGCGCCTGCGGCAACACCTTCGAAACCCGGTCAACCCGGGGCTCGATACGGCTTGACATTTGCTCCGCGTGCCATCCCTTTTTCACCGGCCAGCAAAAGCTCGTGGACACGGCTGGACGCGTCGAGCGATTCGAGAAGCGCTTCAAGGCGACCGGCGGCAAGACCGTCGTGCGAAAGGCCCCCTCGAAACCCTCGCGCAAGATGCCGGCCGTCGGCACAAAGCCCGTCAAAAAAAGCGTCCTCTCGACCGCGCCTCGCAAGGCCGAGGAAAAGCCGACGGGCAGCAAGAAGGGCGGCGCCAAGCCCTCCAAGACCCCAGCAGCTGTCACTCCAAGCTAGCGTCCCCCCCGCCGGGGCGCTCCCGCTCCCTCCCTATTTTAATCCATGGATCCGCGGCTCTCCGCCCTCATGGCGGAATTCGCCGATATCGAGAGGCGTCTCGCCTCGAACCCTCCCGTGGAGGAGCTCAAGGCCATCAGCCGCCGCCACCGCGAACTCTCGGCGTTCGCGACCCGGGCCTCCGAAGTCTTCCGCCTGGAGCATGAGATCGCGGAGCTCGACGAGATCCTTCGATCCTCGGACAAGGAATTGGCCGATCTCGCGCGCGCGGAGAGGCCGCGCATCGAGGAAAAGATCAAGGACATCGAATCCACCCTCCTGCGCGATCTCGATCGAGGCCCCGGCGACAGCCGCAATGCCTTTCTCGAGGTCCGAGCGGGAGCGGGCGGGGAGGAGGCGGCCCTCTTCGCCGCGGATCTTCTGCGTCTTTACCGGCGCTTCGCGGAGACTCGCGGATGGAAAGCCGAGATAGTGGACCTGAGCGCGACGGGACTCAAGGGCATCAAGCAGGCGACCCTCTACATCCAGGGAGCGGATGTTTATTCCTGGCTTAAGTGGGAGGGAGGAGTCCACCGGGTGCAGCGCGTTCCCAAGACGGAGGCGTCGGGACGCATTCACACGTCGACGGCGACGGTCGCCGTGCTTCCGGAAGTCGAAGAAGAGGGCGAGGTCCCGGTGCGCCCCGAGGATCTCAAGATCGACACCTATCGCGCCGGCGGCCACGGAGGACAAAACGTCAACAAGGTCGAGACAGCCATCCGAATCACGCATCTGCCGAGCGGCATCGTCGTGCAGTGCCAGGATGAGCGATCGCAGTTCAAAAACAAGCTCAAGGCCCTCAAGATCCTCCAGGCCAAGCTCGGCCGCATACGCGAGGAGGCCGCCAAGGCGGGAGAAACCGAGGAAAGGCGCAAGCAGGTCGGAAGCGCCGATCGTTCCGAGAAAATCCGCACTTACAATTTCCCCCAAAACCGCCTGACGGACCATCGCCTGGAGCGTTCCTGGTTCAACCTTCCGGCCATCATGGAAGGCGACATCCAGGACATCCTCGAAACCATGCGCTCGGAGCTGGCCAAGAAAGAGGCGGCCGCGTGAGCGCGAGGGGCGCCACGATAGGCGACTGGGTCCGCCGGGCCGAACAAAGGCTTGAAGCGTGCGGAACTCCGGAACCGGCGGCGAACGCGCAATTTCTAATGGCAGACTGCCTTAAAACAGGAAGGTTCGACTGGGCGCCGCGCGCGCACGAGCCCCTGCCTTCCGGGGCCGCGGGACATTTTTGGAGGAAAGTCGAAAGACGCGCTTCCCGCATCCCCCTGGGCTACGTGCTCGGCAACCAGCCGTTTCTAGGCGTTAGCCTGCGTGTCGGTCCCGGGGTCCTCGTCCCCAGACCCTCGACCGAGGAGCTGGTCTCAGCCACGATAGGCATCCTCAAATCCGAAGGGCCGATACCCCGCCGCATCCTCGAGATCGGGACCGGGAGCGGGGCCATCGCCATCGCCATCGCCCAATCCTGCCCAACGGCCCGCGTCGTCGCGACGGACATCTCCGCGGCGGCGTTACGGACCGCGAGGCTCAACGCCGCATCCGCCGGCCTGAAAAACATCCAGATCCGTCGTGAGGATCTGAGACGCCCCCCCGCGGGAGAGAAACCATGGGCCGATCTCGTGATCTCCAACCCTCCTTACATCCCGACCGCGGAACTCTCTCTCCTTGAGCCGGAGGTCCTCTGCGAGCCCCGCCGCGCCTTGGATGGCGGGCCGGACGGGCTCAGCGCGGTCCGCTGGGTCTTGCGTCGGTCCGCAGCATGTCTGCGGCCTCGCGGGTTTCTCGCGATCGAGATCGGCCATGGCCAGACGCGCGCGGTGCTGGATCAACTGCTCCGCCACGGCTTCCGGGACGCCCGGGCCCTTAAGGACTCCGACTCCGTGGAGCGCCTTATCCTCGCGCGGCGCTAGTGTTCCATGGATAAATTTGAGATCGTGGGAGGGAAACCCCTGCGGGGCGTCATGGCCGCCAACGGTTCGAAGAACGCGGCCCTTCCGATCCTCATCGCATCACTGCTCACGGACGAGGCCTGCGAATTCACGAGAGTCCCCGCCCTGCGGGATATCCGCACGACCCTGCGCCTTCTTGAAACCCTCGGCAAGAAGGTTCATCATGCCGGACACCGCGCGGCCGTCTTGGCCTCCAAGACGATCAAGACCCGCGCCGACTATCATCTCGTGAAGCAAATGCGGGCTTCGATCCTCGTCGCGGGGCCTCTCTTGGCGCGCTTCAAGCGCGCCCGGGTCCCGATCCCGGGCGGATGCGCGATCGGCCTTCGCCCCATCGACATCCATCTCTCGGGATTCGAGCGCCTGGGGGCCCGGACCAGCTACTCCCAGGGCGACGTCCTCCTTAGCGCCGACTCTCTTCATCCCGCCCGCATCCCCCTCTCCTTCCCCAGCGTCGGAGCGACCGAAAACTTGATGATGGCGGCGGCCGCCGTGGAGGGAACAACGACGATCGAGAACGCCGCGCGCGAGCCGGAAATCGATGCTTTGGGCGAATTCCTGCGCCTGATGGGAGCCGAGGTCTCCGGGACCGGAACGAGAACGATCCGCGTCCGCGGCCGCGCCGTCTTGAGAGGCGGCCGCTACGAAATCCCGGCGGACCGGATCGAGAGCGGGACCTTTCTCATCGCCGCCGCCGCCACCCGCGGCGACTTGCTTCTCGAAAAGGCCCGCCCGTCGGATCTCAAGGCCGTGATCGGCGCCCTCGAGCGCGTCGGCGCCAAAATACTCGTCCAAGGGACTTCCATCCATCTTCGCATGGCGGGCCGGCCTCGCGCCGCCTCCATCAAGACATCCCCCCACCCCGGCTTCCCGACCGACCTTCAGCCTCCTTGGATGGCCCTCATGAGCCTCGCGCGGGGCAAAAGCCTCGTGCGTGAAACCATATTCGAAAAACGGATGCTCCACGCCGCGGAATTGGCGCGCATGGGCGCTCAAATCCATGTCGACGGCGATCAAGCTCGAATCGACGGGGTGGCGGCTCTCAACGGCGCCCCCGTGATGGCCTCGGATCTCAGGGCCGGCGCCGCGCTCGTCGTGGCGGCCCTCGCGGCGAAGGGAGAAACCGTCATCGACCGCGTCTACCACATTGACCGCGGCTACGAGCGGCTCGAGAAGAGGCTGCGCGGTTTGGGCGCGCGCGTCCGGCGCCTGAGCTCTTGACCGCCCCGCCCATTCTCGAAAAGATCGAGGCGCGCGGCGGCTTGGGCATCGCTTCCGATCTGGATAAATTCAAGGGCCTCCTGAGCCGCTTGAATCATCCGCAAAGGGATTTCCCCGTCATCCACGTCGCCGGCACGAACGGCAAGGGCTCCGTGGCCGCGATGCTCGAGTCGATCCTCCGGGAATCTGGCTTCAAGACCGGGCTTTACGTTTCTCCGCATCTATCGTGCGTCAGGGAACGCATCCGCTTAGGCGGCCGTTGGATTGGAGAAAACGCGTTGGCGGCGCTCCTCGTGGAAATACTCAAGTCCGAAGATGCCCCGCTGAGCTATTTCGAGCTGCTGACGGCCGCCGCATTTCTTTGCTTCTCCGCGGAAAAAGTCGACGTGGCGGTCGTGGAGGCCGGAGTTGGCGCGAGGCGGGACGCGACGAACGTCTTCGATCGGCCCTTGGCGGTCGTCATCACGTCGGTCGACTACGACCATGCCGAAACGCTTGGCGGCGATCTCCCAAGCATCGCCAGGGAAAAAGCCGGCGCCTTCAAGGCCGGTTCTCCGGCGATCTGCCCCGAGCTCAAGCCCGCGGCTCTGGAGATCCTGCGCGCGGAAGCCAGGAAGTTGGCCGTTCCCCTGGACGTCATACCGGAATCCTGGCACGCGGAACGCATCGATTGGGAAGGAAACCGGCAAGAGTTGACGTCCCAGAACGGCGAGAGCCTCACGCTCTCGGTTCTCGGCGAACGACAGCGCCGCAACGCATCCCTCGCGGCCGCGGTTCTCCATCGCCTGCCGCCCGATTGCCGGAGACGGATCACGCCCGACTCCCTCCGCCGCGGGCTCTCGCGCCTTGCTTGGCCGGGCCGATTTCAGGTCCTTCGGACCGGCGATAAAACCGTCGTCATCGACGGGGCCCATAACGCGGAGGCTGCGAGCAACCTTCGCGCGACTTGGGAAAAATCCCCCTTCCTTAGGAGGGAGGCGCTCTGGTTTTTAGGCTTCAATCGCGGCAAAGACGCCGGAACCGTCCTTTCAATCCTTAGGCCGCTGATGCGGTGGGCGGCGGCGACCCAGCCGCCGGGAGCCCGCGCCCTGGAGTCCCGGGATCTCGCCCGCCTCCTCCGACGCCGCGCGCCCGAGGCACGGATATGGAGCGCTCCGACTTTTGACGAAGCGTTCAAGAACTGGCTTCGGTCGGATGGACCTCCCGTCGCCGTCGTCTCCGGCTCCCTGTATCTCGCCTCTCGGGTGAACGATCTCCTTGCTCCGGATCAAAACTTGATAGACTTGGCGCCATGCCCCTCGTGACATCGACGCTGGCCCTCGCCTTAGCCGCGGGATTGCCCATCCCAGTCTTCGCCGGCGCCCAGCCTTCCGTTCCGAAAAGCTCGGCCGCCGTCGTCGCGGCTCCATCCATCTCGCGGGACGCCGGGAAGGCCCGTCCGCCCGTCTCATCCGCTTTGGCCAGGCTCCTTGCCGCCCGCCAGGCCTCCGCCGCCGCCAAACTTTTCGACAATTCGGGATCGCGACGGATCTCCGCGACGCCTGCCTCGAAATCGCTCGCAAGCCTCGCCCGCGACGGCTCCTTGGGATCTCGAGGCCTCATGCCGGTCGACCCATCGGTCAACCCTTGCGCCGACTTTTTCCAGTACGCCTGCGGGCCCTGGATGGCCCATAACCCCATCCCCGCCGACCAATCCCGATGGGGGACCTTCTCGGAACTCGCGGAGCAAAACAGGCTGGTCCTCAAGCAGATTCTCCTGAAGGCTTCCCAGCCCGAACTCGGCAAGACGCCGGACATCCGGAAGATCGGCGATTTATACAAATCCTGCATGGACGAAACTCGCTCCGACAAGGCGGGCATCCAGCCGATCCAAGGGGAGCTCGACGCGATCGCGGCCCTGAAAGACAAAACCGACATCCCCGCCGAGCTCGCCAAGCTCGATCTCGAGATGGGCGGGGCCCTTTTCAACTTTGGCTCGCAACCAGACGACATGAACGCCAAGATGGAGATCGCGACGGTGGACCAAGGGGGCCTCGGTCTCCCGGAAAGGGACTACTACCTGAACAAAGACCCTGACTCGCGCAAGCTCCGCGATCAATACCGAATCCACATCCAAAAGATGTTTGCGCTCGCGGGCGAATCCGCTTCGCAGGCCGCTCTGGACGCCTCTCGCGTGCTCGCCTTTGAAACCGCGCTGGCCAAGGTATCGATGGGCAATGTCGAGAGGCGCGATCCCGCCAAGGTCTACCACATGACGAAGCTCTCCGAACTCATGCGGCAGACCCCCCATTTCGACTGGCGAGAGTACCTTAAGGGCGTCGGCGCCCCGGCCTTCACGAGCCTCAACGTCGCCGTTCCCGGCTTCTTCAAGGGCCTGGACAGGATGTCGGCGGACGTCCCGCTCGACGACTGGAAAGCCTTTCTGCGCTGGAAAACCTTACACGCCTTCGCTCCGCTTCTCTCGAAGAGCTTGGTCGACGAAAATTTCTTGTTTTTCGGCAAGGCCCTCTCGGGACAAAAAGAAATCTCGCCGCGCTGGAAACGCTGCGTCGCCCTCACGGACCGCAACCTGGGCGACGCCCTCGGCCGCGCCTACGTCAAGCTCAAATTCAAGCCCCGGGAGAAAAAAGCCGCCCTTGCGATGGTTGAAGCCCTGGAGCGCGCCTTTGACGGAGACCTCGAGGATCTCCCGTGGATGACTCCGGATACGAAAAAGCGGGCGCTGGCCAAGCTCGCCGCCATCGCGAACAAGATCGGCTACCCCGCCAAATGGAAGGACTACTCCTCGGTCGCCATTTCCCCGAACGACTTGGTCGGCAACGTCCGCAACGCGACGCTTTTCGAGGCGCGCCGGACCTTGAACAAGATCGGGAAGCCCGTCGACAAAAACGATTGGGACATGACCCCGCCGACGGTCAATGCCTACTACGACCCCTTGCAAAACAACATCAACTTCCCGGCCGGCATTCTCCAGCCGCCCTTCTACTCGAACAAATTCTCCGCGCCCCAAAACCTTGGCGGAATCGGCGCCGTCATCGGGCATGAGATGACTCACGGCTTCGACGACCAGGGCCGCCAGTTCGACGCCGATGGAAATCGCCGCGACTGGTGGACGAAAAAGGACGCGCAGGCCTTCAAAAAACGCGAGGATTGCCTTGTCAAGGAATATTCCGGCTTCGTCGCGACCGGGACGGTGCATGTGAACGGCAATCTCACCTTGGGAGAAAACACCGCGGACAATGGCGGCGTCCGCATCGCCCTCAAGGCCCTCCAGGCGTCGCGGCCCGGACAAACGCCGGCCGCGGATCCCAAGGGCCAGATGAGCCCCGAACAAACCTTTTTCGTCAGCTATGCGCAAATTTGGTGCGAGAACAAGACCGCCCAGGCGGCCGCTCTCCAGGCGCGCACCGACCCGCACTCTCCGGGGCGCTACCGCGTCAACGGGGTACTCATGAACATGCCGGAGTTCCAAGAGGCTTTCCGTTGCCCGGCGAACTCCGCCATGGTCCGCCGCCCGCAATGCCGGGTCTGGTAAAAGCCGGCCTCTGAAGCCGTCTTTGAAGGGTCTTCGCGAGATGAATCTTTGCGAAGGTTTACTTTCTATATAGTAAGACTTATTGACAAACTGAAAAGCGCAGGTTAACCTTACCGCGCTTTGCCACGATTCCGAGGGGTTCTGGCGGCGGCGCTTTTATATTGCGCTCCGTTGGCAGCCCAGGACTTCTCCTCTGGCTACCCCCTCCCGCCGGGCCCCTCCTACTCGAGCGCCACGCCCCGGATCGACTTCAGCGCCGACCACGTCGACTACGTCAGCACGAACTCCCTCGTCCACCTCAACGGCCACGCCAAGATCCTAGAGTCGACCTGGACAATCAAGTCGAACGATCTTTGGATCGACACGCAGCGCCGGTTCTGCTGGTCGGCGGGGCCATTTTTCCTCTCGGACGGCGAAAACGCCATCTATGGAGATCCGGGCTCCTTCGACTTCATGTCGCGCTCCGGAACGGTCGACAACGTTTCCGCGGGCTCCGGCTTCTGGCGCGTCCACGCGCCCAAAAGCATTCTTTGGTCCGACCACCACGTCGACTATTGGGACGCGGACTTCACAAGCTGCGATCTCGTGCCCAAGCCTCATTACCACTTCCACGCCACAAAGCTCACCGTCTATCCCCAGCACTATCTCCTGGCGCGCAACACGGTCTTTTATCTCGGCCAAAAGCCCCTCTTTTACTTCCCCTTTTTCTACAAGTCCATCGTCCCCGCGGGCCAGACGCCGTTCCTCCAACCGATGGTCATGCCCGGCTATGACCCCAGAAACGGCTATGCCGTTCATGGGATGCTCACCATGCACTTCAGCTCGCAGGTCTACATGCGGGACATGGTGGACGAGTACACCAACGAGGGCGTGGGCTACGGGCTCTACTTCAACCAGCACCAGGGCATCAACCACCGCACGTCGGTCTATCTCTACAACATCAACGAGGCCGGAAAAACGGACAACCAGTTCGGGGAGCAGGGCCTCACGCATGAGCGCTGGGACATCGCCGCGAACACCTACCAAAAGCTGAGCCAGAATACCGCCTTCCAAGCCCGCATCCAGAAGATGTCGGACCCGAACTTCGCCAACGACTACCAGCGCGGCAACGTCTTTCCGATCGCCCCCTACCTGATCACCGACGGCTCGATCTACTACACGACCTCCGCCTATGTCGCTCGAGCGGCTTACTCCCGTCAAGACAACCCCAACGGCCTGTCTTTTCAGAAAGTGCAAGACAGCTTCTACGGCGACTTCCAGACGACGGCGATGAAGTTCAACAAGGTGCCGTGGATCAACCTGTTTTCGGCCCATGTCGAGAACAGCTACACCCTGGGCCTTCCCCAGCAAGGCGCGGCGACCGAGACTCCCTGGTATGCGAACACCCCCGCTTCCCAGCTCGACATCTACAACAACGGGCTCACGCAGAGAGACGCCACCGTCGGGTGGCAAGGAGACAAGGAGTTCGTCCTCAACAGGCACCTGAGCTTCCTGCCGACATTGGCCTATACGGCGGGCTACTACAGGCAAGCCTATTCTCCCGGAGAGAACGGGACCGTGACCGCGAGCACGGACGCCTTCGTCGGCCGCTACAGCGCCAAGGCCGATTTGCGCTACAACGGGGCCCCCGGCCAAGTGGATTTGATCGACATCTACCGCGGCCGACAGCGGGCCAACTCCTTTCTGACGGATTCCTCCGCCGAGGACTACGGCGTCGAGGCGAATATGGCGAGCCTGGAATATTTCAAGATCATCGGGACGAACTCGACCATTCGCGCGGTGTCGGGCTACAACTTCGCCCAATTCAGGGACCAGACGCTCACCACGAAGGAACGCATCGAGCCTATCACGGTCGATGCCACTTATCTCGCGCGGCCGAATCTCAACCTCACCCTGCACGACGTCTACAGCGTCGCCTATGGCAACCAGAATTTCCTGGCGGACGCCACCTGGGGGCAGCTCTCTCAAACCTTCCTCGACACGAGCGTCGGCTTCGACGTGGGAGAAAGCTCCTCCTATGTCGCCAACATCCAATTCGGCTGGCGCCCCTTGGACAGCACTTGGCAGTTCGTGGGAGCGTTGCGGGCGGCCATGACGACCCCCAACGCCTTCTACCGTTTGGGCAGCTTCCAGCTCTTTGACAAGGAGCTCGCCGTCCGCAAACTTTGGCACGACTTCATGACCCAGCTCAACTTCATCTTCCGCCCCGGCGTCGAGGAGGTGAAGTTCACGGTGACCCTGCGCTTCGGCAGCCTCACCCAACCCAGCGCCGCCCAACGCCAGAAGGCGACGGAGCACGACTGGGAATCCGAATGGTGGCCGGATCAGGCCTGGAACCCCTGGGGAACGGGCGGCCCTTCAACGCCCTAATCGGTCAACGGTTGGGGCGGTATGTAGCGATACTTGGTCTTGGCGAAGCTCTCGACGGAAGGGCTGTGGAGAAGATCTTGGTTGTAGACGAGGTGGGTCTCTCCGCTGTTCGCCTGGCCCATCTGGGTGGCGACGGTCATCAAAAGATCCCCGGCGAGCTCCGTCGGATCGACGAATTGGACGAGAACCCTGAAGACGTCCTTGAATCCCATCTTACTCTTGCCTTTGCCGGAGACGATCCTCGCGAAGGCCGCGAGTTGCTCGTCCTGATCGGAGGACTCCCCGGCCTTCGTTATGTCCCCAGCCAAGCGCGCCGCTTTCTTATCGCCGCGGCGGTTGATGAGCCCGTCCACGGCGCGAGCCAGGCCGCCGATGATCCCCGTGCGGGCGGTTTCGCGCTCCGGGAAGGCGTTGCGATAGGCCGCCATCACCTCGTCGGAGGATGTCTTGAGGATGGAGCCCACCGCCGTCGAGGAAAGATACAGGGAGAAGTTCATGTTCGATCTCTTGACTGCGGTGGCCGTGCCTGAGGAAAGCACGCTCGGAACCGGTATTTCCATCGTCCGGTTAGTCCCCGAGCCGTGGGCGCCGACATAGCGCATGACGCCGTTGTACTCCTCAAGGGCCTTCGCCGCGCTCTTGCCGACCCGGCGCAGGGCGCCGTGCTGGTCGACAAAGAGCACGGAGGCGCCGACGGAGGAGCCGGAGCTGTTCTTCGATGAGAACGCCTGGATGCTTTGGCTGTGGTTTCTCAGAGAGACGGTGCCGGCGAAGGGAATATAAAACAGCCCCCAATTTTTTTGCCGGGAGGCGTCGTAGACGTGGTAGCGGTCGTACCCCTCTTTGTGCATGTCGAGGAAGCTCGACTCGTCATGGCCGCGATTCCACGCGAAGTTCCCTATGAACGGCAAGCCCCCCGAAATCTGGGCCATGGCGGAGCGGATCGCCGTCAGGCCGGAGTAGCTGGGCTTCTGGCCCAGAGCTTGCGAATGCTCTTTCTCGAGGGCCGACAATCGCTTGAGATCCGTGTTGTCGGTGGAGGAGGGTTTCGAGAGTCTGGAGAACCGGACAAGCTGCTTAAAGACGTTGAGGTCCCCGCGCAGGAGCCGCGCCAGGATGTCCATTTGATCCGCGTTGTTCGGATTGAGCACATACTCGAGAACCGCCGTATCCCCGGCGGTCTGGGACCAGTCGAGTGTCAGCTGGCCGCTCAACATGAGAAGCAACTCCTGGGATACATAGGAAGCGACGGCCGGAGCGATCGTCTTCGAAAGATGCCCGACGAGCCCCCCGACGAGCGACTCGGTCATTCCGACGACGGGCGCTCCCGCGAAAACCGTTCCGTTCGCGTCGAGAATCCTCGCGCGGCCAAGCCTCACGCGCACCCGCAGCGAATTCTCGTCCAAGCGGCGCAACGTGACCGTGGCCGACTTTTGGGTGCTCCCGGAAATCGCGATGACGACGTTGACGCCCTGCATAAGGGCCTGCTGGGCCGCGCCGGAGAGAAGCCCTCCCGAGACGGAGTTCGTCACCGAATAACCCGCCGAGGGACCGATGCGTATCGTGAAGGTGACGGGGATCCTCCATATTTCCCCGGGCAACATCGCGGCAAAGCGCTTGCCGGACAAGGGAAGGACGAGCTTGAAATCCCACAGCTTCAAGTATTGCTTGATCTCCTTGCATGAATCCTGGTTGGGAAGAGGCCGCGCCACCCCCGACGTGCCGTTAAGATTCACGGTCCCGAAAAACGAGAGGGGCAGTCCCTTGATGGGGGTCGCGATCTCCCGGCTGGGGCCCAAGGTGGGATTCACGTTGATCTCGTCGTCGAGGAAGAGACGGCCATATTGGGGATCCCGGAGAAATTTCCTGGTGCCGCTCCCCGCCAGATTCGTAATGAGGGAGTTGGCCCCGGCAATCGCCGGGATGGCGTAGGAGATGGGAATCGAGTTAAAAATATAAGGAAAGCGGTCGCAGCCGCGCATTCCGGAGTTCTGGAAATTAAAGCCGAAGTTGGTCTTCTCGCTCGTCGTTAGGTCGTCGTCGGAGAAGGATTCTCCGACACTGGCCTTCGTCCAGACGCTTTGGGGCGCCGTGCCATCGGCCGCTTGCGAATATGCCGAGCAAGGGGCGCAAGCAAGGATGCCGGCAACCCACAGGCAGAGCAATGAATGCGCTCGCATCATATGTCATCCTTTATATAATGCCGAGAAGGGGAAGCACCAAGAGCCTTATGGGCCCTTCGGACCCGGGACTTTCGGGGCAACCTCAAATGAGATAAAATCCCACCGTGCCTGACACAGCCGAAATTTTGATCTGCAACGTCGCTTGCTTGCCCTCCACGAGCACGGTCGCTCAAGAGGTTGTAGAAGCCCATGGCCGCTAAATCCCCATCCTTGCCCTTGGGGCTCTTCTCTCCCGCCGACGGCCCCGTGCTCGTCACCGGCGCGGCCGGCTTTATCGGTTCCCATATCGCGGAGGCCTTGGTGGGCGCCGGCGTTCCCGTGCGCGTCCTCGACAACCTCTCGACCGGGAAACCTGAGCACATGGCTTCCTTTAAGGACAAGGTCGAGTTTCTCCGGGGAGACCTGCGCTCGATCGAGGACTGCCGGCGGGCGGTCTCGGGCGTCAAGGCGGTGATCCACCAAGCGGCGCTGCGTTCCGTGCCCAAATCCGTGGACAACCCCATCGACAGCCACGAATCCAACAGCACGGGAACCTTGAACCTTCTCTGGGCGGCAAAGGAAGCCAAGGTCGGCCGGGTCGTCTACGCCTCGTCAAGCTCGGTCTACGGCGACTCCAAGCGCTTCCCCCAAAAGGAAACGGACCTCCCCTCCCCTCTCTCCCCCTATGCGGCCTCCAAGCTCGCTGGAGAACACTACTGCGTCCTGTTCGCCAAGACCTATGGCCTCCCGACGGTGAGCTTGCGCTATTTCAACGTCTTCGGGCCGAGACAAGACCCCGAATCCCTCTATTCGGCGGTCATCCCGCGCTTCATGGAGCAGGCCTGGCGTGGAGAACCCCTGGAACTCCATTGGGACGGAAAGCAAAGCCGCGATTTCACCCACATCAGAAACATCGTCTTCGCGAATCTCCTGGCGTTGAGGACCCCAAAGGGCGTCGGCAAGGCCTATAATATCGCGAACGGCTGCTCCTATTCCCTTAACGACCTCATCCGAGTCATCGAGAAGGTCGTCGGCCGCCGCCTCGAAAGGAAAATGCACCCCAAGAGGGCCGGGGACGTTCGCAAGACCTACGCCGACATCTCGGGGGCCAAGCGAGATCTGGGATACAAGACCTTGGTGGGTTTCGAGGACGGCGTGGTGGACACCTGGGACTATTTTGCCTCGGCCTATTTCAAGGGACGAGCCCGGCCCCGTGTCGCCTCTGCGGCGTAGACCCCCATGGGCATGAAGGTCCTCGTGACCGGGGGCTTGGGCTTCATCGGATCCAACTTCATCCGGCGAGCATTGGCCGAAACCAAGGACGAGATCGTCAATCTCGACGCCGAGACCTACGCGGGAAATCCCGAAAACCTAGCGGATCTCCTTCCCCACCCCCGCTATCGCTTCCTCCGAGGCGACATCAGCGATCCGGAGACCGTCCGCCAAGCGATGAAGGGAGTCCAAGCCGTGGCCCACTTCGCCGCCGAGACCCACGTCGACCGATCGATCCTTGACCCGGAGGCCTTCCTTAAGACCAACGTCCTGGGAACTCATGTCCTCCTCGAGGAAGCGCGCCGACGCGCAGGCGAGATCAAGCGTTTCCTCCATATCAGCACCGACGAGGTCTACGGCCCCGTTCTCCGCGGGAAAAGCTCCGAGGACGCCCCTTTCAGGCCGACGAGTCCCTATGCGGCCTCAAAAGCCGCCGCGGACCATCTGGCGACCGCCTATCACAAGACCTACGGCCTGCCCGTCGTCATCGCGAGGCCCTCCAACAATTTCGGCCCCTATCAATACCCCGAGAAGGCCCTCCCCCTCATGATCACGAACTGGAGCGAGGGGAAGCCCTTCCCCCTCTACGGCGATGGAGGGCAGGTTCGCAACTGGATTTACGTTCATGACTGCGTCCGGGCGCTCGACCTTATCTTAAGAAAGGGATCGCCGGGCCGCTCCTATAACGTAGGAGGAAGCGTTCTCCTCAGGAACCGCGATCTCGTCCTAAAAATGCGGAAGGTCATGGGAATTCCGAAAAGCCTCGTCCGCCAAGTCCCGGACCGTCCCGGGCACGACCGCCGCTATGCCCTTGACTCCCGCGCCCTGTCCAAGCTGGGATACCGCCCTGCCTCCGATCCTGCCTCCGATTTCGACCGCGCCTTGCGGGAGACCGCCGCCTGGTACCAGTCCCGGCGCTCCTGGTGGCGGCCCCTCAAGCAATCGCCTGTTTTTTCCGCTTATTATCGAGAGCAATATGCCGAGAAAACCAAGGAAGCGGCGGCACGCTAGCATCCCGGGCAGGAAGAGAGGCTCGGCATCGGCCTCCTTAAGGCCGACCCCTTATCCTCTCTGGCGTCCCTCCATGGGCTGGATCGAGGTCATTGTCGGAAGCATGTTCTCCGGGAAGACCCAAGAACTGATCCGCCGGCTCAAGTTGGCGGCTCTCGCCAAGCAGAAGGTCCAAGTCTTCAGCTCCGTCCTCGACAAGCGCTACTTGGAGGACCACATCGTCTCCCACGACAAGACCCGCATCGCCTCAAAGCCCCTCACCTCCGCGTCCCAAGTCCTGGCCGCCGTGGATGCCGACACCTCCGTGGTGGGGATCGACGAGGTCCAGTTCTTCGGAACGCGCATCGTCGCGGTCTGCGAATCGCTGGCGGACAAGGGAAAGCGCGTGATCGCGGCGGGACTCGACCAGGATTTCCGGGGGAAGCCCTTCCCCGCGACGGCGCTCCTCATGGGGGTCGCCGAATTCGTCGCCAAAAATCTGGCGATATGCGCGCTCTGCGGAAGCCCCGCGAATCGTTCGCAGAGGCTCTCCGTCTCGAAAAAGATCATCGAAGTCGGCTCCGCGGACAAATACGAGGCCCGCTGCCGGCTCTGCTTCCGTCCCGGCGCGTAACTCTCCAGTTAGCCTAAACGTTGCGTCTCTCCGTTGAGAGACGCCATGAAACAACGAACCGTCCCTGAACCGATCATTCTTTGGTTCGACCAGATCGAGCTTAAAGATTTGCCGCTCGTGGGCGGCAAGAACGCCTCGCTCGGGGAGATGGTCCGAACGCTCGAGTCCAAGGGAGTCCCGGTCCCCAAGGGATACGCCATAACAACCGCGGCCTGGCGGAGGCTGGTGGAGTCCGCGGGACTGCAGCCCGTGATCGAGGAGCATCTTCGCGGTCTCGACGCTTCCGACGTCGAGAGCCTCCATGGCCGCGGCCGCTCCCTTCGCGAGGCGATCCTCGACGCTCCCTTCCCGGAGGACGTGACCGCCGAGATCACGCAGGCCTACCTCCGTCTAGGCGAAGGGCGCGAGGTCGACGTCGCTGTGCGCTCGAGCGCCACGGCCGAAGATCTGCCGGAGGCGAGCTTCGCGGGGCAGCAGGAAACCTTCCTCAACATCCGGGGCCGCCGCCCCCTCGTCGAAGCTTGCCGCAAATGCTTCGCCTCCTTGTTTACCGACCGGGCCATCTCCTATCGAGCCGCCCACGGCATCCCCTCGGAGAGCGTCTCCCTTTCGATTGGAATCCAGAAGATGGTCCGATCCGACCTCGCCGCCTCGGGCGTCATGTTCACGATCGACACGGAGACGGGGTTCCGCGACGCCATCCTCATCAACGCCTCCTACGGCCTGGGGGAAAGCATCGTTCAAGGCGCGGTCAACCCGGACGAGTACGTCGTATTCAAGCCGGCGCTGAAGCAAGGCTACAGGCCCATCCTGCGCAAGGAAAAGGGAGGCAAGGAGACAAAGATCGTCTATGACATCGGCGGCACGAAAGGCGTCAAGACTCTTCCGGTCCCCCCCGAGGAGCGCGCGCGCTTCGCGCTGCCGGAAGACGACATCCTGACCCTCGCCCGATGGGGAGTCCTCATCGAGGAACATTACTCGATCAAGGCCGGCCGCCCCACGCCGATGGACATCGAGTGGGCCAAAGACGGCGTCACCGGACGCCTCTACATCCTCCAGGCGCGCCCCGAGACCGTCCAGTCGCGCCGACGGGCCGACCTCGTCGAAACCTACCGTCTCGAGGCCCCCGGCAAGATCCTCGCGAGAGGACGCAGCGTCGGCGGAAAGATCGCCTCGGGACGGGTTCGCGTCGTGCGAAGCCTCCAAGCGATGGGCGGCTTTCAGGGCGGAGAGATCCTGGTCGCCGACAAAACCGATCCCGACTGGGAGCCCATCATGAAGAAAGCGGCCGCCGTGGTGACCAACCGCGGCGGGCGCACCTGCCACGCGGCGATCGTCAGCCGGGAGTTGGGAGTCCCGGCCGTGGTAGGGGCCGGCGACGCGACAAGCAAGCTTTCCACCGGGCAGGAAGCCACCGTCTCCTGCGCCGAAGGGGACGAGGGCTTCGTCTACGAAGGGCGCGTCCCTTTCGCCGTCGAACGCGCGGAAATCTCGAACCTGCGCAAACCGCGCACGAAGATCATGCTCAATGTCGCCAATCCCGACGAAGCCTTCCGCCTCTCCTTCATTCCCAACGACGGCGTGGGGCTCGCCAGGGAAGAATTCATTATCGCCAACTTCGTCAAAATCCACCCCCTGGCCCTCGTCCACCCCGAACGCGTCCCGCCGGGCCCGGAGCGCGACGAGATCGAGCGCCTGACCGCCGATTACGCCGATAAACCGCGATATTTCGTCGACAAGCTGGCCGAGGGTATTGCGATGATCGCGGCCGCCTTCTATCCCAAGGATGTCATCCTGCGCTTAAGCGACTTCAAGACCAACGAATACGCCGGGCTCCTGGGCGGCTCCGCCTTCGAACCCCGGGAGGACAACCCGATGCTCGGCTGGCGAGGCGCTTCCCGCTACGCCCATTCGAATTATCGCGAAGGCTTCGCTCTCGAGTGCCAAGCGGCGCAGAAGGCGCGCGAGGACATGGGGCTCAGGAACTTGAAGCTCATGATTCCCTTCTGCAGGACGGTCGAGGAGGGCCGCTCCGTGCTCTTCGAGATGGCCCGTCACGGGATGAAACGAGGCAAGGACGGGCTCGAGGTCTATGTGATGTGCGAGATCCCCAGCAACGTGCTCTTGGCCGAGCGTTTCGCGGAAATTTTCGACGGCTTCTCGATCGGCTCCAACGACCTCACCCAGCTCATCCTGGGCGTGGATCGGGACTCCGAGCTCGTCGCCGCCATTTTCGACGAGCGCAACGAGGCGGTCAAGAGCATGATCGCCGCCGCCATCGCCGCCGCCAAGAAAGCCGGGCGCAAGATCGGCATCTGCGGCCAGGCGCCAAGCGACTATCCCGATTTCGCCCAATTTTTAGTCGCCGAGGGCATCGACAGCATTTCCCTCAACCCCGACGCGGCCTTGCGCACGATGCGGAGCATCCTCGACATGGAGCGCAGGATCGAGATGGGATCGGGGGCGGCTCTCGCCGCCGGGCGAGACGCCGGAAGAGGCTCCCATGACGGTCATTGAAAGCCTCTCCAAGGAACACGCTCTGTTCCATAAGATCATCGCCCGGATCGACGCGACTCTCAACCTCGACGAGGCGGCGGCGCGGCTCGAACTCAAGCGCGCCCTCCTCGTCCTCCTTCCGGCGCTTGACCGCCACGAGGCGATCGAGTCGAGGGTCTTCATGCGGCCTCCGCGGGGCGGGGATGCCGAAGCGGCCAGGCTTGCGGCGACGATCTCCGGCCAGGAAAAAGACATCCGTCGCCTCCACCGGGACATTCTCGATATTTTGCGAGAGACCGGGGAGTATGATTTCCCACGGCTTAAATCCCTGGCTTCCGAGCTCTGCCAGAAACTTCGCGAGCATTTCTATATGGAAGAAAGCCGTCTTTGGCCTCATCAAAAAGAGTCCGTTCCCGCCGGCCAGGGACGCGCCGTCGAGCGGCAAGCGGGCCGCAACGTCGCGGATCTTGAGCGGGAAATCTCCCGGAATTGGGATCTCGTGGCGGATTACGTCAAATCGCCGTAATCACCGCTGCCCATAAGACCTAGGACTCTTGTCCCTCGCCTTTGGGACTAACGGCCCTGGCTCGGATTGAGTCTCGTTGCTATATTTTCCCCCATGAACATAAGACGATTAACCCCTTGCCGCAACGCGCCTCTATGGACCCTTTTGGCAGCGTCTCTTATTATATGTCCAACCCTTCAGGCGCGGTCGCTTGAAGGCGTCAGCGTCGAAGGCGATGCCGGCTTCGCGCAGAGTCTTCAAGCCGGCACAAGGCTCGCCGAGCCGGGAAGCCTGCAAAAACTTAGGGAGCGCTTTCATCATTTCCGGGCGACGCTCCACGCCAAGACCACGGCGCCTAACACCGGGCGCCACCGTATCGACCTTTTTAAGGAGCCGTGGGAGACGGGCATTGGACAGGCTCTTTACCAGCGCTTCCTCTCCAACTCCGTTCTTTCCGACAGCGCCCGATCCCTGGCCAGGGTCCAGCGCGTCACCTCGCGTCTGATCGCCGTGTCCGGACGCCCCGACTGGAACTGGGAGGTCAAACTGGTCCGAGAGGGACCCACCTCGGCTCCCTTCCAAATCGCGGGAGACCCCGACCAGGGCTTTGCCCTTCCCGGCGGCAAGATCGGCGTCCTCTCGGGCATGGTCGCCCTCGCCCGGACCGACGACGAGCTCGCGGCTTTGCTCGGCCATCAGATGGCCCACGCGATTCAACGGCACATGGGGGAACGCATATCGGAAATCCTGCTCGTGCAGGGCGGACTGATGGCCGCCGGAGCGGTCGTCGCGCCCGTTCTGGCCTTGGCCGCCGCTCCCGCGACGATCATGGGCATCAGCACCCTTGAGATCGCGTATGGAACCTATTACGGATTGGCGACGAACGGCATCCGGCAAGGGACGACGATCGGCTTCAGCGGCGTCCAGGAGAATGAAGCCGATCGCGTCGGCGTCATGCTGATGGCCAAAGCCGGTTACGACCCCAAGCAGGCGGTCCGATTCTGGAAGCGAATGGCCTCGAACTACGCGGAGCAGCCGGGGCAGCTCCCCCGAGGCCTTATGGGAAAAATCATGCGCAGCGGACGAGCGGTCACTCCCAAGCGGATCGCTCGGCTTGAGTCTATCGTTTCCTCGATGGCATCTCCCAACGCGGCCGCCGCGGCTGCGGCGATCACCACGGCCGGCTCGGGCGAATCCCTGTAAAATGCGGGACTACCGGAGACCTCAGGCCATGCGGGCACGCTATGCGATCAGCGCCCTGACCTTGGCTCTTGGCGCTCCCGCCTGGGGAGCTCTCGACGTCTCGGGCTCAAGCGGCACGGCGACCGGCATCACGGCGGCGGCCGCTCCGTCGGCGATCGGGGCGCCCATCCCGGTCTCGAATCATTCTCCGATCCTCGAAGAAGCCGCCGCGAGCCTCGGGAGCGGCGCTTCTCTTTCAACGCTTTTCGACGGATCGAGAAAAGCCGTCTCCAGGGCCCTTTTTTCCCAGGCCAAGCCCAGTTCCGCCTATGTCCCCGTTCGACAGGTCGAGTTCTGGGCCGGCAGCCCGCGAATCGAGAAGGGCCTTTTGGACATGGCCGCCCGCGCCACCAGTCGGCTCGACGTTGAATTCATGGAATTTCGCGGGGATACGCACGGCATGAAAATGGCTCGGGCCCTAATGGACGCCTCCCATCGCGGCGTCCAAGTGAGGGTTCTCGTGGACAACCTCTACGGACGTTACATCTATCCGTTGCATGACCTGCAGGACGGCAAGTTGGCCCTAGGCCAGGGGACGGCCGCGATGTACGATGCGATGCGCCAAGCCGGCATCGATGTGCGCTACTCCAACGCGGGCCGCAAGGGCTTCTTCCCCCTCGAGCGGGACCACCGGAAGGTCTTCGTCATGGACGGCACGGAGGGGGTCGCCACCGGCTATATGCCCAACGACGAGAATTATTCCTGGCACGACGCCGCGGCCCATGTCGTCGGCTCCGCCGCCGCGATGAGGCTCGCCCATCATTTCGACAAGCACTGGACAGCCGCGGGCGGCGCCAAGGCCAAGGACATTTTCCCCAAGGAAACCGTGCCTTCTCCTGCTCCGAAGGCACGAGTCGTCGCGACCGACCCCAACCTTAACTCGCAATGGCGCATCCGCGAGTCGGCTTTGGAGCATATTCATCAAGCCCGGCGGAACATCTACATTGAAAACTGCTACTTCACGGACGGCAAGGTGTTCCAGGCGCTCGAGGACGCGGCGAGCCATGGGATCGACGTGCGGTTCATCTATAACGAGCATGTCAACCATAAGATTTCCGGGGGCGCCGAAGCTTGGCACCTCAAGAAGCTCCTTCAATCCGGGGTCAAGGTCTACGCCTACCCCCGCATGTTCCATACGAAGGCCATGTCCGTGGATGGACGATGGGGAAGCGTCGGCTCCGGCAATCTCATGCCGCTCCTGGAGGTGAGCCAAAACGAGCTCAATGTCGAGGTCCAGGACGCCGCGGCCGTGGCTCAGCTCGACCGCGATTTGTTCCTAAAGGATATCGCCGATTCGGCTCCCCTGACGCTGGCGAATCTTCAGGAGCACGTCCCCTCCAAGCCCAAGCAGGCCCTCTATCAGGGCATCAGCGTGGCCTACTACGGCTACGAGCGCGGCGCGACCTTCGTGAAGCATGCCGTCCAAGGCGCCATCCACGCCCTTCGCGGCGGCCTGCCTACGTTGTAAAATAGGGCTGTGACGAGGCCCAAAAGATTTGGGGCGGCGCTTTCCACCGGCGCGGATTGGCGCGAGGCCGTCCAAGAGGCCGCATCCGTCGCCGCGCGCGGCTTGGAGGGCGCGTCCTGCGATCTTCTGATCCTCTTTGTCGCGGATCTTTTTCCCGGTCTCAAGCCCGTCGAGCTTGCCGCCGCCGCGCGGGAGGTCATCCCCTCCCGCGAAATAGCAGCCGTCAACGCCAGCGGCGTCATCGGCGGGTCAAGGGAGATCGAGTTCTCCCCCGCCGTCTCGGCCTTCGCCCTCTCGGCTCCGGACGCGAAAATCAAAACCTTTTATTTCTCCTCACGCGAATTGGCCGCCCTTGAAAGCCCCGCCAAGCTCATCGAAGCCCTTGACGTCTACCCGACCGAGAAGCCCCGATTTCTCCTCTTCGCCGATCCGGCGAGCTTCGACGTCGATGCCTCCCTGGCCCTTTTCAATGCGGCCTATCCGGGCGCTCCCGCCATCGGGGGTTTGGCCTCCGGCTTCGCTATCGGCAAGCCAAGCTGGCTTCTTCTAGGCGCGGATGTCTTTGCCGAGGGCCTCGTCGGCTGCGCTCTGACGGGCGATATCGATTTCAATGTCGCCGTCGCCCAGGGTTGCCGGCCCATCGGCAAGCCCTGGATCGTGACCAAGGCCTCGGAGAACTTGGTCTACCAACTCGGCGGCCGCCCCGCTCTCGAGACCCTTAAGGAAACCTTGGAAGGGATCTCCCCTCGGGAACAGGCTCTCGCCCGACGCTCTCTCTTCGCCGGCATTCTCATGGACGAAAGGCGCCGCGATTTCAAAGCGGGAGACTTCCTCGTGCGCAACATCCTAGGATTCGACCCCCCTAACGGCGCCATGGCCCTGGGAGCCGAGCCGCGTCCGGGCCAAACCATCCAATTTCAGGTGCGCGACGCCAAGACCTCGGCGGATGATTTGCGGGAATGGCTGGAAGGCTTGTCTCTCAAGCCGGGGATTCCTTACGGCGCCATTCTCGCGAGTTGTTGCGGGCGCGGGCGCGGCCTTTACGGCAAGCCGGACCATGACAGCGCCCTCATTCAAAAGATCTTGGGGCCCATCCCCTTGGCGGGATTCTTCGCCAATGGCGAGATCGGCCCCGTGCTGGGCCGCAATTACGTCCATGGCTATACCTCGAGCCTCGTCGTCATCAGCTGATGCCGCTCTCCACGGCCGCGCTCTTCTTCGCGGAAGCCTCCTGCATCGCTGCGGCTCAAATCCGGCCTGAAGAAAATTCTCCGTCGCCGGCATGAAACCTTCTCGCGCCGTTTCTTGGCCGGCCATCGCCGCTCTCGCCATTCTCGTCGGCGCTCTCTGGTCCGGAAGGGCGTCATCGGGCGCGCACGGCGTCATGCCCAAAATCGAATTGCCCGTCCTAGGCTCTCCGGGGACGGTCGTCTTGGATGCCTGCCCCACTCCAAGGTGCCTCACCGTCTATGTCTCTCCGTGGTGCCCGCACTGCCGCCGGTCCGGCCCCGTCATCAAAGCGGTCGAAGACGACGTGCGCCGCCGCGGCGTCACCGCCCGCGTCATCGTGGGAGACGATACCGATCGGGCCGTCCGCGCCTACGCGGCGTATTTCGGGCCGGGGACTCTGCTCGATCCCGGCGCGCTTTTCCCCCAAGACGGAGTTCCGACGGCCTACGTCTCGGACGCGCAAGGGCGCATCCTGAGCAAGACTTTCGGACTGCCGGAGAGCTCTCCGCCTTCCGACCCCGCCGAGTTGCGGGGAATCGAGCGCCGCAATTTCGGCTTGCCTTAAACTTAAACTGAACGCCATGGATTTGAGGGTCGGCGCCGCCCTATCGCTGGCTTTCGTCTCCGCGACCGCCGCCGCGGCTCCTGTCGCTCACGCGGCGACGCTTGAAGGCCCCGAGGCCTACGCTGCCTACGCCGCGCTTTATGCCAGGCTGATGCAAGGGCAGACGGCGACCCAACTGCAGGACGTCCTACCGGGGTTGCCGCAACGCCTGCGCATCGCGGCCGAGGTCTCCCGCAAGTGCTGGACCGATTCGAATCTCCTGGATGCGAACGCGAAAGCCGACATCCTGCCGCCCGGGGTCATGAAGGGACTGGGCATCCCGCGGCGCGTCACGGCCGGAGTCGCCCATGCCCCCGCGGGGATGATGCACACCTACGGCTATCTTTTTTCCCAACTCCAGACGCCCTATGGGCTCAAGGGTCGGCGCTGGATCGAGGCGCGAATCGACGAGCGTCTCGGGCTTCCCGCGGGGACATTCGGCCCCGAGCCCCCGGCAGGCGAGTTCACTTCCAACCTGACGGCGGTCTTATATCGGCTGATCGGCGTCTCGGGAGCGCCTTCAGCCGCCGCCCGGCTCGAACCGACGGCCACGCCCCTCGGCCGCCTTGAGGACGATGTGACGTGGGAAACGCCGGAGGGCCGGAAGGTTTCGGCGTCCGTGAGGACCCATCTTTTCGACATGCGTTCCGTCCCGGGCGCCGCGGAGGATGGCGCGCCGCTTTTGATCTACGAGGTCTTCCGCGGCGGACGCCACCTCCTCGTCACGGCCTTCCCCGCCGCCGGCGGAACCGCTGATTTCATCCGTTCCGCCAAACCCGCGGACGACGCCGCTTTCAAGCCCCTCTACAACCTCTATGTCGACCCGCGCTGGCGCGTCGTTGCGAGGCATTCGTCGGGGTTCCTTCCAGGGCGGCCATGAGTCGCGCTTGGCGCGTCTCGTTCTCGCCGCGGGCGAAGGCCCTTGACAGTCGAAACGTTCGGGCTTATTCTTGCTGCGCATTCGCGACTATTTCATGAGCGAGAGTGAGAATGAATAATATGCCGATTAGAAAATGGGCTCCGATCTTGCTGGCGGCGGCAGTCGCTTTTATCATCCAACCAGTCCGCGCGGGCGACGAGGAAACCGCCGCCGCCGCGGCCTCATCCCTGAGCCGGATTGATTCCTCTCAATGGCGCCTCTCCAACGACGCTCTCATGGAGCAGGACTCCGCGGGAAACGGCCCCGTAGCCGGTCATTTCGACAATTATGTTCTGGCCCTGACGTGGTTGCCCGCCTTCTGCGAACAACATCCCGATCTCGCGGAATGCGGCTTCGCCTTTCACTCCCCCGACGGCTTCGCGGCGAAACACCTCATCCTACATGGGCTCTGGCCCAACCAAAGTCACGATTCCCAGCATAGCTATGGCTTCTGCGGCGTCTCCCCCGACATCGAATCCCTCGACCAGTCACATCAATGGTGCCAGATGCCCAATCCCGGGCTTTCACAAGCGGCGCTCTCGGGGCTCGCCGCCGTGATGCCCGGGGCCAATCCCCAGTCCTGCCTGGAGTGGCACGAGTGGTACCGCCACGGCAGTTGCTCGGGCTACTCTCCCGAGGAATTCTTCAATCGGGCCGGAGCCCTCGTCAGAGCCGTCGCGCAATCGAATTTCGGGAATTTCCTGGCCGGGCACGCCGGCCAGACCGTCGAGCTTGCCGACTTGGCCAAGGCTTTTGAGGCCGACTACGGTCCTGGAAGCGCCGCCGACGTCGGCTTCGACTGTTCCCGTCAAGGGGACGGCAGGGAGATTTTATCCGAAGTCAATATAGGGCTTGCCAGCCAGCTCCTCGCGCCCGAGCAATTGGGGAAGATGCTTGTGCCTCAGCCTCGCGGCAGCTGCCCCGCCGACATCTTTCTCGTCCCCGCCCCGTCCCGCTGACGCGGGCGCCGGAGCCAAGCCGATCAGCTCCTGTCGGTTTTGGACGGCTTTGTCCGGGACTTTTCGGGGGCTTCCGTCTTGGGAGGCGCCTTGGGCTCGGCCCGCTGAGGCGCCGCGGCCGTCGTGAACTTGGCGCCCTTCGTCTCATGCTCCGTCACGCGGTCGAGATATTTTCCAGTCTCGACCTCGATGCGCACGCGATCCCCCTCCTTGATGAATTGGGGGACGAGCGCCGTCATGCCGTTGTCGAGCACGGCTTCCTTGAGAGTGGATTCCGTGCGGCCCTTGAGCCCCTGTCCCGTGGAGGAGACCGTCATGTCCACCGTCGGCGCGTAATGAAGAGAGAGGGGCTTTGACTCGAAGAACTCGATCTCGCACTCGTCATTTTCCTTGAGGAAGGCGGCCGCCGGGCCCGCGATGGCGGCGGGGATCGGGATTTGGTCGTAGGTCCGCGGGTTCATGAAGGTGAAGACATCCCCCTCGCGGAAGAGCATCTGCATCGTGACGCGCTCGACCGCGGCCTCGTCGACCTTGTCGTCGGTGTTCCAGCGCCGTTCGATCACGCGGCCGGTTGAAAGCTCCCGCAGCTTGGCGTGCACCATGGCGCCGGCCCGGCCGCCGCCCGCGTGGCCGACGGACTCGACGACCTTGTAGAACGCGCCGTCAAGCCGCACCACGGCGCCGTTTCTGAGTTCGCAAGCCGGGATCATTCGATTCCATCTTGCCAAAGCCGCGCCGTCCTCTTCAAGGGGCCGGCGGTTTCCGTTTGGTAGAATGCCGCGATGTCCGACCTTCGGCCGTTTAAAGCCGCGCTGGACCGCGCCCTCGACGGGGCCGGCCGCCTCCTTTTGCGCCATTTCGGCCATGTCTCCATCAGCTACAAGGGACGCGCCGATCTCCTGACCCAGGCGGATCTTCAAAGCCAGTCTTTCATCGTCGATCTGCTCGAAAAGCGCTTCCCTTCCCACGGGATCGTCGCCGAAGAAAAGCATCGGCGGCGCGAGGACGCGGAATTCCTCTGGGTCATCGACCCGCTGGACGGGACGACCAATTACGCGCACGGCTATCCCGCGGCCTGCGTCTCGATCGCGCTCTTGCGGCGCGGAAGGCCCATCCTGGCGGGGGTTTATGACCCTTTCCGGGATGAGCGCTTCACGGCCGAGCGCGGCCGGGGCGCCCGCCTCAACGGCCGCCCCGCGCGCGTCAGCAGGACCCGCGGACTCTCGGAATCGCTGCTGTTGACGGGCTTCGCCTACGACAGGGCGGAACGCTCCCGTTTTTACGTCGAATTCTACAGGCGCTTCATGGTGCGATCCCACGACGTCCGGCGCAGCGGCTCCGCCGCGCTCGACATGGCCTGGATCGCCTCCGGACGAGCCGACGGCTATTGGGAATTCAGCCTCAACCCTTGGGACGTCGCGGCGGGTCTTCTCCTTGTCGAGGAGGCAGGCGGGCGCGTCAGCGATTTTTCCGGAAATCCATGGGGAAACCGCTGGCGGCGCTTCGGCCGAGAAACCTTGGCGACAAACGGCCTCCTGCATGCCGGGATGCTCAAAATTCTTCGAACGGGGGCCGGCAAATAGCGTATAATGAACCAAAATATGTCCACTCAATTGATCGATCAAAACGCTTCTTTAACCGCGACAAAACGTCCGATCGACCTTGGCAACGTCCTTTTCCTCACCGTCACGCCGATCGTCGCCTTCGCCGGAACGGCGCTGTATGTCCACTATAACGGCGTTCGCGCCGCGGACCTCGCCATCTTCGCCGTCATGTACATCCTCTCGGGGCTTTCGATCACCGCGGGCTACCACCGCTATTTCTCCCACAAGACCTACGAATGCTCGAAGCCTCTCCAACTTTTCTATCTGATCTTCGGCGCCGCGGCCTTCGAGAATACGGTTCTCCACTGGTCCTCGGATCACCGATACCACCACCAGTTCGTGGACCAGGAAGAAGACCCCTACAATATTCTCAAAGGCGGCTTCTACGCCCACATGGGATGGATTCTCTTGAAGAACCCGCGACCGCGCAGCGTGCGCTTTCAAAACATCCCCGACCTGCTCAAAAACCCGCTCGCCGTCTGGCAGGACAAGCATTATCTGTCGATCGCCATAACGGCGGGCTTTGTCCTCCCCACGCTCGTCGGCTTGGCCTTTGGCCACCCCCTGGCAGGGCTTCTCTGGGGCGGTTTTCTGCGCGTGGTCCTCGTTGAGCACATGACCTTCCTCATCAATTCAGCGGCGCATCTTTACGGATCCAGGCCCTATTCCCTCGACAACACCGCCCGCGACAACGCCTGGCTGGGGATCGTCACCTTCGGGGAAGGCTATCACAACTTCCATCATCGGTTTCCCGCCGACTACCGCAACGGCCTGCGGGCCCATCAATTCGACGCGACGAAGTGGTGGCTGCTGGCCATGCGCCCTCTGGGCCTCGTCTCGAACTTGAAGCGCACCCCGGAATCGCTCATCGTGAAGGCTCGTCTTGAGGTGGAGCTGCGGGCCCTCTCCGAGAAATTCGCGCCCCGCGAGGCGACGGCTCCCCACGCCAGCGCCTGGACCGCGATGCGGGAGCGGCTCGAGACGCTCAAGCGCTCCATCGAGCTTTCGTTCGCCCAGTACCACCAGGCCCGCCGCGACTACAAGGCCGCCCATCGAGATGTCTCCACGGCATCGCGCCGCAAGCTCCTCGCCGCCCTCGAAAACCGCCGGCAAGAGTTCCGGGAAAGCCTGAAGAAATGGAGCGGGACCGTGAGCCTCCTCAACCGCCTTCCCCAGCCGAGCGCCCAGCTCGTCACCTTGACCGCGCTCGTCGACCTCCTCAAGCAGTCGAGCTTGTAAAAACAAAAGCAGAGCCTTAAGTCCCTGATCGCGGGGGCCTAACGTTCTGCGCCCGCATGCCCTGAAAGGCCCATCCGTCCCGCGGCTCTCGGGCGGATAATGCGGCTCAAGGAGCCGCAAGCGCATGGAGACGCCGCCTCTCGATCAAGGACTACAAGCCGAGGAAGGCGAGAACGGCGTTGAGACGTCGAGAGAGGGAAAGCAGGAGCCCGTGGTATTCGATGGGCTCCGAATAAATCGGCCGGGACTCCCTCCCCCCGGCCGCGGCGAAGGGAATGGTGACGTAAAATTCGCAGCCGCAGCCGGGCCAGCTTTCGGCCCAAATCCTGCCGCCGTGAAGCTCAACCAAGAGTTTCGAAAGCGCCAGCCCGAGGCCCGTCCCCTTCATCCCGACCGAAGCCGCCCCGGCCTTCGTCTGCACGAAAGGCTTAAAGATTTTCTCCAGATCGTCGGCGGACATGCCGGGGCCCGAGTCCTTGACGCGAAAGACGGCCGCCCCCTCGTGATCGCCGCGCCCCGCCTTGATCGAGACGACGACCCGCCCGCGCGGAGGAGTGAACTTGATGGCATTCGTGATGAGATTGACGAGAACCTGCTGGAGGCGTTTGGGCTCCGCCAGGATTGGCCCCAGCACCTCCGGCTCTTCACGGGTCAGCCTGATTCCCTTCGCGATCGCCAGGGCCTGAAGCCCCTCGACCGCCTCCCGCGCGATGTCGCCCGCGGCGACGGGCGCCAAGCGCACGTCCATCTTGCCCGCCGACATCTTGGCCCAGTCGAGGATGTCATCGATGAGCCCCTCCATCCGGGAGCTGTTCTTGATCGCGATGGAGAGGAGACCCTCCTCCTGATGGGAAAGGCGCGTGCCAAGGCTGTCTCGGAGCATCTCGAGACCGAGGCGGACGGCGGTGATCGGGGCGCGCAATTCGTGGGTCAGATAGGAAGGAGGAAGATCGTGGAAGCTCCCGGCTCCTTCGGGCGCCGCCTGAACGGATGCCGCGGCGGATTTCATGCTCTGGCTCATACCGATGCCATTATGGACGGGGGGCTGTTACAAGGCGATGTCGAGGGCGTTGCGATTTTGTTACGAAAAAAGCCGGGAACAAAATGGCGGGCATAACCGTTAATAAGAGCAGAGGGCCGTGGACCAAGACCATGGTGGAACACTTCATTGAAGACTACGCCGACCGGGCCTATTCCGTCGCCCTCAAGCTTTGCGGAGACGCGGACGATGCGAGGGAGATCGTGCAAGAGGCGTTTTTAAAGCTTCTGAAGGGATGGGAAAGAGCCCCTTCGGGCAGGCCGATCGAGGCCTGGTTCATCACCGTGCTGAGAAACGTCTATAGGGACAGCATGCGCCGATGGGAGAGGCGGTTCTTCGTGCCGCTGCATGGGGAGGCCGTGGGAGAGGGCGCGGCATCCGCGCCCCGCAATTATCTCGAAGCGCTGCCGGACGGCTCGGAGGACTTGCTGGCGGCCTTGGAGCGGCGCGAGGACGAGAACCGGCTGCGGCGGGCTCTCGATTGCCTGCCTCCGGCGGAGAAGGCTATACTCGTTTTGTGCGAGGCGGAGGGATTGAAATACCGTCAAATCTCCGAGATTCTCGGCTGCCCGCTGGGGACGGTGCGTTCCAGGATTTTCAGAGCGAGGACCTCTCTGAGAAAGGCGCTTCTTGAGAAAAAACGGCCAATCCGGGTGTGACCCGGAACGCCTCTCGGCCTACGCCGACGGGGAGCTTTCGCGCGCGGAACGCCGCGCGCAGGATCGGCATTTGGACGCCTGCGCCAAGTGCCGGGAGCTTCTTTCCGAATTCAAGGCCATGGGGGCCGGAATCAAACGGATCGCCGCCGCCAAGGCCCCGAAGGGCTTCAAAGAAACGCTGCTCCTTCTCGCCAGGAAGAGCGCGCGTCGCCGGGGGCGGAGGCGCCGGCCCGCATGAACCCAAGGGAAGTTCCGGTTCTTTCCAGCCCCTCGGGCGTCGTGGCGCGGGTCCCCGGCTCCTTGCGCCGGGCCCGCAAAGAGCATTTCATCGCCTTTTACCTCAATGCCCGCGGCGGCCTTCTTTACCAGGAGACGGTCTCGATCGGAACGCTCACGCAGAGCCTGGTCCATCCGCGGGAGGTGTTCTATCCGGCGATCGTCCACGGCGCGTGCTCCGTGATCGTCCTCCACAACCATCCCTCGGGCGATTCGACCCCCTCGCAGGAAGACGTGCGCACGACCGAGCGTTTGAAGGAGGCCGGGCGGCTTCTGGGCATCCCCCTCGATGACCACGTGATCGTCTCCGACTCCAGCTTCTTTAGCTTCCGAGAGAAGGGGCTCCTCCCATGAAGGCGGACGATGGAAGGCGGAAGATGAAGGGAGGGCATTCTTCCGAGGGTTTCCGGGGGCCACGCCTTTTTTTGTCCTTCTTCCTTCTTCCTTCTTCCTTCTTCCTTTGGGGCGGCTGTTCCTCCCCCTCCTACTCCTACAAAAAAGCCCTTCGCTTCGAGGAGCACGGCGAATGGCTCAAGGCCCTGAGGGCCTATCGAGGCGTCATCGAGGATAGCCCCCGCGACCCTCTCGCCTGCCAGGCGCGCGTGCGCGCCGGGCGCGTCGAGGCCCAGCGCCTCATGGACTGCGCGGCCGCCCTCGCGGACTTCTCCGCGGCCGCCCGGGACTTCCCGGCGCTTGAATCCTGCGTGGCGGACGCCCGCGCCGGACTCATGAGCTGCCCCGATTTCTTCCCCCTTGAAGAGGGCCTCTCTTGGACCTACGGGGACAGCCAGAGCCGCGGACGGAACATGCGCCTCATCGTCTCGGTTCGAAAGGCCGCGGGAGGGAGAACGGCCCTCATGCAAAGCCGGCTCTACGCCGGGCGCAGGCTTGTCCGGGACGAGGAGCTGCGCTACGAAAAGTCGGACTGGCGCCTCGTTGAAAGCCGCGGCGGCCGGCAGGGAGCCATCCTGCGATACCCGTTCACGAAGGGGATGTCCTGGGAAAACGCCGAAGCCCGGCGCCGCATGCGCTATCTTATCGTTTCCACGGCCGCCGCCGTCTCGACGCGCGCCGGCCGCTACTCCGGCTGCCTTAAGGTCCGCGCCGCGGACTCGCGCTTTCCCGGCTCCTGGGAGTTCCGCTACTACGCGCCCTTCACGGGGCTCGTCAAGACGACGATCGGCGGCAAAAACTTCGAGACGCCGCACACGGAACTCCTGGGCATCGCCAGGAAATAGTTACAATACGCAATGCCCGCGGGTTTGCCGAGGCCGCTTTCCTACTCCTCCTTCACGCTCTACGAGGAATGCCCGCAAAAATACAAGTTCCGCTATATCGACCGCATTCCGGAAAAGCCCAAGCATTACTTCTCCTTTGGCCAAAGCGTTCATACGGCGCTCGAGTTCTTCTACGGGGTGAAGGCGCCGCCGGCCCCGACTCTGGATGCCGTGCTCGCCCATTACAAGGAGCATTGGGTCAGCCGCGGCTACAAGGACGAGGAGACCGAGGCGCAGTATTTCCAAGAGGGCAAGGACCTCATCACTCTTTTCTACCGCAAGCACGTCCCGGAATTTCACATCCCTCTCTTCGTCGAGTACAACTTTAAAACGACGATGGAGGGAATCCCCGTGACGGGGAAGGTCGACCGCATCGATCGCCTGGAAGACGGCCGCCTCTCGATCGTCGATTATAAGACCGGCAAGGCCCTGGACGCGGCCCGCGTCGCCGAGGACACCCAGCTCGCGATGTACCAGGCCGCCTGCGAGAGCCTGCTGGGAGCCGAGGTCGCGCGGCTTTCCTTCTATCACTTGCCGAGCCTCACCGAGCACACGCTTCCCCGGCGGCCGCGGGAGCGCATCGACGGCGTCAAGAAGCGCGTCGTCGCGGCGGCCGACGGGATCACGAAAGGCGTCTTCGCCCCCGCGCCCCAGGAAACCAAATGCCGCTTCTGCGACTACCGCTCGCTTTGCCCTGTCTTTAGGACCGAGTCGCTCAAGTCCTTCGCCCGCCGGGTTCCCGAACTCGCCGCCCCGCCCGCCGGCGCGCGGGCGGCAGGACAGGCTTCGGCTTCCGTCGCCGCGGCGTCCCAGGATTCGGACGCGGAGCTGGCCGCCACGATCGACAAGCTGGGCTCTCTCCTTGACGAGGTCGAGCGCCTTAAGGCCCATGTGCTCGCGATCTTCCAGAAAAAGGGCTACGCGCGCGCCTTCGGCTCCCGGTATCAGGCCGTGAAGGAAAACAGGATTCGCTGGTCGTTCCCCGATAAAAAGCGGGTCCTGGAGTTGTTGCGCTCGGCCGGGATTTACGAAAAGACGCTTGCTCCCTCTCAGCCCAAGATCGAGGCCTTCCTAGGCGACCCCGCCTTCCCTCCCGACATCCGCGCGAGACTCTCCGAGCTTTCGGAAAAGATCGAGACGATCGAACTCAAGCTCGACGAGCTAAGCTCCTAAGTCGCGGGCGCGGTCTCGGGGGCCGCTTCTTCCTCGGGCTCGAGTTGCTGGATCTTGTAAAGGGTCGCGTAGACGCCTCCGCGGGAGAGAAGCTCCGCGTGGCTTCCCGTTTCGGCGACCCGGCCGTGCCGGAGCGCGACGATGCGGCTGGCGCTTTGGAGCGTCGAGAGCCGGTGCGCGACCACGATCGACGACCGCCCCGGCAGCACGCGCTCAAGCGCCGCCTGGACGCTCCTCTCGCTTTCGCTGTCCAAATGCGCGGTCGCCTCGTCTAAGACCAGGATCGGCGGATTCTTGACGAGAGCTCGGGCCAAAGCCAGACGCTGGCGCTGCCCGCCGGAGAGCCCTTGGCCGCGCTCTCCCAGTTGGGTATCAAGGCCGTAGGGAAGCTCCGAGACGAATATCTTCGCGTCCGCGAGATCGAGCGCGCGCTCGACGTCCGCGCGGGAAGCGTGCGGGTTTCCGACCAGGATGTTCTCCATGACCGTGCCATTGAACAGGATCGTCTCCTGGTTGACGAGCCCGATCGCCTGCCGAAGCGAATAGAGGGAATAGTCCCGGATATCCCTGCCGTCGACGAGCACATGGCCGTCCTGCGGGTCGAAAAGCCTTAAAAGGAGCTGGACGAGCGTCGTCTTGCCGGAGCCGCTCGATCCCGCGATGGCGACGGTTTCACCCGAGGCGATCTCGAGGCTCAAGCCCTCGAGGGCCCAGCGTTCCTTGCCCGGATAGCGGTAAAAGACGTTCTCGAAGGACACGCCCACGGCGCGATGGTCGAGACGCAAGGCGCCCGGCTTCTCGACGATCGCGGGCTTCTCGTCTAAGACCGCGAAGACGCGTTCGGCCGCGGCCAGGGACATCTGGTAATTCGCGTTCATGTTCGCGATATTCTTGATCGGCTGGTAGGCCGCGAAGAAGCTCGCGAGAAAAGTCGAGAAGGCTCCGGGGGTCATCGCGCCCGAGATGATCCTGGCCCCCCCGACGTAGACGAGCCCCGTGATGACAAGGCTCCCTAGAAACTCCATCAAGGGCCCTCCCAGGGCGTTGGCGCGCTGGTAGCGCATCATCTGCTGGAAGAGAGAGTCGTTGTCCTTGAGGAACCTCTGGATCGCGAACTCCTCGTAGTTGAAGGCCTTGACCACGAGCATTCCGTGAAGGCTCTCCTGGAACCGGTGGGCGATCTCCCCCGTGAGGGATTGGGCGCGGCGGCTCGAAGCGCGGAGCTTGCGGCCGAGGACCACGAGAACCGTGACGACCATCGGGACCGCGACAAGGGCCCCGAGCGCGAAGCGCCAGTTGATCCAGATCATGACGCCGACGAGGGCGACCACCGTGAGTCCGTCGCGGATCAGATAAAGCGGAATATCCTGCAGCCCGGATTCAAGCCTGGCAAGATCGTTCGTGATCCGGGAGATGATATCTCCCGACTTTGACTTCCAGGAATAGTTGATGGAGAGCCGGTGGAGGTGTCGGAAAAGCTCCTCGCGGATCGCCTGGATCGAGCGTTGGGCGACATAGCGCATGAAATAATTTTGCGTGTAGGTCGATACGAGCTTGAGGAGGAAGACTCCCGGGATGAGCACGAGCAGAAGATGGAGGGTCTTGACGTCCTTGTTGAGAAAAACGCGGTCGACCGTGGGCTTCAAGAGCCAGACGGTGGCGCCGTTTAGGGCCGCGACGACGGCCATGAAGACGGCGGCGATAAAGAAGCGCTTCTTCCAGGGCGCGGCATAGGCCGCGAGGCGCCGGAGATTTTTCATCCCGGCGTCAGTTTAACATTTTGCCAGGCGCGGCCTTCCGGCCCGTTTCTGACCCATCCTGGTCCTAATAATTGGTGACACCATACCTATTTCTCTACACTGTGGAGAAATCGGTATGGTGTCACCGGTTTACGTAGGCCTTCTCCTGGATTTTATAGGCGATGCGGCGCAGCAGATAGTCCTTCTGGCTCGGAGGATCGTCCTCCCCGTAGAGCTCTTTGTAGCGGACTTTCAGTTCCTTGATGGACATGGCGCAGAGGGCGTTCAACTGGCGCAGGACGCTCTCCTGGCGCGGTTCGGTCTTTTCGATGGTTTCCATGGGCTGTTGGCCACCTCCTTGGTCCTCACATTGAGCCTCAGTTCGGCGGCCTCAATCCAGTCATTTCAGCGCCCGCCGGGAAAGAGGGCTTGATGTCCGGCGCGTTATGAGGTAGTCCTGTCCCCTCGACGGGCGCCCGCCGGAAGGCGGGGCCGCCCGCGAATCGCATCACAAGGAGAAAACGAGATGACGAAAGCGAAGAAGACTCAAAAGAAGGACCCCGCGCCCGAGGCGAGGGCGGAGGAGGCGGCGTCCACGGCGAACACGCTCGTGCGCGCGATCCGCGTGACGCCCGAGGTCTTGACGGCGGCCAAGGCTTATAAGAAGGAAAAGGGCGTCAGCTTCTACCGGCTCGGCCTTGAGGCCATCGCCGAGCGCCTTAAGAGAGAGGGGTTCTTGAAGGCGTCGGGAGCGGGCGTTGGCGTGTAGGCCGGGACGCCGGACGCGCCGGGGGCCGTGCCCCCAACGCGGGCCCCGGCGCAGGAAGTTGGTCCTCGACGAGTACGTGGTGACCGTCTACGAGGACCGAATCTACTTGGGCGGAGCGGCGCGGGGGCAAGGACGACGACAAGGGCAATCCGTCGGTTGACTGGCGCGGGGAGAAGCGCTCGAACAAGACACATCGCTCGACGACGGACCTGGACGCGCGGATCGCGACGAAATCGAACAAGGAGACGGCTGTTCCAGGCTATACCGTCAATGGCGTGATGGAGAACCGCAACCGCATCCTCATGGGCATCGGGGTGGAGGTGTTTCGTGGTCCTGCCGCGGAGCGCGAAGGCGGACTCCGCTTGCTGGATCGGGTGAAGAAACGGCTGAGGCTTCGGCCCAAGACGCTGGGGGCGGACAAGGGGTTTTTCGAGAACACCCCGTTTCCCGGATGGTTTGGCCTCATTTTGGCCACAGGGATGCGTGTAACAATAGGTACTTTGTTCAATGCCCGGCCTCGTGACACAATTAACGCGCCGAAGTATTTTTTGCCTGGCGATATTTTTTAGTGTCTCTGGCGGCTTCCCTGTCGGGAGCATTCATTGTAGTGACAATGGGTCCAAGGCCGGGAGCGTTGGTCCCGGGTTTGCCGTTTATGCTATCCACCGCCCATGTCGCCGTTGAGGACGCAAGCTGGTCCAAGAGTTCATGGAGAGAGTATTTTTCGGCATAAAACCCAATGACGGTTTTCTGATCGGCGAAGAAAAGATTCTTGAAGATCACGGTGATGATATTCGTGCTGGAAGTGCTGGCCTCCGCGCTCTTCTGTCCGCCGACACTGGCGTTTTCAAGCACTGGGAGCGTCACAGATAGCGTCCCCTTGTCGTCGGTCGAGAGCCCAACGTTCATGGTGACGTCGACTTCCTCCGGCATAAGGCCGTACTTTACCTTGCCACTTCTCTTTTCAGACATCGCATCCAACGCCCTTGGAATTGATTCAAGCGCGGATTCCAGGGTCATGGCCTGCACCGCCTGCGCACCCAACCTATGCCCACCGCATGCCCCCGCTGTCAGACTAAGCAGGACGATCCCGTAAGTGATCATTTGGTGCTTCATCTTCTCCTCCATACGCCGATTGGAAATATCCCATGGTTTGCCGTTGGGGGACTTGGGACACGCTCATTAAAGAAGCTGTGAGAGATTCGTCTTTACCTGCGCATCGGTAAAAAAGGTCGCGTGAGAGACTCTCCCTCCCTGGAAGCCAAAATCTTTATTAAACCGTTGCCTTGGCGAGCAGCCGGGCACCGAATTCCATGGCACGAAAAGATCGTTGGGACCCCCCTGTAGGAACACCCATGTCCACAATGCATCAGCCATTCTTCCGATATAGCCATTAGGAGTAAAGTCCGCGCGCATGATTGAATATCGTGTAGTTCCCCCATTGGGGAGTCGGTTTAACCCCGCCAAGAATACGCCGTTCGGCACCATCGCCTCAATGCCGGGAAGAGCGCCAACACCATGGAGCGCAAACTTCAGAATCCCCATCACCAATTTCTCATACTCAAAGGTGTGGAAAAGACCGAGCCCCACCGATGCGGCGTTCACGATACGTTCGATGTGCGTTGAGTCGGCCAGTGGCGTGCCATTATTAGGAGTAGCGACCATTACAAGCGCCACTGGCCTATTCATTTTATTGTGGGATTTTTCTACGAAATATCTCGAAACCAATCCGCCCCTGCTGTGAGAGAGGATGCTCAGGTCGATGATGCGATTCGGAAACCTTCTCGCAAGCAGCGCGTTCAATGTGGCAGCATTATCGGCCGGGGATGCGGTGACCGTTTTGTGATCGAAGCCGATGATCGCGTCATAATTACCCGGAAGATTCATTAAGAAAGCAGCGTTGTTAGCTAGAAGAGACTCAAACGCCTTTTGCGTCGAGCTAAATATCCCATGAACGAGTGCGAGGACTTTCAGGGATACCGAGCCAGCACCAATTTCGCCCGCTGTTATATCCTTTTTTATATATATATCATGAAGTTTCTCTTTAACGAGGCCATCTTCGACAGTCCCGGCGAATTTCGATATCAGTTCATCGCTCGCGCCCTCAACTATTTTAAACGTAATCACATGGATTATTTTCGCGCCGAGATCCCCAAATAAGCCTAGTTTTGCGTCATCGTCTGGATGGATATGGGGGATCTCGAAATCCCATCCCTCAGCACCGAAAGCCGCCACCCCAGGCACACGTGCTCCCTTTGCCGGCTTCGGCAAATGCCAGCTCACATAACCCTTCTCATGCGTCACCCGAAGGAAGGCTCTCCGTCCCGGCTCGGGCGGCTGGAAATGATATTGGAGGCTTGTTGGCGGGTCGCCGCCACGGCGAAATGATGAATGGAGTATGATCGTTTGCTCGACCGTCGCATCGTGAAACGCTGCGATATCCAATAATATTGGTTGGTTTTCTTTAAGTGTGCTGAAGATGCCCCGGAGCATAGGAATATGCTCAAAAATTTCTAGTGACAATGCGTGGGACCCCGCACCAACAACGACGCCCATCCAGGGCCCCAGTGTACTTGGTAGGACACGAATATAACTCCCGTGTTCGTCAGTCTTGGACCTATGGAAGAAAAATAATGGACGTAACGGCATTAATGATTCCCAGTTATTTTCTTAAAGCTTCCTTGTTTGATTCAGCTACTCATCTCAGAACTTAAACCCCACCGACACCGTGTTCGTCAGCCCAAGCTCGCCGTAAGGAACCACGGCATAGTCGACGTCGAGGCTCTTGTAGCCCAAGCCCACGCCCGCCGTCGCCCCCGTCACCCCAGCGATTCCAGGCATGGTTTCCAAGTTATACCTTAATCGCCCCGCCACTGTCCGTTTGGTTCTTGATCGGGAAAACATACTCTGTTCCTGTGGCGACATAGGACCCTCACGCCAGCTGTTCCAGACGTATATCGTGCAGTTCATCTATATTGACGCTTGTTGCTCGTCTTCGGTTTACGAACCGTCTTATTTGCACCCATCATTCTCCCGGTTGGAATGTCTCCCTAGGCCGCCGTGATATATTTTGTTTCCTTCTCCGAATGCTGGCCGCCTCCTTCATTTCCCCAATCTCCGCCTTGAGAATCACGATCTCGTTTTGAAGACATTGGTAGTCACAGGAGGTTTCCGACTTGGGGACACCTAGGACCACAGAGGCCGCTACCAATACGACCCCACCCAAGCTCAATAAAGCTTGGGTATCGAATGTACGGCACGAAGTTTTTATCTTCCACCGCCCAGCAAAACCATTCTTGTAAATTTCAGAGATGCCTTTTCCCCCTTCGATCAAACTTAGGACCAGAAGCGCTGCGGCACAACCGGAGACCACAAAATACCAGGCTAAATGAGTCCGCTTGTCGATTACATAGGCCAAAATTGCGGCCTGAGCCCCGAGAGCTGAGAGAGAGGCCGTCATGAGATAACCGCTTAAGTTCGCCACCATATTTACTGCGGTCCGCTTGTCTTCAGTAGTGGCAGGCATCGCTTATTACTCCCAGAGGTCCAAGGCCCCAGATTTCAGATGATTCCAAGAACCGTGCAGCGCCTCAACAATGGAATGTGCCGACAGTTCCCGCTTATTGGTTTTCTTGGCCATTTCAACAGCATGCGAGACGATGGTGCGAACATCGGAGGCAATAATATTTTTAACTTCACCCGGCTCTTTGCCTGCCCTTTGCGTAGGCACGACTATCATATACCACAGATTTGTCAAAAGCCAGAATTTTGCATCCGCCCTTAGTTCGTAGGTCGAGGAACGTAACAATTCCTTTTCAACATCATCGATGATTCGACGCAGCCATCCCGCTTCCTCCGACCATGGCCCAAAAGGTTGTCCCCCAAAAAGTTTTAGCAACGTTCTGTGGAAAATTTCCGGGAAAGCATCGTAATAAAGCTCCGAATAGATTTGTCGATAATTTTCATTCATCGCAATTACCTCCCTTTCTTGTCCCTCAGAACTTAAACCCCACCGACACCGTGTTCGTCAGCCCGAGCCCGCCGTAAGGAACGACGGCGTAGTCGACGTCGAGGCTCTTGTAGCCTAAGCCCACACCCGCCGACGCCCCCGTCACCCCAGCGATTCCAGGCATCGTCTCCGAGTTATACCCTAACCGCCCCGCCACCGTCCACTGGTCCTTGATCGGAAAAACGTACTCCGTTCCCACGGCGACGTAGGGCGCGTCGTCCCGAGGCGCCCCCACGTCCGCGCTCGCGATCCAGTTCCCGGTGATTTCGACGACGCTCCCCGCCTTGAGGATCACGGGCAAGCTCTCCGAGCCCTGCTCGAAATGGAGCGTCCCGCCGAGGTTCTGCGCCGTGAGCGCGAAGCGGAAGCGATCCGCGAAGTAGAAAGGCGATAGGACGCCCAGGTCGACCGCGCCCGTCTGCGCGGCCTGGAGGATGGCCGAGCGCACGTATTTCGCCGCGACTCCGAACGCGTAGCCATTGAGGAACGGGGCGTCGGTGACGTCCTTGAGCGTGTCCGCGTAGCCGGCGGAAACGGCCAGGTCGTAGGGCGAGAAGCTCCCGATCGTGTTAAAGTTGGCGTCAGTCTGGGAGATGCTTCCCGCGTTCAGGTACTGGAACCCCAGGCCGAAGGCGCCGCCCGATGGGAGCTTTTGGCCGTAGGAGGCGTAGTCGTAGAAGGTCGAGGCCAGGTACTGCGAGTGCATGAGGACGAGGGAGCGTTTCTGGATGCCGACGAGGTCCGCCGCATTCCAGTAAAGAGCGGTCGCGTCGTTGGCGACGGCGGAGTAGGCCCCTCCCATGGCGATCGCGCGGGCGCCGACCCCCTGCTCCAGGAAGTCCGCCGCCGCCGTCCCCGCGCCCCCCGAAGCGAAGCTCTGCGTCGACGCCGCCCGCGCAAGGAGGATGAGGCTTGCAAAGCATGCGAACAGGCTCGCCGTCCTCTGCCTTCTGCTCCCCGACCCACGCCCCCCGCCGTTCATCGTTCCACCGCCACCTTGAAGGTCTTTGATCCGCCCTGGCCCTCGGCATAGACGAAGTAGATTCCGGAGGCGACCGCCCGTCCGCTCTTGTTCGTGCCCAGCCACGTCGCGTCGCCGTTGGCGTCGACCGAGATGTCCGCCACCTCGGCGCCGATGAGCGTGTAGATCTTGAGCCTGGCCGAGGCCGGGAGGTTCCTGAACTTCATGGGGGAGCAGTTGGGCCTCAGGGGATCGCAGGCGATCTGGACGTCCGCCACGTTGTTGGACGGCGCGTCCTGGGGCTTGATCGAGGCGGGCAGCATCACCTGATAGAGCGAGAAATGCGTCGTCTGGGCGACGACGACCATGCTCGACGCGTCGACCGTCGAGGGCATCGCCTGCCAGTCCTGGGCCTGGGGGTTCCACCAGCAGACCTCCAATTGGGCGGGGTTCGCCCCATTGGGCAGTTCGGTGGGTATATAAGGCAGGATGAGGCTTACGGGCTTCATGAAGCTCGTCCCCTCGGGGCCGAACTCGACCGCGCTTGAGATCGCGACCAAGGCGTGGTTCTGCATGCTGCGGCCCTCGAGGGCCAGGGTCATGCCGTCGGTCTGCGAGGGCGGTCCGATCGTGATCACCGTGTCGGCGCTCAACGCCGCGGGCGGCACGTCCACCTCGAAGCGGTCGGTCCGCGCGAGCCGGCCGCCGGGCAGCGCCGGGATCAACCCTTGGACGATGTCCGAGGCGGCGACGAGGACGGGCGGGGCGGCGGTCGGGACGCCGAATTTCTCGATCGCGTTGTTGTTTCGGTCCGCGACGTAGAGGTTCCCGGCGGCGTCGAGGGCGAGACCGATGGGCTGGTTGAAGACGATCCCGCCGCCGCTCGAGGCTCCCAGGTTCCCCAACGCCCCGAAGATCAGCGTGTCGTCCCCCAGCGGGTCGAAGCGATGGACGCGGTCGTTTAAGCGGTCGGAAACATAGAGGCAGGCGCCACCGATCGATTTCGACACCCCCTCCGGCTTGTGGAACTGCCCCGAGCCGGCGCCGGGGCCGCCCAGGCTCGCGATCAACGTCCCGTTGAGCGTATATTTAAGGAGGCGGTCGCCCTTGCCGTCCGTCACGCTGATGACCCCGAAACCGTCCACCGCGATGCCGAAGGGCTCGCCGCGGTCCATATTGTCCGGCGCCTCGTCCGCGTTCTCCGAATCCAGGGGCTCGGGGAAGCCGGCCGCGGGTGGGTTGGGGGGCCGGATGGGCGGCAGGTTGAACATGGAGACGAGCCTCCCGGCGGGCGAAAAGACCTCCACGCGGTAGTTGAAGGTATCCGAGACGTAGATATTCCCCTCGGCGTCGACCGCCACCCCCGAGGGATGGTTGAACCGGCCGGGGCCCATGTCCCAATGCGGCATCGCGGCGAGATCGTCGGGGTCGTCGTGGTCCTTATGTAGGTCCTGCGGCTGGGCGCGTCCCAACTGGAGCAGGATCTGCCCCGAGGGCGAGACCATGACCACGCGGTTGTTGTTCGTGTCGGCGATATAGAGGTTCCCGGCCGCGTCGACCTTGACGTCCTTGGGCTTGTTGAGGATCAACCGCCCCGTCGTGAGGTCGTCGGGGTCGTCCGAGAGGCCGTCGCCGCGGCCGAAGGCCCCCAAAAAGCCGCCGGTCGAGGTAAAGAACTCGACCTGGTCGTTGTTCGTGTCCGCGACGTAGATCGTGGCCGCGGCTCCCACCGCGACGCCCGAGGGCTTGTTGAAGCCCCGCCGCCCCGACTCGATCGCCATGAGGAGCGCGGGGCTTCCGACGAAGACGCTCGCCGTCGCGACCGAGACGTTGCCCACGAGGTCCGCCGCCGTCAGCCGCAGGGTCTGCCAGCCCGAGAGCCCTGCCGTGTCCCATGCTCCCAGAACACCCGTGCTCACGGCCACGGTCCCCGAGCTGATGACGGTGAAGGAGGAAGCATTCTGCGACGAGGCGTAGTCGAGGACGTAGCTCTTGAAGTAGAGGTCGGAAACCGAACCGATCACGGGGACGGTCCCGCCGAAGACCCGGCAGAGCCCGCCGTCCGACGCCGAGGGCGAAAGGAGAAGAATCATCGGCGGCGTCGAATCCAAAACGGCGGACGTGCTCTTAACCAGCTCGGCGTTGCCCACGTTGTCCACGCCGTAGAAGCGTATCGTCTGGAGGCCGTCGGGCGGGGAGAGCGTGAAGGGCCCGGTCGAGACCGTAAAGGGCGCGGAGCCGACGGCGACGTAGGAGGCCATGACGCCGGAGGCGACCCCGTTGGAGACCGGGTCGGTCGAGACCACGAGAAGCGGCGTGGTCGAGCTCACGAGAGCAAGGCCGCTTGGAAGCTCAAAGGACGGGGTTCCTATGGCGATCTTGGAGACGGGCGGGGTCGAGTCGGCCAAGACCGTGAAGCTCGAGGGCACGGCGGCGTTCCCCACGCGGTCCGTCGCCGAGAGGAGAGCCAGATGCCGCCCCTCCGGCAGCCCCGAGAGGACCTCCGAGCTCGCGGCCAGGCTCGAAAACGCCGTCGTGTCAAGGGCGATGGAGAGAGAGGCCACGCCCGAGCCGGGGAAGGTCGCGGCGGTGGTCGAGAGGGCGGGGATGGGCGGGTCCGCGGCCGAGACCAGGACCGGCGTTTGCGTCGCGATATAGACCGTCCCGCTGGAGTTCGTGAAGCTCGGCATCCCCACCGCGACCGAGACGAGGGGCGGGATATCGTCCACCGCGATCGTCGAGAGATGCATGGCCTCGACGTTCCCCGCCGCGTCCGTCGCGAAATAGCCCAGGAGATGGACGCCCGCCGTCGCCGAGGAGAGGTTGAACGTGCTCACGAAGACCTGGCCCTCCTCGGGGTTGGTGTTCGTGAAGCTCGAAACGGCGGCCGAGTCCAAAAAGACCTGCTGTGAGGCGACCCCAAGGCCCTTGCCGTCCCCCACGACCAGAAGATCGTCGATGGAGGAGAGGGTGTAGCTCGTGGCCTTGGCGACGTAGGTGGCGGAGCTGGGTCCCGGAGCCTCCGGCGGGCCGATCGCGAGCGTCGTCCTCGGGGGCTCCACGTCATGAACAATCGTAAAGGACGAGGAAAAGACGGATGTGCTGAGGTGAACGAAATTGGCGGCCGTCACCTGCAATTGCCAGACGCCCTGGTCGAGGTTCAGGGGAGATATTTGCTCGCCGTTCGTGACCACGGCCTCGGTCGAGCCCGAGACGGGGCCTTCCTCATGCTGAAGCTCGACCAGGAGGGCCGAGGAGCTGGGCTGGGCGTCGTAGGGGTCCTTGGCCGTGAAGAGGATCGTGATCGTGCTCAGCACCGCGACGTAGCGCGTCCCGGCGGCGGGCGAGCTGATCGCGATCGAGGGCGCGACCGTGTCGACGAGGACCTCGCTCGTCTCGGTCGGCTCCAAGTTCCCCGCCCCGTCCTGGGAACGGTAGTCGATCTCGTGGAGGCCGGGCGGGAGGCTGAAGGAGGAGACGAAAAGCTCGAAGGGGGCCGCGCTCGACGCGTCCACGCGGTACTGCGTGAAGGCGACGCCGGTGGAGGTCGCCTCGACCACGGGATCGTAGGCCGAGAAGCCGATCAAGGTCGGGCTCGATAGGAAGGTCCTGCTCGAAGCCGCGAACTGGTAGCCGCCCGAGAAGGCGAGCGTCGTCACGGGGGGCGTCACGTCGCGGGCTCGGCCGAAGAGGGCGAAGATGGAGGCGAAGGACGTCATCTGGACGATGATCTCGTCGTGCGCCGTGTCGTTGTATTGATTGGGCACCGGGACAAGCCCCGAACTCGGGAAGAACTCGTAGAGGAGCAAGGTCTGGCTCAGGATATTGAGCTCGGCCAGCGTCGTCGTCGAATACTGAAAAACCATGGTCAAGGGCGGATCGAAGGTCGTCGTGTCGGGGCCCAGTTGGTAGATGCCGCTCACCGGGTAGATGCCCTGGGAGGTCGCGGTGGCGAGCACCAAGGAGCCCGTCACGCTCGTCGTGCTCACTTGGGACATCGTCACGGGCTGGTTCGCGGTGACGGAGAGCTCGGAGTTCCCCGAGACCGTCGTCGTGCTTTGGGCGGAGTAGGGCCCGATCGTGCCGATGTCGCCCTCCTCGCCCAGGCTCCCGCCCGCGCCCCCCGCGACCGACGCCGTCCCCAAGAACACCCCGCCCGTGAAGCTGATCCGGCCGCCGCCGCCCCCCCCGCCGCCTCTTTGGCTCCCCGCGCCGCCCGGGCCGCCCTGGGCGAGTATCTGCCCGTCTCCCGCGAGGGCGAACGGCGACAAGTCGATCGCCCCGCCCGAGCCTCCGCCTCCGCCGTAGCTCCCATTGGAGAGCCCCGCGAAGCCGTTTGCCGTGATCGCCCCGTTGACGGTCAAGGTTCCGCCGACGACAAGGGCGACTTCGCCGCCGCCTCCGCCGCCGCCGACGTTGTTGGAGCCTCCGCCGCCCGAGCCAAGCTCGCTTGGAATCGCGGTGAAGCCGTAGATCGCCCCGCCGGGCGTCCCGCCGTAGCCCACGCCGCCCAAGCCGCCGTAGCCCGACCCTCCCCCGCCGTCGTTGCCCGACCCGGAACCGGCGCCCGGTCCCGATCCGGCCTGCCCGGGAGCCCCTCCCGCATAGCCCAACCCGTCCGCGGTCACCGTCGCCCCCGCCGCCACGTACATGTTCCCAAGAACCTGGATGTTGATC
>JAJZAK010000055.1 GCA_021799485.1 bacterium | reverse complement strand
CAAGGCCTTGCGCAGCCTTCCATGGCCTTTCGCAGCATTCCGTTGAGGGATCGTTACAACCCAAGGACTTCCTTTTCCTTGAGAGCCGCTTGCTCGTCCACTTTTTTGATGTGAGCGTCCGTCATTTTCTGGACGCGCCCCTCTAGATCGCGGGCGTCGTCCTCGCCCAATTCGCGCGTCTTGAGGGCTTTCTTGATTTTCTCGATGGCCTCGTGGCGGTCGCTGCGAATCGCCACGCGGAATTCCTCGGCCATCTTGCGTACGATTTTGACCATCTCCTTGCGGCGCTCCTCGGTCATCGCGGGAAGGGCCAGGCGAATGAGCTTCCCGTCGTTTTGGGGCTGGGCGCCGAGGTCGGCCTTCATCAGGGCCTTTTCGATTTCCGAAAGACTTGAAGGGTCCCAGGGACGGACCTCGAACACGCGGGCTTCCGGGATTGATATCGCGGCGACCTGCTTGAGGGGGGTCGCTGTCCCGTAATAATCGATTTTAACGCTTTCCAGCATCAGGGGGTTGGCCCGTCCCGTGCGCAAAATGGAGTATTCCTTCGCGAGCTTCTGCAGCCGCTCCGACATGGCGCCTTCGAGCTTCCCGATGACCGAGTTCAGGGATTCGACGCCGCTCATGCCGTCACCGTCGTCTTGGGCTTCCGCGGGGCCGCTTCGCCGCCGTCAATGAGAGTGCCCACTCGCTCGCCGCTCACGGCCCGGGCGATGTTGCCCTTAACCGACGCGTCAAAAACCGCGATGGGCATGTTATTTTCCATGCAGAGCGTGAGCGCCGTCGCGTCCATCACCTTCAGGCGGTCCCGGATGGCCTCCATGAAATCGAGGCGGGGAATCTTCTTGGCCTTCTTGTTGACGCGAGGATCGTCCGTGTAGACGCCGTCGACTTGGGTCGCCTTAAGAAGAGCCTCGGCCTCGATCTCCACCGCGCGGAGGGCGGCGGCCGTGTCCGTCGTGAAATAAGGGTTGCCGGTCCCGCCCGCGAAAATGACGAGGCGGCCCTTCTCGAGATGGCGGATGGCCCGCCGTCGTATGTAAGGCTCGGCGAGCTTCGTCACCTCGATGGCGGTCTGGACCCGGGTGGGTATGCCGAGGTCCTCGAGGGCGTCCTGGAGGGCCAGGGCGTTGATGATCGTGGCGAGCATCCCCATGTTGTCGGCCGTCACCCGGCCGATCGCCTCGCCTTTGTAGGAAAGTCCGCGCCAAATGTTGCCGCCGCCAACGACGACGCCCATTTCCACATCGAGATCATGGACCTGCTTGATCTCGGAAGCCAGCCGGGCCAGGGAAGACGGATCGATCCCGCGCCCCTTGTCTCCGCCGAAGGCCTCTCCCGACAGCTTGAGGAGGACTCTCGAATAGGGAACCGTGGCCACGGCGGGATAAGCCCCGGTCACTCCCCCAACTGATAGCGCGCGAAGCGCGCGACGGAGATGGCCCCGCCGAGCTTCTTGGCGACGTCGGCGACAAGCTGCGCCACCGGCACTTTGCCGTCGCGAAGGCTCATCTGCTCAAGAAGGCATTGGGACTGATAGAAAAGCTTCTGAACCTTGCCATCGACGATCTTGGCGATGGCGGCCTCGGGTTTTCCCTCCGCGCGGACCTGCTCCGTGAAAATTTCCCGCTCCCGCGAGATCTCGGCGGCAGGAACGGACTCTTTCGAGAGGTATCGGGCGGAAGAGCCGACGATTTGCAGGAGAAGCTCCTTGGCGAGGGCCTTGATCTCGTCGGACGCGGCGGCCGCGTCCGAAAAAGCCTTGATCTCGATGAGAGCGCCTTTCTTGCCGTCGAGATGGATGTATCCCGCCAAAAGCCCGGGGCCGGGGAGGACGAATCGTTCCAGGCGCCTAAGACGGATATTCTCCTTCATGGAGAGCTGAATGGGCTCGATGCGCGAGTTCGCGGCTTCCGGGCTCGATATCGTTCCGCCGGCGGCATCGGAGGCGAGGGCCTCGGACAGGCGCTTAAATTCCTGATTCTTGGCGACGAAATCGGTCTCGCAATTAAGCTCGATGAGCGCCGCGGCCTTCCCTTGGACGGCGTAGGCGACAAGCCCCTCGCCCGTCGCGCGGCCGACGCGCTTGGCGGCGTCGGCGATGCCCTTTTTGCGCAAGTAGGCCAGCGCCTCGTCGACTTGCCCCCCGGCTTCCGCAAGCGCCTTCTTGCAGTCCATGAAGCCGGCCCCCGTCTTCTGCCGGAGGTCCATGATTTGCTGCGTCAGGGTGTCGACGGGCATTTAGGCCGCATCCTCGGCCTGCGCCGCCGGCTCCGGGGAATTCTCCTGGAGTCCCGACGCGGATTCCCCGATATCGCCCGAGGCTCCCACGGAGCCCTCCACGGCGGAGGCGCCGGCCAGCATCTCCGCCTCCAGCGCCGACGCCTCGGTCCCGGCTTTGGCCGCCTCGCGGGCGGCCTTGCCTTCGAGGATGGCGTCGGCGATGAGCCCGCAGAACATCTTGATCGATCGGGCGGCATCGTCGTTGCCCGGGATGGGATAATCGATGCGGTCCGGGTCGCAGTCCGTGTCGCAGACGGCGACGATGGGGATCTTGAGGCGGCGAGCCTCGCTCACGGCGAGGTCCTCGTCCACCGGATCGATGACAAAAAGGACGTCGGGCAGCTTCTCCATCGACCGAATGCCCGCGAGGAGCGCTTGGAGACGGGTCATCTCTTTAACGCGGGACATGGCCTCCTTTTTGGGCATGACCCCGAGAATGCCGTCCGTCTTCCACTTTTCGATCTCCTCCAGGCGCTTGACCGAACGACGCAACGTCTGGAAATTAGTGAGAGTCCCTCCCAGCCACTTTTGCGAGATGTAAAAGGCCCCGCAACGCTGGGCCTCGGCCTTGACGGACTCAATAGCCTGCTTCTTGGTTCCTACGAAAAGAAAGGTCTTGCCCTCGGCGGCGAAATCCTTGACCTTGGCGTAGACGCGCTTGAGCTCTTTGACGGTTTTTTGAAGATCGATGATGTGAATGCTGTTGCGCTCGCCGAAGATGAAGCGCTCCATCTTCGGATTCCAGCGCCATGTCTGGTGCCCGAAATGGACGCCAGCCTCGAGCATGGCCTTCATGGAGACATTCACCGCGCCGCCCCTCCTACGAACTTACATGACATGAAACGGATCTCCTTTGAATTTGATTTCGCCGGCAACGTCTGCCAAGAGCGCTTTGCATTATATTCTATTTAACGCCCATGAAACCATCATTTTGTGAATAAAAACGGCGATCAGGGGGAGGCTCATCGCCGGATGGAAAAAGCGCGTCGTGACGTTGCGGCGGTATTCGGCGTAAACGGGATCGCGAGAAAGCACGGCTTCCTCGTCCCTGACGCGCAGCAACGCGCCGACGAGCATTCCTAGGGCGCGAAGAAGATTGACCGGATTCGGCCAGATGATGGCCGTATAGAGCGACATGTGGATGAGGGAAGAGTAGATGGGATGGCGCATGAGCCGGTAAAGGCCTCCCGTGACGATGTTTTTAAGGGCCGGGATGATGGACATGTTCCTTCCTAGCGCCATATAAGAGATAAGGGCCGTCAGGGAATAGGCGTCTCCGACTCCTAGAAACCAAAAGGGGACGTGAACCGTCGGAGGGCGCGAAAAATCCGGGAGCGTCAGAACAATGGCGATGTGAATCACGATGCCGAGCGTGGCGGCGGGCCCCAGGCGCCATTCTTTCGCTTTGTGCGATATGACGAGGTAGGCCACGGAGACGATTCCCACCCCGTACCTCCATAACGCGGATATGACGGGGAGCCCGTGGACTTGGTTGAGAAGAAAAAAACCTAGAAGAAGGGGGAAAAAGACGCGGTCAATCCAGAATTTAAAGCTCTTCAACGATATTACTTGCTTTTAATAAGCCGGAAATGGCGCCGCATCATGCAGTCGTTCGAAACGACCAGCAGGCCGGCTTTGCGCGCCTCCTCTTCGCCAATGGGATGCGCGATGCCGTCCTGAAGCCAAAGGGCCTTGGCCTTGATTTGGATCGCCTCGTGGATGACGGGCAGGACCTCTTCGGGCCGGCGAAAGACGTCCACCACGTCCACCGGCCCGGGGATGGAAAGCACGTTCGGGTAGCAGGCCTCTCCGAGAATTTCCTTGTGTCCCGGATTGACTGGAATGATCCGATATCCCTGTTCTTTAAGATAGGCGGCGACGTAATGGCTGGGCCTCTCGGGCTTTGGGGAGCAACCGACGACCGCGATGGTCTTAAGGGAGAAAATGCGCTTGATCGTTTCGTCGTTCCTGCCGTCGTCGGAAGGGGGGATACGACAGGCGGCGCCTGAATCGTTCACGTCATTATTTTACATAAAAAGATTTTACATCGCGAAAACCTCCGGCATCCACGGACTGGCGTATAATCGAATGATACGAGGAGGCGCGATCATGAAACGGCTTCATGAGACGCATATCAGCCCTTCAATCAAATGGGCCTTTAGGGGAAGGGCCGTCATGGCCGCAGGGCCCTTTCGCCCCGCCCTCGATTACGGCTATCCTGTCGCAAGACGTTATAGGAGAAAAAACGAGCGACCTATGAGACTAATGACAGGATGGGGATCTTTGGCGGGTCTGCTTGTCTCCGTGGCCAGCGGGGCGATCTCAACCCAAGGGCCCGCCTTCCTTATAAAGGCCATCGGAGGAGGACGCTATCCTGTTGAGATCTCAAAACAATCCGGCGACGCGCCCGTGACGCCCCATGTCAGCAGGTCCCAAAGAATCAACGTCCATCTGCGCCTGCCCCCCGTCGTTTCCGTCTTGAAAGAGTCGCCGGCCTACCGCCGCACCTTCCATTCCCTCCTCGCCCATCCCGAAATCACGGACCGCTATGACGATACGATTCTCGCTTATTCAAACCTCCACCACCTGGACGCGAGACTTGTCAAGGCGATCGTCGCGGCGGAATCGCAGTTTTGGCCGGGGGCGCTCTCGCCGAAGGGAGCTCGGGGCCTCATGCAGGTGATGCCTAAAACGGCCAGGGACATGGGGATGACGCCCGGGCAACTCTACGACGCGGAAGACAATATTATGGTCGGCACCGCTTATCTCGACGAGCTCTACCGGACGGCTTGGCGCGCCTATGGGCTCAAGGACCTGCCCTATGAGGCCGCGCCGTACTCGCTTCGCCAGTGCATCGTCGCGTCCTATTACGCGGGCCCCAAGGCTCTAAAACGGAATTTTTTCTCGGGATTGGCGCGCCGCAAATTCCATGGCCGCCGCCTTCCCTTGCGCCGCTGGCGTTATCGCCGAGAGATGGGCCGCCATATCACGGCATATGTGCGCAAGGTGATGCTTTTCTACCATTCCCCCGCGACGGATTTCAGGCGTCCGGTCGCGCCAAGCCGCGACTATCCCTCGATCGCCTGGACGCGGATGCTGCCCTTTCCCTATTGACGAACGCGGCGGCTACCGGCCTTCGGCGGCCTTCAGCCATCGTTGCGCCTCGGCGCTATTTCCCGCCTTGGAATAGAGGAGTCCGAGGTCCTTCAAAAGAGAGGGGTCGCGGACGCCGAGGCTTATGGTTTTACGGATGCTTTCAATCGCCTTATTGTAGCGCCCTGTCTTGGCGTAGAGTCTCGCGGCCTCGATGTAGGCGGGAGCATAGTCCGGACGGCGCAGGATGACGTCCTCGATCTGATTGAGGCCCTGCTGGACGCGCCCTTGGGATTCGAGGCAATGGGCGAGTTGCATGCGGCCCTCGGTAAAAGTCGGGTCGATGTCAAGGGCTTGGCGAAAAAGCTTCTCCGCTTCGGCCCGTCGGCCCTCTTCATCGCGCATGATGCCCAAATTGACGTAGGGAATGGCCACGTCGGGCTTGAGCGCGACGGCGGCCTCGTAATGCTTCCGGGCGGCGTCCCAATGCCCCAGTTCCTTCTCGAGTCCCGCTTCGTTGACGAGCGCCTCCACGTAGAGAGGGTCTAGTTCCGTGGCCTTGTGGTACTGCCGGACGGCGCGCCCCAGATCGCCCTGCCGCTGGGCGATCAAGCCGAGGTTATAGCGTATACGAGCATTGTCATAGTAGATATGCGACCAAAGGGAAGCGTCGCTATGCCAGTCTCGGTTGCGGGTCCAGGTGAGCATGGCATAGGAGCCGACGAGAATCGCCAGAAGAAAGGCCCGCGGGGTCGCCCAAGAGCGCTCCGATCGTCCGTGGTTTGCCGCCTCGATCGCCCAGGCGAGCGCCCAGCAGCCGCCCGCCGACACGAAATAGAGGTAGCGTTCGGCCATCGGGTTGTAAATGGGGATGACGTTTGAGACGGGAGAGAGCGCGATCCATATCCAACCGAGACAGAACGCCGGCGCTCCAGCGCCGAGCGAGAGCGACAAGACGATCGCGCCCAAGGTGGCGGCGAGAAAGACCAGGGATAGAATGACTTTGGGATCTGAAGCACGGCGGACAAGGGGCGGAGGCCGGTCCGCCTGCAGGGGCCATGGGGCGATGAGAAGGCGGAAATATTGGGCGAACGTCGCGGACATGGTGTAGAAATTGATCCGCCGGTC
>JAJZAK010000033.1 GCA_021799485.1 bacterium | reverse complement strand
CGACGCTTCGACCGACGGCACGCCAGGCGTCCTGCGGCGCTACGCCGGCAAAATCCGCGTCCTGCGCCACGCCGTCAACCGGGGGCAGGGGGAAGCCCTGCGCACGGCCGTCCGCGCCGCCCGGGGCGAAATCATCGCCGCCCTGGATGCCGACGACGTCTGGCTGCCTCGCAAGCTTGCATCGGTCGCCATGGCTTTCGAACGCGCCCGAGACGTCAATGTCGTCTGCCACCAGATGCGTCTCGGCGACGACCGCCTGAACCCCATCTCTATTGCCGGCGGAGCCCCCAACGACATTCCCGGCGACCGTTGCGTCCGTTTCGGGCGGGAATCAATCCTGCTGCGCTCCCGCGGCAAAGAAATTAAGGGGATTCTTTTCTGCTGCGGCGGAGGCTCCTGGGCTGTTCGGAAGGAGGCCGTCGTCGGGAAATTGGACACCTGCGAGCCTCCGCGCGCCTATGTGGACATGTTTTTTACTTTTCTGGCCGCCAGCTCGGGAGGCCGGGGCCTGCGCCTTAAGGAAAAGCTGGGAGTCTATCGCAGGCATCAGGGAAGCCATGATTTTTTTGAGGCCGGGGATATCGAGAGACACATGCGATCCTGGAGGCGCTGCGGCGACTGCGTCGAGCGCATTTTCCAAGCCGCTCCTTCGCCTCTTGACCCCGTTTGGGCCGCGGATCTCGAAGCGATAAGAGCGCATGCGGCCGCAATAATCCTCTTGCTGGAAGCGCACCGTCTCGATCCGGGCCGGCATCGTCCCCATCGCCGGGAAATTTCATGAGGCCGCTTTTCTCTTGCGTCATTCCCGCTTATAACGGGGCGGCATTCCTGCCCGAAGCCGTCGAGAGCGCGCTCCATCAGGACTTCCCCGAATCCGAGCGGGAAATCATCGTCGTGGACGACGCTTCGACCGACGGCACGCCAGGCGTCCTGCGGCGCTACGCCGGCAAAATCCGCGTCCTGCGCCACGCCGTCAACCGGGGGCAGGGGGAAGCCCTGCGCACGGCCGTCCGCGCCGCCCACGGCAGGATCATCGCTGAATTAGATCAAGATGACGTTTGGAGGCCGCGGAAGCTCGCCTGCGTGGAACGGGCCTTTCAGGCCTTCAAGGGGGTCGTCGCCGTGTGCCACACGGTTTCGGACGTGGACCGGGACCGGCGCCCCGTCCGTTCGCCGTCGGGCGCTCCGCCGATTCAGGAGGACCGCCTGATAGACCCGAGAGACGAATCGGTTTTGTTCTATTCCCCTCGGAAGGAAATCGCGAGGATCGACGTGGGCGCGGGCGGCAGTTCCTGGTCGGTGCTGCGATCATCCGTTTTGCCCCGCCTAGCCGTCACGCGCCCTCCACGCCTTTGGGCCGATTTATTCTACGTCTTTGCGGCGATGGCTTCGGGCGGGAAGGCCGTGCGCCTTAAAGCTCCCTTGTCCTTATGGCGCTGGCATGAAAAAAGCGCGAGCTTTTCCGCCGCGGGAGACATGAAGAAGTCGCTCGGACTCTTGAGTCTTTACGGCGATTCCCTGGCTCGCGCGCGCGGCTTGATCGCGGATTCCCGGTGTCCGCGGCTTGCTCGGGATTTGGACGCCCTGCTTGAAGACGTCACGGCGCGATCCTTGTTGTGGGAGCATCGCGCGTCCGCACGCGCGCGCCCCGGGCGCCGCCCGCGATGTTGACTCCCTATATTTCCTGCGTCATTCCTTCCTATAACGCCGCGGCGTTCCTTTCCGAGGCGCTCGAGAGCGCTCTCCATCAGGACTTCCCCGAATCCGAGCGGGAAATCATCGTCGTGGACGACGCTTCGACCGACGGCACGCCAGGCGTCCTGCGGCGCTACGCCGGTAAAATCCGCGTCCTGCGCCACGCCGTCAACCGGGGGCAGGGGGAAGCCCTGCGCACGGCCGTCCGCGCCGCCCGCGGCGAAGTCATCGCCGCCCTGGATGCCGACGACGTCTGGCTTCCCAAAAAGCTCTCGCGTGTCGCCAAGATATTCGATGATCGCCGGAAGGCCGTCGCCGTCTCTCACGAATGCCGATATGTCGGCGCGAGCCTCCGTCCCATCGCGGGAAGATTCGAGCCTCCGTATTTGGACAAAATCCGCATCGTGGATTTAGACCGCGAATCAGTTGTCCAATACCATGAATGCGGAGGAAGGATACTCCTCTATAACACGGGCAGCACCTACTCCCTGCGGAAATCGGCGGTGCTCGGCAATCTCGACGGATGCCGCCCGCCGGCCGTATTCGCCGACGGGTTCTTTATCTTGATGGCGCTGGCTTCCGGCGGCGAAGCCGTTCTCCTCGGAGAAACTCTGTCTCTTTACCGAAGGCACGAGGGCAGCGTCACGGCGCGCCTGAAGACGTCCAAGCCGTTCATGGACATGCATCTCGCCGCCTTGAAAACCATCGACGCCGCGGGACGCCCGCTGCTGGCAAGGGACGTTCGGGCGCTCCTCTCCCTCTGGACGGCGAGGGCCCTCCTCTTGAAAGCGCATTCGGCCGCTAAAGCGCGGAGAGCGTCTTGAAGCCATCCAGCTCCAGGATCGCGCTCGCGGCCTTCGGGGCGCTCCTGGGATTGGCTGTTTGCGAAGCGCTGCTCCGTCTTATGGCCCAAGCGCACTGGCTTGCGTGGCGAGGGACGTTCGGCGCCGGCGCCCATCCCGGGATCGCGCGCTTGCTCTGCGTCGGCGAGTCCACGACGGCCGCGGGCGGAAGATCGTCCTATCCAAAACAGCTTGAAAACATCCTCAACGCCTCCGGCGCGCCTCTTCATTTCGAGGTCGTCAACGTCGGCCTTCCCGGCGCCGTCTCCGCGACGATCGTTGAGCGTCTTCCGCGATGGATTGAAAAATACCGGCCCGACGCGCTCGTCGTGATGATGGGGATCAACGACTACGACCCCTATTTGGATATTGAGACGCAACCTCGCCCGACCAGCTCTTGGCGCTTGCCGCGCCTTCTGGCGCGAGCGCGGCGCCTATGGGCGTCCCGCCGGTGCGGCATCGGCGGCCGCTCCGGCCCGCGAATCGAGTCCGGAATGATGCCGGATCTATATTCATCCAACAACGACCCGGGAGTTTTAGGCCGCTACCGTCGATGCTTCGAGGCCTACGTCGGCAGCCATCCCCGGGACCCGGCCGGATATCGCGCCCTCGCCGACGTGATGGATCTGGAAGGGCGGCCCAAGTCGGAGGAAGCGTTTCTCCGATTAGCCCTCAGGGCCGATCCGCGAAACGCCGCGGCGACCTTGGACATGGCCGAAGTTTTGATGGAGGAAGGGCGCGTGGGCGCGGCGCGAGCTTGGTTTGAGCGCTCGCTTCGCATGCCGGCTTTTTACCCCCCGTACACCTGGATGGCCGCCCGTGCGATAGGAGCGCGCCGTTATCCCCGGAATGCCCCATTTCTCCTGATGCGACGCGATCCAGCCTCGGCGCTTTATTGGGGCAGCAAGGGGTTGTATTGGCTGACTCGTGGACACAAGAAAAAGGCGGAAACTTTCTTGCGCCGGGCCGAGGAGTTGCGGGCCGGCCGGATGCCGGCGTCGTTGCGGCAAAACTTCGCCCGGTTGCGCGACCTGGCCCACCTCTATCGCGTCCGCCTGATCTGCGTCCAATATCCCCTGCGCCCCGTCGTGCCGCTGAGGGAGCTTTGCGGCCCCCGGGCGCTGCTCGTCGACAATGAAAGCGTCTTCAAAAACGCCCTGCTGGGCCGCGACCCCACAGACATTTTTACGGATTTTTTCGCGGGCAATTTCGGCCATGCGACAGCCGCCGGAAACAAGCTGTTGGCTCAAGATGTCGCGCGGACTATTTTATTTTCCTTCGACCCTCGCTTGAAGAAACGCAGCCCTCCATGATGCGCCGAGATCTGCGAGCCGGCCGCCATGAAGGCGCACGAAGCCCTGAGTCCGCCAGGAAAGATATAATGGCTTGGCCATGGCGCGAGATCCGATCATTGTCGTTTTAGCCGATCTTTTTCTAGTCCATCCCGGCATTCAGGCGCGCCTCCTGCGGGATTGGGCCTGCCGAGATGAGGATCTCAAGGATCGCGTCGTCATCAAAATCATTGAACTTCCGGCGGATCGCGCCGTCGACGATGTCGTCGAGGAAATCGCGTCCCATGATCCCACGATAGTCGGATTTTCCTGTTATGTTTGGAACATGGACCGAATCGACCGCATCGTCCCGTTGCTGAAAGCGCGGGCCGGGCCCGGAATGCGGAGCATCCTCGGAGGCCCCGAAGTGGCGCCGATTCCAGCAGATATACTGAGCCGCCACTTGTGGGCGGACTGGGTCGCCTACGCCGACGAGGGAGAGGAGGTGTTCCGGCTGTTTCTGCGCGCCTTGGCATTGGGCGATGGGCCCATCGAGAAAACACCGGGCATGGCTTTTCGGCATGGAGGCCGAATCGTCAAGACGCCCCTCCCCGATTTCATTGATCTCGACGCGGCGCCGCCTCTTTACGGAAGGTGGAACGGCGGCCGTCCGCCTACCTGCATCCTTGAAACCTCGCGCGGATGCTCGTTGACCTGCAAATATTGCGACTGGGGCGACCGAAAGATGCGTTACGTTTCGATCGAGAGGCTGCGGGAAGAGTTCCGGGCGGCGGCGAAGTTGTCCGATTCCATTTCCCTCACCGACGCAGACATTCTGATGCATAGAAGCCGCGGGAAAGCGATCATCGAGGCTTTTCTAGAGTCCACCGCGGGGAACTCCGTCCTGCTCGGCTTCAACACCAACCCGGCCTTCCTGCATCGGGACATCGTCGATATCCTGGCGCGCGCCCCTAGAAAATTTTCTTTGCATTTGGGCGTCCAGAGCACCAATCCCAAGGCGCTCGCGCTGATCGACCGACATTTCGACCGCGCGAAAGTCGAGGAAAACCTGGACTATTTGATCCAGGCGGCCCCGGAGACCGCCGCGGCGATACAACTGATATTCGGGCTCCCAGGCGACGATTTGGACGGTTACCGCAGGAGCCTAGATTGGGGGTTGCGGGTGTTGGCCAAGCATGAATTTGGAGGATTCCTTGAGTCGTCGCCTTTGTTGGTTCTGCCGGGGGCCGCCGTTTATCGCGAGGCTCGTGAATTGGGGCTGATCTATTCCTCGCTCCCCCCCTACGTGGTGCAGCGAACCGCAACGATGGATGAAGCGGATATCCAAAGGGCTTTTTGGTTATGCGGATCCGCGTCGATTCTTTCTGGTTGGCCCGATGTCCGAAAAATGCTCCTTCCCCTGGCGAATTGGGCGTCCTCCCACGGGCATGAGTTGCCCTATGTGACCCTGATCGAGGAATGGGGCCGCTTTTTGGAAGATCGCGGCCTCGGCTTGACGGGGGGAAGCCGACACTTCGATGTCGGGAAGACGCGCCGGCGCTTGGCGGAGGATGCGGTATCGCGCGCCGCGATCCTCCTTGCCACGAGACGATTCGCCGAACGTTTCCGTTCGGATGCGGCGGCGCAAGCGCCGAGTTTTCTCGGCTTGGGAAACAAGAAATGACGGCGGCGCGCCGGGGAAAGCCGCTCTTTTCGTGCATTATACCCGCCTATAATCGCGCCAGCATGTTGCCAGCCGCCGTTGAAAGCGCCCTCAACCAGGACTTTCCAGAATCCGAGCGGGAAATCATCGTCGTGGACGACGCCTCGACCGACGACACGCCAGGCGTCCTGCGGCGCTACGGCGACAAAATCCGCGTCCTGCGCCACGCCGTCAACCGGGGGCAGGGAGAGGCCCAGCACACGGCCATCCTCGCCGCGAGAGGAGAGATCATCGCCGGCCTGGACTCCGACGATGTTTGGCTGCCGCGGAAACTTTCGCGCGTCGCGGAGGCCTTCGGCCGATTCAAGAACGCCGTTCTCGTAACGCATCAGGTCCGATGGGTCGACCGAAGTCTTCGCCGAATCAAGAAGGATAAAGGCGTCCCCTGTATCCAAAAGGACCGTCTCATCGACTCTCGCTCCGAATCCATTCTGCACTTTTCACGTGACAAGGGCGTTTTGTATGGCCCGCTGCCAGCCCTCGGAGGGGGAAGCGCCTGGGCCGCTAAAAAAAGCCCATTGATTAAGGGATTGCAGCATGGCCGCCCGCCTCCGATGAATCCGGAACAATTCTATTTTTATCTGGCGCTCGCCGATGGCGGCGCTGTCGCGGTGCTTTCGGAACGTCTGGGCCTTTATCGCCGCCACCGAGGGAATTCCATCTCCTGGAACCCCTCCGGCGTTCAAGAGCGTCTAAAACTCCTGGAAATAGGGGAGAGCCCATGCCTGCGCGCCTTGGAAGTCCTGGATCCGGCCCGTTGCCCGTCCCTCGCGAAAGACCTGCGCGCCATGGCGCGGCGCCGGACGGCGGAAACGCTGCTGCTGAAATCCCGCGCTGGAAAACCCGTTTCGGCCGAAGCGCCGCGAGAAAAGTATTTTTCCAGCCAGACGCGGAGACAGATAAAAAGGTAGCGGCTCCCCATCTCCTTGATCTTGAACTTGGACTTGCCCGCGCGGCGGTTCCTCCAGGTGATCGGAATCATGGTCCAGGAATATCCCCGGACGATGGCCTTGAGAGGGAGTTCGACGGTCAGATTGAAATGGCGCGCAATAAGAGGGCGGCATCCGTCGATCGCTCTCCGGCGGTAGGCCTTGAAGGCGTTGGTCACGTCATTGAGTTTTAGGCCGAAGAGAAGCCTCAAAAAAAGATTCGCCGCTCTGTTGACGGCGAGTTTGATGAGGGGATAGCCGATCACCCCCCCTCCGCGGACGAATCGGCTTCCAAAGACGCAGTCGTAGCCCTCGTTGAGCTTGCGCCAATAACGGACGGCGTCGCGGCAATCGTCGGATTCGTCCGCCATCATGATCACGACGGCATCGCCCGCGCAGCAGTCAAGTCCGCGTGCGATCGCCCGGCCAAAACCATGCTCCCCTTCGTTCCTCACGAGCTTTAGCTCCGGCATCTGCTCGCGCATTCGATCGAGGATATCCCAGGTCCGATCCGAGCTGCCGTCGTCGACAACGACGATATCATGAGGGACTTGATGGCGCCTCATCGCGGAATGAAGATGCTTGACCGTCGAGGCGACGCAATCCTCCTCATCGCACGCCGGTATGACGACGGAGAGAAGCTTGAGCGGCTCCGCGCGCGGGCCGGCGCCCGGCTCGGCCCAGTCACCGACAAGAGCGTTCCCCACGAAGCCGCGGGAACCCGCGACAAGCATGCTCACGCGGCGAGAGACGCTTGAGGCAGGCGCGCCTTCCAAGATTCCACGATCTCGCGGAAGATGTCGTCCAATCTCCTCGTGATGCCCCAACCGGGGTAATGCGACGCCATCTTGCGTGTGTCGCTGATGTAGCAGATATGGTCCCCGGCGCGGGCTTGATCGACATAGGCCCATTTCTGTGCCCTCCCGGTGATGGCCTCCGCCTTCTTGAAGGCCTCGAGCACCGAGACGGAGTTGTCGCGCCCGCCGCCGAGATTATAGACCTCGCCGCGGCTGGGATTTAGGCTGAAAGCGTGGATGAAGGCCGCGACGTCCTCGGAGTGGATATTGTCGCGCACTTGCTTTCCTTTGTAGCCGAAGACCTTATACTCGCGGCCCTCGACATTGCATTTGACGAGGTAGCTGAGGAAGCCGTGGAGCTCGACCCCCGAGTGGTTCGGCCCCGTCAAGCACCCGCCCCTCAGGCAGCAGGTCGGCATGCCGAAGTAACGGCCATATTCCTGCACGAGAACGTCCGCGGCGGCCTTGGAGGCGCCGAAAAGGGAGTGCTTGGATTGGTCGATCGGGAAGCTCTCGGGGATTCCCCGCGCGTAGGCGGGATCGTCGTAGTCCCAGCGGGTCTCGAGTTCCTTAAGCTTGATCAAGTTGAGGCGGTCGCCATAAACCTTGTTCGTCGACATATGGATGAAAGGGCTTTCGGGGCAGGCGCGGCGCGCGGCCTCGAGCATGTTGAGCGTCCCCACGGCGTTCGTGTCGAAGTCGTCGAACGGGATGGCCGCGGCCAGGTCATGCGAGGGCTGGGCCGCCGCGTGAACGATGACGTCGGGCCTCAGCTCCACGACAAGCCGCAGGACTCTCTCCCTCTCCCGGACGTCCAGCTCGTGATGTGTGAAGTTTTTAATGAGCCCGGCGAGCCGCTTCTGATTCCAGCGGGTGTCGCCTTGGGGGCCGAAGAAGGTCGCGCGCTGGTTGTTGTCCACGCCATGGACCGCGAAACCTCTCTTCCCGAAATAGACGCAGGTCTCGGAGCCTATAAGCCCCGAGGAGCCGGTCACCAGGATCGTCTTGGGAGCGAATCGGGTCATAAATTTTTAGCGCACTTTGATAAAAACATTTTTCAGCGTCCTGTTAACAGACAAGACGTCGTATGGCGCGCCAAGCTATGAAACCGGCCAGAGCCAGCGCCAAGGCGATCAGCGCGTCATTGACCCCGATCATCGCGGCCGAGGCTCCGGATACGGCGGGCCAGAAGCCGCCAAAGACCATCTTGAAGGCCGCGCTCGCGGTCGTCAGCGCCACGAAGGCCATCGGCAGCGCCGTCACCCACGCATAACGCCCGCGGCCGCTGCTCCTTAAAAAGGCGCTTCCCACCGCGAGCGCGATCACGGCCAACGATTGGTTCGCGATGCCGAACAGCGGCCAGATCGTCCCGATCGAGCCGTTCCAGATGAGCCACGCCCAGGCGAGGACGACCGCGGCGCTGGCGGCCGCCGAGGCGGGCAGGCTCGACAGGTCCCCGAACGGCTTCCAGGCCTTCCCCCCCAACTCCTGAAGCACGAAACGCGTGATGCGCGTTCCCGTGTCGATCGTCGTCAGGATGAAGAGAGCCTCGAAGAGGATCGCGAAATGATAGAGATAGGGCATAAGCGGCTTGAGCCCCGGCAGTCCCGAGAGAATCTGGGAAAAGCCCACCGCGAGAAGCGCCGAGCCTCCCGAGCGCCCGAGCAGGCTCCCCTCTCCGGAGGCGGCCGTCAGCGCCGCCAGATGGACGGGCGCCGCCCCCCCGCCCGCCGCGAAGGCCGCGTGGGCGGCCGGCGAAAGGTTGATCGCGTAATAATCGCCCGGCTCCAGGGAGGACGCCGCGATCAAGGAGACGATCCCGACGAGGCTCTCGAGCAGCATGCCGCCGTAGCCGATCGGGCGCGCGTGGGGCTCGCGGGAGAGCATCTTGGGCGTCGTCCCCGAGGACACGAGGGCGTGGAAGCCCGAGATCGCCCCGCACATGATCGTGATGAAAAGAAAGGGAAAGACCGGCCCGGGGATCACGGGCCCGCCGCGAAGATACCCGCTCAAAGCCGGAAATTTGAGCGCGGGGTTGACGATGAGAGCCGCCAAGACGAGGAGGCCCAGGACTCCGAGCTTCATGAAGGAGCTTAAATAGCCGCGGGGGACGAGCAGCCAGCCGACCGGCAGGACCGAGGCGAAAAACCCGTAGACTCCCATCGCGACCACGACGCCGTGAGGGGACAGAATGAAAAACCGCGCCACGGAGGGATCGTCGGCGACCCAGCGCCCCGCGGCGAGGCTCAGCAGCATGGCCGCGACGCCGAGAGCCGTCGCGGCCGGCACGCCCTGGGACCCGCGTCGGTCAAGGAAAAGACCCATCAAAAGCGCGATCGGAATCGTCATCGCGATCGTGAAAGTCCCCCAGGCGCTGTTCGCCAAGGCGTTGACGACCACGAAACCGAGCCCCGCCAGCGCCGCGATCACGATGAAAAGGATGGCGGCCGCCGTCGCCAAGCCCGCCCTGGGGCCCAATTCCTCCCTCGCGATCTCGGCCAGGGATTTCCCGCCGTGGCGAAGCGAGGCCGCGAGGATGACGAAATCCTGGACCGCCCCGCCCAGGACGGCGCCCGGAACAAGCCACAAGAGCCCCGGAAGCCAGCCGTATTGGGCCGCGAGCACGGGCCCGATCAAGGGTCCGGCGCCGGCGATCGCGGCGAAATGATGGCCGAAGAGAACCCCCGAGTGCTCCGGCTTGTAATTGGCGCCGTCGTTTTGAGCGCAGGCCGGGGTCTTGCGCTCCGGATCCAGCTCCAGGACGCGCCGGGCGATGAAGCCCGCGTAGAAACGGTAGCCGAGAACGAGGCCCCCGAGCGCGACGGCCATCACCGGCAGTGCGTGCATGGAAATCCGGTGACACCATACCAATTTACTGGAACCCGCGGGATGAAATACGTATGGTGTCACCGGTTTTTTGCCCTGGGTTCTACGCGGCCTTTCTTGGGCGTTGTAGTATAATGAGTAAAATTTCAACAAATGGGCGGGAACAAAAAGACGGCCGGAAACGTTTGCTAAGAAAGGAGCCCCCCACGATGAAAAATCCGGCAGGCAGGGCCGCCCGATCGGCCGGCGGCTCGGGTCATTCTCCAAAGAGCGGAGGGACGGCGGCGCTGTAGCGGCTGATGCGCGTCGTTTGGAGAAATCCGGTGACACCATACCGATTTCAAAACTTCAAACCGGGAAATACGTATGGTGTCGCCGGATTTCTTCTCCTTGTGTCTTGGCGCGCGTCCGCGGGAGGATTCGTGCCGTCGCGGCATCTCGACTTCGGCCGCAGCGCCGGCGCCATCCGCTCCCACTGCGAGGAAGCGATCTCCCGGGCGCGACGCCGGCTTTCGACCCTGGAGAAAATCCCCGCTCCCCGGAGAACCTTCCGCAACACCCCCTGGGCTCTCGACCTCGCCCTCTACGGGCTCCAGGACGACACCTCGTGGGACACTTTCGCCAAATACGTTTCCGTCTCCTCCGGCGTTCGCGCCGCCGCCAACGACTGCGAGGTCGGCGTTGGAAAGTTCCTCGTGGGCGCCTACACGCGCCCGGACCTCTACCGGGCCCTGAAGGATTACGCCGAACGCCGGCCGCCGCTTGCGCCCCAGGACGCCCGTCTCCTCAAGAAGGAGCTTCTCGACTTTGAGCGCAACGGCCTCAGCCTCGCCCCCGGACCGCGCGCGGAGGCCGCGGGACTCCTTGAGAAGCTCGTGGGCCTGGAGGCCTCCTTCGGACGCCATCTCAACGAGGTCCAGGGCGGCCTCTGGGCGAGCTCCTCCGAGCTCGCGGGGCTCCCCGCCTCCTACGTCGGAAAGCTCCAGAGGGACGGCGGCCGGTTTTTCGTGACGCTCGACTACCCCGACTACTTTCCCTTCATGTCGCAATCGAAGAGCGCCGACGCCCGGCGCCGGCTCGAGTTTCTCTTCGACAACCGAGCCTGGGAAAAGAACCTCCCCCTCCTCGAGGAGGCCCTGCGTTTGCGCCGGCGCGTGGCCGGGCTTCTCGGCTTCGCAAGCTACGCGGACTATGCCCTTCAAATCGCGATGGCTCGCAAGCCCTCGCGCGTCCGGCGGTTTTTAAACCGCCTTTCAGGAGAGCTCCGCGGCGAGGGACGCGCCGAGATCACGACGCTGCTGGCCCTCGAGGGATCGGGGCGCGGTCCAGGCCGAAGGCCGAGCGTTTCCCGGGCCGTCGGGAAAGGCGTCGGCCCGGCGGGGCGCCGGGAATTGGCTCTCTGGAATTTCCGCTACGACGACGACCTTCTCAGGACCGCCCGTTACGGCTTCGATCAGGAGGAGATCAAGCGCTACTTCCCCCTGGAGACGGTCCTCCCCGGGATGCTCCATGTCTTCGAGCGGCTGCTCGGCGTGCGCTTCAAGGAAATCCCGAACGCCGCCGCCTGGCATCCGGACGTCCGGCTTTTCGAGATTGATGATTCCGGGAAAATGGGGGACACCTTGCAGCAAGGTGTCCCCCATTTTCCCATCGGCTATTTCTACCTCGATTTATTCCCCCGCCCCGGCAAGTACAAGCACGGCGCCTCCTACGACGTGGTCAAGGGCCGCCTCCTTCCCAACGGCGGCTACCAAAAGCCCGTCTCGGCCCTGGTCGTCAATTTCGCCAAGCCCGCGCCGGGGCGCCCCGCCTACCTGCGCTTCGGCCGCCAGGAGGAGGTGGAGACGCTCTTTCACGAGTTCGGCCACATCATGCAGCAGACGCTGACGACGGCCGCGTACGGGCGCTTCTCCGGATCCTCCGTCGCGCGCGACTTCGTCGAGGCCCCCTCCCAGCTCTTCGAAAACTGGTCTTGGGAGCCGGAGGTGATCGCCGAGATCTCGGGCAAGGACGGCGACCGGCGCAATCCCCTCCCGCCCGATCTCCTGAGCAGGCTCCTCGGAGCGAAAAACGCCGACATCGCGCTTCTCACACTGCGCCAGGTCTTTTTCTCGGCGATCGACATGGACTACCACGCCGCCAAGCTTCCCAAGGACCCGACCGCGGCCTGGGCCGAGGACATGCGGAGGATCATGCTCATCCCGATGCCCCCGGGGACCCATCCCGAGGCCTCCTTCGGGCACCTGATGGGCGGCTACGCCGCGGGCTACTACGGCTACCTCTGGTCGCGCGTCTACGCCCAGGACATGTTCGGGCTTTTCAAGAAGCGGGGGATCTTCGACGAGGCGCTCGGCCTCAAGCTGCGCCGCGACATCCTCGAGAAGGGATCGAGCGAGCCGGAGGAGAGGCTTCTGGAGAAGTTCCTGGGCCGCCGCCCCAACGACCGGGCCTTCCTGGCCAGCCTCGGGATTAAAAGAGCCTAACGGGGGCCGCCTTTAAATCCGCGGGCGTCGATGACCATGCATTCCCGCGAGAAAATACCCAGCACGACCGTCGTCTGCTGATCCGCCTTGATGTCGAAGAGCCCCGCCAGCTCCGGATGCTTCCGGCGCATCTTCGCCAAGGTCTTGAAGTAGTCCCCTTCGCCCATCGCCATGGATATTTTCGTCGCGTTATAGGCGATCGAGGTGGGAATCGACAATCCATACTGGCACGTTTTCTCCCGGAAGCTCCCCAGGTCGACCGCCTCCTTGGGAAGATCCTTGCCTTGCAAGGGCAGATAGGACAGCCCTCCCTGGGCCTGGTAGAAAACGACGAAGTAGCTCCCGGGCTGAATCAAGGTCGGCCGCGCCGCGTACCAGCCCTGGTTGGCTTGGCCGAACGGACCCGACTGGGCGAGGGCTCTCCCGCCAAGAGCGAAAACGGCGGCTAGAGCGGCGACGGAAAACGCCGGAAGGCGGCGAGAAACCGCCATGGACGACCGCGGAGCACAGGCCATGCTTGGCGTTTATCGCGGATGACAAAGACCGCCCCCCGCGCCTCCTTATTGCGTCTTCCCCGCCTTGCCCGTGACGATCGTGCAGAGCTCCGCGTAGATGCCGAACAAGTAAACCTTGCCCGAGGCGTCGCATTTGACGTCGTAGAGCACCTCATCCGCGGGCCGTCCCTCCATGGCCTTCTGCACGGCGGCGCCATAGCCGCTGTCTCCCCAGCTGGCGAGAAAGAAGATGGAGCGCTGGCAGGATTTGCCCTGCACGATGGGATCGGTGGGTTTCGCCCGGACGTCGCCGGGCGCGGCCGAGCGGTAGGCGAAGGGTCCCGTGACGTTCGTGTAGAAGATGCCCGGCAGCGAGCAGCCCGAGAGGGCGAGCGCTCCCGCCGCGAGGGCGGCTGGAAACCGGCGGTTCACGGCGTGTCTCGTCATGCTTTTCATGTGTGGCTTTGAACTCCTGATGCGAGCCGCCGGGGAAGTTTCGGCTATGACCGCCGTGACCTCCCGCCGCCCTCCTCGATACCGCGAGGGCGCCGGCGAAGACCATCCCTCGAAGGGTAACAGGGTCCCGGAGGAAAGTCAATGACAACGTAGCGACGGCTATTGATGCCTGCGCAATGAACTCGGCGGGAATCTGCCCCCGGCTGGACTTGAACCAGCGACCCTTCCGTTATGAGCGGAGCGCTCTGACCCACTGAGCTACGGGGGCGTGTCGGACATTCTAGCAACAGCGGCGAAGGCGGCGACAGCGGCCGCGGCGGCGGGAAGCCCCGCCAAATTGCCGAGGCGGACGAAAGGCTCCGCGAGGATCGGCTCGGCGAGGACGTTCCGGAGCTCCCGGTTCCGGGGGTGCTCGGGGCGGTGGACGGCGCGGCGCGAGTATTCCGCCGCGGAAAAAGTCCCCCAATTCTCGAGCCGCCCGAAAAAGACGCGGTCGGCGCCGAAGCGCCGTCCCAGCCTCGCGAAATCCGGCATCTGGGCGAAATTATTCTCCTGCACCACCATGCTGAAGTCGAGAGACCGGAGCGCCCCCGAGCGGCGCAGTCCGCCGATGAATCGAAGGTTCTCCAGCAGCCTCTCGAAGCTCCCCCCGCGGCGGTTTTCCGCGTACGTCTCGGGCGTCGCGGCGTCGATCGAGATTTCGGCGCTGGCGATCAGCGCGCGGACGGAAACCGGCAGGCCCTCCCACGCCTCCCGCGTCCAGAGAAGCCCGTTCGAGTGGAGACGGACGGCCTTGAGGCCGCCCGCGCGATCCCGGTTCAGCCCTCGCAGCCACTCTCGGAAAAACGGACTCCCGAAAGGGTCCCCGGATCCCGTGATATAGAGAAGATCGGCGTCCGGCAGGGCCTCGCGCTCGATTGTCTCCCGGAGAGCGCGGAGGCGCTCGCGCTTGCCGGTTTCCACGATGACGGAGGAGCGGCAGGAGGGGCAGGAAAGATTGCAGGAGCGGTCGAAGGCGGCGTTGATTTCCCGTGGGCCGCGGGGAAGCCGGTCGCTGTTTTTCCGGATCGCGAGCCTAAGAGCCGGGCTTCGGACGTCCTCCAAGCGGCTGACCGGCCCCGAGCGGCCGGCGAGCCAGGGGCAGGCCTCGCGGTCGCAGTATCGAAAGCTGCCGTCGAGGATCGAGCGCCGGATCTCCCGAGCCCGCGCGCCGTTCCAGATCTCCCGGACCCCCGCCGTCGCGAGCTCGCCCGCCGCCACGGGCAGCCAGCGGGGGCAGCAAAGGTAGGCCCGGCCTTCTTCATGCACTTCCAGGCACTCGAAGGGCTTGGAGCAATAGAGCCGCGGGGTCGGGCCTTCGATTCTTCTCCGTCCCAAACCCCGGAATCTCAACCCCAGCAGATAAAGCCGCCAGAGCGCTTCTTGGCGCAGCTCTCCGGCTTTTTCGCGGGCGGCCGTCACGGGCGGGATGAGGAAGCTGTCGCGGGCGTAGACGGCCAGGAGCCTGACTCTCGAGGCAAGATCCCGCGGGGAACGCAGGCTTCGAAGCCTGTTCGCGACGTAGCGGGGATTTAAAAGGAAGCGGAGCCGAAAGGGTCGGGGGGCATCGGGGAAATCCGGTGACACCATACGCATTTCATCGCGCGGTCGACGGGAAATCAGTATGGTGTCACCGGATTTCCCTTAGGAAGCGAGCGGCCGGCGGCGGCAGTCGCGGATATAGACGATCCGGACCGTTTCTTTCGGGGCGAGCCGATAGATGATCCTGAAAAGCCCCACCACCAGGCTGCGGTAGCCTGAGAAAGGACCCATCATGGCGGCGCCCATCTCCGGAAACTCGCCCAGGGCTTCGATCTGGCGGACAATCATCGAGAAAGCCGGCTCCGAAATGGAGTCTAAATTCTCCCGGGCCTGCGGAAGGAGGACGACTTTCAAGGAGCGCGACGGCGTTTTTTGGCGAGGAAGGTTTTGAGCGGCACGCCCTTGCCTTCCTTGGATTCCCTCTCGGCGCGACCCAGGCGTCGCCGCCAGTCCGGGAAGGACATTTCCTCGCGGGTCGCGAGGAAGCCCTCGTAGCTCCCGTAGCTCATGAGGACCGCGGCCGCGCGGCCGCGCCGCGTCACGATGACCGGCTCGTCGGTTTCCCTGACGCGGTCGACGTATTTCTTGGCCTTCGACTGCAGATCGCTGATGGGGATTATTTTTTCCATATATGCTTTGATATGTATTTTATTATATATAAAAGAAGTTTCGGCAATCAACGCCCGTCCGAATTCTCCTTCAAGCCCTTCGGCTCGTCGGAACATCCCGTTGAACGTTGAGGCCCGGCCCCTCATTACGGCTTGCTCATCAGCTGCTGGACCTGCTGCTGGAGCTGCTGGATCTGCTGCTGCAATTGGGCGTTTTGCTGCTGGAGTTGGACGATCTGCGCCTCCTCGGCCTTGATCGCGCCGATCTGCATCATCTGAATGGGGGCGTAGTTGACGGTATTGACCCCTCCGTAGCGAGGGGACGGCCCCCCGTTTAAGGGCGAGTTCGGAATGTCGCGCTGAATATCCTCCGCGATGAACCCATAGTGTATCCAGTCGAGCGGCATGCCGTATTTTTTGTTGTTGTAGTAGAAGGTCGCGGGCTTAAGCTTCAATAAGGTGTTGAGCGAGTCTTGGTCCGGCATATAATTAATGTCATGCTTGATGCTGATGTCCGAGGGGCAGCTGCCGCCGACGCCCCCGTTGATATCGTCGCACGGGGCGATGATCTCCCTTGTTACGTCCAGATCGCCGTAGCTGCCATCCACTACAAAACTCCCAAGTCTTGTTGACCCGTTCGTGAAATCCAAGGAGTTTCCATTCAAACTACTGACCCCGTAAGACGACGCACCCCCAAAGTAGATGGTTCTGTCGACCGCCATGTTCCCATGACCGTCGTCCAAGGTGTTTCTCAGCGTTGGGGCAACCGTAATTCCTGTTGACGTTCCTGTTTTGATGCCGGCGTTGGAAATTTGAATTATTGCTCCCCCATTGGTTCCGTTGGGCTCTCCTATCTCCAGCCATTCACCCCAATCCCCGATTCTAGGCCTTCCCGCAAAGGACATTCCCCCACTACCAGTAGTACCATTTTGAGCCGTAGTTCCAGCGAACATGACGGCCCCACCGCCGCCGGTCTCAAGATAGGCGCCATTGACATTGACGGGTCCTCCAAACGTCGCAAGTCCGGTGCCGAAGTTCGTGGGAGTATTGTTGTCCCAAGCCAAATACAGGCCCCCGCTATTAGCGGCGTCCACAACCAAATTGCCCGAAGTATCAAATCGAATGCCGCTTTGATACGTGCCGGCAGGATTGGCGTTGTTATTGACGATGATGAAGTCCGGACTATTCGTCTGGGTGGAGGGGATGCTGAAAACGGTTCCGCTGTTCCCGGCGACTGTCGCCAGCGAACCAGCCGTCGCAGTTCCGCCCACATACAAAGAGGCGTCAAATTCGCCGTTGCCCGTGGCCACGACGTCGCCGACGGTTGCCGCTGTTGTCCCGAAGTGCGCGGAGCCGGGATTCCCGACGAAAATAGATCCATCATTCTCCCAAGACGCCTGCCCGGGAGCAGAACTGAGGGTATATAACTGGCTGCCAGTCCCGCCATTATAAGTAAGGCCGATAACGGAATTCGCATTCGTGGTGGCTGGACCGGCCCCCCCCCAGGCGGCAGAGCCATACGTCCAAGTGCCGCCGCCGGTGTTGCTGACCGGCGACGGATAAATCTGCCCGTCGACGGTGATATTTCCCGTCACCGTCAATGACCCGTTGTCTGTCAGGCCGTTATCCAGAGTCATAGCGCCGTTGACGGTCGTCGTCGTCAACGTCACCGCATTCGAGGTCGTCGCGCCGCGGCCGGTGACGGACTGGAGGGTCGAGACGTCGTTTAAGGTGAGCGAGCCGCCCGCGCCCAGCGTGAGAGAGCCGCCGCCGGAGAGGTCCGTGCCGGCCGAAATCGTAATCGATGTGTTGCCCTGGACCGCGTCCCCGGCCGCCGAGCCGTAGTTGACCGACAGCGCTGTCCCGCCGCCGCCCGAGAGCCCCGTCCCCACCGCCGACGTCGCGATGTCCGGGTTGGGGTAAGTCCCCGAGAGCTGGCCCCCCGCCGGCCCCGAGGGCGGGGCCCCGCCCGACGTCGTCGCATAGTTCGCCGTGCCCACGATCAGGCCCGACGCCGTCCCGGTGAGCCCCGTCCCGACGCCCGTGAAGACATAGGGGGAGGTCAGGGTCAGGTTGCCGTCGATGTTGAGGGTGCCCCCGGCGGCGTGGGGGTAGATGGTCGGGCTCGTCGAGCCGAAATCGTTGTTGAGATAGATGCCGCCGCCCGCGTTCAACACCAGGTCGCCGCTTGAGTCCGCGCGGACCGAGGCGGACGTGTTGGCCCCATGCTTGAAATAGATCATGGACTGGGTGCCTGTCGGGTTTTCGATCAAGAGGGCGGCGTTGGGCAGCGCGATCGTGGAGTTGGTGTAGACGATGTCCTCCTGGCCGGCGCCGCTTCCGACCACCAGCGGGAAGGCCGGCGTCGAGGAGGAAAGCCCGACGTTCGCGTTGAAGATCTGCTCGATCGACCAGGTGTTGGTATGGCCCGTGTCGATGTCGGCCGTCACGTCCGAACCCGAGGTCCCGACCGACAGGGAGCCCGCGGGCGAGGTCAGGGAGACCCCCCCCGTCAGCGCGTTCATCGAGGTCACGCCCGTGTTCGAGATCGTGAGCCCCGAAATGCCGATTCCCGTCCCGGCGCCGAGGGTCAGGGAGCCGCTCGCGCCGTCAAGCGAGATGACGCCCGTGTTCGAGATCGTGGCCGCCCCCACCCCCGTGGGGTTCGTCACCGAGAGCCCCGAGCCGCTCACCGTGAGCCCCGTCACCAAGTCCCCCGCCAGTTCCCCGTTCGTGATCGAGCCGTTGGGGAAGGTCTGGGTCGCCGTCCAGGTGTTGGGGTTGCCGAGATTGAGATCCACGCTCAGCGTTCCGGGGCCGCTCGAGATCGTGATGCCGCTCGAGGCGGACGTCAACGTCCCCGTGTCCGGCAGGACCCCGTTGGCGCCGATGATGAGGCCGCCGTTGCCCATCGCGGGGAGGAAAGTCGTCGAGCCGGATCCCTGCTGGATCGGGATCTCGCCCAGGCTTCCGCCCACCAAGTTCTGGGCGCTCGTCCCGGAAAGCGCCGAGGGGTTCGTCCAGGTGGGGGCGCTCCCGGAATTATAGGTCAGAACCCAGCCGGTCGTGCCGCCGGAGGTGAGGGCCATGTTGGAGGCGCCGCTGTAGACGACCTCGCCGTTCGCGGCCCCGATATTGGCCCCCGTGCCGCCGTTCGCCATCGCGACCACCCCGGTGACGTTGGCCGCGTCGCCCGAAATATTGCCGCTCACGTTTCCGCCGCTGATGTTCGTGATTCCCGCCCCGTCGCCGTAGATCTCCCCGCTCACAAAGAGCGAAGACGAGATGGTCACCCACGGCTGGCCCGCGATCGCCGCCACGCCCGAGCTCGTCACGACCGAGCTCCCCGAGGTCGTCACCCCTCCCGCCGTCAAAAGCCCCGTCACGCCCAGGGTCCCGCTCACGTCGCCGTTTCCCGTCACGGAAAGCGCCGAGCCCCCGCCCGTCGCGCTGAGGCTTGCCGCCGAGACGCCGCCGACCACCGTCAAGTTGTTTCCCGCCAGCTGCATTTCCGTGCTGTTGGCGTTGCGGAAATAGATCGTCCCAGAGGGCGAGTTGAGGTAGGTGTTCGAGCCGTCGCCCAAGATCGAGTAGTTGCCGCCGCTGATCGTCGTGCTGAATCCCAGGCCCGCGTAGCCCGTGCCGTCGCCCCAGTTGCTGATGACGGCGTGGACGGTGTTGCTCTTGGGAAGGATGTCGAGGGCGTCGACGGGGCTCGCGGTGTTGATCCCGACGCGGATGTTCGTCGTGTCGACGAAAAGGTCCCCGGTGAAGACGGGGGCGCCCGTCCCGCCGGAGAGAAAGACGTCCCCGGCCGCCCCCGCGGCCGCGAAGGCGGTCGTATTGGGCGCGGATTGGTAGGGCACATCGCCCGCCGCGCCGCTGTCAAGGTTGGCGGCGCTCGCGGCCGAGAGGGTCGCGGGGTTGACCCAGGTGGGGGCGGAGGTCCCGTTCGACTCGAGCAAATACCCCGAGCTCCCCGCCGCCGTCACCCCCGCCGCGCTGGTCCCGTTCCCGTAGAGAACCCCCCACTGGGTCAGGCTCGTATCCCCCGTCCCCCCGTTGCCGACCGCGACGGTCCCCGTCACGTTCGCCGCGTCGCCCGTGATGCTGATGCCCCAGGTGCCGGAGGCTGCCGCCTGGGAGGCCGCCGTGATGAGACCCTTGCCGTTCACGGTGAAGCTCGGGATCTCCCCCGAGCTCGCGCTTCCAAAGATCCCCACGTCCGAGTTGACGGTCGCCAAGGTCAGCAGTCCCGTGGCGGCGAGCGTCGCGTCCCCCGACACGGTCGCCGTGTCCGGCATCACGGACGTCCCCTGTCCCACCACGATCCCTCCCGCCCCCATCGCCGGCAGGAAGGTCGTCGTGTTGGCCGCGGACTGCACCGGCAGCTCGCCCACAAGCCCGCCCGCCAGGTTCGTCGCGTTCAAGGCCGAAAGGCCGCTGGGAGAGACCCAGGTGGGGGCGGAGCCGGCATTGTATTGCAGGAGATAGCCGCTCGACCCGCCGGAGGTGAGGGCCATGTTGGAGGCGTTGCTATAGACCACCTGGCCGTTCGCGGCCCCGATGTTGGCCCCCGTGCCGCCGTTCGCCATCGCGACCACCCCGGTCACGTTCGCCGCGTCGCCCGAGATGTTCCCCGAGACGTCGGCGCCGGGCAGGGTCCCCGCGAAGTTCGTCGCGGTCACCGTCCCCGCGACGTCGAGCGCCGTCGTCGGCGACGCCGTCCCGATCCCCACCTCCCCGTTCGTCACCACCAACGTCGACGTCCCCACCGTGAAATTCGCGCCGTTCACCGCCGCGTCGTTCGTCACCGTCAGCCCCGTCCCAACCGCCGAGAAGGTCTGCGCCCCGTTCCACGTGATCGTCTCCCCGGAACCCTGGCTCAGCGCCAGCGTCGGGTTCGGGTAGCTCCCCGTGAGAGACCCGCCCGCCGTCCCGTTGGGCTGGACCCCCGTCAGTCCCGAGCCGTTGCCGGAGAAGTTCCCGTAAAAAGTGCCGGTCGAACGCACGTCGCCGTAGACGTCCAGGCGGTACGCCGGCGACGCCGTCTGGATGCCCACGTTCCCCGCCGCGTTCCATATCCCCGAAACCGGAAAGCTCGCCCCCCCGGCGAAGTCCTGGGACGCGTTCCAGGTCAAGGCCTGGGTCTGCGGGTTCGCGAGCGCCAGCGTCAGACCCGAGGCGCTCTGCGAGACCGTGATCTCCCCCGAGGTCCCCGCCAGCGTCCCCGTCGAAGGCATCGCCGCCGTCCCGTTTCCGATGACGATCCCTCCCGCCCCCATCGCCGGGAGGAAGGTCGTCGAGTTGGCCGCCGTCTGCACCGGCAGATATCCCACGAGCCCGCCCGCCAGGTTCGTCGCGTTCAAGGCCGAAAGGCCGCTGGGAGAGACCCAGGTGGGGGCGGAGGTCCCATTCGACTGGAGCAAATAACCCGAGCTCCCCGCCGCCGTCACCCCCACCGCGCTGGTCCCGTTCCCGTAAAGAACCCCCCACTGGGTCAGGCTCGTGTCCCCCGTCCCCCCGTTGCCGACCGCGACGGTCCCCGTCACGTTCGCCGCGTCGCCCGGGATGTTCCCCGAGACGTCCGAGCCGGGCAGGGTCCCCGCGAAGTTCGTCGCGGTCACCGTCCCCGCGACGTCCAGCGCCGTCGTCGGCGACGCCGTCCCGATCCCCACCTCCCCGTTCGTCACCACCAACGTCGACGTCCCCACCGTGAAATTCGCGCCGTTCACCGCCGCGTCGTTCGTCACCGTCAGCCCCGTCCCGCCCGCCGAGAAGGTCTGCGCCCCGTTCCACGTGATCGTCTCCCCGGAACCCTGGCTCAGCGCCAGCGTCGGGTTCGGGTAGCTCCCCGCGAGCGCCCCTCCCGCCGTCCCGTTGGGCGCGACTCCCGTCAGCCCAGAGCCGTTGCCGGAGAAGTTCCCGTAAAAAGTGCCGGTCGAACGCACGTCGCCGTAGACGTCCAGGCGGTACGCCGGCGACGCCGTCTGGATGCCCACGTTCCCCGACGCGTTCCAGATGCCGCTGACGGGAAAGCTCGCCCCCCCGGCGAAGTCCTGGCTCGCGTTCCAGGTCAAGGACTGGGTCTGCGGGTTCGCGAGCGCCAGCGTCAGACCCGAGGCGCTCTGCGAGACCGTGATCTCCCCCGAGGTCCCCGCCAGCGTCCCCGTGTCGGGGACGACCCCCGTCCCGACCCCGATGACGAGGCCCGCCGCCCCCATCGAGGGCAAAAAGATCGTCGTGCTGGGAGCGGACTGCACCGGAACGTCTCCGGTATTGCCTCCCGAGATGTTCGTCGCGCTCGAGGCCGACAGCCCAGCGGGGTTCACCCAGCTCGGCGCGGCGCCGCTGTTATATTGGAGGAGATAGCCGCTCGACCCGCCGGAGGTGAGGGCCATGTTGGAGGCGCCGCTGTAGACCACCTGGCCGTTCGCGGCCACGATGTCGGCTCCCGTGCCGCCGTTCGCCATCGCGACCACCCCGGTCACGTTCGCCGCTTCGCCGGAGATATTGCCGCTCACCTCGGCGCCGGGAATCGTCCCGTAAATGGTCCCCGTCGAATGGATGTCGCCGTAGACGTCCAGGCGGTACGCCGGCGACGCCGTCTGGATGCCCACGTTCCCCGACGCGTTCCAGATGCCGGAAGCTGGAAAGTTCACGTTCGTCCCGAAGGTCTGCGCCCCGTTCCACGTCACCGCCTGGGTTTCGGGGCTCAGGAAAGCGGGATTGGGATAGCTCCCCGAAAGAACCCCGCCGGCCGTTCCATTCGGCTCGACGTTCGTCAAGCCCGAGCCGTTGCCGTAAAAAGTGCCGGTCGAACGCACGTCGCCGTAGACGTCCAGGCGGTACGCCGGCGACGCCGTCTGGATGCCCACGTTCCCCGACGCGTTCCATATCCCCGAAACCGGGAAACTCGCCCCCCCGCTCAAGGTCACGGCGTTGCTCGTCGTCGCGCCGCGGCCGGTGACGGTTTGAAGGGTCGAGGTGTCCGCGATCACGAGCGCCGGGGAGGCGCCCAGGCTGCCCGAGAAGCTCGCGCTGATGTCCGAACCGTTCGTGACCGCGATCGTGTTGCTGCCCTCCGCGGCGCTCCCCGACACGCCGCCGAAGCTCACCGCCAGCGTGCCGCCGGACTCGTTTAAGCCCGTCCCCACGCTCGTCCAGGTGGGGGCCCCTCCTCCCGCCGAAGTCAAAAATTGGCCGCTGGCCCCCGCGAGGGTGTAGCTCGACTGGCCGGAGCCGTATTGATAGACGATCTCCCCCGCGGCGCCGCTTGAGAGGTTGTTCGCCCACGTCGAGGTCGCGACCGTGACGGCGCTCGGGGCCTCCCAGACGGGATTGGCGCCGTTGAAGGTCAGGATCTCTCCATTGGCGACTCCCGTCACCGGCACGGACGCGAGAGCCCCGGGGCCGTTGCCGTAGAGAATCTCGCCTGAGCCCACGACGTTGAGCCCCGTTCCGCCGTAGGAGACGGCCAGCGCAGAGGCCAATTGGAGGACCCCCGTATTCGTAAAAGTGCTCACCGAAATCCCTGATCCGAAATAGGCGCCGCCGCTTCCCAATACCGTCCCATTCGCCGAGACGTCGCCCTGGACGGTCAAGTTGTTGCCCGCCAGCTGCATTTCCGTGGCATTGGCGTTGCGGAAATAGATCGTCCCGCTGGGCGAGTTGAGGTAGGTGTTCGAGCCGTCGCCCAAGATCGAGTAGTTGCCGCCGCTGATCGTCGTGCTAAATCCCAGGCCCGCGAATCCCGTGCCGTCGCCCCAATTGCTGATGACGGCGTGGACGGTGTTGCTTTTGGGAAGGATGTCGAGGGCGTCGACGGGGCTCGCGGTGTTGATCCCGACGCGGATGTTCGTCGTGTCGACGAAGAGGTCCCCGGTGAAGACGGGGGCGCCCGTCCCGCCGGAGAGAAAGACGTCCCCGGCCGCCCCCGCGGCCGCGAAGGCGGTGGCGGAGCCTCCCGACTGGTAGGGAATCTGGCCCGGCCCTCCGCTTCTCAGGCTGGTGGCGACGTCGACCGTCAACGCTCCCGTGTAGGCGAGCGAGGCGTCTCCCGACACGGGCACGGCCGCGGCCTGGTTGGACGTGTTCCCGACCCAAATATCGCCTTGGCTCAAAGCCGAGCCCACGGGCGAGACGCCGGAGACCGTCGCCGAAGCCACGGCGGTCACCCGTCCGTAGTCGTCGATCGTCAAGACGGGGATGGTCGTGGAGTTGCCGTAGAGCCCCTCCGATCCCACGGCCGCCAGGCCGACGTCGACCGCGCCCGCGGCGGTTGAAACGACGATCTGGCCGGAAACCCCGGAGAGGGTCGCCGTGTCGGGCATCACGGCCGTTCCCTGCCCGACGACGATGCCGCCCACGCCCATCGCCGGCAGGAAGGTCGTCGTGTTGGGCGCGGACTGCACCGGCAGCCATCCCGTGTTGCCGCCGTTGAGGTCGTTGGCGCTCGCGGCCGAGAGCCCCGACGGGGAGACCCAGCCGGGGATGCCGCTCGCGTTGTATTGGAGGAGATAACCTTGGGAGCCGCCCGTCGTCAGCGCCATGTAGCTGGCGCTGCTGAAGACGACCTGGCCCAAAGACGCCGCGATGTTGATGCCCGTGCCGCCGTTCGCCATCTGGACCACCCCGGTGACGTTGACCGCGTCTCCCGGTATATTGCCGCTGACCTGGGGGCCTTGGATATCCGTGAGCCCCGCGCCGTATCCGGAAAAGCTCCCGTAGAAGGTGCCGGTCGAGCGGACGTCGCCGTAGACGTCCAGGCGGTACGCCGGCGACGCCGTCTGGATGCCGACGTTGCCGGAGGCGTTCCAGACGCCCGAGACGGGAAAGATCGCGCCCGCGAAAAAGGTCTGCGCCCCGTTCCACGTGATCGCCTCCCCGGAACCCTGGCTCAGGGCCAACGTCGGGTTCGGGTAGTTCCCCGCGAGAGATCCGCCCGCGACGCCCGAGGGCGCCACGTTCGTCAAGCCCGCGCCGTTGCCGTAGAGCTCTCCCTGGACGCTCAGGTTTCCCAGGGCCGTCGTATTGGAGTCCGAGAAGACGAGCGCGGAGTAGCCGTTCGCGCCGATCGCGCTCGAGACCGTCACGAGCTCCTCATAGCCCTGCGGGGCGGTCCAGGTGAAGGTGCCGTTTTGCACGGCGTTGAGCGTCAGAACGCCCGCGCTCGAAAGCGTCGCGTCCCCCGACAAGGCGTTCCAGACCGGGGCCGTCCCGGCCGCGCCCACCTGCAGGACCGCTCCCGGAGAACCGGCCGCCAGGAAGCTGGTCGCGTCGGCGCCCGTATTATAAGGAAGAGCGCCGGCGCCAGGAGCGCCCTGGAGGTTTGAGGCGTAGGTCGCCGAGCCGACGTCGAGCGAGGACTGGTCGTACCACTGCGGCGAAGCGGCGCCGGCGGCCTCCAAGACCTGCCCCGCATTCCCGACCGGCACGAAGGACGTCGAGCTCACCCCCATCTGATAGACAATCTGGCCGGTCGTTCCTCCAAAGAGGCTGCTCGCGTAGGTCGCCGAAGCCACGTCCGGCACGTGCCAGATGAGCGCGTTCGAGCCCTGCTGATACATCAGCACCTGCTGGTCGATCGTCGGCGCCGGGACAAAGGAGGTCGAGCTCGACCCCATCGCGAAGACCACCTCGTTCATGCTCCCACCCATGAGATCCTGCGCCCAGGTCGCGGTCGAGACCGAGGAGGCCTGCCAGGCGATCGAGCTCCCCGTCCAGCCGAGGATCTGGCCGGCGACCGTCGGCGCCGAGACGAAACTCGTCGAGCCCGCCTCGGCTTGGAAGGGCACCTCGTTGACGGCGCCGTTGGAGAGGTTCTCCGCGTAGGTCGCCGTCGAGGCCGAGGGAACGGCGCCGTTGACGTTCGAGCCGGAGACGTTCGTGATCCCGGCCCCGTCGCCGTAGATCTCCCCGCTCACAAAGAGCGAAGACGAGATGGTCACCCACGGCTGGCCCGCGATCGCCGCCACGCCCGAGCTCGTCAAGACCGTCGAGCCCGTGGTGGCCAAGCCGCCGGCGGTCGCGAGCCCCGTCACCCCCAGCGTCCCGCCCACCGCCGCGTTGTTCGTCACCGAAAGTCCCGTCCCCGAACCGGCGAAGCTTTGATCTCCGTTCCAGGTGATCGTCTCGCCCGCGCTCTGGGCGAGCGCCAGCGTCGGATTCGGATAGCTCCCCGCGAGCGCCCCTCCCGCCGTCCCGGAGGGCGCGACGTTCGTCAAGCCCGCGCCGTCGCCGTAGATTTCCCCGCTCACGAAGAGCGAAGACGAGACGGTCACCCACGGCTGCCCGGGAATCGCCGCGACCCCCGAGCTCGTGAGCACCGTCGCTCCCGTGGTCAAAAAGCCGGCCGCCGTGATGGAACTCGCGGTCGTCTGGCCGCGGCCGGTGACGCTCTGAAGGGTCGACGTGTCCGCGATCACGAGCGCCGGGGAGGCGCCCAGGCTGCCCGAGAAGCTCGCGCTGATGTCCGAACCGTTCGCGACGGCGATCGTGTTGCTGCCCTCCGCGGCGCTCCCCGACACGCCGCCGAAGCTCACCGCCAGCGTGCCGCCGGACTCGTTTAAGCCCGTCCCCACGGTCGTCCAGGCGGGAGAGCCCAAGCCCCCGGAGGTCAAGAACTGCCCGGCGACACCCGCCACGGTGTAGCTCGTCTGGCCGAAGCCGTACTGGTAGGGGATCTCTCCCGCGGCGCCGCTTGAGAGGTTGTTCGCCCACGTCGAGGTCGCGACCGTGATCGCGCTCGGGGCCTCCCAGACGGGATTGGCGCCGTTGAAGGTCAGGATCTCTCCATTGGCGACTCCCGTCACCGGCACGGACGCGAGAGGGCCGGGGCCGTTGCCGTAGAGAATCTCGCCCGGGCCCACGGCGTTGAGCCCCGTTCCGCCGTAGGAGACGGCCAGCGTGCCAGTGCTCACGTTCGAAGCGTCGAGGTCTTGAAGACCCCCGCCGTCGCCGTAGAAGGTCCCGGTCGAATGGACGTCGCCCGCGACGTCCAGGCGGTACGCCGGAGCGCTCGTTTGGATGCCGACGTTGCCGCTCGCGGCGACGTCCAGGAAGCCGACCCCCGCGCCCACGACCAGGAGATCGGAGGGATTATACGAGCTCACCCCGACGGCGCTGAAATCCTGGGACGCGGTCCAGACGCTGGCCGAGGAAAGAAGGGTTTGGGCGACCTGCAGTTCGCTCGTCCAGCTCGGCGAGGCGCTCGGGTTGCCCAACAGGACGGAGCTGTTCGCCGGCGGCTGGGCCGTATAGCCCATGGTGGAGGTGTTGACGCCGTTTCCGGCGCTGAAATAGGGAAGGGCGCCGACGGGAGCCGCCGAGAGATTGGCGCCCGTGCCGCCGTAGTTGGTCTGAAGCGGCGTGCTGAAAACGTTCGCCAGATTCAGGTTCGAGATCCCCGAGCCGTTGCCGGTGATGACCCCGTCGACCGTCAGGTTGTTGAGCGCCGTGACGTTGTCGCTGCTGAAGCTGAGCGCGGAGTAGCCGTTCGCGCCGATCGCGCTCGAGACCGTCACGAGCTCCTCATAGCCCTGCGGGGCGGTCCAGGTGAAGGTGCCGTTTTGCACGGC
>JAJZAK010000005.1 GCA_021799485.1 bacterium | reverse complement strand
CCGACAATGAGTGTGCCAGGCGTATGCAGGAAGCCAAGGACAAGTTGTTGCGAGCCGTCGGCCTGCCACCAAGAACTTCCACGCGCGCTCACCCACTTTCTCCACAGCCGTCAACAGAAAGAAAAAGTCGACAAAAAGAAAGACTACGGCCTGCGTTTACTTCAGGCTCATTTCTGGATTAGAAAATGCTCTTTCAACACTCCCCCCAAGAGGAATCAATCTTAGCGCTGCTTGACGCTCCTGGCGCCCCCCGTTGAATATTGAGGCCTCTCGAACTCCTCAAGGGTTGAAAAACTTGCGTTCGTGAGCTAAAAATGAGGTGCTAAAATAAAAACAGGAGGACTCCCCCCATGAAATATCCTTACGTCTTCGCGGCCTTGGTTCTTGCGTGGGCCATTCCGCTCCATGCCCAGTCCGCCGCCTCGTCACAAAACGCGCCTGCGACCGGACAGCAGGCGAAGGCACCGCCGTTGACCCCCGCGGAGCATGCCGTCCTCGATCCGCTCTTTAAACAGGAGAGTTCCGAGATCCACGCGGTCCGGGTGGACCCGACGCTCACCAAGGCCCAGATCTTGGCGAAGACCGCCGCCATTCACAAGCATTACTACCACCTCAGGCGCGCCGCCCTCCAGAAGCTCCGGGGTAAATAAATGGGCCCGCCAGGAATCGAACCCGGATCACGTGGTTCGAAGCCACGTACTCTATCCTTTGAGCTACAGGCCCTAGAACGGGCTGATTCTACATAACTACGCATGAAAACCGTTACCCCCTCCAAACTGACCAGGGCAAAACAGCCCTTTCGATTCTTCTCCCGGATGGCTTTGAGCATCGCCACCGGGACTCAAGCTCGGGACCTGCCGAGCCTGCTGGGAGGCATCCGCGCCGCTCCCGAGCCCGTGATCTACGAGCATACTTACGGCTTCCTGCAGCGCCACCGGTTCCTGACCCCCGAGACGACCAACGATTTCGCGGGGTGGGTCGCAGCCGTCCTGCGGGAAGACCGGGTCGGGGAGCGCCTCGCGGCCATCGACGCGACCCGCTACCGAAGCATCCAGGAGCTCCGGGAATCTTTTGTCGCGATTCTCTCGCGCGCCATCGATGAAACCGCCCCTCCTTATCGGACGGCCCCCGAGGGACAGGAATTCCACTTCATGAGCGCCATCCGTTATTCCCTTCCCACCACCTATGAGGCCTGGGACTTGGCGGATCTGGCTAAGGCTTTGGGCAAGATCGGCGCCGCGAGCCTTTATCTTCACGTCTTTGAGTCCATGCTGCGCCATCAGGAAGGGCGCAGCGATCTCTCGTGGTGGGCGGAGGAAGAGTTGGGAGAATCAGCGCTTGCGCGGGCGATCGAGGCGCTGGACCCGGCAGGCCAATCCCTGGAGTTCCTTCGCGCCCGCCTCATCGGGACAGTTGACCGACGCATCGCGGACATCCTCCGTGTCTAGACTCCGCGAGTACGCCGGCATCGTGGGCGAACAAACGATCGAAGAGATCGAAACGCTGGCGACATGTCTCGCGGGCAAGACCATCTTGAACGTCAATTCGACCGCCGTCGGAGGAGGGGTCGCCGAGATCCTCAACCGCATGGTGCCGCTACTTCAAGAACTAGGCATCCAGGCCTCTTGGGATGTCATCAAAGGCGGGGAGGCTTTTTATGCCGTCACTAAAAAATTCCACAACGCCCTGCACGGCGCCAAGCAGGACATCACGCCCAAAGACTACCACGTTTACGAAGAGACCAACGACTCGAACCTTGAGAAGCTGGCTCTCGACTCCGACGTCGTCTTCATCCACGACCCCCAGCCAGCGGCCCTCGTCAAAAAGCGCCAGGCCCAGCCCAACCGCTGGATCTGGAGATGCCACATCGACATTTCCCGGCCCCAGGCCGAGGCCTGGGAATTCCTCAAGCCCTACGTCGAGAAATACGACGCGGCCGTCGTCTCCTCCCCCGCTTTCGCCCAGAAGCTCGCCATACCGCAGGTGGTGATCGCCCCCTCGATCGACCCTTTAAGCGACAAGAACCGCGAACTGGATCACTCCCTGGCGCGCGGTATCGTTGAAAAGCTGGGCATCCCCCTCGACAAGCCCCTCGTCACCCAGGTTTCCCGCTTCGACCGGCTCAAGGACCCCCTGGGCGTCATCGAGGCTTTTACCCAGGCGCGCCGCGCGACCGACGCGCGGCTCTTGCTCGTCGGGGGACCCGCCGACGACGACCCGGAAGGCGCCCAGGTCTACCAAGAAGTCCTCGACCGCGCGCGGAACAATCCCGACATCATCATCCGCGCTCTCCCCCCCACAAGCCATCTCGATATCAACGCCATTCAGCGCGTCTCGACGATCATCCTCCAGAAATCACTGCGGGAGGGCTTCGGCCTCACCGTGGCGGAGGCCCTCTGGAAAGGAAAGCCGGTCATCGCGGGGGCCGTCGGCGGCATCCCCCAGCAGATCATCCACCAGCACTCCGGCATCCTGGTCCACTCGGTCGAAGGCGCCGCCTACTGGATCAAGCAGCTCCTCAACAACCCCGCCTATGCGCGCAAGCTCGGAGAGAACGGCCGCGAGCGGGTGCGGGAGAACTTTCTCCTCACCAGGCATCTCAAGGAATACCTCCTCGCCTTCATCTTCTGCCTACGCGGCGCCAGGGAAGAATTCGTCCGACTGTAATCGCCTCACGTCTTAGGAGATGCCGACGGCGACGCTTGACTGCCGGCAGGCAGGTCGGCGGAGGGAATCTGCGCCAGGTCCTCGATGAGCCGGCCCCCCCAGCGGTATATGTTTTGCTCGCGAAGGACTCTCTGGAGGGAACGCATGCGGCGCATCTGTTCTCCTTCCTCCATTTCGATTCCCAGACGGATCGCCTCCGCCATCTGCTCCGTATCATAAGGGTTGACGATCAGCGCCTCTCGGAGTTCCCGCGCGGCGCCGGTGAATCGGCTCAAGATCAGAACCCCCCGCTCATCCTCCCGCGCGGCGACGAACTCCTTGGCGACCAGGTTCATCCCGTCGTGGAGGGACGTCACGAGGCAAAAGTCGGCGGCCTTGTAATACGGCTCGATTTCGGCATGGCTGTGCTGGCGAGCCAGGATGACGATGGGCTTGTAGTCCTTGGCTTTCCAGCGCCAGTTGATCCTTTCCGCCTCCGCTTCAATCTCGGTTTGGAGGTCGTGGTAGCGCTTGATATGCGTGCGGCTGGGCGCTCCCAGTTCGACAAAGACGAGATTGCCCTGATATTCGGGATATTTTTCGAGCAGCCGCTCGAGGCTGCGAAAACGCTCCATAATGCCCTTCGTGTAGTCGAGACGGTCGACGCCGACTCCCATGAATCGTGCCTTGATCCCCAGCTCTTTAAAGAGGGCCTCCTTGTCGGGAGCGGTCTTGGCGTTCGCCGCGGCGGGCTGCGGCGGGTAGGCAACGCTGATCGGGTAGGGCTTGACGAAGGTCGTGTGGCCGCGGCGTCCGACGGCGAAGCGCTCCCAATCGATGCGGCTTTCGAGGTAGCGATCAACGGTCTCAAGGAAATTGTTGCAATGGAATTGAATGTGAAAGCCGATGAGATCCGCCCCCAGCATCCCCGTCAAGATTTGCCGCTGCCACGGAAGGATGCCGAAGGCTTCCGGATTGGGCCAGGGGATATGCCAGAAAAGAGCGATGCGGGCGTCGGGGCGAGCCTCCCGGACGAGCGTGGGCAAAAGCGCGAAATGGTAGTCCTGGATGAGGACGCAAGGCGAGGAGACGTCCTTCATCTCCTCTAGGAGGGCGTCTGCGAATTTGCGGTTGACCGCCTGGTACTGCGCCCAGTCTTCCGGGTTGAAGACGGGCCGCGTGTGCGCGATGTGGCAGAGAGGCCAGAGTCCCTCGTTGGAGAACCCGTAATAGTAGCCCTCTTCCTCCTCCTTGGTGAGCCACACTCGCTTGAGAGTATATTGCGGATTGTCCGGCGGGACGCCGAGCTTGCCGTGGGCGTCCGAGTTTTCGCGGTCCGCCTCTCCGGAGCCATGGGCGATCCAAGTGCCCCCGCAGGCGAGCATGATGGGCTCGATCCCGGTCACGAGCCCGCTCGGAGGCGTCACCACCTCGACGCGCCGCCCCCTGAGGACGTGCATGTAGGGCTCGCGGTTCGCCACCAGGAATAGCGGCCGGCCTTCAAGCTTGTTGCGGACGTGCTCCTTGAGCCTCTGCGGCGTCCAGACGGCTTCCGCTTTTTCGCGCAGCCTGGCCTCCTCCTCGGCCGCGGCCTTCGCGGCGGAAAGGCTCTGAGCGAGGCTCGCGGCTTCGGAGGCGACAGGCTTCAAAATATCCAGGGCCACACGGGGGATCTCCGAAGGCTCCCCCGAACGCAGGCTCTTCATCCACTCGGCCAAGCCCTCCAAGGGGGCGGCGACGTTCCAGCGCACGATCCAGAGGCTCACCAGCATGATCAAGAAGGCCTGAAGGAGGAGACGCATGAAATTGCGCCGCCACATGAGCGCGATGCGCGACTCGACGATCTGAGCATCCTGGACGAGAACAAGGGTCCCGACGATATCGCCGTCGCGCCTGAGAGGCATCGCGTAGAGATGCCGCGGCTTCCCCTCGATCTCGGCGACGGCCGATTCCGACCCCTCGAGAGCCTGAGAGCGGGCGGCGGCGGCCTTGATGACGGCGTCGCCCCGGGAAAGCGCCGGGCTCTCCGCCAGTTCCTTGCCGTCGGCGGCGAAGACGGCGACGCCGACGAGGTGGGCGCGCCGGCTGTATTTGCCGACGACTCGCAGCGCCTCGCGTCCGTCTTGGTGGTAGACGGCGGTGGCGACAGGCTCCTCGAGGGTCTCCCCGGCAATGGCCGCGCGCCGGTCCAGATCCTCCATAAGCCTCGATCGCTCCTGCCTTTCCTGGAGGAAAGCGGACAAAAGGGTCACGGCCGTGGTCGAAATGACCAGAGCCGCCACCAGCCGCAACGTCAACCGCATGGCTTATTTTACTTCCTCGATGAAATGGCCGCCATCTCTTTTTTATCATTCTTTAAAAAGCACCGGAAAACGCCTCGAACTTTTTCGCGCATTCGGCGTATACCTTCACATAGCCGGATAAACTCCAATGGAGGTAGACAAGAACACCATGTCACGACTCATGATCACAGCGCTCGGGCTCGGGATCGCTTCGGCGGCTCTGGCTCAGGGAACACCGGGAATGCCCGGGCAGCAGAACCAGCCGCAGGCAGGGCAGCCGTCCCAGCCCGCCGCGACGGCGCCTTCGGCAGTTTCGGCGGCGCCCACCGCGCCCCGGCAGGGCGTCAAGCGGGACTTGAGCAAGGCGCTCAAGCAGGAGGAGAAGGCTCAAGCGGACATGAAGAAGGCCAATAAGGCCGGCCTCATGCACCCGATCAAGGACATCAGGTATCGCGAGAAGGCCGACCGTCACTCCGACAAGGCCGAAAAGGACCTCAAGAAGGCGTCGAGACTGAAGTCTTCAGCTCAGGCGCAACCGTCCGCGACCGGAACCCACTAAGCCCGCCACACGCCGTTTAAGGCCGCCTCTCCCTAAGTCGATAAAGAGAGGCGGCCTTTCTTTTTATTTTAATAACGTGAATACCAGGGCCAAAAAATGATATTTAAGATACTTGTCCCGCCGGGACAAAAGCAGCCATTATCCTAGAGGAGGGTTCAAACAAAATGTCTCGACTTATGATTGCAACGCTGGGTTTGGGGCTTTGCTCCGCGGCCTTCGCCCAGGGCACGTCCAGCCAAGGCCAGCAGCAGGCCGCGGCGCCCACCCAGCAGGCCGTCAACCAGCAGATGCAGAAGGCCGTCAACCAGCAGCAAAAGGCCCGGAAGGACATGAGAAAAGCCCGGAAGGCCGGAATCATGCATCCGATCAAGGACATCAAGTATCGGATGAAGGCCGATCGCCATAGCGACAAGGCGAAAAAGCACCTCAAGAAAGCGGCGAGAATGGAGTCGAAGCTTCAGAAGATGAAAGCGACTCCCGCCGCCGCGCCCGCGAAGCCGGCCGGACAGTAAGTCTCGCTAAAGCCCGGTCGATCGGGCTTTATGCCGGGGCCGTCCCTCGATGAGGGGCGGCCCCTTCTATTTCCTGGCGAACTTTCGCCGGAGAAATGGTCGCCATGCAGGAACACCCTCTCCCCTTCGCGGCGCATGCTGGACACGACCGCTCGGCGGTTAGAACAGAGACGCCCGGCCCAAGCGGCGCCCAACGCCCAGGGTGGACAGGAGGGCGCGGCGAAAAAAGCGCCACGACTTTTTTCCCCAGAGCCGCGGCGATATGGGCCGGCCCCGTCGAAGCCGAGACGAAGCCTTGCGTCGCCCCGATAAGCGCGATGATCTCGGGAAGAGTCGTTTTTCCCATCAAATTCACGACTCCCGGAAACTCGGTCGAGAGGCTCTTCAATCGCGCGGCCTCGGACTCCCCGCCGGTCAAGATAAGGTTGTAGCGCGCGACAGGCAGCATGCCGATAAGTTCCTTGAAGCGGCTCTCAGGCCACTCGGGGGCGTTCCCCGCGCTCCCAGGATGCAGGATCAGATTGAAGCGATCGCGCGCCAGGAGAATTTTAAGCCTTTCCGGAAGCGGCGGCAATTTGGTCAGGCCATAGGACCGGGCCAGTTCGTCCAATGAGGGGATCCTTTTGATTCCGAGCGCGGAAAGAAGCCTGAAATTGAGCTGGGCCTCGTGAAGCGGAGATCTTCTTCTCGAAAACCATGCGAGGCTGTTGCAGGTCAGCCAATGCGAGGGACGGCGGCCACTCCCGACGCGCAACGGAATACCAGCGGCCCTTGCCGCCACGGCGACGGCGGGGTTCGGAAAGACATGAATGATCGCGTCCGCCTCGAAGGCCCTGAGGGCCTCGGCTTGATCCCGATGGGACAAGCTTTCCATTTCGTCGAAGTTCGCGGCCTCATCGACATACTCGCAAGCCTCGATCACCGTCCTGGTGTAGCGTCGGCCCAGGAATACGATCCGGCAGCCGGGATGGCGCTCTTTGAGCGCTTTAGCCATGGGCAGCGTCAAGACGACGTCCCCCAACCGGTCGGTGCGGCTCAGGATGATCTTCACGAGAGAGAGCGCTGTGGCGATTCTATGTTTTTGATAGAATATCGTGCCATGGGCGGGCATTCACATTGGGCGGGGATCAAGCACAAGAAAGCGCTTCTCGACGCCAAGCGGGGAAAGGCTTGGACCAAAATCATCCGCGAGATCACGATCGCGGCCAAGTTGGGCGGAGGCGATCTTGCCGGCAACCCTCGGCTTCGCAAGGCCGTCGACGACGCCAGAAACGCCAACATGCCCCAGGACAACATCAAGCGAGCCATCCAGCGCGGCACGGGCCAAATCCCAGGCGCCGCCTATGAGGAGCTGACCTACGAGGGCTACGCGCCGGCCGGGGTCGCGCTTTTGATCGACGTCACCACGGACAACCGCAACCGCACCCTCAACGAGATCAAAACCGTCTTCACCAAGAACGGCGGCTCCCTGGGCGCGGAAGGCTGCGTCGCCTGGATGTTCAAGACCAAGGGCCTCATCCGCGTGCCCGTTCAGGGCTCCCCGGACGCCGACACGCTTCTGGGCCATGTTCTCGATCTCGGCGCCGAAGATTTGAATACCGAGTCCGACGAGCATCTTGTCACGACCGCGCCCGAGGACTTGGAAAAGGTCGCGGAGGGCCTGAAGGCCCTGAAGATCCCCGTCGCCGCCGCCGATGTGTCCCGAGTTCCCCAGAGCCAGGTGCCAGTGCCTCCCGACCAGGCTTCCCATGTCCTCAAGCTCATTGAGGCCCTTGAGGAGCTCGATGACGTCAAGTCCGTTTCCGCCAATTTCGACATCCCCGAGGAAGTCTTAACCAAGTTCGCGGTCTAATGCAGGGGCCAGGAATCGGGGATCAGGGGCCGGCTCCTGCGCGAAGGGTCATGGGGATCGACCCAGGCTTAAGCGAAACCGGTTGGGCCGTCGTTGAATCGCGCCCGACCGAGAAGCTGCTGGCCTCCGGAGTCATTCGCACGGCGGCAGGCACCCCTCTCCCGGAACGACTCCGATCCATTCATGAGGAACTCTCCGGCCTTATCGGAACCCATCGACCGGCCTCCGTCGCCGTCGAGGACATGTTTTTTACAGGCGCGGCGGCGACGATACGAGGGACCCTGGAGGCGAGAGGAGTGATCCTGCTTGCCGCATCGAGCGCGGCCCTTCCCATCTCGGAGTACCATCCACGCACCGTCAAGCTCGCCCTGACTGGCTCTGGCGGCGCCGCGAAGCTCCAAGTGCGGCGCATGGTCGAGAGGCTGCTGCGCCTCGATAAGCCGCCGAAACCAAACGATCTCTCGGACGCCATCGCGATCGCGCTCTGCCATCTCAGATTCTCCCGCCGCAAGACGAGGGAAGCAGGGGAATCCCCCGAACAATGATCGCGAGCCTTCGCGGGATTCTTTCATCGAAGGGGCCGGGCCGCGTCGTCGTCGAGGCGGGAGGCGTCGGTTACGAGGTGCATGTCACGGTCTCGACCATCGAGCGGCTTCCGGATCCTGGAGCGGAGGCGGCCCTCCAGATCGCCGAATCCTACGCCCTTTACGGCGGGGGGACCACCCTCTACGGATTCCTGACGTCGGCCGAGAAGGAGATGTTCGTCGTCTTCAAGGATTCCGTTCCGAACGCGGGCGCAAAAAAAGCCCTGGAATACTTGGAGAAGGCCTCGAAATCTCCGGCGGAATTCCGGCGCGCTCTCTTGGAAAAAGACGGCCGACTTCTTGAAGCCGCCTTCGGATTCACAAGGAAAACGGCCGACAAACTCATCGCCGCGCTCAAAGACAAATGGCAGGACCTTCCGGCCTCCGATAAGCCCGAAGGCGGGGCCGCGCGCGGCGGCGGGAAATCCCGAGGAGGCGTCGTGGAGGCCCTATCGGCGCTCGAGTCCCTGGGCTACAAAACAACGCAGGCCCGCGCCGCTCTCGACGCCGCGATCGAAAGTTCGCCGGGAAAATCCGGGACCGTCGAGGAACTCGTTCGCGAGGCCCTCAAGCGGATCAAGCAGGGAGTCAAGCCGTGACTTGCATCCTTTGACGATGACCCCGCCGAAGACGACCGCTTCCGAATCCGTCCTAAACCCCTCCGCGGGACCCGGCGAGGATGGCTTCGACCATGCCCTCCGGCCCAAGGACCTCGATCAGTTCATCGGCCAGGAGAGCCTCAAGGAGAACCTCCGAGTCTTCCTGGCGGCCGCCAAGAAGCGTCGGGAGCCCCTGGACCATTGTCTCTTCTACTCCCCTCCGGGACTCGGAAAGACGACCTTGGCGGCGATCATCGCGCGGGAGTTGGGCGTCAACCTCAAGACCGTCTCCGGCCCGACCCTCGACCGCACCGGCGACCTCGCCGCCGCCCTGACGGATCTTTCCGAAGGGGACGTTTTCTTCATTGACGAGATCCACCGCCTCAATCCCCTGGTCGAGGAAGCGCTCTATCCCGTCATGGAGGATTTTAATTTCTTCGTCTCGACGGGCAAGGGACCCGGGGCCTCGACCCTCAAGCTCGCGATCGAACGATTCACCCTCATCGGCGCGACGACGCGAGCCGGGCTTCTGGCCGGCCCCTTGCGCGACCGATTCGGGATCATCGGCCAGCTCTCCTTCTACGGCCAGGAGGACTTGGAAAAGATCGTCCTGCGCTCGGCGGGAATCCTGGGCGTCGCGGCGGATCCCGAGGGCGCCGCGGAAATCGCTCGGCGCTCCCGCGGAACGCCCCGGATCGTCAACCGTCTTCTGCGCCGGGTGCGTGATTTCGCCCAGGTTGAGGGCGACGGCCGCATCACGCATGACGTCGCCTCCTACGCCCTCCAGAAGCTCGAGGTGGACTCGCGAGGCTTGGACGCCCTCGACCGGAGACTGCTGGCGGCTTTGATCGAGAAGTTCGGAGGCGGCCCCGTCGGCGTCGAGAATCTCGCGATCGCCGTCAACGAGGAAACCGACACGCTGACCGACGTCGTCGAACCTTTCCTCATCCAGGCGGGTTTCCTCGCCCGCACCCCGCGCGGCCGATCGGCCCTGCCGCGAGCCTACGAGCACCTCGGCCTTAAGGCGAAAAACCCCAAACAGGCCGAACTCCTCTAACACGGATGGCCACGGAGGTCAACGGAAGGCCCCGGGAAGCCTTCCATCGCCTTCTGGCGCCTTTCGTGGCCTTCTGGTGCCTTCTGGTGCCTTCAACGGCCAGGCCCACCCCCCACCATACGATCCGCATCGGAATCGCGGGCACGAACGGCGCCATCACCAAGGTTAAACGCCTTGACGTTGAAAAATATCTCCTAGGGGTCCTGCCCCAGGAAATGGCCCCCGAATGGCCGATCGAGGCCCTCAAGGCTCAGGCCGTGGTCGCGAGGACCTACGCCTACTCCCAATTGGGCCGATTTGGAGGGCAGGGCTTCGACCTCACGTCGGACACGCGCTCCCAAGTCTACAAGAAGCCAGCCGCTCCGGCGCCTCTTGTCCGCCGGGCCGTCACAGAGACCGCCGGTGAAGTTTTGGGCTGGCGGGGAAAGCTTCTCGGCATCTACTACCATGCCTGCTGCGGCGGCCACACGACAAGCCCCAATTCCGCTTGGGGATACACGAAGCCCGCGCCGCCCCCGCTAAGGGGAGTGGCGGACCGCTATTGCCGCCATTCCCCTTACGCGCATTGGTCGTCCTATGTCTCCGCGAAGGATCTCCTCGCTTCCCTCGGCCATAAGCGGCTTCTCGGGGCCACGCTGCGCTCCTTTTCAATAGCCGCCAAGGACAGGGCCGGCTACGCTCTCTGGTTTAAAGCCAGAATCGGAGGACGCACGCTGCGCTTCGCGGCCTACCGCGTCCGCCAAGCGCTTGGAAATGCCCTCCCAAGCCTGCGCATCATGAAAATTCGCCGATCAAAGGCAGGCTACGAGTTCTTTGGAGAAGGCTTAGGGCACGGCGTCGGCCTTTGCCAATGGGGCGCCCGGGGAATGGCCGATCGCGGTTATCGCTACGAGGCCATTCTGAAACATTATTTTCCGGGCTCCGTTCTTTCCGTCGTCGTGAATTAGCGTCATGAATAAGGCCCCCCTTCCTCTTTCTGACTTCGACTTTTTTTATCCGGAGGATCTCCTGGCCGCCGCCCCCGCGGAACCTCGGGATCACTCGCGGCTTCTGGTCGTCGACCGGCGCACCGGAGCCATCGAACACCGCCGCTTCTTTGAGATCGGCCGTTATTTACGACCCGGCGACTGCCTCGTCCTCAATAAAACGAAGGTTCTCTCCTGCCGCCTGGTAGGGCGCAAATCCACCGGAGGACGCGCGGAACTCCTGATCTTAGGGAGAAGCGGTCCTTGCTTTCGCGCCCTGGGACAGAAGCTCAAAGACGGCGCCATCGTAGAGTTGCCTCGGGGCGAGAACGCGAAAATCGTCGGTTCGGCGAAAGACGGCGAACTGCTCGTGAAGCTCTCGGCATCCGATCCGGACACGTATCTTGAGGAAATCGGCCTGCCGCCGCTTCCGCCCTACATCATCAAGGCCCGGCGGATGGGAAACGCAAGCCCGCGTCCTGATTCCGATCATGCCGATAAGGCACGCTATCAGACGGTCTATGCCGAGGAGCCGGGCGCCGTCGCGGCGCCTACCGCGGGTCTCCACTTCACGAGGCGCTTGATCGACGAGATCAGAGGCTCCGGCGTGCATATCGCGGAGATCGTGCTTCATGTGGGCTTGGGGACTTTCAAGCCGGTCACCGCCGGGGATGCGGCGCTCCACCAGATGCTTCCGGAGCCCTATCGCGTCGGCGCGGCGGCCGCGGACGCCATTCAGAAGACGATTCAAGCCGGCGGGCGGGTGGTCGCGGTGGGAACGAGCGTCGTCAGGACCCTTGAAACCCTCGCCAGGAGGCCCGAAGGCCTCTCACCTGGGGAAGGCGAATCCGCTCTTTATATCCACCCCGGCGTGGATTTCAAGGCCGTGTCGGGCCTGATCACGAACTTCCACCTTCCCCGCTCCACGCCTCTTCTCCTGGCCGCCGCCTTCCTCGGGCGCGAGCGTCTCCTGGCCAGCTACCGCGAGGCTTTCAAAGAGCGCTACCGGCTCTTTTCCTACGGCGACGCGATGCTGATCCTATGATCTTTGAGGTTCTGTCGAAGGATCCCACGAGCGCGGCTCGGCTTGGCCTCTTGGCGACTTCCCACGGCACGGTCGAGACCCCCGCCTTCATGCCCGTCGCCACCCAGGGCGCGGTCAAGACTCTCTCCCAAGAGGACTTGGAGTCCCTGGGCTTCAACATGATTCTTTCCAACAGTTATCACCTCTATCTGCGCCCAGGTCTCGATATTCTGCGAAAAGCGGGCGGGCTTCGCCGTTTCATGGCCTATTCGGGCTCGATCCTCACCGACTCAGGCGGCTTCCAAGCGATGAGCCTTTCCCATTTGCGCACGATCGAGGATTCAGGGATCGCCTTTCGATCGCACTTGGATGGAAGCCGTCATCTCTTCACGCCGGAGAGCGTCATCGATATTCAGGCCGCCATAGGATCCGACTGCTGGACGGCTCTTGACGTCTGTCCTCCTTACCCGTGCCCGCCTCAGGAGGCCGAGCAGGCCTTCGATTTGACCCTTCGATGGGCCGAGCGGGCCTCGCAGGCGTTTCGCCGGAAAATAGAGGAGGGCGCGGAGGCCCTCTTTTTCCCCATCGTTCAAGGCGGCTTCGACCCCAAGCGACGCGCCCAAGCGGCCGAGCGGCTTCTTGAGCTCTCCCCGGATGGTTTGGCCCTCGGCGGCTTCTCCGTCGGCGAGCCCAAGGAACTCACCTGGGAGATTTTGGGAGAGACGGCGAAGGCCCTCCCCGATTCGAAACCCCGATACCTGATGGGCGTTGGCACGCCCGAGGACCTTTGGGAAGCCGTGCGCTTGGGCGTCGATCTCATGGACTGCGTCTGGCCCACACGTGTCGCCCGCAATGGACTCGCCGCGACGAGCCTCGGCCGCCTCTCGATCGAAAACAGCGCCTACAAGAGCGACACGGGTCCGCTCGATCCCGAGTGCTCCTGCTTCGTCTGCCGACGCTACAGTCGCGCCTACCTCTCCCACCTGTTTCGCGCCAAGGAGCTCTCCGCCTACCGATTCCTTACCTGGCACAACCTCCACGTCATGAAGCGGATGGTGGAGCGCATCAAGTCGGCGATCCGCGAGGGACGATTCGAGGCGGCCCGCCGAGAGTTCCTCTCCCGGCCGGGCTCGACTTAAGGGCTTGCGTCTCCGGGACAACCGCGGAAATTGGCCGTCATGTTTTGGCTATAATGTTGCGATTATATTGGCATCTGGTTATGCCGAGCCACCCGTTGCCTCGGTTTCGAACGCGATGATCGAGACTCGGGCCGACATGCCCATGGCGGGGCTCGCCCGCCCGCCCGGGAAGGCGGCATGAGGTTTCTTTTCCCGTTTCTTTTAGCGTCCGCGCCCGCCCTTGCTCAGCCGCCAAAACTCGCCATCAGCTTGGCGCAGGCCGAATCGGAATCCCTCGGTCATTCTCCGATTTTAAAGGCCGCGAAGAGCAATCTTGCCGCTGCCCAGGCGCAGGTCGACGCCCAGTTCGCGCTGCTTCTGCCTAAATTGACGGCCCAGGGAAATTACGCCTATCAGACCGAGGTGCCCATGCTCCACATTCTGCCGACGGCGCCCACCTTTCAGTTCGGCTCGCACGATACATACTCCGCCGGGGGCACGCTCTCCTACAATTTCTTCGACGCCGGGGCGCTGCGAAACGCCTGGAAAAGCCAAAGAGACCTCGCTAATTCCCAGGACGAGCAGGTCAATCTCATCCGCCGGCAGGTCCTTCTCATGACCCGCCTCGATTACTTCCAAGTGCGTTTGGCGCTCGAGTCGGAGCGCTCTCTCTCGGACTCGATGCGCCTCGTGAGCGCCCAGTTCCGCGATATCGACAGCCGCTATCGAGCGGGCTCGGCAAGCCGCATCGACTGGCTCTCGGCGCGCGAGCAGGTCCTCGACCGAAACCGCGATCTCCGGGGCGCCCAAGCGGACGTCGCGGCCGCCCTCAGGACGCTCTTCGCGCAGACAGGGCAGGACCAAGCGCTCAACGTCTCGGCTCCCGTCGACGATCGCATCGGTTCGCCCTTGCCGCAGGGGCTCCGAACTCCTTCCGTCATCGTGGCCTTGGACGAGATCGACGATCTCGTCTCAAGCCTCCGGGCGGCCTCGACGGCGGCCGTCGACAACTCCTATCCCCAGCTTCTCGTCTACCAGAAGCAGGCTGACGCCCAGAGGCTCCAGGCCAAAAGCCTCATCGCCGGGCTTTACCCCAGGCTCGATTTCAGCTTCAACTCGACTTACGCCTATCCCTTCGTGCCCTTCGTGCAATGGTACTACCAAAATATGCCCGCTTTTTCCGCGAGCGTCCCCCTGTTCGACGGCGGGCGCATCCAAAAGCTAGCCCAAGTCCAGCGCGAGCTCGCGAAAGCGGCCGAGCGCCAACGCGATGAAGCCTACGACGAACTGCTTCGCGACTGGCATAAGGCGCGCGATCAGTACGCCGCCCTGGTCGATCAAGAGGCGGTCGACCTCCAGTCGGTGGAGGAAACCGCCGAGATCGCCAAGCTGCGCTATTCGTCTTATCGAAGCGGGGGTTCCACGATCCTCGACGTCGAGACCGCCAACCTCAGCGCCGTTGAATCGAAAGTCACCGCCGCCCGCCGCAAGACTCAAATTCTCATCCAACTCGCGACGCTCGACAGCCTCTCCGTCCCGACTGCCTCGAAGGATACTCCATGAACAAAAAAAAACTTGCCGTCGCCTTCGCGGCTCTCGCCGCGATCGGTTTCGCCGTCAAGCTGGCTTTCTTCCGCCGACCCTTCCTTTATGCCGGCACGCTGGATGCGACCGACATCGATCTTTCGTCGCGTCTCGCCGAGACGATCGCGGAAGTCGTCCCCCAGGAAGGAGACCGGGTGACAAGGGGCGAAGTGGTCATTCGCCTGGTTTGCGACGACGTCAAGGTCGAGGACGACCTCGCGACCATCAACTACCGGCGCGGCCTCAAGCTATTCAATGCCGGGACCATCTCTCCCGACACGATGGACCAGTTGACGAACCGCAAGCAGGACGCGGACGTGCGTCTCAGTTGGTGCGAGATCCGGGCCCCCCTCGACGCCATGACCCTCAACCGGTATCACGAGCCGGGCGAAATGGTCAACATCGGGACGAAAATCCTGACCATCGCCAATATCAAGGACATTTGGGCCTATATATACGTTCCCATGCCCCTTGTGGCGAAGCTTTATCCAGGAGAAAAACTCATCGGCTATCTCCCCGAGCTGGGGATGAAGCCGTTCGTTGGCCATATCTGGAAGATCAATGACGAGGCGGAGTTTACGCCCAAGAATGTTCAGACCCGGGAGGAGCGCCAGCGCCTCATTTTCGGCGTCAAAGTGAGTTTTCTCGGCTCCAATGAGCAGGAGATCCTCAAACCCGGCATGACCATCGAGGTCGCCCTGCCGCGTTGAGACCGACCCATGGCTGCAGGCGAACCCATCTCCATCCAAGTCCGCGACGTCCACAAGGAATTCCGTCGATTCGAGGCGCTCCATGGGATTACCCTTGATTTCGACCCCGGGCTCATGCACGGCATCATCGGTCCGGAGGGCTCAGGCAAAACGACGCTTTTAAGGATTCTATTGGGCCTCATGCGCCCGGCTCAGGGCCGCATCCTGTATTTCGAAGGAGGCCGGCCCGCCTCCTTCGATGTCCTGCGGCCGCACATTGCTTATATGCCGCAGGCGCAAAGCCTCTATCCGGATCTTTCGATCGAGGAACATCTGGCTTTCTTCCGCGATCTTTACGGCATTCAGCCGCGGGCCTACGCCGAAAAGCGCGCGGAGCTGCTCTCGGTGAGCAGGCTCGCCCCCTTTGTGGACAGGCCCGCCGGGCAGCTTTCCGGCGGCATGTACAAGAAGCTTGGCCTCATGTGCGCGCTTCTGCGATCCCCGAGGGTTATCGTCCTCGACGAGCCGACAACCGGCGTCGATCCCATAAGCCGGCGGGAGCTCTGGGAACTCCTCTATCGCCTGCTCGACCAAGGGATTCTTGTCCTCGTCACGACCGCCTATCTCGACGAAGCCGAACGCTGCTCCAAGGTCCATCTGATCGAATCCGGCTCCGTGATTGCCTCGGGCGAGCCGCGAGCGCTGCTTGACGACCAAAAAGCCCGGAGCTTCGACGAGCTTTTCCTTCGAAGGGCCGCCGGAAGCGCGTCAGAGTGATGGAAGACGAGGTCGTCGTCGAGGCAAAGCAGTTGCTCGTCCGCTACGGCGACTTCACCGCGGTCGACCATATTTCATTTGCCGTGAGGCGCGGGGAAATCTACGGCTTCCTGGGCGCCAACGGCGCCGGGAAGACCACGACCATTCGCGTCCTCTGCGGATTGCTTCCCCCCACCTCGGGCGACGTGCGCGTGGCGGGGATCGGCTATAGGCAGGATGAGGCGCCGTTGAAGGCCGTCGCTCGCCCGCCGTGGGGAATGCGGATATCCGCCGGCGGCTATGAGCGGGTGGAGCGGACGATCAAAACGAAGGTCGGCTACATGTCGCAAAAATTCACCCTGTACAACGACCTTACCGTCGGCGAAAATCTCGATTTTATCGCGAGTCTCCACAAGATGGCTCCCGCGGTCTACCGGCGCCGCCGCCAAGAGCTTCTTGAATTCATCTCCTTTAAAAAAAACCTGGGCGATATGGTGGGCGAACTCTCCGGAGGAATCAAGCAGCAGGTCTCGCTCGCGGCGGCCATGCTGCATGACCCGGAGATCGTTTTCTTGGATGAGCCGACCGCCGGGGTGACTCCGGCGGGGCGCCTGCGCTTCTGGAAACTGATCCGGCGGCTTGCCGAAAACGGCAAGACCGTCTTTGTCACCACGCATTACATGGATGAGGCCGAGCAATGCGGCCGCATCGCCCTCATGCGGGACGGACGTCTCATCGCCGAGGACAGCCCCGCCGGCCTCAAGAAGTTGATCTTTCCCGAGCCCGTCTTTGAATTCGATCCGATTAAGCCGCTCTCTTTCTCGGAACTCAAGAGTTTCGAGACGCACGAGGCTTTTTCATTTTTCCAGCCCTACGGCCACCGATTTCACGCGGCGGCGGCCAATGCCGAGGTCTGGGCGCGACGCGCCCCCGATCTCCGGACGATTTTTAGCATCCGCCCCATCGCCCCATCTCTCGAGGACGTCTTCATCCGCGCGATCGAGGGCCGGCGATGAGCTTTTCCTGGATCCGCGTCGGCGCCGTCGCCCGCAAAGAATGGTATCACGTCAGAAGGGACCCCTTCACCATGGCCGTCGGGCTCGCCCTGCCGCTGATCATGGTCGTGATCTACGGCGTCGCGATCGACTTCATCATCAAGGATGTCTCTCTTGCCGTCAGCGACTCGGATCATAGCCAAGCCTCCCGCCGGCTCATCGACACCTTCGTCAGCTCCAATTATTTCCGCGGCCGCTCCGTGCCGAATCCGGCGTCCGCCATGACGGCCGTCGTAAGCGGAGACGCCAAGGCGGCCCTCATCATCCCGCCGACCTTCGAACGAGACCTTCTGGCCGGCAGATCGGGACAAGCGCAAATCCTCCTTGATGGATGCGATAACTCGACCGTGACGCCCGTCCTATCGTATCTCGACACGATCGAGGCCATAGCCTCCAGCAAGCTCGCCGGCGCGACGAACGATCTCCCCTATGATTTGAGGGTGCGCTACCTCTTTAATCCGGAGCTCAACAGCCGCTGGTTCACAATCCCGGGCCTCATCGTCGTCATCATGGCCATCCTGGCGGTCTTCTTGACGGCGCTCACGGTGGCGCGCGAATGGGAAAACGGCTCCATGGAACTCCTCCTTTCGACCCCGGTACATCCGATTGAGATTATCATTGGGAAAGCCGTCCCCTACGCGGGCATGGGGGCCATCGCCATCGCCTTCGTGTATATCGTAGCCCGCTTCGCCTTCGGCGTCCCCTTTGCGGGGCACTTGTGGGTGTTCGCGCTTGGATGCGCGCTTTTTCTGGTGACTTACCAAGCCCAGGGTCTGCTGATTTCCATCGCGACGCGCAATCAAGCGGTCGCGATGCAAGTCGCCATGATCTCAGGCATGGTCCCCTCGAACTTGCTTTCCGGCTTTGTGTTCCCGATCGCCAGCATGCCGCGCTTCTTCTGGTATTTCACGATGCTGCTTCCGGCGAGGTGGTTCATGACGATCGCGCGGTTTTCCTTTCTCGAGGGCTCCAACTTCTCGCAGCTCGGCGTCTCGTTTCTCGCTTTGGGGCTCTCCTGCGCCGTGATGACGGCGTTAGCGGTCCGCGCCTTTAAAAGAACGCTTGAATGATCGATCCGACTCTCCGAGGGTTCATCAAAAAGGAATTCATCCAAGCCCTGCGGGATCGCCGCATGCGCTTCATCCTTCTCATGATGCCTCTCGTCCAAATGACGATCTTCGGCGTCGCGATCTCGACCGAGGTTAAAAATATCCGGCTCGCGGCGTTTTTCAACGCGAAAGACAACGTCTTAAGGGATGTTTACGAGCGGGCCATCATGGGCGGCTGGTTCATTCCCGCCAAGGCAGCGGGCCGAATCGCCCAACACCCCTTCGAACTGATACGGGCGAACAAGGCGGATGCGGTGCTGGTAGCCCCTCCCAAAGGCTTCACCCACGAGTTGGGCCGCAAGACCGCTCCGCTGCAGCTTCTTATCGACGCGACCAATGTCGTCCAGGCCGAGTCGGTCGAGGCCTATCTCAAGGCCATTCTGGCCGACACCGTCGCCAGCGACCTCAAGGTCGCCGCTTCCCCCCCTCCGCCCATCCGATTCGACGTCCGCGTTCTGTTCAACCCCTCGCTCGACACCGCGACTTTCATGGTGCCCGGCGTCATGGTCATGATCATGGTCATCACCACCTTCCTTCTGGTCGTGATGGGGGTTGTTCGCGAGAAAGAACAGGGGACTTTTGAGATGCTTATCGCGGCGCCTGTTTCAAGAACAGAACTCATTTTTGGAAAGACCCTCCCCTATGTCGTCATCGGCATGGCCGACCTCCCGCTTATGCTTCCGGTCTCCGTGCTTGCCTTTCATGTGCCTCTGCGCGGCTCCTTCCTCTATCTTTTTTTCGCGACGCTCGTCTTCGTCTCGACGATTGTCGCCGCGGGCCTGCTGACCTCCACCTTCTGCGCCAACCAGCAGCAGGCGAGCATGGGAAGCTTTCTCTTCATGTTCCCGGCCATCATGTTCGCGGGGATTATTTTCCCGATCGAAAACATGCCACCCTCCGTCCAGGTCTTCGCCGCGATCGACCCCCTCTCGCACTACCTCATTCTCCTGCGAGACATCATGCTCAAGGGATCGACCATCGGCCTCCTCGATCGCCATGTCCTCGCTCTCGTGGGGATCGCGGCGTTCAGCATCACCGCGAGCTTCGCGCGTTTTCGCACGACGCTGCGTTAGCCCTTCAGGGAGTGAGCAGACCGTTGATCCACTCCATGGCCCGCTCCTTTTGGACCGTCGCGGAGAACTCGAAATCAAGCGTCCCCGAGATACTCTGGGACGGGGGGTTCTCCTTGGCCAGAGTCGCCGTCAGGGATGACTGGCCATGGATCTTTTCCGGCTTCTGGAGAATATGGAAATAGAGCATGCCGCCGAGAGATTGCCCCGGCCGGAGAATCGCCTTGCTTGGAAAAGCCTTATACGCCAGATCCCGCCCGAAAGGATCAGAGTTGGAATTGGGCTGCTGGAACGGCGACGGCAACACCCAAATCACCGATCCCAATCCCGCCGTAACGATGGTGAAGATCGTCAGGGCCGAGTAGTAGAGGATTTTCTTGGTCTCGATGAAGGGTTCCTTGGCCTGCCAGGCGACGTCGAAAGCGTCCTTCGGAGAAACCGGAACGTAGTTTCGCCGGCCGACCGCCATGCGAAAGGAATCGTAGGACACTTTGTATGCCGCCGTGTCGGAAGACCGCAGGGTTACAAAAGCGGGAAGGATGCCTTCCTCGAGCAGGCCGTTGCGGCTCGGGAAGAAGTGGTCGACCTTGTCCGAGCTGCCGCAGAAAGTGACGCCGAGAACCACCTTGGCGCCGGGGATGGGACCGAAAGCGTCCATGTCTTCAGGCGGCAAAAGATACGTGGCCCGCGGCTTGTAAGGGGCGATGCATCCCGCCTCCAGGATGAAGACGGCGGCCAAGGAAAAGAATCGCGGAAGCCTCCCGCCACGGCGCATGATCATGGCAACGATGTATTATGCCTTGCTAGGCCCGCCTTGATCCACTCTTTTTTTGTCGCCGCATGGCCCGTTACCGAATTTTTAACGACATTTTCTTGTAAAGTACCGTTCTGATGAGCTACAACCCCGCTCATGAGCGGTTGCAAGCAGGAAAAGGAGGAACGTGATCCCCATGAATAAGTTCTCCTGGTCGGCCTTTGTCGCGGCTTTCGCCATGGCCCTCTCCTCGCGGAGTTCTCTCGCCATGATAGCATGCCCCGAAGGCGTGGATTGCACGGCGCCGGTCTACCATCCCCTCCCCTCGACGGGCTCTGGATCAACGTCCGGCTCGGCATCATCTTCAGGAGGCGGCTCTGACATTGAATACAACAGCCCCGGTTCCAACTCCGGTTCCGTCGCCCCCAAAGCAGCAAACCAAGACGGCACGATGAATCTTGGCACGTATAATGCCAATCTAAACTCCGGCGACTTTCAAAATCAAAGAGGAAAGAACCAAAACAACCGCGAGGACGCCGTGCAAGCGGCCGAATGGTTCATGGACTGCAAAAGCCATTGGCCGATGCCCGGGACCTGCGCCCACCAACTTAGCAACCTTAAGACGGCTCCGAGAAATGGCCTTGCCGGCGAGCTGGCCGAGAAAGCTTGCACTCCTATCGCCTCAATCAGCAATGGCCAAGTCGGCCAAAATCTCGTCCAAGTCGAGCAGGATGCTTATCTTTACCTAGGCTGCCTTGCCAACAACCAAGGCGCCTCCTCAAGCCGTCAAAGCAGTCCGCAATCAGCTCTCTGTTCCCAGTCCCTGGCTCCCCTAGAACATGAGGTCGCCGTTCGTCACAATTACTATAACAGCTGCCAAGCATCAGGCTCGGGGAATTGCCAGGTCCAGTATAATGCTTGGCAGACGGCCCGGCAGGTCTGCCTGCCGCTTGCCACGATCCAAGGCGATAAGAGGGACATCGACCTCTGCAACGAAGTGACCTGCAGCGATCCTTCCCAAAACGCAAAAGCCTATTACAATGGCAAAGACATCGCGTTGAACGGGGTCTGCAACGTTACGATCGAAGGCCTCGCGGACGCGACCTTGATCGGCCAAGTCCAGCACTTTGAAACCAGCGACCCCCAAAAAGACTGTCTGGATGGCGAGTCCATTAATTATTGGACGGCCCCCAAGGAATTCCCGGGCGTTTACGTCGTTCACAATGGCTGGATGGGTCCGCAATGCAGCTACGGCACGTGGACCTTTCCCCAAAAAAGCCAGACCGGCGGAGCGTGCCAATCCCCCAACAGCGCGTCGGCCGTGCTCAACGGGCGAAAGCTATCGCTTCAACTCGTCACCAACGTGACGATCGAAGGATTGCCCGATGCGACCTTGGTCGGGCAAGTCCAGCAATTTGAGACCTGCAACCCCCAGAAAGACTGCCTCAATGGGGAATCCATTAACTACTGGACGGCTCCCAAGGAATTTCCCGGGGTCTATGTCGTCCACAATGGCTGGATGGGCTCTCAATGCACCTACGGCACGTGGACTTTCCAGCTTAAAAGCCAGTAAGGCGCTGTTTCCTAAGGAAGGCGACGGCCTCGGCGCGGGTCCTGATCCGATTCAGGGCCCGCGCTTCCGTTAAGGCCTCGATCCAGCGTCCCACCTCGGGACCGGGCGTGAGCCCCAAAATTTTCATCACATCATGGCCGTCCAAAAGCCTCGCGGGCCGGATCCGCTCGGGCTTGGCGCTGCGTTCCATCAACTCCGACACGACGGCCAAGTGCCAGAAAGTCTTGCGCTCGCCGGACGGCTCCCCAGGATTTTTGGAGACATCCCGCCGGGCGGCGCTCCCGGATTCTTTTAAATACCTCCGGAATCCCCCTCTTTTTAAGGCCCGGGCGACGACGGACTCGGGGAGATAGCTCGCATGGTCCGCCCAGCAGACAAAAAGAAGATCGCGGGCCGGCTCTCCGATATCCCTGAAAAACCGGTAGGCGGCACGGTCCGTCACCTTTCCCGAGGCCGCAAGGTTTCCCGGCCGCAGATGATGCTCGACGATGGCGGCGACCAGCCTTGACTCGTCACGGGAGAACCTCAGCCGCTTCATGATCGCCATGGCCATCTTCGCGCCGAGCGTGTCATGGCCGAAAAAGCGCAGCCGCCCCTCGATCTTCCTCGCCGTACGAGGCTTCGCGACGTCGTGAAGGAGCGCCGCGAGCATCAAAAGAGCTCTGCCGGGCGACGGCTCGCCCTCGCGCCCGGAGACGCGCTCTTGCAGGGCCTTCGCCTGCCCTGGGAAGGCCCGCTCCAGATGATCGAGGAGGAATTCAAGCCTCGAGACGACGTCGAGGGAATGCTTCAGCACCCCGCCCCGGCCGTAATAAGCTTGAGCGCAGCGCCGTTGGGGCGCGAGCTCCTTAAAAATCGACGTGAGGACGCGCGTCTCGTCCATCAGACGCAATAGCCAGGAAGACCCTTGACAGGCCAGAAGGGCGATGAGTTCGGAGCGGATTCTTTCCCCGGCGGGCGCGGCCGCAAGCCGGGAAGACGCGCGGATGCGGGATATCGTCCCGGGATCAACCTTGAAATCAAGCTCCGCCGCAAGCCTGAAGGCCCGAAGGATCCTCAGAGGGTCTTCCTTAAAAAGAGCCGCGGACTCGCAGCAAAGCCGGCGAGCCTTCAAGTCCCGGAATCCCCCCCTAGGATCCAAGACTTCATCCTTCGGGATCGTACGGCCAGGAGAACGAGGGACCGGCCAGGCGAGGGCATTGACCGTAAAATCGCGCCGCCTCAGATCCTCGCCGATCGTGGAGCCCTTGAAACCCGCGACATCGATCTGCTTGAGGGTTCCGCCCTCCCTCAGGATAATTCGGTAGACCCGTTCGTTCTCGTCGAGGACCACGAGCCTCCTTCCGATCGCGCGGGCAAGCCTCCGGGCGAGAATCAAAGGTTTTTCGGCCGCTAAATCCATGTCGAAAAACGGCCTCCCGAGGCATGCGTCCCGGAGAGCCCCTCCGACGAGATAAATCGGCCCCTCGGCCAGCCTACGGACGGTTCGCAGGGCGCGAACAGCCTCGTCGGAAATGGGAATCCGCCGCAAGGAAACGCTCAAGGTCCGGCGCCCTCCATGGAGCGGGCGGCGCCCTCTAAGTAGCGGGCCCGCAGTTCGCGCTTGAGGACTTTCTGGATCGAGTTCTTCGGCAAGGAGGCGACGATCTCGACGTCCCGCGGCCTCTTGTAAGGATCAAGCTTCTCGCGGCAGAAGGCCAGGAGGCTCGCCTTGTCCGCCCGCGCCCCGCGCTTCAACACCACGAAAGCCTGGATAATCTCGTTGCCCTGCCCGCCGGGAAGCCCGACGACGGCGGCCTCCTCGACGGCGGGGTGCGTCTGCAACACCGCCTCGACCTGCGCCGGGAAGACTTTGAGCCCCTTGACGATGATCATGTCCTTCATGCGGTCGCGGATGAAAAGAAAACCTTGCGAGTCCAAGACGCCGATGTCCCCCGTCCGAAACCATCCCTCGGGAGTGATCGCCTCGGCCGTCGCCCGCGGGTTGCCGAAGTATCCCAGCATGACGTTGTCTCCCCGGACGACGACCTCCCCCTCGGCCTCGGGCGGCAAGTGCTCTCCAGACTCGCCCCGAATCTCGACCTCCACTCCGGGAAAAACGGGCCCCACGCTGCCGGGCTTGCGGGCCTTCGGCGTATTGACCGAGACGACGGGGCTCGTTTCCGTGAGCCCGTAGCCCTCGAGAAGCGGCACCCCCAGCGCCCGCTCGAAATCGGCGAGGATGGAGAGCCCCAAGGGCGCGGCTCCCGAGATCGCCATGCGGACCTTGCGAAAAAACCAATGCCGCAGAAAGAAACCCTTCACCCCTCGCGCTTCGCGGCTCAAGAGCGCGTAGACGGGCGGGATGGCGCTAAACAGCGTGACGCCCTCCCGGGACATCGCCGCGAGCCAGGGCTTGGCCGGCGTGACGGACTCGCAGACGACGAGCTTGGCGCCCAAGGCCAGCCCCGTCACGACATTGGCCGTCCACGAGAAGGAATGAAACATCGGCAGGAGCACCAAGAAGACATCCGACGAGGAAAGCCCCAGGGCTTGATGTCCGGACAAGGCGTTCGACGCGATGTTTCTATGGCTTAAAACGGCGCCCTTGGGGTGTCCGGTCGTGCCGGAAGTATAAAGAATGGCCGCGGGGTCTTTCTCGCCCACGGCCGGGAATTCGATCGGGAAACCCCGCTCCTTGAGGGCTTCCCACTCCTCTTCCCCGGCTCGCAGCTCCCGCGACTCAAGGCCGACAACCCACAGCTTCTCGATCGAGGCCCTCGCGGCGGCCTTGCGGACTCCCGGCAGGAAGTCCGCGTGCGCGACGATTCCCTTCGCCCGCGAATCCGATAGGAGATACGCCAGCTCCTCCTCCTTTTGAATCATGAAGTTGACGGGCACCGCGACGGCTCCCAAGCGAGACAGGGCGAAATAGGAGACGACGAACTCAAAACCGTTGCGCAGGACGATGGCGACGCGGTCGCCGCGCGCGACGCCGCGCCGATCAAAGCCCGCGGCCGCCGCCAGAACCTCCCGGCGCAGTTCATCGTAGCTCATGCGTCGGTCGCCCATCACCAGGGCATCCTGGATCGGATGCGTCAGGGACGCATGGTCGAGAATTTCATTAAGGTTGTACGTCCCAAAGCCGCTAGCGTTCATCGCGACACACTCCTGGGGTCCAAAATATCCCTCACGGCATCGCCGACAAGGTTCCACCCGAGGACGAAAAGGAAGATCGCCCCTCCGGGAATCAGGATAGTGTACCAATAGGCGAAAGGGCGGCCCGGCGCTCCCAAAATCCAATTGCGCGAAAGCGACACGAGCTGGCCCCAGTCGGCGTACCCGATCGGAGCGCCAAGCCCCAGGAAGCTCAGGGCCGCGGCGGTGATGACGATGTTGCCGACGTCGAGGGAAGCATACACGAGCAGGGGGTACACCGCGTTCGGCAGAATGTGCTTGAAGAGGATGCGCGCATCGGAAGCGCCCAGGCCCCGGGCGGCCAGCACGAACTCCCGGCCCTTGAGCGCCAGAACCTCCCCCCGCAGGAGTCTCGCGTAGGAGGGCCAAGAGACCGCCGCCACCGAGAGCATCACGTGCTCCAAACTCGGGCCCAGCACGGCGACGATCACCACCGCCAGAAGGAGCGCGGGGAAGGCGAGGACGACGTCCGTCAGGCGCATCAAAAGGTCGTCGAGCCATCCCCCGTAAAATCCGGAGACGCCCCCAACCAGGAGGCCCGCGGCGAGGGCGACCGCGACGACGCTCAACGCCACGCGGAAGGCGGTGCGGGTCCCCCAGACCATGCCGTAATAGAGGTCGAACTGCTCCTGCGTCGTTCCGAAGGGGTGCTCCCGGCTGGGCGGGAGGGGATCGGGGCTGTAGCCGAATTCCGGGATGAGATAGGGATCGTAGGCCCGCCGGTCGGCTGGAGCAAGGACCGGCGCCAGGCCGGCCACCAGGATGAAAAAGACGATCAAGACGAGGCCAAAAGCCGAGAGAGGCTTCTCCCTGAAAGTCGAAGTCCAAAACTCCATCCGCGCCGTCATGTCCGCAGCCTCGGATCGACGACGGCATAGAGGAGGTCGGCGCATAAATTCGCGATGACAAAAAGAATCGAGGCCAAAAGCGTCGTTCCAACAACGCCTGGAATGTCGAGCTCCTGGGCCGCCATCACGGTCCAGCGGCCGATGCCGGGGTAGTCGAAGATCGTTTCCGTGATGACGACCCCCCCCAAAAGGCTCACGAAGAGGAGGCTCGATAGCGTGATGACCGGCATGAGAGCGTTGCGAAGCGCGTGCCTCCCCACGACGAGGCTCTCCGGAAGCCCTTTGGCGCGCGCGGTACGCACGTAGTCCTTGCCGAGCTCCTCAAGCATGGAGGATCTCGTCACGCGCAGCAGCAGCGCGAGGTTGATGTAGGTCAGCGTCGCCGCCGGCAAGACCAGGTGGCGCGCGACATCCATGAACACGTCCCAGCGGCCGTCGAGAATGGCATCCAGGGCGAGGAGCCCCGTCGGATGCTTAAAGTCGGCGGCATGGATCGCCAAGTCGACCGCGAGGGAGCAGCGTCCCGGCGGGAAGAGATGCCATTTTCCGTAAAAGAGCATCAGAAGGACCAGGCCCAAAACGAAGCTCGGAAGCGAGTAGCCCGTGATCGCGACGAAGCGCGTCGCCTGGTCGAGCCACCGGTCCTTGAACACGGCCGAAAGCACGCCGAGGAAGACGCCGAGGACGACGGTGGGGACGAAGGCCGCGATCGCCAGCTCCAGAGTCGCCGGGAAAAACTCCCGGATCGCGTCCGCGACCGGCATGCGCGCCGTTTCGCTGTAGCCGAGGTTGCCGCGCAGAGCCTCCCGCAGCCAGACGCCGTATTGGACCGGGAGCGGCTTTCGCAAGCCGTATTTCTCGATGACCGCCTCGACCGAAGCCGTCTGGCGCGGGCTCCTCACGTACAGGGCCGCCCGCATTTCCGGCGAAAGAAAATCGACAGCGAAGAATAACAGCGCCGTCACCCCGAAAAGCACCAGCGGCAAAAATAAAAGGCGGCGCCCGATGAATCGGAGCATCAGGAGGAGGTCTTCCACATGGGATAATAGTAAGCGCCGTAGGGGGATTCCGGGAAGACGGGGTTGGGAACCCAGCCGCGGACCCATGTCCGCTGCGTGCGGTAGTTGGAAGGATACTCGATCAGGAGATGCGGCACATCCGCATGTTCGATCGCGATGAGCCGGGCATAAAGCTTCCGGCGCCGCGACGGCTCGGTCTCGGACATCGCCCGCTCGATGATCTTGTCCGCCTCGGCGTCGCGGTAGCCCTGGGCCTTCGGGTAGTAGCCATGGGAATGCATGAGCGGATAGGCGAAGTTGTGCGGATCGGGATAGTCCGCTTGCCAGGCGTCCGGATAGGCGGGAAGCCGGCCCGAGAGGGAGGCGTCGAGGAAGGCCGGCCACTCGGACGGACGCACGTCGATGCGGAAGCGCGGGTTGAGGGACGCGAGGTTTCTCGCGAGCATCCGGCAGATGATTCCCCGCTCGTCGTTGCCGGCCAAATACAGCATGGTGAACCGGAAGCCCCGCGTCCATAAAGCGCCCTTCAGGGCCCGCCGCAGATGCTCTCGGGCCTTCGCGAGATCAAAATGGAACAACGGAGCCTTGGGGTCGTACCCCAACAGCCCCTTGGGGATGCACCCGTTGGCGGGCGTCCCGCGCCCCCGGCTCACGTCCCGGATGAATCCCGCGTAGTCGAAGGCGTAGGCGAAGCCCTTGCGCACGTCGGTGTCGGCGAAGAGATCGGGAGGGACGCCGTCCCCGTCCAGGCGCCCCGAGCCGATGAAGGGGTTGCCCGGCGCGCGAACGTGGTAGGTAAACAGCACCATCGGATTGACCTCGATCATGGGGACGTTCTCGACGACGCGCACGCCCGGGAGGGCCTTGACCTGCTCGTATACCTGCCACGCGGCGTAGATCGAATCGGCGTCTCCCGCCTCGAGCATGAGCTTGCGCGTCTCGAACTCGTTGACGCCGCGCACGATGACGCGCGAAAGCCTCGCCGCCTTGCGCCAATAGCGATCGTGACGCCTCAGAACGACTTCCATCGCCTGCCGGTCCCAGCGCTCCAGGCGAAACGGCCCCGTGCCGTTGGCGTGGTCGAAGAACCACGTCCCCCTCTTCTCGACGTTGTTGAATTTCGCGAGCGTCTTCTCGGAGCCGTCCCAGTCGCCGTGCGCGGCCGCCCAGCGGCGGGATGCCACCGGAGCCCAGGAAGCCAGAATCGACGGAAGCGGGGCGAAAGGCTTGGGGAGATGAAGGATGATTCTATCACGGCCCGCCTCGACCGCCCGGGAGGCGTCCCTCCATGCGGAGGGTTTCAGCTTTCCGTCCTTGTCCCGCGTCGAGTCGTAGCCCACCAGAGGCCGCAGGAGGATGCCGGAGGCCCCTCCCGCGCGGTCGATCAGCATGAAGCGCATGAGGGAGTAGCGGACGTCCTCGGGCGTCATCGGGGAGCCGTCCTGGAACGTCACGCCGCGGCGCAGCGGGATCACATAGGTTCGGCCGTCCTTGGAGATGAGCCCGTTTCGGCGGGAAGGCACTCGCGCCGCCAAACGCGGCGACAGCGTCACGGTCGAGCTCTTGTCGAAGGCGAAAAGCGTCTCGTAGATGTTGAGAATGATCTCCTCCGACGCCCCGTCGTAGGCCCAGGCCGGGTCGAGGGAGTCGATCCCGGAAATTGAAAGCTCCGTGAAAGTGCCCGTGTCGGCGGGCAAGGCTTGCGCGGCGCGCGGCCAGCAAAACGCGGCCGACAACAGGCCCGAGGCGACGGCACGGCCCAGGACCTTCAACCGGCTGGAAGACGCCTCCTCGGCCTCGGTTTCGGAGGATAGGCGGCCCATTTTTTCCAGATGCATCAGGAGTCGATCGCCTTGAGAGACTCGATGACGGAAGGATTTCTGGTCGGCAGGCACACGACGCGCTTTGTCCCATACTCCGCGCGCAGGGCGCTTAAAACCTCGTCGAGCCAGGAGGGACCGACCGAAAGGACGCCCGAAAAATCAAGCTCTATTTTCTCGCCCGGCTTCGGCCTTTGATAGGCCTTCATCGCCAAGGCCGCCTCCCGCCCGGCGGGCCGCGAACTTAAAACGTTTCCATACCGCTTGATTTCAATTCTCATGAGAGCCTCCAGGCCAAAAGGGTGACTGTTCCGCTCGCTTTCGAGGAAAAATCCGTCAAATGCCCGCGGCAATCGGGGCCCAAGGCCCCGTAGTCGACGAGTCCCGCGCCCGAGCGGCAGGCGAGCCCCCGCGCCGGACTTCCCTCGACGATCTTCCTGACGAATTTGAGCCCATTTCCACGGTTTTCCGGAGCGCGCCCGGAAACCCTCTTTTCAAAAGCTGTTAAAAGAGCGGCCCGTTCGTCGGGGATCTCCGGCAGAGCCCGGCTAAGCGACTGAAACACGCCTTGCCCCCGGTCCGCGACCAAAACCCACAAGCGCTTGCCCGTGGACTGGGCCTCGAACCAGCACCCCGGGATATTCCGCCAATGTCCGAGATTGTGGTCGAAGCAGTTGTTCCCGATTTCTCCGACGGCCGAGATTAAAAGAGAAAGCTCCGCGCCCCCAAGGCCTTCCTTCGATAGGGACGCAAGGCGCCCCAGACGAGCCGAGAAAACGTCCCGCGTTTCGCAAACGAAGGACGCCGGGCTTTCCGCGGGCGCGCCGCGCGCCGCGTGCCAGCGCCGCGGCGCCTCAAGCGCGGGTTCCCCCGCGATGACATACCGGGTCTTGGGGCCGCGCCCGCAAGCCTCCAAGTCCCCCGAGGCCACAAGCGCCTTTAAATGCCGATGAAGGGCCTGGGGCGTGATCCCCAATTTCCCGGCCAACTCGATCGGCCGCAAGCCGCCCGCGCTCCTGACGAATGCGACGATTTCGGAGCGCGTATTGGTCTTCATAGTTTATAGTTTAGTATAAACAATAAACTATATCTATTCAATCGCGCGAGCGGCTGAAAGCAAGGAAGCGCGGCGAGCCTGTTCGATGGAATGCTCGAAGGGCTTTCCCGGATTGCGCATTAAAAACGAACGAAGCGGAAAATCGCGATCAGGGCCGCCAGGAAGGCGAAACCCTCGAACAGATGGCGCTCCAGGCGCTCGAATCGACCCTCCACAGAATTTGCATGGCGTCTTTCTCGAGCATCTCTCCGTCTCCTTGATTCTAGCAGTCGGCCCCCGAGGGCGCCACGAGGGGGGCTTCTCCTTTTATAACGGTTCAAGGGCCCATTTTGTTCCCGGGGAGAGCCCCTACGGGACTCAACGGCCAACGGCGAAACCGGTGACACCATACCTATTTCCAGCTCCCATGTGGAGAAATCGGTATGTCACCAAAAATTCATTGCGCCTCTTTATAGACCCGATATAGATAGCCGTAGAAGATGATGGGGTTGTAATTCCAGTCCCTGACCCAGGAGCGGGTGACCTCGGCGTGGTAGCTGTCAACGGTGTAAATCTGGGGGACGTCCTCCCACGCGATCGCCTGGATTTCCCAATAATCCCACTTTCGATCCCTGATCTGGACTTCGTGGCGGGCCTGCTCGATGTACTGGTCCGCCGTCGGGTTCGAATAGCCCTGCACCTTGGCGTAATAACCCTGGCTGTCGAGGAAAGGGTACACCGAGTCGGCGGGGTCGGGATAATCCATGACCCAACGGTCAATCATCATCGGCATGCGCCGGCTCACGAAGGCCTCGAAGAGAGCGTCCGGCGCCATGGCGACGACGTCGACGTGAAACTTGGGATTGAGGGCCTCGACGCCCCGCTTCATCAGCTCGCACGCGAGCTGTCGGTCCTGATACCCCCGGGCATAGCCGATCGTGACCGTAAAGCCCTGACGCCAGACCTCCCCCTCCAAAGCCTTCTGGAAGGACTTCGCCGCCTCCTCCGGGCTGTAGGAGATGACCCCCTGAAGCGGGTTGTAGCCGAAAAGGCCCTTGGGGATGGGGCCTCGCGCGCGCTCCGCCTTCCCGCCATAGCCCTTCGCGATATAGGCGTCATAATCGAACGCTTGGGCGAACCCCTTGCGCACATTGATGTCGGCGAAAAAATCGGGCGGTATGCCGCGGCCGTCCAGGATGCCTGATCCGATGTAGTGGTTGGCCACGGGATCCACGTGGAAGGTGGGAATGAAGACGTCGTGAACCTCCAGAAGAGGCTCATCGTCGCGCACCTCGACCCCGGGGATCGCGGCGGCCTTGCCGAGGTTCTGCCGCTCCAGAACGATCGCGTCGGCGTCGCCGGATTGAAGGAGGCTCAGGCGCCGCGACACGTCGTTGACGGTCCGATAGACGACGCGGGAGAGTCTCGCGCGCCGCCTCCAATAATTGTCATGGCGCGCGATGACGATCTCGTTGGCGTCCTTATCCCAAGACTCGAGCCTGAAAGGTCCCGTGCCGTTCGGCTTGTCGTAGAGGGCGCTGTATTCCTTGACGGGATTGCGGTAGCGAATCCATGTGCTCTCCTGCCCGTCCCAGCCGCCATGGGCGATCGTCCACTGCTTCGAGACGACCGGGCAGACGCTCGCGATCAAGGAGAGAAAGTAGGGGACGGGCTTGGGCAGCGTGAAGACAACGGAGTCTCCCTGGATCTGGATCGCGTTTTGAGCCTTCGCGAAAAGCGAGGGATCGGGCTTCCCGTCCGCCCCCAGCGTCGAATCGACGCCTAGGATGGGGTTGAGCAGCAGAAAAGAGGGGCCGTTCAACCGGTCCATGAGGAGGAATCGCAGGAAGGAGTAGCGCACGTCCTCCGGCGTCAACGGCGATCCGTCGTGGAAAGTCACGCCTTTTTGGATCGGGAAGGTGTAGCGGAGGCCGTCGGGAGAAAGGAAGCCATTGGCCTGCGAGGGGACCGCATAGCTCAACAACGGCGTGAATTTGTCCGTGGATTCGCCGTCGTAGGAAATGAGATTCTCATAAATCTGAAAAATGACCTCGTTGGAGAGGCCGTCGAACTCCCACGCGGGATCGAGGGTGTCGACCTGCCCGGAGACCGCGTAATAGAACGTCGCGGGGTCCCGGTCCTGGACCGGAGCCTGGGGCTGAGGCTGGGCCCCGAGGCAACGGACGGCGACGGCGGCGAGGACGGCCGCGGCCGGCGCGGCGGCGAGGATTCGTCGCATCATGAGCTTCGCCCGGAGGAGCCGTTTCATTTCAGACGTCCACGGGCTCTTCGCGGCCGTGGGCGATGGCGCGCTTCAAGGGTTTTAGAAGCGCGAACATGCCGAGCCCGGTTCCGCACGCCAAGGCCGAGAGCAGCAGAAAGAAGCTCTCATGCGGCATTCGAGTCCAGAAGGCGCCGATGTAGCCGCAGAGGTAATCGCCGAAAGCGCTCGACAAGAACCACATGCCCATGAGCATGGAGACCATGCGCGGAGGCGCCAGTTTGGTGACCAGGGACAGGCCGACGGGGGACAGATAGAGCTCGCCGACCGTGATGACGACCGAGCACAAGACAAGCGGCGTGAGGCCCGCCTGGCGGCCCGAGGCGACCGCGCGCGCCGACGGGATAAGGATGAGAAACGACAGGCCCAGAAGAATGCAGCCGACGGCCATCTTGGCGACGCTGGAGGGCTCTTTGCCGCGGCTTTGCTGCCAGGCCCAGAAGGAGGTGATGGCCGGCGTGAAAAGAAAAATGAAGGCTGGGTTGAAGGATTGAAACCATGAGGCCGGCATCCGCCAAGCGCGCGAAAAAAAGTGAAAGGTCCGGTCGGTGTTGTCCTGCACCCACAAGGCGAGGGTGTTCCCCTGCTGCTCGTAGGTGGCCCAAAAAACGATGTTGAGGATGCAAAGCACCACCAGGGCGCCGATCTTCTTCCAATCCTCCGCGCTGAGGGGCTCCGGGGCCGCCTCGGCCGCGCGAGAGCTTTTCATGAGATGATCGGGGGCCAAGTGCTTTTGGCCCCATAGATAAAGAATGAGCCCGGCGATCATGCCGATGCCCGCCGCGAAAAAGCCCCATTGATAGCCGTATCTCTCGCCGAGCGTCCCGCAAATAAACGGCGACAACAAGGCGCCCACGTTGATGCCCACGTAAAAGATGCTGAAGGCCCGGTCACGGCGGTGGTCTCCGGCGGCATAGAGGTTTCCCACCTGCGTGGAGATGTTCGGCTTGAAAAATCCGTTCCCGATGATGAGGATCGACAGCCCGAGGTAGAACATCGGCTGGGACATGAGGGTGAATTCCCCGATGGCCATGAGCACGCCGCCAACGATGACGGAGCGTCTTTGGCCGAGCCAGCGGTCAGCCGCGATGCCGCCGAAAAGCGGTGTGAAATAGACCAGGCCCGTGTAGAGGCCGTAGATTTGAGAGGCTTTGGCCTGGGCGAAAAGAAGCTGGCGCATCATGTAGTAGACCAGGATGGCGCGCATGCCGTAATACGAGAAGCGCTCCCACATTTCGGTGAAAAACAGGACATAGAGCCCCGCGGGATGCTGATCCGCGGGAACGAGATCCGCCGGGGCCCTCTCGACGTCGTTCATGGCGCGGCGATGGCGGCTCGGCTTGATCGGGCGAGGAACGGCCGCACGGGACAGGCGGCTCGGCGCCCGCCGACGATCAAGGAGAGCTCCGGAACCTGGGTCCGGCAGGAGGTCTGCGCGTAGCGGCAGCGGGGATGAAAGCCGCAGCCCGGAGGAGGGTCGTAGGGGCTCGGCAAATCTCCGGGGAGTATCAGGCGCTCCCGTCTCCTCGACGGCTCCGGGTCCGGAAGCGGGATGGCGGAGAGCAGCGCCTCCGTATAGGGGTGCTGGGGATCGGCCAGGAGCTCCTCCGTTCCCGCCAGCTCGACGATCTTTCCCAGATACATCACCGCCACCCGGTCGGCGAGCTGGCGCACGACCGAAAGATCATGGGAGATAAAAACGATCGCCAGATGGAATTCGCTCTGGAGGTCCTTCAACAGGTTGACGATCTGCGCCTGGATCGAGACGTCCAAGGAACTCACGGGCTCATCCGCCACGAGCAGGCGCGGCTTGAGGGCGAGCGCCCTCGCGATCCCGACGCGCTGCCTTTGCCCGCCCGAGAACTCGTGCGGGTAGCGCTCAAGCGCGCTTAGGGCGATCCCGCAGAGGTCGCAGAGCGCGCGGAGTTCCCGTTGGCGCTCGCCCTGGCCGCGGTGGAGGCCGTGGATGTCCCATGGCTCGGAGAGGATCTCCCGGACCGTGAAGCGGGGATTAAGGCTCGAGTAGGGATCCTGGAAAATCGATTGAATATGACGGCGCAGCATCCGGAGCTCCCCCCGCCCCAACCGCCAAAGGCTTCGTCCTTCGAATAAAACATCCCCTCCCGTGGGCCGCTCAAGCGCCGCGATCAGGCGGCCGAGCGTGGACTTTCCCGAGCCCGACTCCCCGACGACGGCGAAGGTCTCCTGGGCGCCGACCGCGAAGCTCGCGCCGTCGACGGCCTTGAGCGTCGCGCGGGGGCCGAAGCCTCCGCGCGAGACCGTGAAATATTTCGAGACGTCCCGGACTTCGAGCAGGGGCGCGGAGTCTATCTCAGGCATAGCGATGGCTGAACGATTCCGCCTCGGGCTCCGATTTCCAGCAGGCCGAGACCCGGCCGCCGGGAAGATGAAAAAGCGGCGGGTCCTCCCGCCGGCAGCGGTCGAAAGCCTCGGCGCAGCGCCCGGCGAAGGGGCATCCGTCGATAGGCTCGCGCAGGTCCGGGGGCAGGCCGGGAATCGCCGCGAGCCGCTCCCGGCGCGAGGTCAGCGTCGGGAGAGCGGCCAGGAGCGCCCGCGTGTACTGATGCCGGGGCGCCCGGATGATCTCGGAGCGTTTTCCTCCCTCCATTTGCCGCCCGGCGTACATGACGACCACCTCCTCGGCCATCTCCGCGACAACGGCCCAGTTGTGGGTGATGAGGAGAAGGCCCATCTGGAATCTCTTCTGGACTGCCCGGAGCAGATCCAGGATTTGGGCCTGGATCGTGACGTCGAGCGCGGTCGTCGGCTCGTCGGCGATCAGAAGATCCGGGTCGCAGGCAAGCGCGATCGCGATCATGACGCGCTGACGCATGCCGCCCGAGAACTCGTGGGGATAGGCCTTGAGCCGTCGCCGGGGGTCCGGAATGCCCACGAGCTCGAGGAGGCGCAGCGCCCGGGCCATGGCCTTTCCCCTCGAATATCCCTGATGCACGACGGCCCCCTCCGCGATCTGATCGCCCACCGTCATCACCGGATTGAGCGAGGTCATGGGCTCTTGAAAAATCATGGCGATGCGGTTGCCCCGCAGGGCGCGGAGCTCGCTTGCCGCCAAACCGAGGAGGCTTCGGCCTTGGAAAAGGATGTCTCCCCCCACGACGCGGGCCTGCGGCTTCGGCAGGAGGCCCAGGATGGAAAGCGCCAGGACGGATTTTCCCGAGCCGGACTCGCCGACGATCGCCGTGGTCGCGCCGCGGCGAAGTTCGTAGCTCAGCCCGTCGACCGCCCGGAGCTGCCGGCCCCCCAGGATAAAGCTCGTCCTCAGGCCCCGGACGGAAAGAAGGGACTCCATGGCGTTTTAAGCCAGCGGCTTCTTCGACCCTCTGTGGCTGCGCGTCGCCTTCCGTTTAGATGGCCGTCGTGACCAAGCTCTCGGTCGAAAGGACTCCGGGGGTGGACCGGATGTCCCGCACCACGACGTTGGAAAGGGTCGAGACGTCGGTCGTCTCGACGTCGAGGACCAAGTCCCACCGCCCGAAAACCGCCGTCATATGAGAGACGCCCTTGATCTCGCGAATCTTGGCGAGGGTCATCTTTTCCTTCCCGGCCGCAAGCCTTACCAGCACGATCGCCGTTACCATGGGATCTTGGCTCCTTGTTTGGTTTCGCGAGACGCCCTGGGGAGTATAACAAAAATGATCGGCCGATTTGATATGATGGCCCCCTTCATGCCCACACGCCGGCGCCCCAGGAAGGCGCCGTTGGCCGCTCGATCGCTTGATCGCCAGCTTCTCTCAAGGCTGATGCTCGCGGCCGCCGCCCTCTACGCGGCGCAGTGGGGAGCTTCCAAGCTCTGGAGAGCCTGGGAATACGGGATCCGCCTTGAACCCGGCGCTTCTCTCTACGGCCACGACGGCCTCGTCCGCGTGACGCTCGCGACGCGCTCTCCGGGGACCGCCGCGAGCCTGCGCCGCCGTCCCCCAAGCTTCTCCGTCCTCAAGGACGGGCGGGTTGTCGCCACGATCGGCAAGACGAGCCTCTTTCCGCTCTCCTACGATGCGTCGACGGGACGCTGGGCGGGCGCCTGGCCTTGCCCGTGGAACGCCCCCCAGGGCGTCTACACCCTCGCCATCGAGAAACGCCCCGATCTCGCGCCCGATCTGCGCGCCGGGTCTTTCCGCATCCAGCGACGCCGCCCCGAGCCGCTCAAGCCCGGCTTCGTCGCCCTGACGCTCGAGTCCGTCCAGCCCCTCAAGGATATGCGCGTGCGCGCCCCGGACGGGACTTTCAAGAATTGGACGGGCCTTCTCGACTGGGCTCAATACGTCGGCGCCGACGCGTTTTGGGTGCTGGGAGGCCAGAGCCCGGGATTAAAGAAAGGCGAAATTTGGAACGACGACAACGTTTCCCTGTTTCCGGCGGTCGGGCGCGAGTGCCACCGCCGAGGCATGCAATTTGGAATCTATGTTCAATGCTACCTCACGATGGGACGGCCGGGCGCCTTGCGCCGCTATGAATACGCCCTCGACGTCTCCAGCGGACACCCGGCGCTCACCCGGGCGATCTCGCTTGACGACCCCCATCGCGTCGAGGATCTTATCAAGCGGCTCAAGGATTTCGGAGGGCTTCCCGAGGTCGATTTCCTGGGCTTGGACTATATCCGCAATGCCTTGGGAGGCTACGAACTGGCCGATGCATTCTATCGGGACATGCCCTTCCTCAAACCCCCGCCCGGCTGGTCCCATATGACGCGCTCCGAGAAGATCCTCGCGTTCGCGCGCAAGAAGATCGCCCGCCGGGACGCCGCCTTCATCGACGCCTGGCAGTGGTGGCGGGCCCACAAGGTCGCGGGCATTGTCCGGCGCATCAAGAAGGCCGTCGGGCCCCGCAAGCCCCTCTGGACGTTCACCCTCTCATGGGATAAGGGCTGGCATCACGGGCAGGACCCCGTCATGATGAACGACGCCGGCGCGGACATCGACGCCGTGATGCTCTACGAGGCTAACGACGCTCAGTACGCCCAGATCATGAAGGATTGGCGCTCCTACGTTCGCCGCCAAGACGTTCAGCTGGCTCCGGGCGACATCGTCGATTGGTGGCTCCACCAGCATGCTCCCGACGGCCCCGAGGAATTCTACCGGAGGCTCAAGCTCGCGATCGACACGATCTACGCGGACGGGCGCGCCAGAGCCGTCTTCTACCATGACATCGCCCGGGCCCTGCACGGGAATCTCGGGCCCTGGACCACGAAAGATTGGATGAACGCGGCGAGGAGAGTGACGGAATATCTGAGGAAAGGCGGCGGGAAGCGATGAAGCCTTCCTTGGCCTTCCATTGCCTTTCCTTGCTTTCCGTCGCCATCGTCGCCGCCTGCGGCGCCCCCTCCTCCCCTCAGTTTCAGCAGGCCGCCGATGCCGGAGCGGCCATCGCCTTGCCGTCCGGCCGCATCATCCGGGCCGAGATCGCGGACGACCCGGCCTCGCGGGAGAAGGGGCTGATGTTCCGGAAATCCCTGCCGCGCGGCCGCGGGATGCTGTTTGTCTTCCCCGGCGAAACGACGCTCGACTTTTGGATGAAAAACACCCTCGTGCCTCTCGACATCGTCTTTCTGGACGCGAAGGGCGCGGTGACGCATATCGCGGCGGGGCTTGAGCCGCCGGGTCCCGACGTCCCCGACTGGGCCATCCCCCGCGCCTCCGGCTACGGGCAGTATGTGCTCGAGATCCCGGCCGGGGAGGCGGCGGCCGACGGCCTGGGCGTGGGCTCGCGGCTTCAGTTCAAGGTCGCAATCCCGCGGACTTAAAGGAACGGGAACGGTGTCAGACTTTGGCTTTTTAACTTTTAGGCCGGGGAATAACTCAAAAAGTCAAAGTCTGACACCGTCGCTAGGCCCTGGCCGTCTTGGCGCGGCCGCGGGCGCCGTCGGCGTTCGGCGCCGCCGGACGCAGGACCATGCCGCCGGTCTTTTTGTCCACGTCGGCTTCGACGACGGCGCCTTCCGGTATCGAACCATCCAGAAGAGCGAGCGCCAGAGGATCCTGGATCATCTGCTGGATCGCCCTCTTCAAAGGCCTCGCCCCGAACTGGGGATCGTAGCCCGCCTCGAGCAGCCTCGCTTTCGCCTTCTCAGTCAGGGCGAGGGTCAGGGCGCGGCCCGCGAGCACTCCCTGGAGACGATTGACCTGGATGTCGAGGATGCGCTCCATCTCGGCCTTGTCCAGGGGATTGAAGACCACGATCTCGTCGACGCGATTTAAGAACTCGGGGCGGAAATGCTCCGAGAGAAGGCGCCGCACTTGGGACCGGACTTCCTCGAAATCCCCCTTTCCCGCGCGCTCCTGAATCAGGGAGGAGCCGATATTGGAGGTCATGATGAGGACGGCGTTTTTAAAATCGACGACGCGCCCCTGCCCGTCGGTCAGCCGGCCGTCGTCCAAAATCTGCAGGAGGACGTTGAAGACGTCCGGATGGGCCTTCTCGATCTCGTCGAAGAGAACGACCGCGTACGGCCTGCGGCGGACGGCTTCCGTGAGTTGCCCTCCTTCCTCGTAACCCACGTAACCCGGAGGAGCTCCGATCAAGCGCGCGACGGAATGCTTCTCCATGTATTCCGACATGTCGAGCCGCACCATCGCCCGCTCGTCGTCGAAAAGAAATTCCGCCAGCGCCCGCGCGAGCTCGGTCTTCCCCACCCCGGTGGGCCCCAGAAAAAGAAAGCTTCCGACGGGCCTCCTGGGATCCGAAATGCCCGCGCGGCTCCTTCGGATGCAGTCGGAGACGCGCTTCAAGGCTTCTTCCTGCCCCACGACCCGGCGGCGGAGATTATCCTCCATGCGCACGAGCTTCTGGGACTCGCTCGCGAGCATCTTGGAGACGGGAATGCCGGTCCATTTGGAGACGATGCGCGCCACGTCCTCGTCATCCACCTCTTCCTTGAGCATGCGCCCCTGGTCCTGGCTCTTGTCCAACTCCTTGTTCGCCTTCTCAAGCTGCTTGTCGAGATTGAGCCTTTCTCCGTAGCGCAGCTCCGCCGCCCGGGCCAGATCCCCCCTCCGCTCGGCCTGGGCCTCCTCGGTCCTGAGCTCGTCGATGCGGGCCTTCAAATCGCGCACCCTCATGATGGCGTCCTTCTCCGCTTTCCAACGCAGCTTCAGCCGGTTCGACTCCTCGCGCAGTCCCGAGAGCGTCCCTTCCAGCTCTTGAAGCCGGGCCTTCGATGCGGCGTCCTCCTCCTTGAGGAGCGCCTGCTTCTCGATCTGGAGCTGGGTGATGCGGCGCTCCAACTGCTCGATCGGGGATGGCATCGAGTCGATCTCCATGCGAAGCCCCGAGGCCGCCTCATCGATGAGGTCGATCGCCTTGTCCGGAAGGAAGCGGTCCGTGATGTAGCGGTGGGAAAGGGTCGCGGCGGCGACGATCGCCCCGTCCTTGATGCGCACCCCATGATGCACCTCGTAGCGCTCTTTCAAGCCCCGCAGGATCGCGATCGTGTCCTCAACGGACGGCTCCCCGGTGAAAACGGGCTGGAAGCGGCGCTCCAGCGCCGCGTCCTTCTCGATGTGCTTGCGGTACTCGTCGAGCGTCGTCGCGCCGATCGCTCGCAGCTCCCCGCGCGCAAGAGCGGGTTTGAGCATGTTGGAGGCGTCCATGGCGCCTTCCGCCGCGCCCGCCCCCACGAGCGTGTGGAGCTCGTCGATAAAGAGAATGATCCCCCCGTTCGACGCGGCGACCTCCTTTAGCAGGGCTTTCAGACGGTCCTCGAACTCGCCGCGGTATTTAGCCCCCGCCACCATGGCGCCCAGGTCAAGGGCCAGGATGCGCTTGGACTTCAAACCCTCGGGGACATCCCCGGAGACGATTCTCTGGGCGATGCCCTCGACGATCGCGGTCTTGCCGACGCCCGGCTCGCCGATGAGGACGGGATTATTCTTCGTGCGGCGCGAGAGCACCTGGATCACGCGGCGCATCTCGGCGTCACGGCCGATCACGGGGTCCACCTTCCCGCGACGGGCGAGGCCGGTCAGATCCCTCGCGTATTTCTCGAGGGCCTGATACTTTCCCTCGGGCTCAGCGTCGGTCACCCGCTGGGAGCCGCGCACGGTTTTCAAGGCGTCCAGAACCGCCTCGTGGGTCACGCCGCGTTTTTCAAGAAGGGCATGGGCCGGGTCATTTTTCAAGCGCAGAATCGAGAGCAGCAGGTGCTCGGTCGAAATGAACTCATCCTTAAAAAGGGCGGCCTCGCGCGACGCCTCGTTGACGGCGTGCTTAAAAGCGTTGGAGGGATAGACATCGGGCGAGCCATCGACCTTCGGCAAGGCGCGCAGGGCTCGATCCACATCCATGAGGATCTCTCCCGCGGGCGTCCCCAGCCTCTCAAGGAGAGCCGGCGCCACGCCTCCTTCCTGGGAGGCCAGCGCCGCGAGAAGATGCAGGGGCTCGAGCTGTTGATGGCCGAACCCCCTGGCGGCCTTTTCGGAGGAGGCGATCGCCTCCTGGGCTTTGAGAGTAAATTTATCTGCGTTCATAGGATGGTATCGCTCGCTATCGGGAGTCGAGGCGGTAGCCGAAGCCGCGGACGGCGACGACGTTGTCGGCGAAGGCGCCCAGCTTGTCGCGCAAATGGCTGACCGTGACGTCCACGACCTTCGTCGAGAGGTCCAGCCCTTCTTCATATCCCCAGACGTGCTGGAGGAGGAAATCCCGGGTCAAAACCTTGCCCTTGCGGTAGGCAAGGTACCACAGGAGGTCGAACTCCTTGCCGGAGAGCGGGACCTCCTTCGACTTGACGTAGGCCCGGCGGGACTCCCCGTCGAGCTTCAAATCCCCCGCCGTGATCGCCTTCGGAGCCTCCCGCTTCCCCGCCCGGCGAAGAAGAGCCTCCAGGCGCGCCACGAGCTCCTCCGGGTTGAAGGGCTTGGCGAGGTAGTCGTCCGCGCCGCCGCGCAGACCCGCCACTCTCTCCTCGACGGCCTTCTTGGCCGTGAGCATCAGGATGGGCAAGGCGGCAAGCTTGGAGTCGCGGCGCAGCTCCGCGCAGAGCTCGACCCCGTCGCCGTCCGGAAGCTTTCTGTCCAGGATCACGATCTCGGGCGGCGTCCGGCGCAGTTTTTCGCGCGCCTTCTCAAGGGTGTCGGCCGTCTGGACCTCGCAGCCTTCCTCGACGAGCACCCCCTTGATGAGCTCGGCCGTGGGCTCCTGATCTTCGACGACGAGGACTTGGGCCTTCATGCTATCGCGCAAGCCTCACAGGGGGATGTTGCCTCGGTTTTCGTGCCGTCCCGGAACGCGCTTGTCCCGCAGAAAGCGCAGCGCTCGAATGATCTTGAAGCGCAGTTCGGAGGGCTCGACGACCTCGTCCAAGGACCCCGTCGAGGCCGTCTGGTACGGGGACGCGAAGGTCGCGGCATATTCGGCGGCGAGGCGCTCGCGCAGCTTGGCGCGCTCCTCGTCGCCGGGGGCCTTCTCCAGTTCGCGCGAATAAAGGATTTCGATCGCGCCCTTGGGGCCCATCACCGCGATCTCGGCCGAGGGAAGCGCGAAATTGAAGTCGGAGCCTAGGCGCTTGGAGCTCATGGCGATGTAGGCGCCGCCGTAGGCCTTCCGGAGCACGACCGCGATCTTGGGGACGGTCGCCTCCGCGTAGGCGTGAAGGAGCTTGGCGCCGTGGCGGATGATCCCCCCGTGCTCCTGCTCGACTCCCGGCAGATAGCCCGGAACGTCGACCAAGGTCACGATCGGAATGTTAAAAGCGTTCAAGAAGCGGATGAAGCGCGCGGCCTTGTCCGCGGCGTCGATATCCAGGGCCCCCGCCAAGTGCGCGGGGTTGTTGGCGATGACGCCCGCGACCTCCCCTCCCAGGCGCACGAAGCCGATGACGACGTTCTTGGCGAAGCCGTTTTGAACCTCGAAGAACTTGTGCTCGTCGGCCAACTGCCAGATGACGTGCTGGATGCGGTAGGGCCGGCGGGGATCGAGCTCGCAGAGCATCTCGAGGCGCGCGGTCCCCCTCCGGATCGGGTCGGGGTTGGCGATGCGCACGGGGCGCTCCCAACGGTTCTGCGGAATGTAGCTGAGAAGCTCGCGAACCTGGCGGAAGCAGTCCGGCTCGGACTTCGCGACGAAGTGGCAGACGCCGGAGGTCGCGGCGTGGGAGCCGGAGCCCCCGAGATCCTCGAAGGAAACCTCCTCCCCCGTCGCCGCCTTGACGACGTCGGGGCCGGTCACGAACATATGGCTCGTCCCCTCGACCATGAAGATGAAGTCCGTCAGCGCCGGCGAATAGACGGCCCCGCCGGCGCAGGGCCCCAGGATGACGGAAATCTGGGGGATGACGCCCGAGCTCTTGACGTTGCGGGCGAAAATCTCCGCGTAGCCGTCCAGGGAATCCACGCCCTCCTGGATGCGCGCGCCTCCGGAATCGAGGAGGCCGATGACCGGGACGCGGGCCTCGTAGGCCAAATCCATGATCTTCGCGATCTTCTTGGCATGAGCGAGGCCGAGGGAGCCGCCCAGCACCGTGAAATCCTGGGAATAGACGCCGATCTCGCGTCCGTTGATCTGGCCGAAGCCCGCGATCACGCCGTCGCCCAGGGCGCGCTTGTCGCGCATGCCGAAGGCCGTGGCGCGGCTCGTGACCAGCAGGTCAAGCTCCTGAAACGTCCCCTCGTCGAGGAGGTAGGCGATCCTCTCCCGGGCGGTAAGCTTGCCCTTGGCCTTTTGAGCCTTGACCTTGTCGGGCCCTCCTCCATCCAGCGCCTTCGATGTCAGCTCGCGCAAGCGGGCGTGGGAGGGCTTGAGCTCCGGCCCCGGAGACGCCGGCGGTTGAGCGGCTGGGATCGGAGGCATCGCCTGGGCGCTCGGCGCGGTCCTTGCGGTCTTTTTAATGGAGATTCCTCAACGCCTCGATGCGGGCGTCGATCGGAGGATGGGTCGAGAAAAGGAGGGCCATCAACCCGTGGCCGCGGCCGTTGATCTTGAAAGAGGAGAGCGCTGGAGCACGATTGTCCTCGACCTGAGTCGCCCGTTTCAGGGACTCAAGGGCATGAATCATCGTCTCCCGCGCGGTCAGGCGCGCCGAGCCCGCGTCCGCGCGGTACTCCCTCCAGCGCGAATAGGCGTAGATGATCGGCGATGCGAGAAACATAAGCGCCGACTCCAAAACCCAAATGAGGATCATCTGCGAAAAATAGCCGAGCCCCCCGCCGCGCTCCTCGCTGTCGCGGCTTCTCATGGCGTTATCGATCGCGAAGGCGATCACGTACGAGAGAAACATGACGAACGTATTGACGACGCCCTGCAGCAACGTCATCGTGACCATGTCGCCGTTGGCGACGTGGGAAAGCTCGTGTCCGATCACGCCCTCCACGGCGTCGTCGTCCATCGCGTTGAGGAGTCCCGAGGAGATCGCGAGCAGCGCGCGCCTCTTCGACGGTCCCGTGGCGAAGGCGTTGATCTCCGGACTCTCGTAGACGCCGATTTCCGGCAGGGCCGGGAGCTCCGCTTTCCGGACGAGGTTGCGCACCATCTCCACGATGCGCGATTCCGCCGCGCCTTGGGGATGATCGGGGTTGATGAGCTCCACCCGCATCATCATCTTGGCCGTCCAGCGGGACATCGACAGCGAGATCAGCGATCCGGCGAAACCGAAGAGGGCGCAGAACTCGAGAAGCGCCACGTAGTCGACGCCCCGGGCGTTGAGATACGGCCGTATTCCCAGGAGATTGACGAGAAGCGAAACGACAAGGATGACGAGCAGGTTGACCGCGACGAACAGGATGATCCGTTTCATGTAAAGTTTTCCTCCTTATTTGTTCCTATTATACCATTCAAATTTACGCGGCGGACCGGTCCCTTCCCCTCGCCAGCCTCAGGACATTGTTGAGAAGATAGGCCGTCGTGAGCGGGCCGACGCCCCCGGGAACGGGAGTCATGAAGGCCGCCCTGTCCGCGGCCGAGGCCTGGACATCGCCCACGAGCCTCGCTCCCGCGGCGTGGACTCCGGCGTCGATGACGACGGCTCCTTTTTTCACCCAGGCGGCCTCGATGCATTCGGGCCTGCCGACGCAGGCGACCAGGAGTTCGGCTCTCGAGCACAGAAGAGGCAGATCGCGCGTCTTGGAGTGCGCCAAGGTCACCGTCGCGTCCAGCAGGCTTAAAAGCCGCGCGGCGGGCTTGCCCACGGAGTTCGATCGCCCGACGACCAGGGCCGAGAGCCCCTTGATCCCGACGCCGCAGGCGCGCGCCAGGGCCGCGATGGAAAGCGCCGTGGGCGGCGCGGGGAAGGCGCCTTCCTCGACCTCGGCCCAGCTCCGGGCCGAGAAAAGGCGGCCGTAATTGGCGGGAGAAAGTCCCTCCGCGTCCTTGGCGGGATCGAGCGCCGATCGCAATTTTGACTCGTCGATCCCGGCGGCCAGGGGAGTCTCGACAAGAACGGCGTCGATCCCGGGATCCGCCGACAGCTCCCGGAGAAAACGCCCGGCCGCGTCGGCGCCGCCGCCCTCGGGGAACTCGCGGGACACGACGCGGATCCCGGCCTCGCGGGCCGACTTTTCGCGGCTCGCCGCGTAGGAGGCCGCGGCGTCTCCCGAACTCCGGACGACCGCCAGCACGGGCGGCTCCTTCAAATGTTCCGCCCCCTTTCGGATTCGCGTCAAAAGATCGACGGCCAAGGCGCGCGAAAGCGCGCGGGCGACCTCGATTTTATCAACCACGGCGCCTTCTCCGTGCGGCCTCCCATTTCCGGCAGAGACGCAGCATGCGATCGAGGAGGGGCGTTCTTGCTCCGCAAAGACGGGACGCTCTCGCGGCGAAACGGGCGGAGGCGAGGCTCGCCGCCGAGCGCTCCCTTCCGGCGGCGGCGCCCAGCGGCTTGCGGAAAAGCCTCTCCTCGCCGGCAAGGAACACCCGCGATCTGCCGTAGCGTTCCAGGGCCGGGAGTATCTCCCCGTAGAGCGCGCGCGTCAATTCCCGGAGCGCCGGATCGTTTTCCGGATCCTCCGACCGGACTCCGGCCAAATAAGCAAGGGCGGCGACCGCCGCCCGCCGCGCGAACAAAGCGAGCGGGATCCTTCCACGATAAAAGCCCCCCGGCTTGATCGAAGAAGCTTTCGACGTTTTCTTTGCCGCTGGAATGGAACGGGGGCTACGCGCCGGCCATGCGGGTGCGGGAAACATCGCCCTTCTTGTCGACATAGTAAAGAAAACCCAGCTCCTTGCGCAAACCCAGCTTCGCCACCTTTTCAGGCCGCCCGCCGGAACGGCCGCCGCGGGCCATCTTGGCGCGCGCGATGTCGCCCTGCTTGTCGATGTAATAAAGATAGCCCGCGTCGCGCTTGACGCCGATCTCGCGAACTTTTTCCGCCATGGTCGTCGTGACCTCCGCCGTGACTCTCGGGAAGCGATCTTCCCTTCGAGAAAATTTACAAGATATCCCCCGCCGAAGCAACCGCTCAGCCCGCAGCCTAAGGCTTCCTAAGGCTTCGAGAAGAGCCCTATCTGGTTCTCAGGGGCGATGATGAGGTTTTCGCGCAGCCACGCGTCGACGATGGATTTGGAAAACCGGTACTGCCGGCCGATGCGCGAGGCGGGAATCTTCTTCTGGCGGATGAGGCCGTATATCTTGGAGCGCCCGATGCCCAAATAGCGCGCCAGTCTCCGGATGTCCATCACCTCCGGCGTTCCGTCGGCGGCCGCATCCCCGCCCGGACGCCGCGGAGTCTGGCCGCGCGGGAGTTTCCGTTTTTTCATCATGGAATCCGCCTGATTTTAACATATTTTCTAGTGTCATCTTTTGCCGTGTTCTACCGCTGATGTTCAGCCGCGGCGGCAACCGGCCGCTTCTCGTCCGGGCAGGCCGCTAACGGCCCACGGGAGGGACCACCAGCACCGAATAGCCGCGGTCGTCGGTCCGTTTGTTGACGGGGTCGGCGATTTCCTTCTTGTCGACCTGGAAGAAATAGCGGTATGCGTTGGGGGTGAGATAGACCGTGGCAACCCAAGTCCCATGCGCCGCCCGGCGAAGCTTCAACCTCCCGCGCTTCAAGAACGCGCCGACAAGAAAGACGGACCTCGCCCGGGGCGCCCGGATCTTGAACGCGACCGGAACCGCCTTCGCGGGAGCGGACGGGGAAGAGGCGCTCAGGGAAGGCTTCAGGGGGGCTTTCGCGGCCGCCGCCGCCGCAGGAGCGGCCGTCCTGGGCGCCGCGGCCGGAACGGTCGGAGTCTTCGCCGGGACGCTTTTCGCCGCGGCCGCCGGCGCATAGAGGCGTTTGACGGGCACGGGATAGGAGGCGGCGGGGCTTGCCCCCCAATATTGATGAATCTTCCCCGCGAGGACGGCCCCAAAGATCATGATAAAAATCATGTCCAAAAGGAGCATCAAGCTCCAGAAGCGCGGATCGCCCAGGCGCTGTCCTTCGGAGGGCTTCACCGGCGATATTTCCACGGCCGCCATCCTGGGATTCTAATACACCGGGAGCTTCGGAAGCAATTGCGACGCTCGCGCGCGTCCGCCGTCCTCAGGCGGCCTTAGGCCGGATCACGATCTCGCGCTCGATCCGGACATGGCGGCGTCCGCCGGCGGAGGCTTCGCGCGCGCGCCGGACCGGCGCGTCCTTTGTCCGCGGCGCCCACAGCCTGCGGGCGAGCCTGTTTTCGCCCTTGACCGTGCGGCGGCTCAAATCGACCTCAAAGAGGTAGAGCCGAGGCTCCACGCGGTCCGAGGCGGAGACGACGCGGTACTGCACGAGGAAATTGAACGGGCTTTCCACTCCGTCCGCGCCGACGGGGCTCGCGCTCCATTCTTCCTTGTAGCCGCGCTTGCCCGCGAAGGAAGCCGAAAGCCACTCCCCCACGCTCCGGCGTCTTCCGTTGAGAGGATAGCTCTTGGTCAGGTCGATCGCCTGGGCTCCGCTGTCGGGAGCGGCCGGCGCCGGCGGCTCCGAGGGAACGGGTGCGGGCGAAACCGGCGCCGCGGCCTGGGCCGCGGGATAGGGGGAAACCGGCAACGGCGAGGCGGGGCCGCCCTGGGCAGCCTGGGGTGTGATGCCCCCTTGCGGCGCCCGCGCGATGGGAGCGGGCATGGGCGCCGCGGGAGCGCGGCGGGAGGCCTCCGAGGCGGAAGCCCCCTCTTCTTTCGGCCCGCCGCTCTGCCAAAAAAGGTACCAAGAAGCCGCGAGAACGACAAGCGTCGCGAGGACGCCGAAAAGGAGCCGTTGATTCGTCTTTTTTCGGGGCGCCGGGGTCTTGGCCTTGGTGGTCGCGGTCTGAGGCTTGGCGAGCCTCGCGATCACTTCCTGCGTGCTGGGGCCCACGCTCAGGGACGGCGGCGAATCCGATGCGGCGGAAGCCGCGGCAGGAGAGCTCGCGAGGGCATCCGCTTGAGGAAGGGCGGGCGCGGCGGCGGTCTCGGGAGCGGGCGTCCCAAGGGGTTTGAGCTCGGCCCCCCCTCCGATCTCGCCGGCAGGCAGCGGGGCCTCTTGCTGCGCGGAAAAAAACGCGGGTTCGAGGCTCGCGGCCAACCCCGTCGCGCCCGCGGCGGGTTCAGCCGCCTCCACGGCCGGTCCTTCAAGCGCGGCGGCGGAGACGGGAGCTTCGAGGCCGGCGGTTGGCGCGGCGGCTTCCCCCGAAGGCATGGAAACAAGGTCGGGAGCGGGAGGCGGCAGCGGAGCCGCTTCCGGCGCGGCGGGAGCGGGAGATGGCACGGGCTCCATCGCCACGGCCTCCTCGTCAAGGCGAGGCTCCGGCATCGGGCTCGTCTCAGCGGCCGTCGGAGGCGGTGAGGCGTCGCCGGGTGGCTGGGGAGCAGGCTCCGGCTCCTCCAAAAGCTTAAAGGTTCTCGCGGGGCCCAGATGAAGCGGCGGGGCGGCTGGTTCGTCGTCGGCCGCATGCGAAGGAAGCGGCGCGGGAGGCTCCGAGGGCGCCGGCGGCGGAGGCGGCGCCACGGCGGCCGGAGATGGCTGGGGAGGCGCGGCGGCGGGAGGAGCGGCTGACGGAAGATCGGCCCATGAAAAAAATCCAAAGCCGGAGCCGCCGAAGAGGAGCTCCTCGGAGCCAAATTCCAGGAAAACGAGGCTCTCCATCGATTCGGCCGATTCGGCGGCTCCCTCGGACCAGCCGATGCCGCCCTCGGGCCATGCCCCCGAGATCGCGGTGGTTTCCGCATCCGGCCGGAGCTCCGCGCCTTGGGACGCCGGAGCCTCCCATCGAGAGGACGCCAAGATCGGCTCGGGCGCCGCAGCGGGCGAAAGCGCCGAGCCGAGCTCACCAATTTCAGCCGCCGGCTTCCAATCCAACTCGCTGGCTCCCGACAGCGTCTCCTCGCAGACGAGGGATTCCGGAGCGACCCCCCCGAAAGCCTCGATCTCGCCGGGGCTGAAGGGCCCCTTGATGTCGGCGCCTTGGAATATCCAGTAGCGCATAGCGCTCCCTGAAGGGTGGCCGCTTCTTATTAAATTTTCAAGTCGCCGGCGAGCCGGCTCCCGGCTGGCTTTAAAGGCTCCGGCGGTTTAAGGCTCCCCTTCGACGGCGGCGGCCGTCTCTTCCAGCCCCGGCGTCGACTCCGCGGCCTCCGCGGAAGACTCCACGACGCGCTCCGAGGAGCTCTGGCAGACGAGGCAGTAGCGCGTGTAAGGAATGGCGTCCAAGCGGGCCTTGGGGATGGGCCTATGGCAGCGCTCGCAAATCCCGTAAGTCCCCTGCTTGATCCGCTTGAGGGCGGCCTCGATTTGATCGAGCATCAAGCGTTCGTTTCCCGAGAGCTCGAAGAGGATCTCCTTCTCCAACGACTGGCTCGCCTGATCGGCCTCGTCGCCGGGCTCCTCCCGCCCCGTCTCCCGCATGGGTCTCGCCATCACCGTGCGGCCAAGGCTTTCCTGCATTTCAAGAAGCTGTTTTTTATAGGCGGCCACCGGCAGGCGCGGGGCCTTGACCTTTTCCTTCCCGCGAGAGAGGGGCTTTTGCGCCGTCGATGAGGACTTCCCCCCGCGGGACTTTGCGCTTGAAGAAGAAATTTTCTTGTTTGCCATTTTCGATATCCGCCTTTTTTACCGGATTTTCCGCCTCGCCATCGCCGCTGCGCGCGGTTGCGCTACTTTTTCATCATACTACCAGGCGACTTCGGATTCAAGCGCCCGGACCAAGAGTCCGACGTCCGGCTCTTGACAGCCCCGCTCTCAGTCCCTGACGCTCAACGGCCCCGACCCGACCTGGGTCATGAGCAGCGCCGCCCCCAACATCGAGAGATTTTTCATGAACATGATCTGCTGCACCATCGCCGCCTGGGGGTCGGCGAGGCCCCAAAAGCGGTGCATGGTGAGAGTGACGGGGATAAGAAACAGCGCGATCAGCCAGGCGCCCCACCGGGCCTTGAACCCCAGCGCGATGCTCAAGCCGCCAAGGATCGCCAAGGCTCCCGACACGGGAACGGCGAACGGCGCCAAGGGCACCCCTTGGGACGCCGCGTAGGCAATCGTCGAGGCCCTGAAATGGTTCGGTCCCGCCATGAGGAAAATCGCCGCGTAACAGATCCTGCCCAAAAGCGCGAAGTATTTCATCATCTCTTCTCCTTATTATGAGGTCCTGATTTCGGCGGGAAAGTATAGTAAAAAAGTATAATCGCGCGACCATGTTATGGGGCGGGATCTCCGAACGGTTTCCCTACTAGCGGCGGGCGCATGCTTGGTTTTTCGCGCTTCGCCGTCCCAAGCCCAGAGCTTGGTCTCAGTCCACTGCGCCTGCGATCCCGGCGGCGTTAACCAGCCTCCGGGAACCGACTGCGCGAGCCATTGCGGCTACGGGTCGGCGGGGGGCGGCTCGTCATTCGGCGGAGCCTACAATCCCCGCAATGCCATGCAAGGCCTCCTTATGCAAGGGGCTTCGCAGTTAGGCTACCAACTCGGCCAGGACATCGGCGAGCTTCTTTTCGGCGGGGGCCGGAGCCAAAGCCAGGAAGCCGCCGAAGCGGCGCGGCAAAAAGCCCTTGAGCAGATGCGTCAGGCCCTCCAAAAATTCCAGACCATGGACGCCGCTTGCCGCGATCGGATCCGCGCCATGAACGCCGCGGAGAAAGCGGACGAGGAGCGGGCGCGGCGGAAAGCCTCGATTCGAGACGATCTTCTGGCGGAACTCGGCAAGAAACCCGGCAGATCGGATAGGCCCGATCTCTCCGGCGGCTATGTCGACTCCAACGGTCGATCCTGCCCGGGTTCGGCGGCTCCGGAAGCCTTGATTTGCCCCAAGGGGCGCGCCTGCCTCTGCGAATCGAACACCGTCCGGGTCCGGCTCCGCGGCGGCCGGACCGCCTGCCTTTATACCGCGAGCGACTGGAGCCGGCTTGCGCTCGATATCGAAGGCGCCGACCAAAAGCCATTTTGCGGCCTCTACGGCCGGCCCGCCCAGGCCCTCTCCGGCGGGTGGGCCTGCCGGCCCTTGCCCTGCCATCGCGCGAAGAGCGGGTCCTCGGCGCGCTCCCTCTTGGACCAGCGCCTGAGCGCGCTGGCCGCGAAGGGTCCCTCCGTTCCCGGCGGAGACCTGGCGCGGCAAATCCAAGAGGCGCAGCGCTCTCTCGCGGACTGCCGAGGCGATCTGGCGGAGATTCAAAACGACGAGGCCAAGGCCGCCGCATCGAGGGAGCGCCGCCGGAAAAAGAAGGCCTCCGACGAACTCCTGGCCGAGATGGGCGGCCCGGAGGTCGGCGACGCCCCAAGCGCGGCGCCTTCCGGCTCGGGTGCCGAGGATTCCCCGGCCTTCAGTTGGCAGACGACCGCCTCCCCCGACTCGGCGGTCTCTCGTCCGACTCCCCAGCCGGCGGCCGCGCCTTCCGTCCGGGGACATCCGGGCCGCCGCGCGCTCAAGTTTATCCTCCCGCGCGGCCCGATCTATCAGGCCGCGCGGAGCGGCAGCGCGGCCCAAATCGCGGAGCTCCTCCGCCAGGGGCAAGACCCCAATCAAGCCGGCGCCGGAGGGGTCACGCCGCTCATGGCGGCGGCTTACGCGAACCAGCCGGCCGCCGCCTCGGCCCTCGTGGCCGCGGGCGCTCGAGTCGACTTGACCGACCACAAGGGGCGCACGCCGCTCATGTACGCGGCCGCGGGCCGGCGGACCGGAGCGGCACGGCGGCTTCTGGCCCTCGGCGCCGGCGTCAATATCCAAGATCAGGTCGGCATGACGGCCCTCGACTACGCGATCATGGCCGGCTCGGCCCAATTGGCGAGGCTCCTGCTTGCGGCCGGGGCCGACGAGAGCCTTAGGGACGATGACGGACTCACGGCTTTGGACCTCGCCCGTGAAACACCGTCGCGCCCCGAGATCGTCGGAATCCTCGAAAGCTCGGAAACCGCCAAGGCCGAGGCCCCGCCTCCAAGCCTTCCGATCTCGGACATGGACAGCCCTGCCTTCAGATACCCTCGCCGTCCTAACGACTGGGCCCTCGTGGTCGGGATCGAATCCTACCGAAGCCTGCCCCGGGCCGATTTCGCCAAAAGGGACGCCGAGGCCGCCGGGAGATATTTCGCCGCCCTCGGGGTCCCCGGCGGCAACATCATTTCCCTCTTGGATTCGGCCGCTACGCTCAGCGGCTTGAGCAGCTACCTCGAGGACTATCTGCCTAAGAACGTCGGATCGAAGTCCCGCGTCTATTTCTACTTTTCGGGCCACGGCGCGCCCGACCCGCGCTCCCGCTCGGCCTATCTCGTGCCGTGGGACGCCGTTCCCGAGTTCATCCGCGACCAGGGCTTTCCCGTCGACAGGCTCTACGCGGATCTGGCCCGCCTTCATGCCGAACGCACGCTCGTCGTCATGGACGCCTGCTTTTCGGGCGCCGGAGCCCGCTCGGTCATGGCCAAGGGAGTTCGCCCCCTCGTCGTCACGAGGATCGGGGGCGTCCCCTTGGGGCCGCGCATGGCCGCGTTGGCCGCGGCCAAGGGGACGGAGATCGCCGCCGTTTCAAAAGTCCACGGGCACGGCCTGTTGACCTACTATTTTCTGAAGGGCCTGAATTTAAAGCCGCGCCGCGTCCGGAATCTCTACGATTTCATCAAGCCGCGAGTGGAGAAGGCCGCGCGCAGGCAGAACGACATCCAGGACCCCGTCCTCGAGGGCGCCGACATCGGCCTGCGCTGATTGATCGATTTATAAAAAGGAGAGCATGATCATGCCCGATGGCAAGAACCCCTGGAAAATCGCGAGGCCGGCGGCGACGGCCCTGATGGACGCCGTGGAGGGCGGCCGCGCGGACGTCGGCTGGGAGGCCGAGGACTCCCTTCAAAGAGGCGGCGATTAAATGAAAGAAATTCTCATGGATTCAAAAACCCAAAGCGCGGAGACCTCCGCGGTGAAACGGCTTATTCTGGCATGGACGATCCCCCTCGCCGCGTTCTCGGGATGCAGCACCCCTCTCATCCGGGCGTCCGCCGAGGGAAACGTCCGGGAGGTCCAGTCTCTCCTGGCCGCGGGGGCCGATCCCAACCAGTCCGGACCAGCCGCCATGTCTTTTTTCAGGGTTAATGCCTGTGAAATGCCTATCTGCTCGCCTCTGTTCCCAGTTCTTGGATTGCCCGGAATCGGCATCTTCATGTGCCCCATTATGCTGGGCACCATAAACAACGATCCCCTCCTTTCCAAGCTCACCCCTCTGGCATGCAGCCATGACGCGGCCATCGCGAGGATTTTGCTTGAGCACGGCGCCAATCCATACGGCATAGTTTATAACGCCGCCGCCCGAAACGAGGTCCTGGGATGGCTGGCGGAGAAGCGGGCTCGCTCGCGAAAGGAGCTAAAGGAACAAGAGAAAAAAGCCGCGGAGCGCTTCCAAGAAATCGTCGGAATGGTCCGCTCCGGGCGCGCGCCCAAGGACATCCCGGAGAACGCCCATACGGCCTCGGTCCAGGCCCGCTACATGATCGAGCACGAGCATTTCAACCGCGCGGCGGCCTATTTTGAAAAGGCGATCGAGGCCGCGCCCTGGTGGTCGGAGCCTTACTACGATCTCTCCTTGGTCTTGGGGAAATTAAAGAACTATCCCGCCGCGGGAAAATACATGCAGCGATACCTGGCGCTCCGCCCCGACGATCCTAACGCCCGAAAACTCAAGGATAAAATCGCCGAGTGGCAGGCCGCCGCGACCCTGGAAACACCCCCGCCGCAAGCCGCGGCCCCCGGACTTCCGCTGACCAAACGTCAATATCTCCTGATGTATCAAGCATGCATGTCAAGCCGCAATCCCGCTCTTTGCGCGCTGGTAAAAAAGGCAAAACCCGCGCCGGAGCCGCAGCCATCAAGTCCCGTCGCAAGTCCCGCCGATTAAGTCGCCACCCATCGCCGGCCCCGGCGGCCGCGCGGCGAAAGAATCTCGCGCCGCAAAAAGTATAATACTACGCTTTCCGCCGCTCAATTTTATTTAAAGGAGGATTCATGACCACAGCCGCCGCGAAGACGAAGGCCGGCCCCGCGCGTGATTTCAAAGTCAAGGATTTGAGCCTCGCCGACTGGGGCCGCAAGGAAATCGAGGTGGCCGAGTCCGAGATGCCGGGGCTCATGGCTCTTCGGGAGGAATTCCGCGGCAAGCGCCCCTTGGACGGCGCCCGGATCGCGGGCTGCCTCCACATGACGATCGAGACGGCCGTCCTCATTGAGACCCTGACCGAGCTGGGCGCGACGGTGCGATGGAGCTCCTGCAACATCTTCTCGACGCAGGACCACGCCGCCGCCGCCGTCGCGGCGCGGGGCATCCCGGTCTTCGCCTGGAAAGGCATGAGCACCCAGGAATTCGATTGGGCGATCGAGCAGACGCTCCGCTGGCCCGACGGCAAGCCCCTCAACATGATCCTCGACGACGGCGGAGACCTCACCGAGATGGTTCATGAAAAATACCCGGAATACCTCGACGGCCTGGGCGGGATCACGGAGGAGACGACGACCGGCGTTCACCGCCTGGCTCGGCGCGCGCAGCAGCGCACGCTGGGCGCGCCCGCGATCAACGTGAACGACTCCTGCACGAAATCCAAATTCGACAACCTCTACGGCTGCCGCGAATCCCTCGTGGACGGGATCAAGCGCGCGACCGACATCATGATCGCGGGCAAGACCGCCGTCGTCTGCGGCTACGGCGACGTGGGCAAGGGCTGCGCCCAGGCCTTCAAGGGACTCGGCGCGCGCGTCCTCATCACGGAGATCGACCCCATCACCGCGCTCCAGGCCGCGATGGAGGGCTTCCAAGTCGTGACGATGGACCAGGCGGCTCCCGTCGGCGACCTTTTCGTCACGGCCACCGGCTGCCGCGACGTGATCACGAAGTCCCACATGGACCGCATGAAGAGCCATGCCGTCGTCTGCAATATCGGGCACTTCGACATCGAAATCGATATCGCCTCCCTTAATAGCGACAAGAAGCTGACGCGCGAGACGATCAAGCCGCAGGTGGACCATTACATTTGGCCCGACGGCAAAGTGCTGATCGTGCTGGCGGAGGGCCGTCTCGTCAACTTGGGCTGCGGACAAGGGCATCCGAGCTTCGTCATGAGCGCCTCCTTCACGAATCAGGTCCTAGCCCAGATCGAACTGTGGAAGAATAAGGGCGGCGGGAAATACAAGAAGGACGTCTATATGCTCCCCAAGGCCCTCGACGAGAAAGTGGCTCGCCTGCATTTGGGCCGGCTCGGGGCGAACTTGACCAAGCTCACATCCAAGCAGGCCGAATACCTGGGCATTCCCCAGGAAGGGCCTTACAAGCCGGATTATTACCGGTACTGAGCCGCGAAAGATCCGGAAGACTAACCAATCTATGGATTGCCTAGTTTAGAGGCCCTCCCATGGACCCCAAGACCATTCAATCTTTATTGGCCAAGACCTCGGTGCTGAGGCAGCCCAAGCATATCCTCGCGACCTTCGGCTCGACCGAGATCGAATACCATCTTCTTTCTCCCGTCGACCAACTCGCGGACAAGACGAGGCTTCGCTCGGGCAAGGTCCTCTCGGAACGCCCCAAAATCCTGACGGCCGACGCCTTAAAAGAGCGCTTCCAGGGCTTCGGGCCGGAGGCGGCGCCGTTCCTTGATTTCCTGAGATCGAACTATGGAGACGCCCTCAGGGCCTTGCAGTACGTCTTCAAAAACCAGGACATGCGATCGAACGTTCTCTCGGAAAACTCGGAGGCTCTCGCGAGCCGTCTCGCCAAATCATGGGAGGGCGAAGGCAACGAAAAGAAGGCCCTGGTTCTTTGCCCGGACGGCGCGTGGACGCTGGCTCTCATGAAGCTGACGATCGACGAGGCGGCTCGCTCGTTTCCCACCCACATGCGGGACCTGGGGCGCCGCGGGCTGTTCGATCCAGCCCGGCACGCCGAGGACCGACGCCGACGCGAGATCGAGGCGCTCTTCGCCGACGCGGAGGCCGACCGCGGCGTTCTCAAGCGCTTGGGAGAGAAGCTGCGGGAATACGGGCTTTTCGACGAATACGAAGGCCGGTACTTAAACTACTTCTGAACGACTTCTATCTAAAGGACCCGCCAATCCGGCCCGTGATACAATAAATCCTCATGCCGTCCCGTCTCTCCGCCCAACCCCTCCGCAAGAAGCCCCGCCCCTCGAGAAAAAGGCCTCTTCGCCTATCCCCGTCGCTGCGCACGAAAGCCGATCTGACCCGAATTTGCGTCGACTCGGCGCCCACCGGCGTCATCATGACGGACTCGGACGGACGCATCGTCCTTGCGAACGCGCTGGCCGAAAATCTTTTCGGCTATTCAAAGCGCGAGATGCGCGGCCGAAAGATCGAAAGCCTCATCCCCAAGCGCTACCGCCGAGGCCACGCGGGCATGCGCGACGACTATATGAGGGCTCCGACGGCGCGGGCCACGGGGAGCGGCCGGGATCTCTTCGGCCTGCGCAAAAACGGAAGCGAATTCCCGGTCGAAGTCGGCCTCAACCCGGTTCGCACTCGGGACGGCCTCTTCGTGATCGCTTCGGTGATCGACATCTCCGCCAGAAAGTCGGTGGAGGAGGCCTTGAGAGACAGCGAGGTGACGCTGCGGCGCGCCCAGGAACTCGCGCGCCTGGGCGCCATCGTTCGAGATTTCCTCGATCCCGCCAGGGACCGATGGTCCGACGAGATGCGCCGCATCGCGGGGGTCGAGCCGGGCTCGCCCCCTCCGTCCCAGAAGGAATTCGTCGAGCGCTTCATCGTGCCGGAAGACCGCGATCTTTTCAATGCCGTGTCGGACCAAACCTACCGCGACGGCCTCCCCTTCGACCTCGAATTCCGCTTGCGACGGGCCGACGGAGCGCTGCGCTACGTCCGCTATACGGCGGAGATCATCCGCGACCACCGCGACAAAGTCGTGCGGATGCTGGGCGTGGTCCAGGACGTCACCGAAAGGCGCGCCATGCAAAAAAGGCTCGCGGACAGCCGTGTTCTTTCCGCGATCGGAGAGATGGTCACCGTGGTCGCGCACGAAATCAGAAATCCCCTCAACGCCATCCTCATGGCCGCGAGGGCCATCGCGAGGGAGGATCTCCCCGCCTCCGACCGCGCCCAGGTCTCCTCCATCCTGCTCAACGAAAGCGAGCGGCTCAACCGAACCTTGTCCGACTTTCTTCAGCTGGGTCGCCCGCGGGAGCCTCGGATGCAGGCGGGCGACCTCAACGCGGTCGCGCGCGACGTGCTCGCGGCGGCGAAGGCGGACGTCGGCCTCGCGGGGCGAACTCTTATCGAGGAAGACTTGGCCGCGGATCTCCCCCTTATTCCATTCGACCAGGACCTCATGCGCCAGGTTCTCTGGAACTTGGTCTCAAACGCCTTTCAGGCCCTCCAGGGAGCCGGGACGCTTAAAATCCGCACGGAGGCGCGGCATGGCGAGGCCGCGATCCACGTCATCGACTCCGGCCCGGGCATCCCGGCGGATATCCGCGAAAAGATTTTCACGCCTTTCTTCACCACCAAGACAACGGGGACGGGGCTGGGCCTGCCGATCTCGCGCAACATCGTGATGGCTCACGGAGGAGAACTCCTGGTCGAAAGCGAACCTGGACGGGGCACGAAGTTCTCCGTCATCCTTCCTCTCTACGCCGCGCCGGCGCCGCCGGCCCCCTGAAGTATTACGCCCTTGCGGCGTATTCGACGACTTTGCGAACGAGCTCCAGGCCGACGTTGGGCTTGCGGAAAGTCTGCCTGGTCCAATTCGGATGGTGGTACACGCTCGTGAAGCGCTCGGGATGGGGCATGAGGCCCAAGCAGTTTCCCTGGGGATTGGAGAGCGCGGCAAGATTGAAGATGGAGCCGTTCGGGTTGGCGGGATAGCCCGCGAGCTTGCCGTCGTCGGAAACGTACTGCATCGCGATGGATTTGTTCTTCTTGATCTCTTCCAGGTGCTTAGGAGACTTCAAAATGATCTTTCCCTCGCGGTGAAAGACGGGGAGCTCCATCATCTCCGGGAGCCCCTCGAAGAAGGGGCTGTGGCTCTGGGTATTAAGCCGAACGTGCACCCAGCGCGCCTCGAAGCGCCCCGAATCGTTCGGCGCGAAACCGGCCGTCGGCGCCGCGGAGGAAAAGGCCGGAAGGATTCCGCATTTGACCAGGGCCTGGAAGCCGTTTCCCACGGCGAGCACGGCGCGTCCGTACGCGATGAAGCGGCGCAATTCCTCGACCCAGAAGCGCATCAGTCCCCCGAGAATCTGCCCCGCCCCCACGACGTCCTCGTAAGACGAGCCCCCGGGGATCACGAGCCCCGCGAAGGACATCAGCTTCGCCTTGCCGGCGCGGAGATCGTCGAGCGCGACGGACTGGGGAGAAGCTCCCAAATGGCGCAGCAGCGGCCAGTAGTCCCGGGCGCCGTAAAGCCCGGGCGCCGTCAGGAGAAGGATCTTGGGGGTTCTCATGACCTTGCGGGAATGCCGAGAGCCTCCGGCAGGGCCGCCTGCCAGAGAGCCTTCAACTGGGAAAGGGATTCCTCAAGAAGCACCGAGCCGTCCAAGCCCTTGATCTTCAGGATAGGATTGGCGATCGTCTCCCCGATGCGGCGGGCCGGCAACCCGCGCAGAATCCGGGCGACGTCCCTCTCCTTCTCGGGCCGCACCTCGAGAAGGATCCGGCTCGGCGTCTCGGCGACGAGGAGCTTCAAGTCGTCGATGGCTCCCGAGTGGCGCGGCAGGAGATCCAGGTCGAGATGCAGCCCGAACTCCCCCGAAAATCCCATCTGCGCCGCGGCGACCGCGAGCCCGCCGTCCGCGAGATCGTGCGCCGACAGCACGAGGCCCGAGGAGATGGCGCGCGCGACGGCCTTGAAAGCCGCCATCGCCTGACGCGGGGCGATCTTCGGGAAGCCGTCTCCCGGCAGTTCCCATAGCGCCGCATAGAGCGAGCCCGCGAGCTCCTCCCCCGTCAATCCCACGAGATAGACCGGGTTGCCCGGTCCTTTGATGTCGAGCGTCACGGCCTTGCGCATGTCCGCCAAGGGCGCCGCCGCCGAGACCGTGAAAAAAGAGGCTCGTCCTCCAAACCGGCTTTGATGGGCCACGACGGGCACTCCATAACCCGCGACCGCCGTTCCGAGACCCTGCAGCCAGCGCGCGACCGCGCCCAGCTCTTCTCCCTCCCTCCATTCGGGCCATGCCGCGCGCGCCCAAAAGCCGGCCCTGGCCGCGTCGCCTCCGACGCAGACGACGTTTCTGAGCGCCTCGTCGCAGGCGAAGGCCGCCGCGAGAGCGGGATCGAGCGCGAGCATGCGTTGGGAGAGGCCGCAGCCGAAGGCGAAAGCCCTGTGATCCGCGGAATCGCCGGTCAGGCCGTGAGGCCACAAGACGCAAGCATCTCCCGGGCCGTCGTGGCGAAGTCCCTGCAGAGGCTTGATGACGGTGTGGCCTTGAGACTCCACGTCCATTTGGCGCACGAGCCACTCCCGGCTCGCGACGCCGAGATCGGCGATGAGGGCGCGCAGGAGGGCGCTTGCCGAAAGCCCGCCGACGGAACGGGAGCGTTTCGCCGTCTTGGCCCCCATCCATACGGCTTTCACGGGATCGGCCCGGCGGGGCGCCAGGGCTTCCTTTTCATCGAGGCGGACAAAGCCGACCTCGTTCCATGAAACGTCGACGCGCCCCGTGTCCGTGAAGGCTCCGATCTCGCGCGCGTCGAGTCCTCTTTCCTTAAACAGCCCCTCGATTTCGCGGCAAGCGCCGCGGGAGGCCGCGAGAAGAAACAGGCCGTCCTGCTTGGACAGCCACAATTCCTCCGGCGACGCCGCCTGGTCCGGCGCCGCGGCTTTCTCGAGGGAGATCGAGACGCCCCGGCCCGCGGACAATCCCAAGACCGCCTCCGCCAACCCTCCGGCCCCCAGCGCGACGGCGCGATAGAAAAACTCTCGGCGGAAAGCCTGCGCCATGGCCTGCTGCACCTCGTCGAACGCCGCGCCGCCAGGCCCGCCGCGCGAGGAAATCAGGACCACGGCGTCCCCGGCCCGCGCGCGCTGCTTGGCGGCTTTCGCGGGCATCATCGCGAGGCTTTCCACGATGACGGCCGCGCCGCCAGGAGCGGCGGAACCGTCGAAGCAAACGCCCCCGGAGGGCGCCGGGACTCCGAAACGATTCGAAAACTCGGCGAATTCCCTAAGGAATAGGGGAGCCAGGCATTTGGGATGCAAGATCTTGGCGGCGGAGTCCGCGGTTCCTTGGGGCGAGGGCAGCGAAAAAAACGAGGCGGTCAAGATCGGAGCCGCCGAGGGGTTGAGACAGAGCGCCTGTCCCAAGGAGAAAGCCAGGCGCCGCTGCGCCTCGGCAAGCATTTCAAGATCCCAGGCTCCGCCGGCGATGCCGCATCCGGAGCCCAGGGCCCAATCGCCTCTTCCTAAAACGAGATAGGAAGCGCCGATGCCGTTCGCGGGCCAGATACACGCCCCTTTCAGACGCTTTGAGGCGTGGCCGACGGTCTCCTCGTAGAGATTCTTGAATTGGCGAACACGCCCGCCTTCCTGGTACCGGACGCGCAAAGAAAGGCTCGAACGCCCCCATTCGGCGGCCAAGGACTCCGTTCTCGACTGAGCCCGGTCCGCCTCGGAGGGCGGCGCCGCCGCCGTGCTTCGGGGCGCTTCCCGGGGAACGGCGAGGCCCCGCGGCCGAGTCAAAGACGCCATGGCGCTTCGGCCACCACCTTGAGGGAATGCGTCCGTGGAGCGACGAGGACGCGAAGAAAGGCGTTTTCAACTTGAGTTTTGTGGTAATTGGCGGCGACTCGATAGACATCCCCGACCCGCACGCCCAGGATCGTCCGATGTCCCGCCTGGCGCAGCGCCGCGGTCAGGATGGCCCCGGCGCGCTCACGAAAGCCGTCCTTGGGCCACACCTCAACGCGCCAATTGTCCCGAAGCCCGTCTTGTCCCGCCGGGTGCTCCGGGATCAGGCGCCAGCCCTGGCTGACCGGGTCCGCCAAGAATTCGGAGGCGATCCGCCCTATCTGCTCGGAGGCCAAGCCGCCTTCGATTTCGTAGAGGGAGCCGGAACGCACTTCCTTGGCGCTCAGGGCGCCGAACGATTTCAGACGCGCGAGGATCTCGGCGCCTTTCGGGTCGTGAAGCTCGGCTTTATAATAGGTTTCGACGAGGAACGTCGTTTTCTTTATTTCCATCAGGCGGCCGGGGATGGCACGGGACGCGAGTGGAAAAACATCAGGATATTGTACAAAATTCCGCTCGTCTCCTACCGAGTCGCTCTTCGATCAGCTTGACGTTAATATCAAAAGTTGGCTTAATATCCAGCCTTCAACAATCGGCAATGACAGGGCTCATCCCGGCGCTTCTCGTCGTTCTCGCGATCGATCTCCTAGCCCTCGGCGTCGGCGAAGCCATGCGGCGATGGGTGCTGTCGTGCGACACCGGCACGCCCGAAATGCGCCGCATCTCGGACGCCATCAAAAACGGGGCGGAGGCCTTCATGCGGCGGCAATACAGGACCATCGTCGCCCTGGCCTCCCTCTCGGCGCTCCTCATCTTCGCCCTCCTGTACGTGTTCGCCGGAAAGAACGCGGGCGACCATTCCTCGACCGTATCCGCGGCCTGGACCACTCTTTCCTTCATCCTCGGCGCGGCCTGCTCCGTCGCCGCGGGCTATATCGGGATGCTGACCTCGATCCATTCCAACATCCGGACCGCCAGCGCCGTCCGCTCGTCGATCGACAAAGCCGTTCAAGTCGCCCTGCGGGGCGGGGCCGTCACGGGAATCTTCGTCTCCGCGCTCTCCATCCTGGGGATCGGGGGCCTCGTGGCCGTCCTCCTGAAGACGGGCTACGACTTCAGCCGCATCCCGTTCATCATCGTCGGCTTCGGCTTCGGGGCCTCCTTCGTCGCCCTCTTCGCCCAGCTGGGAGGCGGCATCTACACCAAGGCCGCGGATGTCGGCGCGGACCTCGTGGGAAAAGTCGAGGCGGGCATTCCCGAGGATGATCCTCGCAACCCCGCCGTCATCGCGGACCTGGTCGGCGACAACGTCGGGGACTGCGCCGGCCGCGGCGCCGACATCTTCGAGTCCACCTCCGCCGAGAACATCGGCGCCATGATCCTCGGGGTCTCGCTGATGCCTCATTTCGGCTGGAAAGGCATGATTTTCCCCCTCGTCAACGGCGCCTTCGGCCTCGTTAGCTCCATTCTGGGCCTCTTCGTCGTCAAGGCCGAAGAAGAGGGCGACCCCCTCAAGGCCTTGAACCGCGGCTACCACGCGGCGACGATTCTATCGGCCGGCGGCTTCCTCCTTTCCTCCTGGTGGCTCCTCGACTCCAAGCTTGTTTCCGGCGCCTGGATTTATTTCGCCTTCTGCGGCCTCATCGGCCTCCTCACGGCCGAGGCCTTCGTCTACATCACCCAGTATTACACCGCCTACGCCTATCGCCCCGTCCTCTCGATTGCCGAGTCCTGCGAAACGGGCGCCGCCACCGACATCATCACCGGCATGTCGGTGGGGCTTGAATGCACCGCGCTCCCCGTCCTCGTCATCTCGGCCGCGATTTACGCCGCTTATCACCTGGGCAGCGCCGCCCTCCACGGAGAGCCCGTCAGCGGCCTCTTCGGCATCGCGGTCGCGACCATGGGCATGCTGGGAACCGCGCCCTACATCCTTGCGATGGACACGTTCGGCCCCATCACCGACAACGCGGGCGGCATCGTGGAGATGTCCAAGCAGGACCCCTCCATCCGCCGCAAGACCGACCGTCTCGACTCCGCCGGCAACTCGACGAAAGCGCTCACGAAGGGCTACGCGATCGGCTCCGCGGCCCTCGCGGCCTTTCTCTTGTTTTCGGCCTATCTCGACGAAGTCGCCCGCACCTCGGGGAAAATCATGGGCGTCAACCTCGCCAAACCCGAGGTCTTCATCGGCGCGATCCTGGGCGCGATGATCGTCTTTCTTTTCTCGGCGCTCGCGATGCGCGCCGTCGGCCGCGCGGCTCAGGCCGTCATCAGCGAGGTTCGCCGGCAATTCCGGGAAAAACCCGGCATCATGAAGGGCACGGAGACCCCCGACTACGGGCAATGCGTCGACATCGTCACGCTGGGAGCTCTCAAGGCCATGGTCGCGCCGGGACTGGTCGCCGTGGCCGGCCCCGTGCTGCTCGGCCTTCTTTTCCGCGTTTTCATCAAGCCCCAGGATCCGACTCTCGCCGCGGAGTCGGTCGCGGGCATGCTCATGGTGGGCACCATCGCCGGCATCCTGCTCGCCCTCGTCCTCAACAACACGGGCGGCGCCTGGGACAATGCGAAGAAGTACATCGAGACCGGAGCCCACGGCGGCAAAGGCTCCGAGGCCCATAAGGCCGCGGTCGTCGGCGACACGGTGGGAGACCCCTTCAAGGACACGGTCGGCCCCTCCCTCCACGTTCTGATCAAGCTTCTGTCCACGATCACCCTCGTGTTGGCGCCCCTCTTCCTATGAACGGAGCCGCGCAGGCGCCGACTCCAGCCAAGACGGCCCGCCCCCAGGCGAGCCCGTTGGCCGGCCTGTTCCCCTTCTTCGCGGTTCTCGTGATTTTCTATTGGCTGCTCTTTCGGCCGCAGCAAAAGCAAGCCAAGGAGCGGGAGAAGATGCTGGCGGGCCTCAAGAAGGGAGACCGCATCCTGACGTCGGGCGGGCTCTATGGGACGATCACCGGCATGAAGGGCAACGACCTGGAGGTCCGCTTCGCGGAGAACGTGAAGCTGACCTTGGCGCGCAGCGCCGTCTCCGCGGCGCTGCCTCCGGCCGTCTCCGGGCCATCCGAAGGCGCCGGCAAAGACGCCGCCCCCTCCTCGTGAGATGAGGAACATCAAGCTCAAGTGGGCGCTGATCGGCGCCGCGGCGGCGCTCTCCGTCTATTTCCTCTATCCCAGCGTCGAGTGGTATTCCAAGAGCCCTGACGAGCGCGCCAAGCTCGAGGCTTACCGCCTGCGTCCACGCCATCTCCTCAACCTGGGCCTCGACCTCAAGGGCGGAACCTATCTCCTCATGGAGCTCGACATCACGAAGCTCCCCTTGAACGCGGACGTCTCGGACGCCATCGGCAGGGCCATCGAGATCATCCGGAACCGCGTGGACCAGTTCGGCGTCTCCGAGCCTCTCATCGCCCGGCAGGGCGATCGGTGGATCGTCGTCGAGCTTCCGGGCGTCACCAACACCCAGGAGGCCAAGGACATCGTCGGCAAGACCGCGCTCCTCGAGTTCAAGATGGTCGACTCCTCGGACGCGGCCCAGAAGGCCCTCGGCAAAATCGGCGAGTTGGGGGACCCTTTCGTCGGCAAGACCAGCCAGCTCACGGCCAAGGCGGCCAAGCTCGTCCCGGCGGGAGACATGCTTTTGAAGGGCCGCGGCGGAAGCCTCTATCTCGTCGGCGCGAAATCGCCGCTGACCGGCGCGAACCTCGACGACGCCCACGTCGAGATGGGCCGCTATGGCGAGCCCGACGTCGCCTTTAAATTCAAGCCCGACGCGGCCGCGGCCTTCGCCGCCTTGACGGGCGCCAACATCGGCAAAAACCTCGCGATCGTCCTCGACGGCGTCGTTTACTCGGCTCCGGTCATCAATTCCCGCATCATGGGCCAGGGCGTCATCGAAGGCCGATTCACCTTGGAGGAGGCGAAGGACCTCGCGATCGTGCTGCGGGCGGGAGCGTTGCCGGCGCCCGTCAACATCATCGAGGAGCGGACGATCGGCCCGACCGTGGGCGAGGACTCGATCCGCTCCGGACTCCTCGCGACGGGCGTGGCCGCGCTCTTCATCTTCGCCTTCATGGTGATCTACTACAACGCGTCGGGACTGGTCGCGGACCTCGCCCTCGTCCTCAATCTCCTTCTTCTGCTGGCCGCGATGTGCTACTTCGGGGCGACCTTGACCCTCCCCGGCATCGCTGGCATCGTCCTGACGATCGCGATGGCGGTCGACTACAACGTGCTGACTTTCGAGCGCATCCGCGAGGAATTGGCCCTCGGCAAGCCCGTGCGCTTGGCGATCGAGACCGGCTACGACAAAGCTTTCACGGCCATCTTCGACTCGAATATCACGACGCTCATTTCCTCCGCCTTCCTCTTCCAGTTCGGCAGCGGACCCATCAAGGGCTTCGCCGTGACCCTGGTTCTAGGACTCCTCATCTCCATGTTTACCGCGGTCTGGATGACGCGTCTTGTCTTCCAAACCTATCTCTCGAATCGGGATATCGCCTCGATCTCCATCTAACATGCATCTTTTTCCCAAAACCCACTTCGACTTCATCGGCTGGCGCTACCGGTTCTTCGCCGTCTCGCTTCTCCTTTTGGGAGCCAGCGCCGCCTCCTTGGCGGTTCGCGGCGTCAAATACGGCATCGACTTCACGGGCGGGACAGCCCTCCAGATCGCCCTCGACAAGCCGCTCTCGACGTCCGCCCTGAGGACGGCTCTCTCCAAGATCGGGGAAGCGGACGCCTCCATTCAGCGCTTCGCCGGGACGAACAGCTTTCAAATCAGGCTCCAGACGCAAAGTTCTTCCCCCGAGGCCATGGAGTCCAAGCTCTCGGCGCTCAAGGACGCCTTGGCGCCTCTCTCGTTTCGGGTGGACAACAAGGCCTACGTCGGCCCTTCCGTCGGCGCGCACCTCTTCCGTCAGGCCCTCTGGGCGATCGGGCTCACCTTCGTCGGCATCATCGTCTACCTCGCCTTCCGCTTTGACAACCCCGTCTGGGGCGTCTCCGGCATCATCGCGCTCATCCACGACGTCTTCGCGACCTACGGCCTCTTCTCCATCATGGGAGCGGAGGTCGATCTCCTGATCGTTTCCGCTCTCCTCACGATCGGCGGCTACTCGATCCACGACACGATCGTCATCCTCGACAGGATGCGCGAAAAGATGCGCATCCTGCGCGGGAAGCCCTTGGCCGAGGTGATCAACGAGAGCATGAACGAGACCCTCTCGCGCACCATCATCACCAGCGGCACGGTGCTCGTCGTCGTGACCATCCTCTATTTCTTCGGCGGCCACGTCATCCACCATTTCGCCCTGGCGATGGTCTTTGGAACCTTGGTCGGCACCTATTCCTCGATCGCCGTGGCGGCGCCCCTCGTCTACGAGTGGACGGCGCGCCACTCCAAAGCCGGCGGGCGGTCCTCCTCCATGGCGGGATCCGGGAGGTCCAAATAACCTCATGCGAAAAATCATCGGCTTCCGCATCGACATCAAGCCTTGGCAGATCGAACGCCGAGCGAAAAAAGCCCGGCTCAACCTGGACGAAGAAGGTTTCTCGCCCGAGGCCGTCGAGACCCTCCTGGCGAAGGCCCGGCAGGCGGCCGTCCCGGCCGTCCTCTACGAGACCTTTCCGGCCGCGGCTCCTGAACTCGCGAAGCTCTCGCCGCTTCCGGGGCTGGCCTTCAGCCTCATTCTCGCGACCGCCGGGGAGCCTTTCGAGCGTTTCGTCGAGACCCTGCGCTCGGAGGGCGCCGCCCACGAGGCTCTCGCCGCCTTCATCGAGGAGGCGGCTTTGGACGAAATCCTGCGCTTCGCCACCGGTCTCATCTCGGAAGACGCCGGGAAGGAGGCCTGCGCCCTCTCTCCTCTCTCGGCCTTGACCGACGAGGACTCCCTGCGGGCCGTCCTGTCGAAGCTTGACGGCAATAAGATCGCCGTCAAGCTCTCAGGGGGTCGGCTCCAGCCCCGGCCGTCGCGCGCCGCGAGCCTCGCCTGGATTTCCAAATCCAAGGCCAAGGGCAAAACCTCCTGATCGTTTTTTGAAGGCGCTTCTCCGCCTCATCGTCCCCCGTCTCGCCTGGCTCTACATCACGTTCGTCGGCATGACGAGCCGCATCCGGGTGATCGGCGAGGAAAGGCGTTCGGCCCTCAGGCGCGAGGAGAAGCGCTTCATCTACGCCTTCTGGCACGCCCGGCAGGTTTTCTTCACCTACTCCCACAGGAGAGACCGCGTCGCGGTTCTCGTGAGCAAGAGCGCCGATGGCGAGCTCATCGCGCGAACGATGGCTTTATTCGGAATCAAGGCCTGCCGAGGGTCTTCCTCCCGGCAGGCCGTCGCCGGGGCGAAGGCGATGGTCACGGCCCTCCGCGACGGCTTCGACCTCGGCATCACCCCCGACGGTCCCCGGGGGCCCGCCGGGGTCGTCAAGGCGGGGCTGCCGGCCCTCGCGCGAACCCTTCAGGTCCCCATCCTTCCCATCACGAACGCCCTTTCCCGGAAGATCGTCTTCAAAAAATCCTGGGATCGCTACGAGGTGCCGCTTCCTTTCGGGCAGGTGGTGGTCGGCTATGGAAAACCCATCACCGTCGAACCAGGAGACGATCTCGATTCCAAGGCCGAGGAGATCGCCCGCGCCCTGGATCGCCTCGACGCGCAAGCTCGCGCGGATCTCGAGGCATGATCCTCCTCCTGTCCCTTGTGCTTTGGAATCTCCTATTCCCATTCGGGGCGCTCCTCTTCGGCTTCGGTTTTCTTGTCTCGCGGCGCCGGGGGCTCCTTAAATCCCTGGCCTCCGAATGGCCGGAACGAATGGGCCTCATCCCCCGCGCTCAGCGCGGCTCGCCGGTTCAACGCCCCCTCTGGATCCATGCCGCGTCGCTGGGCGAGGTGAACGCCGCCCTTCCCCTGATCGAAGAGCTTCGAGCCGCGCGGCGCCCTCTGATCCTCACCTCGACCAATCGCGCCGGCGTCGAGAGGGCGCGCGCCCTCGGCCTGCGCGCGCATTTGGCTCCTCTGGACTGGTACCCGGCCGTCGGCGCCTTCCTCCGCCGCGCGCGTCCCTCGGCTCTCATCCTCGTCGAGACGGAGCTGTGGCCCCAGATGATCACGCTGGCCTCGGCGCGGGGGCTCGCGCTCGTCATCGTCAACGGCGCGGTCTCGGAGAGAAGCTTGCGCCGCTACCTTCTCCTGCGTCCGGTCATGAAGGCGCTGCTTTCCCGATTCCGGGCGATCGCGGCGCAGACCGAGGAGGACGCGGAGCGTTTTATATCCCTCGGGGCCCCGGATTCGCGCGTGACGGCCGTGGGAAACATCAAATACGATCTCAAGCCCCCCTCCGGCCGCCGGGAGGCGTCGGAGGCGCTCCAGGCGCTCGGATGGAAGGGTTATCCGATCTTCGTCGCCGCAAGCACGCATCCCGACGAGGAGGACGTCGTCTTGGAGGGTTTCCTGAAGTCTCTCGAGAAATTGCCGGACCTGCGGCTCGTGATCGCCCCGAGGCACGTCGAACGCGCCTCCGAGCTGGCCGCGAACCTCCAGGATCGGGCGATCGCGTTCCGCAGTTATTCCGGCGTCCATGCCCCTCTTCCCAACAATCCCAGGGCCCTCCTCGTCGACGTCCAGGGCGTGCTCCCGCAGTTTTACGGCCTTGCCGTCGCCTCCTTCGTCGGGGGAACGCTCAACGCGCTTGGAGGCCACAATATCCTCGAACCGGCCGTCGAGGGCTCTCCCGTCCTCTTTGGGCCGCATCTCTTCAAGGTCCGGGCTCCGGCGCGGGCGCTGATCGAAGGAGGCGGGGGCTTCGAAATTCGGCATGCCGCCGATATCGCGGAACGCCTCGGCGCGATCTCCCGGCATCCGGAGTGGCGCGAACGATCCCGGGAAGCCGCGCGAAGCCTCGCGGGCGCGACGAGCCGGACGCTGAGAGTCCTGGAAAACGCGCTGAAAGCCTGACGCCTTCCGCTTAAAATGCTTTGATGAGCCGTTATGCCGCGCTATTTATTCATCCTTATTGCCGCCGCCCTCGCCCTCCAACCGTCGCGCGCGCAAGATACTCCATCGCCGGGCGCCGCGGCCAGACCGCCCTCCGCGTCCTTCATCAGCCCTTTTCCGGAGCCTCTTCCGGCGCCTCTCCCGGACGACCCCATGAAGGTGACGATCTACCGGCTGCCTAACGGCCTGAGCGTCTATATGAGCCCAAACCACGAGGAGCCCCGCATCCACACTTTCGTGACGACCAGGGCCGGAAGCACGAGCGATCCCTCCGATTCGACCGGGATGGCCCACTACCTCGAGCACATGCTCTTTAAGGGATCGACTCGGCTCGGCACCCTGCGCTGGGACAAGGAGAAGCCGCATCTCGACCGCATCGCCGAGCTCTATCGCCGGCGCTTCAGCTCGGCGGATCCCAAGGAACGCGCGGAGCTTTACCGGGAGATCGACGCTGAGAATATTCTGGCCTCGCGCTACGAGATCCCCAACGAGATCGACCGCGTCTACCGCCGGCTGGGCGCGCGGGGGCTCAACGCCTTCACGGATTACGAGGAGACGGCCTACGTTTCCGACATCCCCTCCAATCGTCTCGACGCCTGGGCCGCGGTCGAAGGCGATCGTTTCTCCCATCCCGTCTTCCGGCTCTTTCAGAGCGAACTGGAGGCCGTCTACGAGGAAAAAAATCGCTCCATCGACAACCACTGGCGAATCGTCGAGCGGGCCCTCTTGAAAACCCTCTACCCGAGCCATCCCTACGGCCGCGACGTTCTGGGCACCACGGAACATCTCAAGAACCCCTCTCTCGCGAAAATGTACCGCTTCTTCGATGACTATTACGTTCCCAACAATATGGCGGTCATCCTCGCGGGAGACTTCGAGCCGGCCCAAGCCCTGCCGCTCGTCCAAAAAGCGTTCGGCGGGCTCCGGCCCAAACCCCTCCCTCCCTCGCCCGCGCGGCCGCCTCGACCCATCCGCGGAGAGCATCGCATCGAGGTCTCCTACGAGGCCCAGAAATTGGTCGTCATCGCCTGGCCCACCGCCCCTTATCGGAGTCCCGACACGGAAGCCCTGGCCGCCATGGACGGGATCATGTGCAACGGAGTGAGCGGATTAGTCGACCTGGACCTTGTCCTCGCGCAGAAGGTCAAATCAGCCTTCTGCGAGCCCAATTTCATGAACGAGGCCGGCTTTTGGATGCTGGGCGCCGTGCCTAAGCGCGGCCAGAGCCTGGAAGACGCGGAAAGGCTCCTTCTCGCCGAAGTGGCCAAGCTCAAATCCGGCGCGTTTGGCAACGCCGATCTTAAGGCCTTCGTCGTCAATGAGGAAATCGCCGAGAAGAAGAAATGGGAGAAAAGCGGCTCGCGCGCCTACGAAATGCTCGATTCCTTCATCCGGCGCGAGCCCTGGCCCCGGCGCGTCGGACGCATCGCCCGCTATAGGCGTTTGAAGCGCGAGGAAGTGCTCGAGGTCGCGCGCCACTATCTTGGGGGCAACCGCGTGGTCGTTTACCGACGGGAAGGGAGGCCGGAGATCCCCAAGATCGAAAAGCCTCATTTTACCCCCGTCAAAATCGAGCCCTCGCGCGAATCCTCGTTCGCCGAGGCCATCCTCCGGATGCCGGCAAAGCCCATCGAACCCCGTTGGCTCTCCCCGGGCCGCGACTACGTGGAGATCAATCCCGGCGCGGGGGAACTGATTGCCGCGAAGAATCCCTATAACGACATCTTCTCCCTGACCTTCCGCTTCGACTTCGGCCAACGAGAGAGCCGCCGCCTCTGCGAGGCGCTCAAGCTGTGGGACCTCTCGGGAGCGCGCGATCTCTCGGCCAGGGCCTATAAAAAGAAGCTTTACGGCATGGGGACGAGCCTCTATTATGGCTGCGGCCCGGAACAGGCCTCGGTCCATGTTTCGGGCCTCGACCGGCATTTGGAGGACTCCCTCGCCCTCATGAGGGCGCGTTTCTCGCGCCCGGTCGTCTCGACGCGAACCCTCTCCCGCATGATCGACGTCGAAATCGGCGCCCATCAGGACGACAAGAAAAATCCGGACGCCATCTTCCACGCCCTCGACGAGTTTGCCCGGCGCGGCAAGGAGAGCCCCGTCCTCAACGAACTCTCGGACAAGGAGCTCTCCGAGCTCTCCATCGGAAGGCTCACGCGGCTGTCCAAGGCCCTGTGGAGCTACCGCCGCCGGGTGGGCTACGTCGGCAACCGTCCCGCCGAAGACGTCCGGCGTCTCGTCGCGGACTCGGGCACGAAGACGCCCCCAGAGCGTCCCCCTCTGCGGCTGCGCGTTCCCGCGAGCCCCACGATTTTTTTCTTCGCCCGCGACATGGCCCAATCCCGCGTGGGCCTTTACATCCCGGACGAGATCCTCGATCTTTCTCACGCGGTCGACTACGAGTATTATTCGGGCTACATGGGCGGGGACATGAGCTCCGTCATCTTCCAGGAAATCCGGGAATCGCGCTCCCTCGCCTATTACGCCTCCGGCGGCTACCTTCCCGGTCCGATCAAGGGAGATCAGAACCTCGCTTGGGGCGCGCTCGGCTGCCAGGCGGATAAGACCCCCGAGGCCTCCGTCCTGTTATCGCGGCTCTTTCGCAGGACGCCCTTCTCGAGAACGCGTTTTGACGAGACGAAGCAGGGCCTTCTGGAAAACTACCGGGCGGACCGGGTGTTTTTCCGCGACATCCCATGGCGGCTGATGAACTGGGAAGACCAGGGGATCGAAGGCGACCCCAGGCCCGAGCGCTACGCCAAGGCCCAGCGCTATTCCTATTCGTCTCTCAAATCCTTCGCCAAGCGCTTCCGCCGCGCCATTCCAACGCTCTGCATTCTGGGACCGCGGGAAAGGACCCGTCCAGAGCTATTAACCCACGAAGGCCTGGGCGCGCTCCGGCAGACATCCCTGACGGATATCTTCCCCTACTAACTTTCCGGGACACGGCCTTCGGAAAGCTCCGATAAAGCCCCCCGCGGAATGCGGAGCGACGCCTGCTCGTCCAAATAGAGCCTGGCTCCCGCCAGATTCTGCGAGCGGCCGAGCATTGAAAAGAGATACAGCGGCTTGTAGCCCATCCAAAAATATTCACGGCCTTTCGGCGGGACGAGACTCCGCGCATCGGCGTATTCCTGGGCGCGCTCCCGCGACGGGAAGACCAGGGCCCAGACGCCGCCGTCCTTGCCGTCGCCGTCGGCCCATAAGGAAAAGTCCCCCCGTTCCTCGACTTGCCGCTCGGCGGAGCCGGCCTTGCCCAGGGCAAGAACAAAAAGCTCGGAGCGCATCAGCTCCGCGTAGAGCCTGGCTCGCTCGTGATCCGGGTGCAAGGCGCACTGGGAGATCAGGTGCTCCAAAATCTCGACCATGCCGTCAAACATAGCGAGTGGCGCGGGGAGTTGTCAATTAAAATTATTCCCATCACGCTCCATGGTCCGATCGTTGCGACGACGGGCTTTAGACTACAAGCGCTCCTCGGGAGCCTTAGGAGGAATTGATCATGAAAGCCGCCCGCTTGCACGAATATCACAAGCCGCTCACGATGGACGAAGTGCCGCTTCCAAAACCTGGACCGGGAGAAGTCCTCGTTAAAATCGCGGGCTCGGGATTCTGTCACAGCGACCTGCACGTCATCGACGGTGAAATCCCGCTCGACGTCAAACTCCCCTTGACGCTGGGTCATGAGAACGCCGGCTACGTCTCCGCGCTGGGATCCGGCGTCACGACTCTCAAGGAAGGGGATCCCGTCGTCGTTTACGGCGGTTGGGGCTGCGGAACCTGCGACGCCTGCGTAACGGGCCGCGAGCAGCTCTGCTCCAAGCCCCAATGGGCCGGACTGTCCCGCTGGAACGGAGGCTATGCCGAAGACCTTCTGGTCCCTCGCGAACGTTATCTCGTCAAGCTCGAAACGATCGACCCCAAGCGCGCCGCGCCCCTGGCGGACGCGGCGCTCACCCCCTACCGGGCCGTGCGTCGGGCCCGGCGCTATCTGGAACCCGATTACATGACGCTCGTGATCGGCCTCGGAGGACTCGGCCAGTACGGGGTTAAGTTCCTTCGGATGCTTTCGGGCTCCCCGATCATCGCGGTCGACATCTCCGAAGACAAGCTCAAGCTCGCGAGAAACTACGGAGCCGAGCACGCGCTCAACGGCAGAGACCCCGAGATCGTCGAGAAGGTCATGGACCTGACTGGCGGCAAGGGCGTCTGTGCGTCCTTCGATTTCGTGGGCTCCGATCAGACCCTAGAAGCCGCGATCGCCGTCACACGATCCTCGGGCAAGGTCACTCAAGTGGGTTTGGCGGGAGGGACGGCCCGCTTCAGGGTCATGGACAACAGCCGCTTTGAGAGCGCCTTCGAAGCCACGCTCTGGGGCACGGTCAAGGAGCTGCGCGAGGTGGTCTCGCTCGTCGAACGCGGCAGGCTTGAGCTCAACGACGAGGAGTTCGCGCCGCTGGATCGCATCAACGAGGTCATCGACCGTCTTCGCAAGGGCGGGGTCAAAGGCCGCGTGGTCGTGACCCCATAACGAGCGCGCCGCAGTCGTCAGGGGCTCGGCCGCTTACTTCGCGGACGAGCCCCTTCATTTTGTATCGTTTGACGGATGAGCCGGCCCCGTCTCGCATCGTTTCTCATCTTTGCCGCGATCGCGGTCGCGGTGATCTATCTCCACGCGGGCTCGATGCTCCTGGCGGGACTCTTCTCCTACATCATCCTGGACCTCACCCACAGAAAGATCAAGCCTTTCGCCTCCCCCATGCTCACTCGCTGGGCGACCCTCGCCGTCTTTATCGTGGCGGCCACCGCTCTTTCCCTTACCTTCGCGAGCTTCTTTAAGGTCGCGATTAGAAAGGCTCCCGAACTCGTCGACCGCGTTCTTCCAAAAATCAACGATTTCGCGGCGGACCACGGCCTCTCGCTCCCGATCGGGACCGCGGACGACATCAAGCCCGCGGTTCTGAACGCTTTAAAGAGCAACGCCGGCGCCCTCACAAAGGCCGGGAGCCTCCTCACGAAGGACTTCCTAAGGCTCCTCGTAGCGGTGATCGTCGCGGTGCTCTGCTTTTTAAGCCCCGGCCCGCCGCGAAGCGCGCGCAACCTCGCCGATCTCCTCGCTATCGAGTTTGACGCGCGAGTCGTCTCCTTTTTGAAAAGCTTCGAACTGGTGATGCTTGCCCAGGTCCTCGTCTCGGCGGTCAACACCCTCATGATCGCCGTGTTCGCCTTCGCGGCCGGACTGCCGAGCCCGCAGTTCGTCATCCTGGCGACCTTCGTTTTGGGGATCATACCCGTGGCGGGCCTGATCGCGGCGAACGTGATCCTGCTTGCGGCGGCGCTCGCCGTGTCGCTCAAAACTCTCGTCGCGGCCGCCATCTTCGTCTTCGTGATTCACCATTTTCTCTATCTTCTCACCGGCCGCGTCATCGGGGCGCGCACGAAGCTGCCCATGTGGCAGGTGCTCTTGGGGCTCTTGGTCGGCGAGATGGTGATGGGGATCGCGGGGATGCTTCTCGCCCCGGCCGTCCTGCACTATGTCAGGGAAGAACTGGCAAGCTTTCCCGCAGACCGGGCCAGCTCCAAGTAAACCCCTTCCCCCGTTCCCAGGGCCGGATCGTTGGAGGGAGCGGCCGCGAGCCGACGCCGGAACTCCGGCTCGATGTCGATCCCGGAAGCCTCGCGCGCAAGCTCGATCGCTCGCGCCGCGCTTTTGAGGTTGAGCACCGCTTCGATCCCGCCGATATCGGTAAAGAACCAGCCGCAGCTCGTCATCGCGGCCAGCGCGTGCCGTTCCATCTCGAGGAGGACCTTCGCCGCGGTTCTATTGGCCGGGCCGAGAACCCTGAGGTGCCGGGACAAGAGAAGGCTCCACTCGTAGCGCGAGGGATCGGCCAGGGCCTCCCCGTAATCCTCGCGCGCGGCCCAGGGATCCCGGAAAACGTCCCTTCCCGCCTCCACGAAGATCGAGCCGATCTCGAGGTTGAGCCAGCGGATCGCCTCGAAAAACGGCCTCTTCCAAGCCTGGCTCTTGCCTTCGGCGCCGCAGCCGCAGGCATCCCGCCAGCGCCGCGTGCCGTGAGCGCAGCTCCAAGAGACGCCGAGGTTCTGGGGGCCCGCCTTGAGCCGCGCCCGGCGGCGCGGCGGATGCGACGCGAGGTACGCGGCGAAGTTCGTCGCGACCAGGCCTCGCTTCGGGAGCTCCTCCGCAAAGAGATAGGCAAGCCCCATATCGGCGAACTTCTGGTGATGGCCGAACGTCTCCCCGTCCGTCGCGACGCACAGCAGCCGGGGAGCCCCGCCCGCCTGCCCGAGGGAATCCGCCATCGCATCCGCGCAAGCTCCAGCGTTCGAGAGCAGCTTTTCGAAGGAAATTCTTCGCGAAAGCTCCGCGTCGGAGAAAAACAAAGCCAAGCTCTGGCTCCCGTCCGACCAGGCAAAAGGCTCGAGTGGGACGCCCCCGGCATCCGAAAGCGGCTTCCAGTCGTCGGAACCAAGCGGCGCCACCGCGTCCAGTTCGGACGATGTCAGGACGACGAATTTGATCCCGATGGAGGCGACGTCGTGAAGGGTTGGGACGTCCACCCCCATTTCGGGGAGCCATAGCCCCTCCGGCCCCCTGCCGAAGCGCCGCCTAAAGTCCGCCAACCCCCAGCGCAGCTCGGTAAGCCGGTCCCGGCGGCTCAGAAGCGGAAGTATAATGTGGTGGTAAGGATGGCCGATGGCGTTGCCATGGCCGAGGCGAAGCGCGCTTTCGCGGTAGGCGGCGACAATCTTCTTGTAATCCTCGGGATGCTTTTTCACGTACCAGCGCAAGAGGGTCGGGCCGAAATCGAAGTTCAGGGACTGGTAGTTGTTGACAAGCCGGAGAGTCTCGTTCCCGCCGCCGGTCACCCGGGCGTGGCCGTTGGGAACGTAGCACTCGCGCGCGATGCGCTCGTTCCAGTCATGATCCGGCGCCGCCGAGGGATCCTGGGGAAGCTCCCCAGTCCATGGGTCCTCCCGCGGCGGCTGATAGAAATGGCCGTGAACGGCAATGCAGCGCGCGCTCTTTCTCATAAGCTTTCCAAAGATAGCGTATAATTTTCTCATGCCTTGGACGACGCTGACCTTCATGACATCCATGCTCGCATACCAAGGCGCCCTCGCCGCCGGGCCGACGATCCCCAAGCCTTACTACGAGTTGAGCGAGCCGGAACTGTCGGCCCGCCTGGCCGCCATCCGTCGGGAGCCGCTGCGCCGCCGCCTTGACATGGTCAGCGCCGGCTTCCTCGGCGCGCCCTACAAGATTCATCCCCTGGGCGAGGGGCCCGACGCCCGATTCGACCGCGGGCCGCTTCACGACTTCCAGGCGTTCGACTGCACCACCTATATCGAGCAAGTCATGGCCCTCGCGATCGAGCCCAGGCTCCCTGCGGCCCTCGGAATCCTTCGGAAAATCCGTTATCGCAACGGAACGGCCCGGTATGGGGAGCGCAATCATTTTCCCGAGGCGGACTGGATTCCCAACAACATTCGCGCGGGCTTCTTGATCGACGTCACCGCTCGACTGGCCGGCCCCGCGACGCGAGAGGCCACGAAGACCATCTCGAAAAGGCGCTGGTACGCCGGAAAGACCGAGCAGGACCTCCACGGCTTCGAGAAGGCGCCGCCGTCGGACATCGACTCGAAGCTGGCGGCGCTCCGAGCCCTTGGCCAAGACATCCCCGACGGACCGGCGAGCCTCCCCTATCTACCCCTATCCCGCTTCGCCGCCCTGGAGTCCCTGATTCCAAGCGGCACGATCGCCAACCTCGTCCGTGAAGACGACCCAAACGCCCCGACGCTCGTCACGCATCAGGGATTCCTCATTCGCAAGGACGGCGCGCTCTACTTCCGGCACGCCTCCGAGAGGCTGGGACGCGTCGTCGACGAGAAGGCCGGCGCCTATTTCGCCAGCTACGCTAAATCCCGACGCAAGCTCCTGGGGATCAATCTGCTGGAAGTCGCGAGAGGCCCTTCGTCGCGATCTCCCGGCGTCGGCGCTGCTCCATGACCGTGGCGCTCTCGCGCGCCCTGCGCTCCTTCAAGCACCGGAACTACAAGCTCTATTTTTTTGGGCAGCTTGTCTCCTTCGTCGGGACCTGGACCCAGATGACCGCCCAGCGCTGGCTCGTCTACCGTCTCAGCCGCTCCGTCTTCCTCCTCGGACTCATCGCCTTCGCGGACCAGATCCCGATCTTTATTTTAGGGCTTTTCGGCGGCATGACGGCCGACCGCTTTAAGCGCCGCAACGTTCTTCTCGTCACGCAAAGCCTGGCGGCTCTCCAGGCCTTTGTCCTTGCCTACCTCGCGGCCTCGGGCGCCGTGCGCATCTGGCAGATATTTATTCTCGCATCCTTCCTCGGCGCGATCACGGCCTTCGACATGCCGACAACCCAAGCCTTCGTGGTCGAGATGGTCGGCCCCGCGGACCTGGGCAACGCCATCGCTCTCAACTCGTCCTTGGGAAACATCGCCCGAACGATCGGCCCCGCCATCGCGGGGCTTATGCTCGCGGCCTATGGAGAATGGAGCTGCTTTTTAGCCAACGGCTTGAGTTTCCTGGCCGTCCTCGTCGCGCTCTCCTTGATGCGGCTGGCGCCCAGGGCGGCGAGCCCTCGCCCCGGGAGCTACGCGCAATTCCTGGGCGAGGGCCTGGCCTACGTCCGGTCTCGGCCGGTGATGACAGCGGTTCTCGCCCTCTTCGGCCTGACCTGCATGGCGCCTTTCTCGACCTTGATGCCGGCGTTCGCCGAGGACATCCTAGGCGTCGGGGCTCGCGGGCTCGGCCTGATGATGGGCGCCTCGGGGATTGGGGCCGCCGCGGGCGCGCTCTTGCTCGCGGCCCGCGAGGACGGCCCCGGACGTTGCCGGGAAATCGCCCTTGGCGTCGTCGTCTACGGGCTCTCCATCATCGTCTTCTCCGCCTCAAAAAGCTTCCCGCTGAGCCTTGCCGCCTGCACCGGGGCCGGCTGGGGCCTTTTGTGGGCCTACGCCGGCAGCAACACCTTGCTCCAAACCCTCACACCCGATTTTCTGCGCGGGCGCGTGATGAGCCTTTTTGCCATGACCTTCATGGGGACTTCCCCCCTCGGCAGCCTTCTCGCGGGCTTCGGCGCCAGAAGCTTCGGGGCGCCGATGACCGTAGGCTTAGGAGGATTCCTGTGCCTAGCCGCCGCCGCCGCCTTTCTCGCAAGCTCCGCGACCGCCGGCGATCCCGCCACAAATATCGAAGCCTTGCCCTCCGGCCCGCAAGCGGCTCCGATCGAAGGCTGATACCCCTCTCGCGCGCCTTTCACTAGGGTGGTCATTTCGTTGCTTGTTCCTATCATCGCTCTACTTTTGAGAGGAATTCGGGCCGATGAACGGAATCTTCCTTCTAGCCTTCAAGCTTCTCGTCAACGACAGGGCCAAGTTCTCGGCGCTCGTCATTGGAATCACATTCGCCGTCTTTTTGATGGTCCAAATGACCGCCTTATTCGCCGGCATTCTAATCCGAGCTTCTTCGACGGTCATCAATATCGGGGCCTCGATGTGGGTGATGGACCCGTCAGTCCAGACAGTCGCCAACTCGATTGGCATGCCCGACTATCTCCTCGACTACGTCCGCAGCATCCCGGGCGTCAAGTTCGCCGTGCCGCTCTATTCCGGCGCGGCCCTTCTCAAGCTTCCCAGCGGCCTCTACCAAACGGCGACCATCCTCGGACTCGATGATACGACCCTCTTCGGCCGCCCGCAGCTTCTTCAAGGCCGCATTGAGGATATTTACGCGGAGAATTCCTTTATCGCCGTCGATGATCCCGAGTTTTCCAAACTTGAATATCCCAAGATCGGCACGAGATTCGAACTCAATGACAACCGAGCGATCATCTCCGGCATCGCCAAGGTGGCAAGCCCGAGCCTCTTCGGCATGCCGACCCTCTACACCACCTACTACCGCGCGCTGCAGTACGTTCCGAACCCGCGCTTCACCGTCTCCTATGTCCTCGTCGAACCTAAAAGCCAAGCCGACATCCCCGGCATCAAGGATGCCGTTCGCCGCTTGGGCTATCTCGCCTTGACGGCCGACGAATTTATCGCCAAGATTTCGGCTTTCTATAAATTCCAAACCGGCATCGGCATCAACATACTTGTCATGACCGTCATGAGCTTCATCGTCGGACTTTCGATCTCGGGACAAACCTTTTATACCTTCATCATCGAGAACATGGAGAAATTCGGCGCCTTGAAAGCCATCGGGGCTACGAATCGTCAATTAGTCATGATGATTCTCTTCCAGTCCGGCTTCACGTCATTGACTGGATACGGACTGGGAGTAGGTCTCATCGTCGTCATCATCGCGATCGCCAAACTGCGTCTGCCGGATTACGCCTCGACCATAAATTATTTCAACCTCTCCATCGCCTTCCTCATGGCCGCCGTGATCTCTGCCATCTCAAGCTATTTTGGGGTGCGCCGGGTCCTTCGCATAGAGCCGTTCGACATATTCCGAGGCTGACATGCCCAAGGTCGCCATCAAGGCCGTCGGTGTGGTCAAGACTTTCGGAGAGGGCGCGGCGGCGATCACGGCTCTCAGATCGGTGGATTTCGAGGCTCGCTTCGGGGAGATGCCTTATATCGTTGGCCCCTCGGGGAGCGGCAAGACCACTCTCCTGAGCGTTCTGTCGGGCATCCTCCGCCCCAACGCAGGTTCGGTTGTGGTCGACGGCGTCGACATCTGGAAGCTCGACGTCGATTCTCTCGCCTCATTCCGTCTCCATAAAATCGGATTCGTTTTTCAAGACTATCATCTCTTCCCTCGGCTCACCACGGCCGAGAATGCGGCTATACCACTCATCGTCAAAGGACAGGACTGGGAGAGCTCCGTGAGGGAAGCATCCAAATATCTGGACATCGTCGGCCTTAAGGAACGAGCCGGCCTCCCCCCGGTGAAATTGAGCGGCGGCGAGCAGCAGAGGGTCGCGATCGCGCGAGCCATCTCCAGCCGTCCGGAAATCCTCATCATGGATGAGCCGACGGCATCCTTGGACGGAGAAACCGGGCGCAACATCGTAAGCTTCGTCAAGCGAAACATCCTCAATGAAAACCGCTGTATCGTCGTCGTGACCCACGACAATCGCATCTACGAATACGCCAGCCGCATCATCATGATGGAGGACGGCCGGCTCAAGGGAGAAATGTCGGTCCCGCACTCCTAATATGCGAAACAAGATCATCTTCGGCCTTGCCGCCGCGGGCCTTGTGGCCGCGCTCATCTCGGCGTATTTTATGGGGCAAAAGCCGCCGACGCTTCCTCCCGCGTTCAAGCCGTTCGAAAATCCTTATCCGAATGGAATCTACGCCGAGGGCATCATCGAAAGCGCCCAGCCCAGCGCGTCGGACATCGATCTTTTCCCGGAAGTCGGCGCCACGGTCACGCGCATCCACGTCTCCGAAGGCCAGCATGTGGAGAAGGGCGACCTCCTTATTGAGCTTGACGATACCGTCCCGAGGGCTCAGGCCGCCGCCGCTCTCGCGACCTGGGAAAGCGCCGAGAAGACCTTGGCCAAGGACCGAAGAGCCTATCGCCTCGACCCGGGCTCGATCAGTCGGGATGCCCTCGATTCGGCGATTCAACTCGCCGCAACCTACAAAGGCACCTACGATGCGGCCGTCGCTCTCGATGTGAAGTACACGTTGCGGGCTCCCTCCTCCGGCGTGGTCACGCAGGTCAATACGACAACCCGCAGCTACGTCTCCTCCCAGGGGGTCTACGACCCCTATACGCAAGGCTATGATCCCCCCGTCGTCATGGGCTCCTCTATCGCGGGGCTCCAGCTCCGCTGCTACGTGGATGAGATCCTCATCCCAAGGCTTCCGCCGGTCTCGCGAATCAAGGCGCAGATGGAGGTGCGGGGGACGGATATCCGGATCCCGCTTTCCTTCGTTCGCGTCCAACCCTTCGTCTCTCCCAAGATTCAGTTGACGGACGAAAGACAGGAGCGGGTTGATGTGCGGGTTTTGCCCGTGATCTTCAGCTTCCCAAAACCTCAAAATGTTCAGGTTTTTGCGGGTGAATTAGTCGATGTCTATATCGGCGAGTAGGCGTCTAACACCAATCGTCTTGCTTTTGGCGGGCGTCTTGCTCTTGGGCTGCGACCTGGCGCCCCGTTACGCGCCTCCATCCTTCACCGCCCCCCCGGCCTACAAAGAGGCGCTTCCGGGCGGTGTTTTTTGGAAAAAAGCTCAGCCTTCCGGCTCCGAGAACCGGGGCGAGTGGTGGTTGATGTTTAAGGACACGGAGCTCAACGCCTACGAGGAGCGGCTATCCAGCGCTAATCTCGACATTCAAGCGGCGGTCGCGAGTTTCTTCGTCGCGCGCGCCATCGTCAAGCAGTCGCGCGCCCAGTATTATCCATCCCTGTCCATGTCTCCCGCCGTCACCAACAATTACCTGGCCGCGACTCCGTTCGGCTTTTTCGTCAACAAGTCATTCGACATGTACTCGCTGCCTTTCGACGCGGCGTGGACTCCCGACTTTTGGAGCAAAACCAAGAATACGGTTAAAATGAACATCGCCTCCGCCCAGGCGAGCGCCGCCAACCTGCAGAACATTCGTTTGACCATGCAAGGCGATCTCGCCGTCGATTATTACCAGCTGCGCGGCCAGGACGCGCTCAAGGCCGTTCTCGCGGAAACCGCCGAAGAGGACCTCGAGGCCCTTCGCCTCGACCGGGCGCTTTGCAAAGCAGGGCTCGCCTCCGACCAAACCGTGGCTCAAGCCGAATATGCCTACGAGGCGGCGCGGGGGCAGGCGGAGAACGCGGGAATCCTTCGCGCCCAGTATGAACACGCGATCGCGGTCCTCCTGGGGGAGCCGCCCTCGATCTTTTCGATCGCGGTCAAGCCCTTCCGTCTTCCGACGATTAGAGTTCCCGCCCTCTTGCCCTCCGACCTGCTCGAACGCCGCCCTGACATCGCCGCGGCCGAGCGAGCGGTCGCTCAGGCCAACTATCAAATCGGGGTCCAGCGGGCGGCCTATTACCCGAGCTTCTCCCTCTCGGGAACCGCCGGCTATCTCGCCTTCGCCTTTCAAGACTGGGCGAACTGGGCCGACCGCATGTGGGCTTTTGGCGGCGGATTCGTCGAAACACTGTTCGACGCGGGCCTTCGCAAGGCGACGCTCCGGCAATACAAACGTTCCTACCGCCAGGTTGTCGCCAATTACCGCAAGACCGTCCTCGCCGCTTTCCAGCAAGTCGAGGACGACATGGCATCCCTGCGCATCTCGGCAAAGGATATCCTGCGACAAAAGGCGGCCGTCCGCGCGGAGCGCAGAAATCTCGCGGAGGAGACGGTCCGATATCGAGCGGGGCTCGATTCGAGGCTCAATGTCGTGATGGTCCGGCTGACCTTGTTATCACTCAAACAGACCGATCTCAATTACGAGACGCAATACATCGCCGCCGGCATTCAGTTAATCGAGGCCTTGGGGGGAGGATGGAACCGCTCCTCCCTGCCGACGCCCAAGGACCTCGGAAAGTGGACGCGGGAGCCGCCTTTAATCGTCCCGCCGTCGACGCCGGAGAACGGAAGCTCCCCAAAGGGCGGCCAACAACAGCCAGCCCGCCGCTGATAGGCTCGCCGCGACGACGAAATGCGGCGGCCGGTACCGGAACTCGACGAGCGTTTTCCCGGCGGGAACGCCGAGCGAGCGCAGCGTCTCTTTGTAAGGGACGATGGCGGCGGGGACGCCGTTGACGATCGCGCGCCAGCCTGGGGCCGCCACGTCTGCCAGGATGAGGCGCCCCGGCGATTGCGCCGTCGTCTCGACGAGGACACGATCCGACTCATAGGACCGAATGATCGCCCTCCCGCACGCGCCTTCGATCCGCGCCCTGGCAAGCGCCTTCGTGTTCTCGTAGAGACGCAGCGGCCCCCAGCTTCGCGACAACGTGAATTGATCGGCAGGAAGATCCCAAAAGGTCAGAAGATAGCGGACGTCGAGCAGGTTGAGCCACTCGGAGCGCGGGTCGGCGTCGATCCGAGACAGCACGCGGTCGTAGGAGGCGAAACGCATCACTTCGAAGCCGTCCGCGTCGTCGAGGCCCTCGGCCGCGGCGAGGTTGGGAAGAAGAGAGTCACGAAATCCGCGCCACGCCGCCATCTGGCTGGCGCCTCCACGGCGCAGCGCGGCTCGGGTCCTGGGCGTCATCATGACGCGGCCGAAGCCGCCGCGCGCTTTGATGAATTCAGCGACCGGCGAACGGTAGGCGTAGAGGGAGGCGTCAATCGTTTGCACCGCGCGGGCGGCGAACAGATCATATTCCGCGAACACGGCCAGGATCAAAAGGAACGCCGCGCGCGGCCGAAGAATGCCCCGGCGCAGGATTTCCTCCAATCCTTCGCCGGAGAGCCGCGCGAATCCCAGGCATGCCAGGCAAAGCGCTTGGGCCGGAAAACGAAAGAGGCGCAACGGCGGCAGAAGCTTGTAAAGGAGATGGTAGCCAGGGAGATGCCGCCCCAAAGCCATGGCGACGCCGATCCCCGCCAGCAGCGCGGGGCCGCGGATGCGCCCGCGATCGGCTCGCAGGCTCCAGAACGCGAAGACCGCGGCAACCCAGCCGAAGTAAAACCCTACGACGGAAGGGTCTCCCTGGGGCGAAAAGGCGCCGGCCCATAACGGCACGACGAGCATGCGCAAGGCGTCCCACGGCGGCAGGGAATAGCTCGTCGCCCAATCGTAGCCGAGCTCTGCCGACATGGGAGATGATGCCGCAAGCTGGGCGGCCGGCAGCCATAAGACCGCGCTTAGCATCGCCGCCGCCGCGGCGGCGGCGATGAAAAGCCCCATCCTTCGAGCGGCGCAAGGCCGCGCCGACGAAGCGGGAAGGTCCATCCCCGCAAGCACGACGCCCGCCAGCCCCGTGTAAAAGGCGAATTGCGGGTGTCCCGCCAAAATTTCAAGGGCCCAGGCGGCGCCCGCCGCCGCGGCATAGCGGAGGCTGGGGCCGGGCCTCCAGGCGCGCCCCAGAAGCATCAAAACCAGAGGCATCCAGGCGTAAGAATCGAAGTTGCTGGGCGCGGAATAGTGGAGGGTCGCGTATCCGTTGAAGGCGTAGACGATGCCTGCCAGCAGGGACGCCGGCGCCGAGAGGCCCGTATCCGCGGCGAGAGCCGCCATGGAGGCCGCGGCCAAAAACGAGTGGATGATCTGCAAGCAGGCGAGAGCCGATGGGAAAGGCAGGCAGGCATACAATAAGCTCGCCGGATACAGAACGGCCGATTGCATGTTCGCCAGGAATGGAACGCCGCCGTAGATATGCGGGTTCCAAAAAGGCAGCCGCCCGTTTCGAAAGCTCTCCTGGATCAGACAGGCATTGGGATAGAAAAGGCGCAAAAGCAGGTCGGAAAACAGCGCCCGCTTCTCCGCCAAATACGGCGCCCAGAACGCCGCGGAAAGAACCGCGGCCCAGGCCGCAAGCCAGCCTGACTTTTTCCCCAGAGCCTACAGTGTAGTCGGGAAGATCCTAAAAATCAACGCGGCGGGCCATCGAACATCGAAGGCCCGCCGCGTCCGCCGCCGTCGCCCTCCCAAGGCTTAGGCCCCGGCGGCGCGCATGGAGCAACCCGAAGACGCCCGTTAAGGCTTGAACACGCGCGCTCCGAACTCCTCCGCCAACTGCGACAACGCCGACGCCCCCACCGACAGGGTTAAAACAGCGATGAGAAGCCCCTTATGCCCCGGCGTCATCAGGAAGTTGAGCGCCCCCACCCAGAGCCAAGCGGCGGCGGTTTGCGCCCCGATTTTCGGGTTGACCGCCACGAAGCCGCCGAGAGCGATCTCAAGAAGACCCGAGATCCTGGTCACGGCCGTGGCGGCCGCGTGCCCCAAGCCCAGAGCGGGAGCCAGGTAGTTCTCCCAATTCGCCATCACTCCCATCGCCATCGCGAGCCCGATGACGACCGGCATGGCGACGTACGTTGCGTAGAGAGCCTCGAAAGCCTTATACGAGCGATCCGCGCTTCCTACGGTGATTCCGCCCTCGTGCTTTCTGGGCGTCCGAAAAATATCAACCGGCGACATGACTGCCATGATGCTGGCCTCCTTCGCGGCCCGCGGCCGCGTCGCTATCTCTAACGGCATCATTTTAACCGCCGGCCGTGGAGCAAGGCAATTGCCGGCGGGTAAACTTATTGTGACGGAGCCCTAAAGAGATTCGGCGAGGGCGGGAGGCTCCGCCCACTTGCCGTGGGCCTTGATCAAGGCGAACAGGGCGTCGACGGCTTCCTCGGAGGGAATTCCTTTCTTGACGCAGTCCTTGCCGACGTAGAGATTGATCTTGCCGGGGGCGCCCCCTTTCGTCCCGACAAGGATTGGAGTCCGCGCCGATATCGAGCGTCGTCAAGAAGCCGTCGACCCAAGAATTGCCGATCCGGTAGCGGCTTTTCATCCAACCGCCGTCCGCGGGACCAAAGACCGCCTCGACGGCTCCTTTCTCAATCGCCTCTTGGACCAGCTCATCGGCGCGCCGAAAGGCCTTGTCCCCAGACCCCGGGACGACGTCCCTGCGAAGCTTCTTGCCCGGCGCCGATTGATCGAGCCCTCGTTTGATTTCGCCCGCAAGCGCCAGGACGGGCCACAGCCAGAGAAAAATTCTCTTGATCGGCGCAGAGTGGCAGTCAAAGATTCCTACCGCACATTTCGTAGGAAGCCAACGACTCCCAGTCCCACACCGTATCCTGGCCATTCAAGGCCGACGGAGAAGCAACCGGGATATTCCACGCCTTTGAGAGCGCGGCCAGAATCGCCTCCCTGCTGGCCAGCTCCAGATCAAGCGCGACCTGAGGGAAATAGTCCGAGGGGAGCTTCAAAGCGGCCAAGCGCTCGCGCGCCTTTCGGGCCTGATCCGCGTCGAGCAGTGCGGCCGCCAGCAGGACGTTCTCGGCGTCATCCAGCGCCGCCATGCAATGACTTGTCGGCTCCTTACTTGATCACGAAGTCCGGGCCCATGCAGAGAGGATTCTGCGGGACGCCCGCCAGCGCCGATTGATCCGCCACTTTCGTCTCGACATACGCGCATAGCTTGCGGACATCGTCCATGTCCTCGTTGAGGCCGCGCAGGAAGTAGTAGGTAAAAAGCCCGTGCCCCGCGGCTTTGTCGACTTGCGTGATCTGGTCCCCCCGGGCGGCCGTCATGGCCGTGACGCCGGGCGGCAGCAGCGCCTGCGTCAGCCGCGTCACGAGAGGCCGCGCCCCCGGCACGATGACGGAGCGCCCGCCCGCGCCTGAAAAACACGAATCGAGCGCCACGAGCACGTGCTTGGCCCCGAGCCTTCCGAGCCGCCCGTAGACGTCCGCAAGCGCGACGGCGGTGTCCTTTAAGTCCGAGGGGTCGCCGTCCCAGGGCACGAGGTAGGCGCTGTTCGACCCGACGTCCGGGGCGCCGTGGCCCGAGAAGTAGAAGTAGACGGTCGAGCCGGGCTTCGCGTTGTCCGGGAGCCAGCGGTTGAGGGCGTACTTGAGGGCTCCTCCGGTCGCCTTATCGTCCAGCAGGAGCTTGACGCGGCTTGGCTTCACGCCCAGCCTCAGAAGGTATCGGTAGACCGTCGCGGCGTCGCGGCGCGCATACATCGCCCGCGGAAGAGGCAGTTGGTAGCGGCTGATGCCGGCGACCACGGCGATGGCGTCCGGGTTTTCTGGCCGCCGCTTGAATCGCGGCACGTCCACGTCCGAGACGATCTTGTCCTCGATCTGGCGGACCTGCGACTCCATGTCCGAACTCCCCGCCGCGGCCGTCCCGGCTGGCGACGGCTTTTGCCCCTGCCAACTATTGGCCGCCGCCCATTTCACGGCGTCGACGTCGCCGTTTGAGATCCCGAAGGCGATTTTATCCCAAAGGTTTCTCGAAGCGTTCGGATTGGCGCCGATGGCCGCGAGAACGGCTCGTGTCGCGCGAAAATCGCCTTGTTTCTGCAGTCCAGCCAACAGCGTGCTGGCGCTATCCATGACCTCCCAGTAAGGGAGGAAGTAAAAGACAAGGCCAAATGAGGTCCCCGTTTGTACGTTTCCGATGCTCCGCGTTATCCCCCAAGCTCCAAGCGCAGCCCTTTGAGAGACAACGTCTCTAATGGCTTGATCGGCCGATCCGGCCAAGAGAGCTTTCACCGCTTCTACGTTATTTTTCTTGAGGGCGACCAGGAGAGGCGTATAGCCATGGCCGATCCATAACCCGACTATGGGCGCGGCAACATCGCCGAGGCATGTCTTCTCCCGGTCCGCGCCGCCTTTCAGGAGCAACGACGCGACATCGGCATGGCCGATCCTGGCCGCCGCGCATAAGGGCGTTTCTCCGCTGGCGAAGTAGAAGAAAGGCGGGATCATCCAGCCGCCATGCCGCGCGTTGGGATCGGCACCCTGGTCAAGGAGCGCCTGCACCGAACCCGCGTCGCCGTCGCGAGCGGCCTCATAGAGCCGGGCGCTCAGGCTCTTGGCGAAGGCGGGCGGACATAAAACGGCCGCCAGCAGGGCGGCGGCGAGCGGCGCCCCGGGGAAGAATTTAGAGCGAAGCGCCATGGAAGTCCACCGCGAGCTTGCCGCCGCTCCAGTCTTTCCCCGTTCCGTCCGCCCCGGCGTCCACGCAGGCTTGATACTGCTTGTTCGTCACCAAGGTCTTCGACATGTCAAAAGAAGGAACCGCCACCTCGTGCACGGCCTTGGCATCGCTGAAATTACTGTTCGAATCGTCCATCCCCATCATGAAACTCCCGCCCGGGATGCGAATCCATTGGACGTCGGCCGAGCCGGTGCCGGACACGTGAATTATGAAGACCTGACCCCCGACTTTAGGCCCACTTGCCGTGGGCCTTGATCAAGGCGATCAGGGCGTCGACGGCTTCCTCGGAGGGAATTCCTTTCTTGACGCAGTCCTTGCCGACGTAGAGATTGATCTTGCCGGGGGCGCCCCCGACGTAGCCAAAGTGGGCGTCCGCCATCTCGCCGGGCCCGTTGACGATGCAGCCCATGACGGCGATTTTGACGCCCTTCAAATGGCCCGTCTTTTGGCGGATGCGCTCGGTCGTGGTCTGAAGATCGAAAAGCGTGCGGCCGCAGGAGGGGCAGGAGACGAACTCGGCCTTGACGACCCTGGCTCCGGCCCCTTGCAAGACATTGTAGAGCAGCTCAAGAGCGCGTGCCGGCTCAAGAGAGCCGTCAAGAGTCGCGGCGTCGCCGATGCCGTCGGCGAGGAGGCTTCCGATCAAGAGCGCGGAGCCGAGAACGCGGCTTTCCTCGTCGTCCCGGCGCGGAGCGCGGATGAGAATAGGCGCGTCCGCGGCCAAGGAGGCGAGCTTGCGGTACTCCTTAAGAAGGCCCGCCTCGTCTTTCGCGCCGCCCGCGAGGCCGACGAGCGCCGGCGCATGCAGCCGCAACGCGGGCGTTAATCGGTCCATGGCCCCGTCCGCGTCAGGAGCCTCGACAAGAACGGGCTTGCGCCGCGCCGACGCCAAGCCCAAGAACTCCGTCCAAGCCCGCGGGGAAGATCTCTCCAGACCGACCAGGTCGAAGAGATCGAGAGCCTCGGAAGAAGGCGGCTCGGCGCCGCCGAAGATGCCGGCGATCGCGACCGGAAGCTTCGACGCCGCGCGGAAGCCGACGGCCTTGCGCGCCGCGTCGAGATCCTCGCGCGAGCGCACCTCGAAGGACAAAATCTCGGGAAGGAGGTCGAGCGATTTCGCGGCGAGCTTTTGAAGGGCCGCCGGCGCAGCGGCGCCATGGCCGGCACCGGCCATGGCGCGCACGGGCTCCTCGCCGCCGACTCGGACCGGGCCGAGGACGATGACGGAGGCCGGGCGGCGGCTGAAATCGAAAACATCCCGGCAATAGGATCGTTTTTCGACGCCGCTCAAGGGCCTCTCGGCGGGCCTTTCTTGGAAAGGCTTCGCCAGATGGCGGGCGACTGGAATTTCAAGTTCCGGGTCCTCGGTCAGGGAGACCCGGATCGTGTCGCCGATGCCGTCCGCGAGAAGGGCGCCGATGCCGATCGCGGATTTGATGCGCCCGTCTTCTCCCCCGCCGGCCTCGGTCACTCCCAGGTGGATGGGGTAGTCGCGCCCCTCGGCGTCGAGCCTCGCCACGAGAAGCCTGTAGGCCTCGATCATCACCTTGGGATTGGAGGCCTTCATGGAAAAGACGACGTCATAAAAGCCGTGCTTCTCGCAGACCGCCAGATATTCAAGCGCGCTTTCGACCATGCCGAGCGGGCTGTCGCCATAGCGGTTCATGATGCGATCGGAAAGCGATCCGTGATTGGAACCGATGCGAAGGGCCCGCTTCAAGCGCTTGAGCTTCAAGACCAAAGGCCCAAAGACCTCCTCGATCCGCTCCAGTTCCTCCGCGTACTCCGCGTCGGTGTATTCCCGCTGGAGGAAGCGCTTCGAGTCGGCGAAATTGCCGGGGTTGATCCTCACCTTTTCGGCGAATTCGGCGGCCTCCATCGCCGCTTGCGGCGAAAAGTGGATGTCCGCGACCAACGGGACATCCAGGCCCGATTTGACGAGCCGTTCCTTGACCTCGCCCATCTTGCGGGCGTCTCCCACGGTCGGGGTCGTGATGCGGACGATCTCGCAGCCGGCCCGGGCAAGGCTCACGGTCTGGCGAAACGTGCTCTCGGCGTCCATGGTGTCCGTCGTCGTCATGGACTGAAGGCGGATAGGATTGTTTCCCCCGACCCCGACCCGTCCCACCATGACGACGCGGGTCTTGCGCCGGGCGTAGCCGAAGGGGCTCTCGCAGAAGCGCAAAGGGGATGCTTTCGAGGCGGACGCCGTCTCAGGGCTCACAGCGGATTATTATAGAAAATGCTATCCTTCCTTGCCTGATCAAGCCGCTTCTAGATAGCCTTTGAAATAAGGAGCCAATCCGTGAAAAAACTTTCAGCCCCGATCGTCGGCTTAGCCCTTGCCGTCTGGAGCCTTCCCGCCGCCGCGGCCAAGATCTCCCGCGCCGATCTTAAGGCCGTCTTGGACGATAATCCCGACCTGATCTTCAACGTGATTCAGGACCATCCCAAGGAGTTCATGGCGGTATTCCAGAAGGCCTATCAACAGGAGATGATGCGCCAGCGGGAACAGCAGGCGGAAGAGGAGAAAAAGAAGACCGCGGAGGCCATCAAGCATCCCCTTCAGCCCGCGATCAATTCCTGGTCCCTGATCGAGGGGAATCCCAAGGCGAAATACACCCTCGTCGAATACTCCGACTTCCAATGCCCTTATTGCAGCCGCGCCGAGCAAACCGTCGACGCGCTGCGCGCCAAGTATGGCAACGACATGCGACTGATCTACAAGAACAATCCCCTCCCCATGCATCCCAACGCGATGCCGGCCGCCGAGTGGTTCTACGCCGCGGCCCTCCAAAGCCGGAAAAAGGCATGGAAGCTTCATGACGCCTTTTTCAAGCATCAGACGGAACTCGGCGAGGACTTTTACAAGAAAACGGCCAAGACCCTCGGCCTGGATGTCGCCAAGCTCGAGAAGGACGCCCAAAGCTCCAAGGTCAAGGACCGCATCGCGCAAGACATGGCCGAGGCGAAGAAATTCGGGCTCATGGGAACTCCCGGTTTTCTCATCAACGGCGTCCCCGTCGCCGGCGCCTATCCGCTTGATTACTTCGTCGAGCTTATTGGCAAGATCGACGCGGCGCGGGCCGGCAACAAAAGCTAGCTCGGCCTTCGGCTCTCGCCGCAAACCGCCTGCCGATGGCTGAATGCTGAGAGTTCCGCATGTTCCTGTCCGTTCTGGGCCTGGGGCTGCTTCTCGGACTGAGGCACGCCGCCGACCCCGACCATGTCGCCGCCGTTTCCACCTTCATCGCGAGCGCCCCGCGACAATCGCGCGCGTGGAGGCTCGGAGCGACCTGGGGCGCCGGACATGCCCTGACTCTATGCGCGGTCGGAAGCGCCATCATCATCCTGCGGCTGCGACTGCCTCCTTATTGGGCCCCCGCCGCCGAATCGGCCGTGGGTCTCGTCCTTGTGGCGTTGGGCCTCGGCAGCCTTGTGAGGCCGGGAGGAAGAGGCTCCCTTCTCGCCCACGATCATTCCCATCGGCACCAAGACATCGCGCACGGCCATGACCCCCTGACGCCCGGCCCGCATTCCCACCCCCACCTGCACGGGATCCAGCCGCCATTCAAAAGATCCTTCCTCGTAGGCCTGATCCACGGCCTCTCCGGAAGCGCCGCCGTGGCGCTCGCGGTCCTGGCTCTCATCCCGGGGCGGATGGAAGCTCTTTTTTACCTCGTCGTCTTCGGGCTCGGGACGATGACCGGCATGGTGGGGCTGAGCCTCCTCATGGAACGGGCGGCCGGATGGGCGCTCAAGCGCTGGGCGGGAGCCTATGCGTCCCTATCGCGCGCGACGGGAGCGGCGAGCTTGATCCTTGGCCTCGCCATCCTGGCGGCGGAGGGGCCCAAAGCCCTCCGCCTCCGCTGATAAGCGCGGCTATTTCGGGATTTTTTCGATGGCCGTGATCGGCCAAGCGTCGCCCTGCCTCGTGATGGTGAAGCGCACGCGGTCGCCCGCCCTAAGGCCCTTGGAGAGATCGGGAGTGGCGAGGTCAAAGGGCATCGTCATCCCCTCCATGAATCCCGGAAAGTCCTTATGATCGATAACGAGGGTCTTCCCGCCGTTTTGGATCTCCTCAATGACGCCCGTCGTGGAATGGCTTTCAGGTTTGCCCGCGCAGGATATGCCCATACCTAACGCTAGAACCGACGACAACACCACAGCCGCCTTACGATTCATTTTCATTTCCTGAGCGCCGCGGCCAAGCCGGCGAGCTTGGCGACGGCAACGGAGTCCGAACCGTCGAAGTAGCCCCGGATATGGCCTCCGGCGTCGACCAGAACGAGCTTATCCGAGTGAAGGATCGACGCGGCGGCGCCGCTAGGAACACGCGCGCCCAGGTGGAAACCCCGGACGCTCAAATCAGCGACTTTGCCGGGACCACCCGTTAAAAAAATCCAGTCGAGGCCATTCTTCCGGCGGTAGCGCCCCAAAACCATCGGGGTGTCCGCAGGGTCGACGCTGAATGAAACGAGCCTCAGCCACGGAGCCTCCCGGCGCAGGACCTTCATTTGCGCGGCCATCATGGGGCAGAGCGTCCGGCAGCGCGTGAAGATGAAGGCGGCCACCCAAGGCTCTCCTAGGAAATCGCTATTGGATACGGCACGGCCGGCGGAATCCTTAAGATGAAAAGCCGGAACGGCTCCCAGATCAGCCCCCCTCCCAAGCTCTTCCGCTACGACCGCCGGGACGCGGCTTCTCGCCATGACGCCGCTTAAAAGGCCGGACGACAGATAAGCCGCGCCCGCCGCTCCGGCGAAGCCGAGGGGTATCCAAAGAACGGCGCCCAGCGGCCGACGCACTTTTAAAACTTTTGCGAAGCGTCCACCGGGACTCCGGGGCCCATCGTGGAGGCGATGGTGACGCTCTGGAGATAGACCCCTTTCGAGGCGGATGGCTTCGCCTTGACGAGGGCGTCAAGGACCGCCTGGGCGTTCTCGGCGATCTTCCCCGCGTCGAAGGAAGCCTTGCCGACGACAGCGTGGACGATTCCGTATTCGTCCGTCTTATATTCGACGCGCCCGGCTTTCAATTCCTTGACGGTGCGCCCGACGTCCATGGTGACCGTGCCGCTCTTGGGGTTCGGCATGAGTCCGCGAGGACCCAGGATTTTTCCAAGTTTCGCCAGGTCCTTCATGATGTCGGGAGTCGCGACGAGGACGTCAAAATCCATCTTCCCGCCGGCGATCTCCGCGATGAGCTCGTCGGCGCCCACTCTGTCCGCCCCGGCCGACGTCGCGTCGCGCTGCTTCTCGCCGCGAGTGAGGACCGCGACCTTCTTCGACTTTCCAAGGCCATGCGGCAGCACGACGGTGCCTCGCACCTGCTGATCGGCTTGCTTGGGGTCCACCCCGAGCCTGACGTGGATCTCGACGGATTCGTCGAACTTGGCCGTCGCGAGCTTCTTGACCAGGGCCGCGGCCTCGGCCAAGGGGTAGGGCCTCTCGACGCTGACTTCCTTCTCCAGAGCGGCGCTTCTTTTTCCCATGTTCCTCTCAATCCTCGGAATCTACGGCACGATATCGATGCCCATCGAGCGGGCGGTGCCCTTCACCATCTCGACCGCCGCGTCGACGTCGCGGGTGTTCAAATCCGGCATTTTTTGCTGGGCGATCTCCTGCGCCTGCTTGAGCGTCACTTTGCCCACCTTGTTTCGATTGGGCTCCCCGGAGGCCTTCGCAAGCCCGGCCGCTCGCTTCAAAAGCGACGCCACGGGCGGCATCTTGGTCACGAAAGTGAAGGAGCGGTCATCGAAAACCGTGATGACGACGGGAATCGTCATGCCCGCTTCCATGGATTTCGTCTTCTCGTTGAATTGCTTGCAGAAATCCATGATATTGACGCCGTGCTGGCCGAGAGCGGGGCCGACGGGCGGCGCCGGGTTGGCGCCCGCGGCGGGAATTTGGAGCTTGATCTGGGTTTTAATTTTCTTGGGGGGCATGATATCCTCTTTTAATATCTCCGGCGGCTACACCTTCTCCACCTGCAGGAAGTCGAGCTCGACCGGCGTCGGCCGGCCAAAAATCGTGACCATGGCCTTGATCTTGGCCTTGGGTTCATTGACCTCCTCAACGACGCCCATGAAATGGCGAAAGGGGCCCTCGATGATGCGGACGCTCTCGCCCTTTTCGAACTGCACCGCGGGCTTGGGCTTGGCCTGGGAGGACGACTCGGCGAGATCCAAAATTCCCCGGATTTCCTCGTCGGGAAGGGGCGCGGGCTTCGGGTCGCCCAGAAAACCCGTCACGCCGGGCACGCCGCGCACAAGCCAGTAGGTTTCCTCGTCGACCTTCATATCCACCAGGAGGTAGCCCGGGAAAAATTTGCGCTTGAAGACCCTCTTCTTGTTTTTGCGAACCTCCACCACCTCTTCGGAAGGAATAAGGACCGCGAATATTTTGTCCTTGACTTTCTCCTCCTTCATCTTCTGCTCGAGGCGTTGGCGCACGCGATCCTCCAAGCCCGTCTGGGCGTGGACCACGTACCATCCCCGCTGGACCGTCTTTTGGCCGTCCGGAGTCGTCGTCTGCGTTTGTTCGGTCATCGTCCCCTCAATACGGAGCCCAGCAAAACGGACAGGACAAAATCGATCCCGGCCACGTAGAGAGACAGCGCGGCCACCAGGAACACGACGACCCATGTGGAGGCGACGGCGTCCTTGCGGGAAAGCCAGGAGGATTTTCTGAGCTCATAATAGGCTTCCTTAAAAAACTGAATCGCGGCATGAGCGTTCATCAAAATAGCGCGGCGGGGGCGCCAGGACTCGAACCTGGAGTCTCGGTTTTGGAGACCGATGGTTTACCAATTAACCGACACCCCCAGGAACGATTCACTTCATTTCCTTATGGAGCGTCATCTTACCGCACGGCTTGCAGAATTTCTTGAGCTCCACCTTAAAGTCCTTTTTCTTGCCGCGCTGGAAATAATAATTGCGCGACTTGCAGTCGGAGCAGCCCATGGTGAGAATGACGCGGTCGCCCATTCAATCGCCTCCGTTCAAGCCGTGATCTCGGTGACGACGCCGGCGCCCACCGTGTGGCCGCCTTCCCGCACCGCGAAGCGCAATCCCTTCTCCATCGCGATCGGACAGATCAGC
>JAJZAK010000032.1 GCA_021799485.1 bacterium | reverse complement strand
CCCGATTGACAGCCTCCCGCCCCATGCCCCCAGCCGGCGCCGGTCACCACAAAACTCTTCACGTTCCCCCCGCGGCCATACTCCGGCTCGACTCGAAAAAGGGAGCTCCTCAGACGGTCGGCCCCCCCAAGCGCCCGGATTTGCATTTCATCACGAAGCACCCTTCGGCGCCGCGAGCCCGCGAGCAGGAGCTCTTGGACGCGGCCCGAACGGGACCGCCGAAGAACCAGGATCCGCCGAAGCCGGCCGAGGCGGAATTTTTCGTCGAGGATATTTTCAAGCGAGCGACGCGACAGGACCCGCACCCATCGGAAATGCGAGGGCGCGATGCCGTAGGCCGGGCCGCAATAGGCGTCGGGCCAAGTTTCGAGCCAACGCTTGAGCTTCCAGGGAGAGTCCGGCCTCCATGAGGCGGCCTCGGCGTCGACGACCGAGGGCCACGTCAGGCTGCGGTTCCAGCCCGGCACGTCCCCTCCCCCCTCCGTCATCCCGCCGCAGTCCGCCGAATACACAACCGGCGCGGCGCTCTTCCCTCGCAAAACGACCAGTCCCCGCGTAGAGGCGGCGGCTCGGCTCGCACGGAAGATCCAGGGCCTGAAGCCCCCATAGACCTGGCAATGGGGACTGTCGCAAAGATCGAAGCCCGCCGCGGCGTGCCGGCGCGAGCGGCCCTTCAGGAACAGGGCGTAACTGCGCGCGAGGATCGCCTGGGCTTTGAGAGCCTCCATGGGAGCGTCGATAGGCATCTCGGACGCCGTCACGGCCGCGACGTAGTTGGCAAGGTCGACGACGTCGATAAACTCGAAACGCCCCGCGCGCGGCACAACGCGAATTTCGATCGTTCCCGGGTAAAGACCTCGCGCCGCCGCGGCGCGAGAATGCCCCGATGACCAGTAAAGAAGGCCGTTATTCCTGGGCTTGATATAGAGGGGCCCGCCCGACCATACATTCGGCCCCGGACCGATCCTCGCCACCAGGAATGTCCTCCGGCCGATGCGGCGCAGAGCGATCTGGCACGGCTCTCTCTCCCCGCCCACGGCCAGCGCCGGACCGTCCTGGCGCCGCCGGACGTCGTAGGCGGTGGTCGCGCTCGCCTCCGCGTACCGAAGGAGAGCCGGCCTCCCGCGGGAGTCGGCTCCGAGCCCGATGCGCAGCAGGGTCCCCTCTTGCGGCGACCGGGCGCGCACGATGGCGTTGCGCACGAAAGCCGGCACGCGAGAGAAGCCGCTCGGCGCGCGAACGAGCGACGAGAGAAGAACGCCGATCCTCGCTTTCTCGAAGGCTTCGCGCGTCTTGGAGCCGGGCTCCAGCCGAAGAAGCTCCCGAAGCTGCAGCGCGCCCGACAGCCCCGATCCCGATCGCAAATAAGCGCGGGCAAGAGCCTCCCGCGCCTCAAGAAAATAGGCGTCCGCGGCGACGGCTTTGGCGAAATAGCCGATGGCGCGGCGGAAGCGTCCGAGGCGCTCATTCGCCTCGCCAAGGTCGTAGAATATGAGCGCCCAGCGCGGCTTGATCCTCGCGGCCTCCTTGAAAAAACCATTCGCCGCGCGAAAGCGCCCCTCGCCGAGACAAATCCTCCCCATCCCGACATAAGCCAGGACGTCTCTCTCCGTCGCATGAAGGGATTCCTCGAAATAGGGGCGCGCGCGTCCGGGCTTGCCCGCCCGGTACCAGGCCCATCCCGCGGCATCGAGGACGTCCGTCGAGAGCGAAATCGCCGCCGCTCTCTCGTAGAACCCGGCCGCGGCCGCCGGCCGGCCCATCTCCTCCGACAAGGCTCCGGCGTCGAGCAGCGCCGCCAGACCGCCCGATCGCCGGCGGCCGAGACGCTCATAGATTCTCAGGGCTTCGGGATAGCGTCCTTGGAGATAAAGAGCCTCGGCGCGCCCGGCGGGAGCCGCCGCGAAAGAACGCGACGGAAGGCCCCAGGAGGCAACGAAGATCCAAAGAAAGCAATAAAATACGGTGACACCATACCGATTATTACTGGGCCGATCCTGTCCGGCGGTGGGAAATCCGTATGGTGTCACCGTATTTCCTCTAGATGGTAGTTTTTTTGGCGGCGGCGGAATGCGGCGCCTCTGGGCATGCGCGCGACGCCTTAGGCCGGAACTAAACAGATCCCCGTTGCCGTTGAGACCGGAGCGGGCGATGGGAATCGAACCCACGTCCGAAGCTTGGGAAGCTTCTATTCTACCATTGAACTACGCCCGCGACTTTCCGACGGAGCGAATGTCCAAGCTCGGACCAATTCTCGACGAAGCTTCCGACGTCGGACGCCTCGTTTCGCTTGCCCGTCTCAATGAACAATAGGCCGCAACGTCTGGCCCAGAGCCATTTTACCAAAAGAGGGACATCGGTTTTTTTCGTTTAAAAAACTTAATCGGCGGCCTTTGGCGGAACTTCCTCAGAGCTTCCGAATGTCGGATTGAATCGTGAGAGGACCGCCATCCTTTCCGCTCACCTCCGTTATCCTCGGCATCTTGCTGTAGCCGTATTCCATGAGCCCTAGCAACAGCGCGGGCTTCCCCTCCATCGCCTGTTCTATCGCCTTCTTCTGCAATGCCTGGATATCCTCCGGTGTGAAAGCCTCCTGGATGAGCACGACCAATTCAGCATTGGCTTTGTTCCTTGCTCCCTTCGGCCGCCCCGCTGGGTTGCCGGATTGTCCTGTCACGAACTTGGCCATCTTCTTGTTTTCTCCTGTTTTTTACAGAGATGCCAACACGATGCAACCGGTTGCATACCGTCTTCCGAAACCATCGAAAGGGTTGTGCCATATAGACCGTCCACACGCGCACGCGTGACGCCGATAATGGTGGAACCCTTTCGACCCTTTCGGTTTGCTTTGGCTGGCTCACCGGAGGGCCAACCCCCGGAAACCCTTTCGCCTGGTCTGGGGGTCCTGCCACCGGGCAAAGCCCCGAGCCTCCAATTCAGCGGCAAATCGCTTCATGGAACCCACGAACTCACCGCCTGTCTCGGCCCACGTTTTCCAAGCGGCGAATAAGTCGGCCGTCGTGACCGTGGCGTTGGGCTCTTTGACGCAGGCTTCCTCAATCCAACGTCCCAGGGCGTCCTCTTGGGTGAAATAGTCCGCTGTGGCCCCCAGAACCGCCTCGGGCGGCCGCAGGCCCGTTTTCTGCCATTCCAGGCATCCTTGAACGGCCCAAGCCAGGATGCCGTCTCTCTCGGCCAGAAGACGTTCCTGTAGGCCCTTATCTCGCTTCTCATGGGGAATGGTGACGGTAAACGGCACAAGGTGCAGACGCCGCCGTATGGCCTCGTCCACGCTCCTGATGGCGGGCTTATGATTCCCGGCGATGAAGAGTTTGAACTGCGGCTTGAACTCGAAAAAGTCCTGCCGCATGAACCGGGCGGAGATGGTATCGCCGCCGGTGAGGGACTTGAGCTTGGACTCGGCCCACCGCCTCCCCTGGTCCACCTCGGAGGCGATGACCATGCGCGCCCCGCGAAGCGCCGCCAAGTCAGTCGGATGGCGGTCGCCCTTCGATTCCAGGAACGTGTCGGAGTTCGCCGTCATGGAGTAGTCGCCGAGCACCTCCGCCAAGGTGTTTAAAAATACACCCTTGCCGTTGCCTCCCGTGCCGTAAAGAAAGAACAAGGCGTGCTCACGCGTCGTTCCAGTCAGGGCATAGCCCACGATTCGGGACAGATAGGCTTTCAAGTCCGTATTGCCGCCCGTCACGTCGTCCAGGAATTTCAGCCAGAGCGGACAATCAGCCTCCGGCGTCGCTGCAGTCGCCTTCGTGAAATAATCGGTCCGCTCGTGCGGCCGCATGTTTCCCGTCTCCAAGTCCACGACGCCGCCAGGCGTGTTTAAAAGCCAGGGATGTCCGTCCCACTGGTCCACGGTGGCCGCGTGCCTGCGGTCGGCCTTGGCGAGCCTTTCTACTGCCGCGACGGTGGCGGCGCAGGCGATTCTGGCCGCGATATTTGGATTCGACTCACGCACCGCAGCCTCCCGGCAAACGCTTCTGGCGAGGTCGAAGGCCCTCAGGGTGTCCTCGACGCGCCAACGGGAGCCGTCCCAGTGCAGCCACTGACCCCACGCCGCGACATAGCGCCAGTCCTCCGCGTTCCTCGACGTGAAATCAACTGCCAGCATGTCCTCGGTGCCTTGGGAGGGGAGCATTTCGCCCGTGGCGACGGCGCTTTGAACAGCCGGAGGGTAGCGCCCCACGCTGGCGGCGATGCGTCGGACTTCTGCTTCGGGCAGCGGCTCGTCGCAGCGCTTGATATTGTCGGTTTGCAAAGCCGCCTCAATCGCCTCGACAGACATTCCCCGGCGGCGCATCGAGCCCGCCAGACTCGTCAAGGTGGCGTTGCGCCTGCCGTTTGCAACGGGTTGCAAACTCTCCATGTTTCGTGGCAGCGCGGCGGGAGCGTCGTCACGGATAAGCCGGAGGATGGGCTCGGGCAAGGCCGCGATGGGCGCTTCGGCGTCCAGCCACTCGTAGGGCTTGCCGTCGATGACGGAGCCCGGAGCCACGACGTAGCCGCCGTCGCCGCGAATGTCCAGGCCGGGCAGCAGGCCAACATGGCAGCGTCCGCTGCCTTCCGGGAGGGCATAGAATAGATGCAGGCCGCCGCTCGGAGTCCGGGCCGTGAGTGTGGGCGTCATGCCTTGAAGCGATGCCAGGGATTCCTGGCCATTCACGCCGTTTTTGACGTCCACGTCCACGACGACGAGTCCCGAAGGTTTCCCCGTGGGAATGCCGATATTGGCCTCCGGTGTCGCGCTCCACCAAGCCCGGATTTGCTCCGTCCAAGTCGAGGCATCCTTGAAGCCGTGAGACGTGAGCGGTAGTTTGGAGTTTGTTTTTAAGGGGAAAACAGGCCATCCTCTGGCCGCGTAGCTCAAAGCCGCCTCGGACGGAGTCATGACGGCAGTCCGTCGAACAGCCCCGGTTGCCGTGGGTCTTCGATTTTCCAGAACCGAAGGGGCAAAGCGACCTGAGGCTCGAACCCCGGAAAGTGAAGCGGAATTCCCTTTTCTCGAAAAACCTCCACTGCCGCAGTAAGGATTAGGCCCGTCTCGCGCTCCTCAAGGCGCACTGGCACGCCGCGCTTTCCTGCTTCGTCGAGATGCGTCTCGGCAAGACCGTAACCATTGCCATAATTGCGGAGGCGATTTTTGATGCTCACAGTCTTGTAGAAGTCGCTAGCTCGGAAACGTCCTGGTATTCGCCTGGGGGCGGGACTGGTCTGTTGCATGTTCATCTCCTCGAAGATGAAGGCGTTCCTTGAGGTGTCGCAGGGCATCAGCCATGGCACGGGCGGGGACTTGTAAGTTCCCCGACCAATAACCACAAGCGAGGTCCTCGCAACGCTTCCCCTCGCCGAACACGAAAAAGGCCCGCGAGCCTTTCCACTCTAGACGGATGACTTCGCATCCGGCAGCGTTAAGGCTTGCCGCGAGCCAGTAGTCCCGAGTTCGGAATTCAACCTGGGGCAGGACGTGCTTCATCTTCATTGGAGACATTAAATCTCCAATGCGAAATTCCTTGGGGGGTCTAAACGGACCGAATTAGGCGGGAGAAACTAGCGACGCTGGCGGCGCTTCAGGCCCATCGCGGTTTCGGCTTTTTCGACTTGGTCCATACTCAGCCCATGTTCATCAGCAATCTCGGCTCGGGATTTACCCTTCCCGAACTCGTCGGCGATTCTTTGGTAGCGGTCCATGGATAGGCTACGCCCGCGATTCTGGCCCGCCGGGAGGAAGTGATAGAGTTGTCGAACATTGTCAACGAAGCGCCAAAATATCTGAGCGTGCTTGTGCTCCCGTGGGAAATACACGGGATTGAAAAAAGGCTGGCCGCCGGGACCGAGCGTTACGAGATGATGCAAGATACGCCCGTAAGCTCCGCCGCACTTCGCTTCAAAATTTGTTATGGCCGTTTGCAGCTTCTCATGAGCTTCCCTGTTGCCGCCTTTGAACTTACCCGGAGCTTTAAGGGCCTCGTCCAGGCTGGCCTCGAATTTATTCCATTCTTGCTCGACTAAGCGATAGCCAGGCATACCGAAAACCACCTGGTTGCAGACAATCCCGTTGCTAAGGCGTAGACTTTTCTTGCGGCGATTCTTTTCGATGGCGCACTTCTCGAACTCTGGAATGTCCGGGACGCTAATAATTTCTCTGACGCCTCCGCTCGGTCTCGGAATAAGTTTAAAAACCGGCTCCAAGTCCGGTGGGGTCCTCGCTTCTTTGTATTCCTTGAGCCAGTCATCCCCTTGCGCAAAGGCATCGGGGTATTTTTTACGGAGTCTTGATACGACCTTTTCCCGCCTTTTGCGAGAAAAGATGCGCGCAAGCGTTGCGGGGTCATTCCAGTTCGGATTCTTGCTTCTCATCTCCATGTCTCCCGACTCACTAACGAATGCAGGCAACCTGTAGCGTTTGGTGCTTGCGTTCGCTTGGCCCGTTCAGGCCCCTAATATTTTACTCCCTTGCGGATGTATCGCGCACCATCTAAATTCCAGGACGGATGTCCAGGTTCCATAGGCAGAGGGCTGGAAGCCGTTTTATGGTTTCGACGACTTCTTGCCTCCGTAATTTCTGGCCCAATTTGTTTGCTGGAATATGGGGGCAATCGCACATGGAGCCTGCATGAATGGTGAACGCCTCCCAGTCGCTGTCAGCCAACTGTTTTTGGAAGTTTTTGAAGTGATTTAGGATGGCGTGGGGCCAATCTGCCCTTTTCTCTTTTTCGCAATCCGCGACAGTCTTAGTTTTTGGCCGGTGGAATTTATGTCGGCATTCCCACAAGCGCCTCATGCCGCATTCGGGATTGTCCTTGATATGTTGATCGAAAATACTCGGGTTATATTGCGCCCGCATGGCCTTCCGTTCCTGCTCTGAGGTTTGATAAGCACGTTCTTCCTCGGGAGTCATGTCGCGCTCCACATAGCGGATGCCAGCGAATTCTATCCGCACGGATGAGTCCTCTCGATCCTTCTTGGGGGCAATTAATCCCGCCAAAAACGAAACAAGAGAGCGAAAAATACTCGTGCTCATATCGCTCAATCCGGGGAAGTCCTTCCAGCCTTCCGATAAATGCGCTCGTTAGCGCCCGCTATCCAGGACCCCGGGCTCTTTCCTCGCATATTTGCGAAGGAGCGCTACGACCCTTGGCCGCGACTTTTCGGCGCGCAGAACCTGGCCCGAGGAAAAATATTCACCACGCCCATTGGCCACGTCCCAAGCATCGAAGCCTTCCGCGTTTTTAATCCCGACTTTTGCGCCATGCTCCAGCAAGAATCTGAGCATCGCGACACTTCCCCCAGCCGCCGTATCAATCAAGGCCGTCTGCCCATCGCGGTCTTTTTGGTTGACGTCGGCTCCCGCCTGGATAAGCTTGTTCGCCATGGCCACGCCGAGGGCATCTCCAGAGCCGTGTATGACAGCCAGTCGAAACGCTGTTGTCCCTGATTTGTCCTCCACATTGACGTCAACAGGTGGCCCGGCATTTTTCCCTAGCAGAACGGATAACATTTTAAGATTTCCCACAGCTACGGCATCCATCAAGGGTGTTACGCCTTCGTTATTTCCTACGTTTACGTCCGCGCCATCCTTTAACAGGAGCCGAACGATTCCAATGCGCCCGCTGGCTGCGGCTGCCTGCAAGGCCGCTTCCTTGCTCGCTCCATCCGCAATCAAAGAGCGAACCTTTACAATGTTCCCGTGTGCGGCCGCCGCTCTTACGTCATTGTCTGGGTCAAAAAGACTAAATGATGGTATTTCTCTCTCAAAGCCAGTTAGTGTTTGGTAGGAAATATTCCCATCGTATCGCGCATATCCCCCGACCAGTTGTTGCTCTCGCAGATTCTTCCCAGTTTTCAGAAAAACGGGATTGAGGTTCGCGTAGCCGCCGGGCGGGTCGAATGGCATTAACAAATACCCGCCAGCAACTTTTTGAAAGACGATGCTGTCGGCTAAATCATAAAAACACCCGCGCTCGTAGATGTTGCCGTCGCCCAGTGGTCTGCCCAGGAAAAATCCATGAATATTGTGCCCGCATACATTCTGGGGGGTGCGGCTCGCTATTTCCCGTTGCATTTGTTCGGTGACAGCCTCTTCTTGAGCGATTTCCTTCAGCCGTTGTTTATCCACGACTTCTTCCGATGAGATATGGACGTCCCCATTGTCCGACACTATTCCAGGCGTGCCATTAGCGGAACAGGCTCCTCGGGCGCAAGCTATACTCAAATCAAAGCCGTCCGGGGATATCTTTACGACTCGGCCTGATGTTTTCAGTCTGTCCTCGATGTCGCCGTTGAAGCTGACATGTGCTACCCATTTCCCGGAGCAATCAGAACCAGCAGTCAGTGAGAATGAGTAATCTTTAGCAACCGCACCACTCACACTCATTATCCTCCGAGAAACGTCAAAGGGATAATGCAGGTCTAATTTCCCCCTGATATGACATTGAACGTGAGCATATCCGAGCGCAGGAGCGGCATAGCCGAGGGGCGTCGCTTCCATTAAAAGCGTAATAAGGGATTGGTCGGGCATATCAGTCCCTGCATTCGTATAGGCATCAAGGCCAACTAAATAAGGGGTGTCCGTCGTTAGCGGCACGTTCTCGCTGCCGTTGTAGAGCATCGTCGCGCAACCGCAGAGAAAGCCGCACAAAAGCGTGGGGAAGATGCACCGGAGGCCCGGTAGGAGCAGCGTAGGCTTTGAGGCGGCTGACATAAATCCTCTTTTGGGATATCCCAAGCTGGAATCATAGCATGGGCCTCTCGGCGAGGGGAACCCATGTCCAACGTCCACAGCGCACGATATCAAAAGTTTCTACAGAAATTCAGAAAAGCCCGCCTAGATTCTGGTCTCACTCAGCTAGGTGTGGCCCGTAGGCTCAAGAAGCCTCAGTCCTACGTCTCCAAGTGCGAATCCGGCGAGCGCCGGGTGGACGTGGCCGAGCTTCAGCTCTTCGCCAAGCTCTACAAGAAGCCGCTCAGTTATTTCGAGGCTTAAGTCTCCGGCTTGGGCTTTTCGGGAACCACAAAGCCTATCTGTTTGCGCGGCGGTTCCGGCGGCTCCATAAGCTCCTGGAGAGCCTCGAATACGAGCTTGAACTGTTCGTCGTGCCCCTTGACCCTGCGCGCCAGCTCCTCGACGGCCAGGGCCAAGTCCTTGTGAGCCAGGGCCATGCGCCTGAGCCGGTTGAAGGCCCGGACGATTTGGACGCTGGCCTTTATGGCAACCGGGCTGTTGAGCACGGCGGCCAGCATGACGGCCCCGTGTTCCGTAAAGGCATACGGCAGATACTTGCGATGCTTCCCCCGGCCGATGTTTAAGGTCGCAAATTGCGACCTTAGAAAGTCCGCCTCCTTCTTCGTCGCCTGAAACATGAAGTCGGGCGGGAAGCGCTTGGCATTGCGCCGCACCTGCTCATTGAGCCTCTTGACGGGGACGCCGTAGACACGGGCCAAATCGCTGTCGAGCATGACGCGGTGGCCGCGTAGAACGAAAATGCTTTGGTCGAGTTCCTCCTCCGTGATAAGGGCTCTCATGGCCGTCGCCCGATTCTATCAAATGACTTCCCGCAGAACGGGCAGTGGGGCATCTCCAGATGGCGCGAGAGAGGCCATAGCGGGATTCCAAGCTCGCCAAACTCCAGGTCCTCCCCGGCTCCCGCCCGGACCTCGGCCCAGGTCTCGCAGCAGACGGCTCCGGTCCCGGCGCAGGCCGGGCAAGTTTTCTCAACCTTTCGGCGCTTATCGGATTTCATGGCGCGTCTCACTTGAGCCTCACTTGCTTGCGCTCGTTTGGAAAAAGTCCCATCTTGTCGAGCGGCGAGGCCAGACGATGCCGGGCCGCGAGGTCGTCGCCGGTCAAGGCCACATAGCGCCTCGTCATGGCGAGGTCCGTATGGCCCAGGATGCGCTGGAGCGTCAGCGGGTCGCCGCCGTTTCGCAGATAGCTCACCGCGAAGGTATGCCGCAGCGTGTGGGGGCTTATGCGGACCTGCTCTATTTTCGCCGCCTCCCCGTATTCGACCATCCGGCGCAGGACCTGGCGGCTTGTGATGCCGTGGCCCAGGCGATTAATCCAGAGAGACGATACGCCCGGAATCTCCCCCCTCACCTTGAGCCACTCGATAAGCGCCCGCTTCGCCGTCTGCCCGAACGGGACCACGCGCTCCTTGCGGCCCTTCCCCATGACGCGCACCGTCCCGGAGCCGAAGTCCACGGCCCCCACTTCGAGGCTCAGGGCCTCCGAGACCCGCAAGCCTGAATCCGCAAGCAAGGTCAGGAGAGCGAAGTCCCGAGCGCCGAGGTCCGTTCTAGCGGGAATGACCGAGAGAAGCGCCCGCAGTTGCTCCGTCGTGAAGGGCCGAATCAGCCGGGACTCTATCCTCGGATGCTCGACTTTCTCCATAGGGTCCTGAATTATCAGGCCGTCGCGCTTGAGGAAGCGCCAGAAGGTCTTAAGCACCCGGTAGGAGCAATCGACGCTTACGTCCTTGTTGCCCTTGGCCCGCTTGGCTTCCAAATAGGCCCTCAGATGGGCCGTCGTCGTCTCCGAAGGCCGTAGCCCTTGGCTCTCGGCCCACCGCTTAAAAGCCCCGATTTGCGAGCCGTAGAGCCTTTGCGTCGTCGCCGCGACGTTGTTGCTCTTGCAGCGCAGGGTAAACAGCCTATCAGCCGAAGCCCAGGTCAACCGCTCGGGCCTCAGAACGTCCAGCCCCCAAGTCTCCATTGCCTTCCTCCTTGGAGACGGGCTAAGCGAAGCTTCGGACGTCGCAGGCGATTTTCAGCCTTTTTGACGCTGACGGGCGACGATTTAGGAAGGAGTTGGAGTGTTGCTTTTCCGTCGAGGAATGGCCCGAAATCGGAGCGGGCGATGGGAATCGAACCCACGTCCGAAGCTTGGGAAGCTTCTATTCTGCCATTGAACTACGCCCGCGCTGAAATTTCATTTTACAATGTTTGACAGAAAAAACTCAAAACTGGTATGTTCGCGCGGGACGGTGCATCACGGAGCCAGACTTCAATCCGGAGCCGTGATGCGGAGTTAAGACTCAACTCAGGGGGATTCATATGCCGAACGTCAATGATTGGCAGTTCTTTTTCCGCTGGCTCCACGTGATCGCCGGGATCACCTGGATCGGGCATCTCTACTTCTTTAACTTCGTGAACGTTCCCTTCCAGGCGTCCCTGGACGACGCGGGAAAGAAAGCCGCCAACCCCAAGCTTCTCCCTCGGGCCCTCTGGTGGTTCCGTTGGGGCGCCATGATCACCTTCCTCTCCGGCCTCGTCATGTACGCGGTCGTCTACATGTACGATCCGGCGACGGGCGGCTTTGAAGCGATGGGCCCCCGCCATCCGAGCCCGTGGATTCTCATGGGCATGCTCTTCGGCGTCATCATGTGGTTCAACGTCTGGTTCATCATCTGGCCGATCAACCGTCGCATCCTCTCCGGCCAGATGCCGGCCGAGCAGATGGCAGGCGCCCGGCGAAAGGCCTATCTCGCCTCGCGCACCAACACCTATCTTTCGGGGCCCATGCTCTTCGGCATGCTTGGGGCCAATCATATCAACACCCAAAGTCCCAAGGCGCTCATGGCCTCCTTGATCGTCGGCTTCGCGGCGATCTGGGCCGCGATCCGGCACTCCAATAAAGTCGGCCAGACGGTTTAACGTCACGGGCGACGCCCCCCCGGGCTTTAGCGAATCAGCTTAAGAAACTCTTCCCGGGTGCGGACGTCCTTGGCGAAAACGCCGCGCATCTTGCTCGTCACGGTCGGGGAATGGATGCTCTCGGCGCCGCGCATCTCCATGCAGAGATGCCGGGCCTCGATGACGACGCCCACCCCCAAAGGCGTCAAATAACCCTCGAGCGTTTCCGCGATCTGGTAGGTCATGCGCTCCTGGACCTGGAGGCGCTTGGCGAACACATCCACGAGCTTGGGGATCTTGGAGAGGCCGATGATCCGGCCGTCCGGAATATAGGCGACATGGGCGCTGCCGAAGAAAGGCAGCAAGTGGTGCTCGCATAGGGAATAGAAGGTGATGTTCTTAACCAGCACCATCTCGTTATAGTTTTCTTTGAAGACCGCCCCGTTGAACATCGCGGGAATATCGGCCAGATAGCCGGACGTAAGCTCGGAAATGGCCTTCGCGGCGCGGGCCGGCGTCTTCAGGAGCCCCTCGCGGCCCGGGTCCTCCCCGATGCCGACGAGGATGTCCCGGTAGCGCGACGCGAGAGCGGCCAACGCATCCTCCCCATCGCTTGCCCTGGCCCCTTGGCGCCGGCTATTCTTTACGGGCATAAAAACTCGATCAAAGTCCTCACGATAGCCCCGGTCGCTCCCTGAGCCGCCAGGGGGCCTCCGGAAGAGCTCCAAGAGGGCCCCGAGATGTCCAGATGGACCCATGGAAGCCCGCCGGCGAACTCCTCGAGAAAAAGCCCGCCGATCACGGTTCCTCCCTCGCCGCGCACGCGTCCGATGTTGCAGAGATCCGCGACAGGGCTCTTGAGCCATTCCTTGTAGTCCGCCACCAGGGGGAACTCGCAGAGGATCTCCCCGGCGCGGCGCGAAGCCTCCAGAAGCCCCCGCATGAGCGCCCGGTCCGTTCCCATCGCGGCCCCGACCTGGGGGCCGAGCGCCGTCACGGCGGCGCCGGTCAGGGTCGCGACGTCGATGAGCGCGTCCATTTTTTCACGGACCGCGTAGCTCAGGGCGTCGGCGAGGACGAGCCGCCCCTCCGCGTCGGTGTTGAGCACCTCGATCGTTCTCCCGTTCATCGCGCGAACGACATCGCCGGGCTTCAAAGCGTCGGGGCCCGGCATGTTGTAGGAAAAAGCGCAGAATCCATGGACCTCAAGCTTGGGTTTGAGCCGCGGCAGGACCTTCAAGACCGCCAGAACGGCCGCCGCGCCGGCCATGTCGCGCTTCATGGTCTCCATGCCGGCGGGAGGCTTCAAGCTCAGCCCCCCCGAGTCGAAGGTGATCCCCTTGCCCAAAAGGCCGATCTTCCTCTTGGCGCCGGGACCGCGATAACTCAGATGGACAAAGGCGCCCGGCTGGGCGCTCCCCCGCGAGACCCCCAGCAAAGCGCCCATCCCCAGCCTCGACATCTCCTTGGGCCCCAAAACTTCGACCGAAAGGCCCGATCCTTCGAGGGATTTCGCGAACTTGGCGAGGGCCCGTGGCGGTTTGTCGGACGGGGCGCGGTTGCCGAGATCCCTCGCCAGAAACACCGCCTCGCAGGAAAGCCTCGCCCGTTCGAGGGCCTTTTCGGCTGTCCGGCGCTCGGAGCCCCGGCGGACGAGGAGATTGGCTCCCTTGAGCCGCATGCCCTCCGCCTTCTTGTATTCGTTGAAACTGTAGGAAGCGAGCATCATCCCCTCGGCCGCCTCCCGGATCCGGCCGGCCGGGTCGAAGGCAAAAACCTCGAATCGCCGCTTGGCCGCGTTGGCGAGAGCGCCGCAAGCCCGGCGGAGGCTCTCCCCTCCGAACTGGGCCTTGGGGCCGGCCCCGGCAAGGAGCGCTCGGCGTTCAAGGCCCTCCCAAAAGATAGAAAGGAATGCCGTCTCGTCGCGCTGGCCCCGGAATCCATCGGCCTCGGCCCTCGCGGCGATCTCCTTGAGAAGGCCGGAGGCGATTCCCGCTCCCCCCAAGATCGAGCCGCCCTCAAGGGCCACAAAGCCCAGAGGCATCGCCGCGGGAAGATCCTTGACGTCCATCAATGAGAGTTCGATCATATCGCGGATGCCTCCTTGTCGGACCGGGCGACGATCGTCCCGCGCCGGTTGAGCGCCTCGACGTCCTCCTCTTCCCAGGCCGATTGATACTCCTTGCAGCGGCAGTAGTCCACCACGCAGGCCCGCCCTTTCTTAAACAACTCGAAGCGGGGATCGAAGATGCTTCCCAGGGATTGATCTTTGTGGCAAAGCTGGCCGCAACGATAGACCCGGCCGTCGCCTTGGACGACGGCGTAGCGCTGACCAGCTCCGCAGATCTTGCCGTTGATGGGAATGGGGTCGAGGCCCACGGTTTCGGCGCTGACGTCGCAGCCGATGACGGCCTTGATCCGATCTTTTTCCTCGGGGGTATAGGCGTGCGGGTACTGGCCGCCCTGATGGTTCCCCCAGAAAATAGCCATGTTCATATAGATGCCGCGTCCCTCGAATCGCTTTTTAAACTCCGCCATGGGGCCCATTTGCGGCGGATAGGCCAGATAACAAACGTTCGCCACGAAGCCGGCGCGGCGCAGGAACAGAACGTTCTCGACGAAGGGCTCGAATTCTCCTTGCAACGGATGGAAGGTGCAGTCAAGCTCGACGCGCGAGGGATCGGCCTTCTTGACGAAATCACGAAAGGCCTCGGTCTGCGAGCAATTCGAGGTCACCTGAATGTCATGCAGCTCGGAGACCGCGCGAACGACATCCGGGAATTGGGGGTAGGTGAAGGGCTCTCCCGCCGTGATGCGCAGTTGGCAGCGCCCGTATTTTTGATGAATGCGTCCCCAGACCTCTTTCCATTCCTCCGGGGTTTTGTAGTTGCTGTTTTCCGCGAGCTTGGTCCAGCCAGTCGTCGTGTAGAAGCAGTACGGGCAGCGATAATTGCAGGAGTAATGCATATCCCAGGCGAAAACCACCCGCCGTCTCGGCAATCGGGATTCCATATTTAAAGGAAGAGAGCCGCTCATGGAACCCTCATGGGAGCCACGCCCCGGCCTTTTCGGGAGCCTTCTCGTCGGGAATCACCTTCCACTCGTCGCAGGGGCAGAACTCGACGTCGCAGGGCGCCGGTTCGGGCATCAGCTTGAAGGATTCGTCGAAGAAGCTCCCGAAGATGGCGCGGTCTCCTATCTGGCCGCAGCGCGTGACGTTGCCGTCCGGGAGAAGAAGCGCCGAGCGATGCCCGGCGCGGCAGAGCATCCCCCGATGGCGCTTGTGATCCATCCAATCATCCTTCATGCCCAGCAGGCGCTTGTGCTCCGCGTCGTAACCCTCGGGATACTTGACGCCCGCGTATTCCCCGACGAAGGGGATCACCTTGAGGCTGTGTCCCGCGGCGACGAAACGGTCCAGCACGGCGTTGAGCCGGTCGAGGAAAGGCGGGTAGGCGACGAAATTGTTGCAGCCCTTGAATCCCCGGGAGCGGATGCGATCCAGCCGCTCGATAAAAGCCTCGACTTCGTGATACTGGGGATGGAAGCTCACCGAAAGCGAGACCCTCTCCGGATCGACGGCATCCAAGAACTCCGGCAGATGAAGCGACGTATTCGTCGTGATGTTGATCGGCCAATGAACCTGGGAGAGCCGCCGGATGATCTCGATGAAGTTCGGATAGGCGAAGGGCTCTCCCCCATTGATCGTGACGTAGGCCCGGCCGTAACTCGCGTAAAGACGATTCCAATGGCCCATCCACTCATCGACGGTTCGATAGGCGTTGCGGCGCCCGTATTCCGCCCATTTGCCGTCGAAAAAACAGTAGGAACAGCGATAGTTGCAGCTCCAATGGATGTTCCAGGTGATCCGGATCGCTGGATTGCTCATGGTTTTTTCAGCGCCTCGTGGTATTCCTTCACGATCTGCTTCTCGTCCTTGTGCCGGTGGATCACATGGGCGCGCCAGTCGTTGACGCCGATCGGATTATGCCGCGGGCACGTCGCGAGGCAGCCGCCGCCGGCCTTAAGCGCTCTGCGGATGGAACGATAGCTGGGGCCGTTCCAAATTTCCGGAAACGTCTTCTCGTTCAACGTCTCGCGGAAGCCGCCGTAGACGTCGCAGGGAAGGACTCCCCCGTCGGGGTTGAGCATGATCTGATGCCAAGGCTCGATGCAGGAACTGGCTTTGGGCGCTTGATCTTCCTTGAGGCCGAAGGGGTGGGGAAGGCTCACGTCCATCTTGAGATCGGCGGCGACTTTTCGAGCCTCCGCGATCACGCGGTTCGCCAAGTCTTGTTTAAAATAAAGAGACAGATATTTCTGCTGCGCCTCGTAGATGTAAAAATACCCGGCGATCACCCGGTCGGCGCCCAAATCCCGCGCGAAGCGGATAAAATCGGGAAGGCTCTCGGCGTTAAGCGTCGTCATGACGAACATGCAATAGACTCGAGTCTTGGCCGGATCGCGCTTCTCCATCAAGGAGCGGATGTTCCCCATCACGCGGTCATAGGCTTTGTACCGCATCATCTTCTCGAAAGTTTCCCGGTCCGCGGCATGAAGCGACAACTGCAGCGTGTAGCGGCTTTCACCCGCGACGATGAGATCGAGCAGCTCGGGCTTGAGATGGGACGCGTTCGTCGCGACATATTTATCGACGTGGGGCAGTTGGTGGTTGAAATGCTCGAGGATTCGGGAGGCCTTCGGCAGGCCCAAAAACTCTCCCGAGCCCGTGAGGATAAGCTCCCGCGCCCGGCGCAGCACGGGCAGGACGCTCGCCCCGTATTTCCCGAAATATTCGTCGATGTCGAAGATCGGATAGTCGTAGCCCTTGGAGCAGAAAACGCAATCGGCGTTGCAGACAGCGTTGATCTGAAGAAACACCACCTGAGGCGTGCTGGACAGGAGGATCCGCTTCTCGGCCCACTCCCGATTGTTGAGGGCGACATTTTCGTCGCGCAAAGCCTCCAGATAGCGTCGCCGCCTATTTTTAAAGGATACGGGAGCAAGGGGCCGGGCATTGGGCGCGGGCAAATCAGAGAGAGCCTTGATGGCTTCCGCTGTCGTCATTCGTCCCCAACCCCCAAGCCCTTCATCGCGCGCATACGGGCTCCGGTTTCTTGTCGTCCCCGCGCCGGCATTCCGAATCGATAAGCTGGAGCGTCATCTCGACGCGGCGCAGGAGAGCCTTCAACTCGGCGGGCTCCACGCGCTCTTCCTCCCAATAAAGCGCTTGCCGGCCGTCCTCGACGGCAACGCTCGTCTCGTCGGCGAGAAGGCCCTGAAGATGAACCGGTTTTTTCGCGCCTTCCCGCCGAGACCGTTCGAGGCGCCGGCAGGCCGAGGCCAACGATTTTAGGGCAGGCAGGGCCCCGCGGAGCCGATCCCTGGTCGGGCGATGATAAAGGTCCAGATCGAGATAATCCAGCGCGTGACGCAAAGCGCTCGCGGGCTTGCCGGCAAAATCGTGATATTGCATCAGGCTTTCCAGGTCGTTTTGCTCGAGACTCCCATTGATGCCCTTGTAGGCATCGAGGCCCAGGGACAGGACCAATTCGCGAAACCGCTTATACCGCGAAAGGCGGACGGGATAGGTGTTCCGGCCATCCTCGGATTCCCAGAAGAGATTATGAAATTTGCCCGGTTTCAACGGCCGCACGCCGAACTCCTCCTGATGCGCGTGGAGATAGGACCTCTCCTCGAGGCTGGTGAGCGTGGCGCTTCCGTAGACGCGATGAAGGGAGGCTCGGTTGTCCCGGATAAAGTCCAGTGTCTTTTGAAAATCCTCCTCGGTCTCTCCCGGAAAGCCGAACATGATGTTGATCGTCGTGTTGATGCCCGCCGCCTTCGTGTCGCGCAGCACGCGCGAGGCCGTCTTATGCGTGTAGGGCTTGTTCATGAGCTTGAGCACCCTCGGCGATCCGCTTTCGACGCCGTAGATGATGTCGTGGCAGTTGGCGAGGCGCAGGTCCATCAGGAGCTCCGCGGTCATCTCCGGCCGGATGATCGCGTTGATTTTCCAGCCGAAGAAGTTTTTCTTGTCAGCCAAAATGAAATCGCCGGCCAGCTTCGCGAAACGGTGAAGCTCGGCGGGCGCCCCGTTGGCGGTGATATCGTGAAATTCGAAGTGACAGCGTCCGGGGAAAAGCTTTTTATGATGGGCTATCTCGGCGAAAATCCGGTCGCCGCTCATATAGGCATAGCCCTTCCAAAAGGACCTGGCCGAACAGAAGCGGCACTGCCAGACGCAGCCGCGGCTCGCGGCGAACGGCAGGCGCACCGGGTCGCCATAGAGATCGAGAGGCAGGCCGGTAAAGTCGGCGAAAGGGACCTGATCCAAGTCCTTGACGGGGACCGGCGGTCCTCCGCTGGCGAGCGATCCGCCCCGCTTCATCCAGACGCCGGGCAGAAGATCAAGGTCGCCCGTTCGCGACATGCCGTCCAGAAGCCGCGGAAAAACCTCGTCTCCAGCGCCCTGGACAACGGCATCCACGGCCGGCTCGGCCAGGGCCGGCTCGATAGCGTCGCCGAAGAAAAAATACTGCCCGCCCAACAAGACCTTGCGGCGCGGATCGCCTTTTTTGATCAGCCGCGCCAATTCCAGCGTCGCCAAATACGAACCGCTGTTGACCGAGAAGGCCATCAACTCCGAATCGGTCTTTAGAATCTCCTCGACGATGCGCCCGACCGACGCTTCCCGGTCCGCGAAGAATTTTTCGACGAAATCCGGCTGGTTCCAATAATGGAACTGCTCCCATTGCCATAGGCTTTCGTAGGCCTTATCGCCATCCTTCCAAAGCCGGATGTTGACGTCAAATATCGAGACCTCGTGTCCGGCGGCCTTGGCGCAACCCGCCATCTGCGCGAGTCCCAAGGGCGCCTCGATCGTCCACCATACCGGCGGCTGGATCAAGGCGACTTTCATCGCTTGCCTCGGGAAGAGGACAGGGGCTCGGGGCTCGGGGCCAAGCCGGAAGACAAACCCTTCCCGCTCCCCGGATCTCCGCCTCCCGGCCCCTCTAAATCCGGTTGCGCCAACGCGACGTTCGGGTCGCTGCCGTAGGGCGAATGGTTGGGGAACTTGAAGTTGGCGACGCCGATCGCCGTGCATCGGCGGCACACATGATCCGCCTCGGGCATCACGCCGGCCCGCCCCCGGACAAAGCGCGAGACATGGCGCCGAGAATCCCGATAGAGACGCCCATTCCACAACGATGAAAAGCTCCGTTTAAAAACATTTCCGAAATCGTCCCTTTCCTCCTCCACGCTGCAGCAAGGCGACACGGAACCGTTCGGGTTCACCGCCATGCCGGCCCACGGCCATTTGCAGACGGGACGGCGCCCTCCTTCTGCGGACCGGTAAGGAACCGAGCCGAATCCGGAGCGCGTCCGCCACGAGTAAGCGAGGATTTTAGCGAGCCGCTCAAATAACCAGCCCCACTCCCCTTCCCGGACCGCCATCGCCGCGAGGCGCCGCAAATAAGCCGCGGACAGCAGGGACGCCGCCCCGAAACGCCGGGCGTAATAAGGCTCCATGGATGCTGTTTTTCTCGTTTGAGAGCTTAAACGGGCGCGAAGCATTTCACCATCGCCGGGAGCCGCAGCGGGAGGAGGATACAGCTGGTATTCCGGATTGAGAGCCATCCATTCCCACAAAAAACCCGGTTCGTTCGGGATAAAGGGCGCGACGAAGCTCACCTGGTCGACCCCCAGCTTTCGCGCGAGTTCGGCCACTCGCGGCCGCTCATGCTCATTATGCCTGAAGACGAGGAACTGCCACACGATCCAAGGACTTGTCCTGCCGAGTTCGCGGCGTCTCCGGACCAACGTCCTGACATTGTCCATGACCCGCTCGAAATCCCCTCCGGCGCGGTAGCGGCCGTAGGTCTCCGCCGACGCTCCGTCGATCGAAAGGCTTAAAACGTCGAGCCCGGAGCGGATCAGCCGGTCCAACATCCCGTCGGGGACATGGTTGAAATTCGCGTCGAGGCGGACCTCGATGCCGTGGCTTTTTGCCGCCGCGATCATTTCTGGAAGGTTTTTGTTGAGCAGCGATTCCCCCCAATTCATCATATCGACATGGATCACGTAGGGGCCAAGCCGGTCGATCAGCCTTCTGAAATGCTCCAAGTCCATCATCGCCTTGCCGCGAACCCCCCGATCGGCGCCCGTCGGGCAGAAAGGACAATGAAGCTGGCAGAAATTGTTGGGATCGACGGTGAGCCAATAGGGCCTGCCGCCCCAAAGCCGGACGGCCCCGCGAGCCATCAGGAACTCGACCCAGAGATAATTAAAAAGCTTGCGATAGCGGCGCGCCTTCCAGAGCCTCTCGATCACCCGCGGCTCAGCGTGGGGACAGCATATTCGGAGGATGTCAGGCATCGATCCTCGCCTCGTCGAGACGGATGAAGCGCGGGGCCTCGCCCGCGAAGTCGACTCCCGAAAGGACCCCCCAGGCGCGATGCTTCGCGATCATGGAATAATCCGACAAGCCCTGGAGCCGCAGTCCCATCGCCCGGAGCAGAGACCAATCCTCGCAGGCCAAACCTCCCCGCGATCCCTTGATCAGGGCGCCGTTGAGCCGCGCGACGGCGCCCTCCGCGGTCAAAACCCCCGTTTCCAAGGATGCGATCATGCCGCCAAGCATCTCGACTTCGGAAAGACCCCGCGCCAGCAGTCCCCAACGCGCCCCCGATAATCGGCATTGGCGCAGGGCGACCCGGCTGCGATCGAAGGATTGAATGACGGCCTCCTCGCCGCCGTTGATGAAAACGCCATGAAGCCGGCCCGCCGAGCCGCCGATAAAAAGCAATCCGCCCCATGCCTCCCCCTGACCCGCGAAAACGATCGGAGCGCCTTCCTTGGCTCGAGCCTCAAGAGTCCCAAGGACGACCACGTCGCAGAGCTCGCGTTGGGAGCTTTCGATCGGGTAGCCCTCCTTGGCGCCGCGGAAAACCGCGCAGCTCCAGCTCGGACGGGGCGCGAACGATATCTCGGTTCCGGGACGGATTTCAAGGCGGGCTCCGGCCGCGACGACGACGTCGCCGACGACCTGGACGCGGCCCTCCCAGACCGCGCCCTTTTCAATGACGCCGCTCCACGTCATCATGCGGCGGCCGCCTCCTCGCGAAGAATTCCCGCCACTTGGGCGCGAGCCTCATCGTCCCCGCAAGGAAGCCCTCTCCGGCCGATCTCCTCCAAAACGATTCTTTGGGCCGCGGGACGGTTCGTGACATGGCCAAGCACGCTGTCCACGTTCAAGCCCGCCCAACGCACGCAGGAGCGGCACCAGGGATGAGGTTCTCCCGAGGCCATGGACGATCGCAGGCCCTGGTAAAAGGGGCCGTTCCATAAGGCGTCCATGTCGTCGCCCTTGGCGAGATTCCCGATATGCTCTCCCCAGAAACAGCAAGGGAGAACGGAGCCCTGAAGCTCCACATAGACGTGCTGCCACGGGTCGTAGCAGATTGTCGGAGAGGCCTGCGACCTGCTCCCGAACAGCGGAGGAAGGCTCACATGAAAAGGGCGATCGGATTCCGAGGCCTGGAGCCGCGGGATGAGTTCCGCCGCGGCCGCGACGGCTCGGTTCGTCCGTTCCTGGTCAAAGAAGCATGACATGCCGATATGTTCCGGCGTGAACATGGTGACGTATTGGGCGCGGACGCTCTGGACGCGCATATCCCAAGCCAGCCGCAGAAAATCGCACAGGTCGCCGACGTTCTGGCGCATGAGGATGTTGACGAGCTCGATGTGGAGGAATTTGCCCCGGCCGAGTCTGTCGCGGGCGGCCGTCAGGTCCCGGATATTGGAAACGACCGCGTCGAACTGGCCTTTTAATTGGGTCAACTCCTCGTGGAGGCCGGGCCGAGAGGCATGGAGCGACACCTGAATCACGTAGCGTCCCTTGAGGATGCGCTCGACGACGCCCGGCCTCAGCGGCGTGCCGTTCGTCGTGAAGATCTTGTCGGTCTCCGGCAGCGTCTCGTTGAGATAGTCCAGGAACTCCTCGATCCCAGGGACCCAAAGGATCTCGCCGAAACCCGTGAAGGTGACCTTCTCGGCGCCGCGGATGAAGTGCCCCATCCGGGCCTCGAAGAAATTCCGGTAAATGTCCATGCTGAACCTTGAGTAGGCGCCCTCGAGACAGAACACGCATTTCGCGTTGCATGCGTTATGAACCCCCAGGGTGACGAGTTTCGGGGTCGAGAAAAGCTTCGGGGATCCCTCCCTGAATTCCTTTTCATTCAGCGCGATGTTCATCCGGCGCCACGCCGAGGAGGAGCGATCACTCCCGCCCCTCTCGAGGGGGAAAGACGGGGCGGGAGGCTCCGGCTCCGCCGGCAAAGCCGCCAATTCCCGGCGGACCTCCTTGTCCAGGGAATCGGGCATTCCCTCCACGGCCATCGCCCGCGCCGATTCATAATAGTCCCGAGCCTTCCCCGGCCGCCCGAGGGCCGCGTAGCATCGGGCGATTTCGGCCAGCACCCCCTTGTTTCTCGATTCCTTGCGCACGGAACGCCGGTAACACATCAGCGCTCGGGCGAAATCCTTCTTGTGGGCATGGTAGGAGCCGAGAAGAAACCACTTGTCGGGCTTGAGGGACAAGACGCCCGAGGTCTCCGGAATTTTCAGAAGCAGCGCCAGACGGCAGAACTCCTCATAGCGCCGGAAGCGCTCCGGATAGCTATTGTCGCCGCCGTTCGACTCCCAAAAAAGGTGATGCCCCTCCCCCTTGATCCCGTAGCGTTCCGGGTGCGTATGAAAAATCGTTCCCTTATCGAGGACGCAGAAAGACTGGCTCGCCAGAACCGTGTCGATATAGGGGCGAACGCGGGTCAAGAACTTAAGAGTCTCGCCGAATTCCTCCTTCGTCTCGGTCGGCATGCCGAACATGATGTTGATCTGCGCCTTGATGCCGGCCCGCGCCGTCGCCTTGAGGGTCTTCTCGGCGTTCTCGTTGGTGAAATTCTTGTTGATGCGCCGACGCAGCGCCTCCGAGCCGCTTTCGATGCCGTAGCCCAGCCACACGCAGCCCGCCCGGGCCATCTTGGCGAGCAGAGCCTCGTCCATGCGGGGACTGACGATCGCCTGCCCCTCCCACGTGATCTTGAGCCCGGCGTCGATGACGAGGTCGCAGAAGCGTTCGAGCTCCTTGGGATTCCCGTTCAAGAGGGAGCCGATGAAATAGAAGTGGCTGACGCCGGGATAAAGCCGCGTCTGGTGGACGACTTCGTCGAAGATGCGGCGGCCTGTCATGAAGCGGTAGCGGCGCCAATACTGCCACTCGCTGCAGAAGTCGCAGCTCCTCACGCAGCCGCGGCTGTCGAAGATCTCAAGGCGCTTCGGGTTGGCATAGCGGCCGCCAAGGATGTCCTCCTTGAAATCGGAATAATCCGGGAAAGGAAGAGAGTCGATATCCGCGATCAGTTCGGCGTCGCCCAGATCGACCGGGCGCCCGCCCTCTCGCACGATCAGACCGGGCAGAGGCTTGAGGCTCTCGCCCCGGGACAAGGAATCGAGGACCGAGACGAGAATGCGTTCTCCCTCGCCGACGCAGACGCCGTCGACGCGCCGATCCTCGGAGAAGTCCTTGGCGCATTGAGAGCGCGAAGCCTGCGGTCCTCCGAAGAGGATTGAGACGCCCGGGTCTTCCTTCTTGATCCGCTCCGCTATCGCGAGGCTTATGAGAAAGGACGTCGTATGCGTCGTAAAGCCCGCGACTCGCGCGCCGCTCTCGAGTATCCGCCTGACGAAGCGGTCGACGACGGCGCGGTTGTCCGCGATCAGGGCCGCGACTTGGCCGCGGTTCTCCCAGAAAGAGTAGTAGTCCTTGTCTGCCCACATCTTCCGGTAATCCGGCGAGGAGTGATAGAACTCGTTATTCAAGTCGAAGACCGCGGCCTCGTGCCCGCTTTGACGCACGAAGGACGACAGGCACGCCAGAGAATAGGGCGGGCACTCGCGCCCCCAGCCCGGACACTGAACCAACGCGATTTTCATCCGACCCCTGCCCCCTGACCCCCGGCCTCTATTCCCTCCGCGACAACGCGGTCCAGGATCGGATTGGCGATGCAGTTGAGCCAGCAGTCGCAGCGGCAGGAATCGACGTAGCGCCTCTCATCTTCAGCTTTCGCCGAGGTCCAAACCACGTCGAATTTTTGATCGAGGGCGTTCCCGATCACGCGGTGCTTGTTGACGGGACAGAAGAAAAGGTTACCCTCGGGATCGAACATCGCATAGCGCGATCCGGCCATGCAGTCCTTGAAAAACCTCTCCGGACGCCGCGCGTACTTTCGGAGGTAGCGCCAATAAAGAAGCCTCGTCCACAGCCACAACGCCTGCCGCTCCTGGCCGGTGACGATCTTCTCGAGCGCTCCCTCGCGTTGAGTTAGATCGGCCAAAATCATGTCGATCTGGCGCTCGACTTCGTCCAACTCCTCCGATTTCCACTCGTATGTCTCCGGCGCTTGAAGCCCTTGATGGTTCACCACCATCTGGGCGCCGAACCAAAGCCCTTCCCGGCTCACGAATTGGTAGGTCGGCCAAAGCTCGCGATAATTGCGCGGAGTGATCGTGAAGCTGAAGCTGAAGGAGACTTCCGGAAATTCCTGGCGCATGAGCGCGGTCGTCTTGACGAGCCCGTCAAAGGCTCCCTCCTGGCCTCGAACCTCGTCGTGGGAGGCTCCCACGCCGTCGAGCGACGAGCCCAGCCATAGCCGGCCCAGCAAGCCGCGGCCTCTCCACTCCAAGAGTCTCCGCCGGACAAGTTCCGTATTCCAAAAATTCGTCAGCACGCCGATCGAGGCCGCCGGGTAATGGCCGCCGAGAAATGCGAGGATATCCCCGATGTCGGAGCGGATCATGGGCTCGCCGCCGGTCAGGACGACGATTTTGACGTCCTTGAGCTTCTCGGCGCCTCCCTCCACGAGACGGCGGATGCCCGCCAAATCCATCTCCCTCTTGACCGACGATGGATCGCGGAACGGCTGCTCCCAATGGTGGCACATGACGCAGCGCAGATTGCAGCGGTGCGTGAGCTCGAGATGCAACTCCTCAATCGAGCCCCGACGTTGAGCGGGGACGCCCCGCGGGATGGCGTCCCCATGGAGCTTCGCAAGACCCGCGCGCACCCAGCCGTCGAGAGACCTCATGACGAGCGCTTCTAGGCCGGCGCTCGCGTCCAAAGCGGCTTGCCGGTCAGACATAGGCCCCCGTCTTCACGTCTTCATGCGCTTCCCCAGAGCGCAAGGCACGGGACATCACCGGGGGGGCCCATTTCCGGCACAGCTTCAAAATATCCTTCTTCTTGGATATGCGCCATTTCCTTTCGATGATCGGCGGCTTGTTGATGGAACGCTTGGAGGCATGAATTTCCCCGGCGGAAAAGACATGAAAGCCTAATTGCCTGATCCGGAGACAAAAGTCGGCGATGGCGGCATCCAACGTTTCAAAGCGGTTGTCAAAATAGCCGACGTTCAACAGCGTGCTTCGTCGCGTGATCCAGGCCATCGGAAAGACGCTTTTGCCGTTCTCGACATGGATAAAACCCATGGGCAACTGCGATTTTGGGCGCCGGGAGGAGGCGCGCTTAACCGGCACGGCGCCGACGACTCCCAAAAGCGGATGTCGGTCCAGGTAGGCCGTCATGCGCGCGAGGCCCTCCGCCGAGACCACGCCCTCGTTCAGAAAAAGAATGCGGCGGTAACGGGCCTGGGCCAGTTGCGCGCTTGCCATTGGAACTTGGGACGAGCCTGAGACGGCTCGGCCGTCGCCCAGGGTGACAACCTCGCCTCTCCCGCCGTAGCTTTGAACGAGCTTACGGGCGGCATTCACCAATCCCTGCTGGACGGCGATGACAGTCAAGCCATTGGACCCAGACTCCCGATGAAGCCGATTCAACCCAACAAAGCGCCTGGACTGTTGATGGAGGAAGTTCGCCGCGCCGACGCCGTCCTCGAAGGATTGTACGCCGGAAAAAGAATGTATCCCGTCGCCAATTTTCGACGCATTTCTTTTATTCCAAGCGCCTGGGAAAATGACGTAGTGAGAAAATTGCCTGATGCCGTTGATGTCGATGGAATTTGGCGACGGCAGGCCTATGAGCGGGACGCTCGCCCGATGGACGAACGGCGCATGCTGCATCACTTGGTGGAAGACATCGGGACTGGCGGCGTCTCCGATGAAGACGAGAATTCCGTGGGAAGCCTGCCAGACCCGCTCCGTCAGTTGGCTCTTGAAATGGTCCCAAGCCCCCGCGGCGAAGGAAAGCCCGTTCCGAATTTCTCCGACGAACAAGCCTGGATAGGGCACGACGGCGACATCATGGTGCAACCGCCCCAGTTCCTTGACGAAGTTCGAAACCCAGTCGCGCTCGAAGGCAGGGAAATCGAACCACCGGGACGGCAGGATGATGGTGATGCCGTCGCTAGGCTGCGGTCTGTTCTTTGCCGGCGGCATGGGCCGCGATGACCTCCGTATAAACGGCGTCGAGCTGATCGGAGAGGCGATCCCAGCCGTAGCGGCCTTGAGCGACCGTCTGGCCGGCCTTCCCCAAGCGCTCGCGTGCCGCCGGCGACTCCAAAAGGCCGCAAACGGCGTCGGCGAACTTGCGTGGATCGTCGGCGACCAGCAAATCGCGTCCCGGCATCGCCGTGATGCCCTCGGCCGCGCGGGAACTCGCGACGACGGGGAGGCCCATGGCGAAGGCTTCGAGAATCTTCCCTTTGATTCCCTGGCCGATCCTGACGGGCGCCACGAAGACTTTCGCGCCCCGCAAATAAGGCTTGACGTCCTCGACCAGGCCCGTCACGAAGACATGCGGGTATTTCCCTGGAAGCTCGCGGACCGGCCTCGTCGGGACCGAGCCGACGACGTTGAAAACAATGGAGGGAAAACGCCGGCGGATCAACGGCAGGATCTCGCGGCAGAAATAGACCACGGCGTCCTCGTTGGGATAGTGCGCGTAGTGGCCGACATAGACGATCGCGTCCGTAGCCCGGAAGGCCGCCGCCTCGTTGCCCGAGAAGTGATCAAGGTCGACCCCGCTCGACACGACCGAAATTTTTCGGCGCGGACAGATGAGAGAGAAGCGCCGCCGATCCGCCTCGGTGAGCGTGACGACATGGTCGAACCAAGAAGCGGCTTTCTTTTCGTAAGCCACCCGAGCGATCCAGTGGGGAATGCGTCGGAATTTCCCCAAACCCTTCATCTCGCGGAAATACGACTGAAAAAACGAGATCGCTCCGACGTCATGCATCGTCCAAATCTTGGGCACGCCCGAGATGGCCGCCGCATAGGGGGCCATCAGGTCGAACTCGACGTGGACAAGATCCGTCTCTCCGCGTCCGACGATCTCCGCCAGCGCCGCGGCCATCTCCTTGCCGTAGAAGCTCTGGACGTCTTTCGGCAGCCATACGTTCTCCAGCCGCTCCGGGCAAGGTTCGCGCGGCCTGTCCACCCAATAAATTTCGTCGAACACCGGCCTTAGGTATCGATGCTCGTTGGCCAAGTCCAAGGCATGGGCGGAGGAGTCCTGGTCGTCAGGGCGTTTGAATGTCAGGAGCGTAAACCGGCAACGTCCTTTAAGAAAACGGCACAGGGACCAGACGCGCTTGGAGCCTCCATCAAAAGGCAGCGGCGCCCAAGGAGAAACGATTAAAACTCGCTTTGGATTCAAACTAGTGTTGCGCCCCGATTGGAATGCCGCGTGACATTCGACTCGCGCCAGTCGAAGATTATATCATAGGCTTCTCGAGCGTTCGATGCCAAGTCTTGTCTCACGCAAGATGAGCCCGAAGAAAGGGCTGTTTCTCATGCAAAATGAGCCTGAAGGTATAAAACGTTGGCCAAGCGTGATAGCTTGGGTCCATGGTGCTGATCATGGACGATACGCGA
>JAJZAK010000031.1 GCA_021799485.1 bacterium | reverse complement strand
TTGACCGGCTCGCGGCTGCGGTTGAGAAGGTTGCGGGCGAGGATCGTCTCGGGCTTGCCGTAGACGCGATCGAGGGTCGTCTCGATGTCGGGGCGCAGGGCCAAATAGGGCTTGATATCGAGGCCCACTTGAAACTTGACCACGTCCAGGTCCACGAGACGCTTGGGATCGGGAATCGCGATGAAGAGGATGCCCTCGTCCTTGCGGAAGGCGACGGCCGGAATCTGCCGGGAGAGGGCCTCGGAGACGGTCTTGACGATCTCCGCGTCGACGTCGATCTTCTCGAGGTTGACCGCCGGGATACGCCATGCGTCCTCGAGGAGACGGAGAATCTCGCTTTTCGGGACGGCCTTCATATCGAGCAGGGCCTCCTCGACGCCGATACGCTGGGAGCGGGACGTTTCCAGGGCTCTTTGGAAGGTGGCCTCGTCGACGAGGCCCTGGCTGCGGATGATCTCCGCGGCGCTGCGATAGCCTTCGATGCTGACGCTCATTGGCGCTTTGGCCTGGCCATCAGGAGCTCCGGTGCTCCCCGAAATGTTCGCGAAGGACCGCGACGATCTCGCCCAGAGTCGCGCGGGCCTGGACGGCCTTAAGGACGGGGACGAAAAGATCGCCGGAGGGCTGGGCGGCGGCGCGGGAGACCGCGTCCAAGGACTTGCGGACGGTGGTCTTGTTCCTCGCGGCTTTGAAGGCGGCCAGGGCCTTTTTCTGGCGGGACTCCGCGGACGCGGCGACCTTGAGCGTCTTGAGCCGGCCCTTCTTCTCCGGAACGGTCAGGCAGTTGACCCCCACGATCTTGCGGCGGCCGGAGTCGACCTCCCGGCTGTGCTCGTAGGCTTTCTCATGGATTTCGCCCTGGGGGACGCCTTGCGCGATGAGATGGATCATCCCCCCCTTGGCGCGGATTTCGAAGATTTTTTCGCGGATGCGCCTCTCAAGTCGCGTCGTCAGGGATTCGATCGCCCAGGAGCCGCCCGTCGGGTCCGCCGTGTCGGCGATGCCGGTCTCGTAGGCTAAAATCTGCTGGGTCTTGAGAGCGAGAGCGGCCGACGTTTCGCTGGGCAGCGCCAAGGCCTCGTCGTAGGCGTTCGTGTGCAGGGACTGGGCCCCTCCCAACGTCGCGGCCATCGCCTGGAGGGCTGTCCGCATGACGTTGTTCAAGGGCTGTTGGCTTGTGAGGGTCGAGCCGCAGGTCTGGACGTGAAAGCGCAGCATCTGGGCTCGGGGATTCTTGACGCCCCAATCCTCCCGCATCATCTTGGCCCAAACCCGGCGAGCCGCCCGGAATTTCGCGATCTCCTCTAGGAAGTGGTTGTGGCAGCCGAAAAAAAAGGCGACGCGCTCCCCCGAGCGCTCGGGAGGGATGCCGCGGCGTTCGATCTCCTTCAAGTAGGCCTCGGCGTTCGCGAGGGTAAAGGCGACCTCTTGGACGGCGTCGGAGCCCGCCTCCCGGATGTGATAGCCGGAGATCGAGATGGGGTTGAAGAGCGGGAGATTCTTCAAGGAATAAACGATCGCGTCCACGGCGAAGCGCAGGCTGGGGCCGGGCGGAAAGATATAGGTTCCGCGGGCGAGAAATTCCTTCAAAACGTCGTTTTGCAGCGTGCCGCGGATCGAGTCGAAGGGGATGCCGCGGCGCTTGGCGATCGCGAGATAGAAGGCGAGAAGAATAGGGGCCGTCGCGTTGATCGTGAGCGACGTGGAAACGCGGTCCAAGGGAATGTCCGCGAAGAGCGTTTCCATGTCGCCGATCGTTCCGACGTGGACTCCGACCCGTCCTACTTCCCCCGCCGCCGCGGGGTGATCGGCGTCGAGCCCCGTCTGGGTTGGAAGGTCGAAGGCGGTCGAAAGGCCGGTCTGGCCTTCTTTGAGAAGCCAGCGGAAGCGTTGATTCGTTTCCTTGGCGGTGCCGAAGCCCGCGTATTGGCGCATCGTCCAGAGGCGGCCTCGATACATCGTCGGGTGGATGCCCCGGGTGAAGGGATAGCGACCGGGATCTCCCAAGTCTTCCTGCGAGACGGGATGCGTGTCGGGGCCGTAGTAGCGCTCGACTTCAATGCCGGAGGAGGTCTTGAAATCGGGGGTTTCGGCGGCGGGAGTCGTCGTCATGAGGAGAACGTGAAGCTCACGGCGTCCCCCGGAAGGGCGCCGCCCGCGGTCTTGAGGCCGCCGGCCGCGAACTCCAGAACGCTGCGGGCTTTTCCCACCCACGGCGAGAGGCGGAAGGGTTGGATGTTTTCGATCGCGCGGACAACGCGGCGCTCCTTGTCCAGAAAGAGCGCGTCGATCGGAAACTTCATGAAGAAGGTGTGAATCATGGCGCAGGGCTCGATCCAAAGAGCCTCTCCCGGCTTCATCCCCGTCCTTCCCAAAAGCCCCCGGCTTCGCGACGCGAAGTCGTCCGCCCGGCTGACCTGGGAGGCGAGGATTTTTCGGGTCCTTAAATTAGAGGCTACTAAATAATGGGGCATCAATGGATCACGGAGAATCGGCCTCGGGCCTCTCCCTGGGAGGTCTGGACCAGAAAAATATAGGTTCCGGAAGCGACAAGGTTTCCGGAGCTGTTCCGTCCGTCCCAGGTGAGGCCCGTGATCTCTTTAACCAGCTGCCCGCCCACGGTATAGATCTTGATCGTGGGCGATGCTCCCGCGAGGGAAGGCGGGATGCTGAAGGAGAGATTGTTCTCCTGGGCGATGCGGAAGGGGTTCGGGAAGGCGATGGGCTCCTGCTGGCCGGCGTAGTTCGAGAGCGTCCCCTGCGTCGAGAGCCTCAAGGCCTTGAAGGCGTTGATGCGGCCCGCGCCCTGGTAATTCGGCGAGAGCCCGATATTGTCCGCGGAGTTGCGGATCGTGTTTTGGACGTAGGCGGCGCAGTTTTGTCCCCCGCAGATCGGTTTGGCCGACAGGATGAGCGCCGCGAGCCCCGCGACATGCGGGGTCGCGAAAGAAGTCCCATCCCCCGTCGCGGTCGAAGAGCTCAGAGTCGTTGAGAGAATCCCGACGCCGGGCGCCACGACGCCGTTGGCGGCGAGCTCCTGGCCGGTCGAGGAAAAAGATGCGAGGTTGTTGTTCTGGTCCGTCGCGCCGACCGGAATGACTCCGCCGGACAAAGACGTGCCCGCGCAATTGGCCGGAGCCTCGATCGTATCGCCGCCCGGTCCGTCGTTTCCCGCCGCGATGACGACGGGAATGGCGGCGCCCGTCGCGACCGCGATCGCGTCCGCCGCAACCGACGAGCACGTTCCCGTGCCGCCGAGACTCATATTAATCACCAAGTTCCCATAGGCAGGAGTTTTTTGGAGGTTGGCGGCGTAAAGGATGGCGCTTGATATGGCGACGTCGTCGGTCTCGCAGCAATTCCCGCCATCGACGACACAATTGGGGTCCGTGTCGGAGCAATCGGGGTTGCAGTCGGATTGATTAAAGACCCGTAGGGACAGCAACTGCGCGCCCCACGATACGCCCGCAATTTCGTAGCCGTTGTTGGTGCTGGCGGCGGCGATGCCCGAGACAAACGTTCCGTGGTAGCAAGCCGCGATCGGCCCCGTGGGCGGATTCTCGGCAGCGGTGCTGACGATCGTCGGGCCGAGATCGCCGTTGGCCGACTGCGGATCGGGATTGAAATAGGCGTTTCCGTTCGTCGCGATCTGCCCCGAGAGATCCGGCTGCGTGCCGTCAATCCCCGTGTCGATCACGGCCACGGTGACCTTTTGGGAGCTATTTTGGGCGGTCGCGTAACTCCAAGCTCCAAAGGCGTCGATCTGGCTTAAGCCGTATTGCTGCGGAACGTCGGGGTCGTTGGGCGTGGCGTGCGCCCGGTAGACGTAGTCGGGCGCGACGGCGAGAATTCCGGGCAGGCCGCGCAGGAGCTGGAGCCCGGCGCCGACGCGGGTTCCCGGCGCGAGATCGACGACGGTCCAGCCGATTTTTGAGAGTTCCCCGGCGATCTTGTGGCCCAAGGGATCAAGAAGAGCTTTTTTTTGGGCATGATCGATGGAGGGCTGGAATTTAACCAGGACTCGGCCCGCGACGACTTGGATTGAGCCCGCGGAAACCTTTCCCCCCGACCCAAGCGTCCCCATCTCGGCGGCGGAGAGCAACTCGATTTTCAAGGCCCGCGCCGGAAGCGCCAGGGCCAAAAGCGCCGCGACGATGACAGCCTTAGCGGCCGCCTTCGGGAACAAAATCTCCCCCAGCCCCGTATATAGAGTAAGCCTCGGTGGCTTAATTGGATAAAGCGCCTTGCTGACCCCCGGGGGAATCCGGGTTCGAGTCCCGGCCGGGGCCGTCGCAAGGGCAGCAGGTCCCCCCTTCAAAGTCAGCGCCCGCCGTCCTTGAGAATTTTGCTGCTCCAGGCCATAATGCTTCGGCAAGGCGCTCCAGTCTGTCGGAGTCCCTCCTGTGGTCGAGGCGGCGCCGGAATTTCCGGCGCCGCTTTTCCTTTATTTCTTAACGAGCCCTTAAGTCTCAACTTGGGACCGTCGCGAGGGCGTCTTTGGTGGCGCCGCGGGGCTTTCTTGACGGGGATCTCCATTGTCCTTCCTGATGATCCCGATCAAATCCTGGATGTCGTTTAATTCGAACTCGGCGCCGGAGTCCTTGGTCTCGAAGGTGTCGCCATATTTCGCCCAAGCGGTGCGGATGCCCAGGGCCTTGGCGCCAGCGATGTCGCGCTCCGCCCAGTCCCCCACCATCAAGGTCTCCCGCGGCTCGGTCCCCAGGACTTCGAGGGCCTTCTGAAACCCAAGCGGCGCGGGCTTCCTGGCCCCCACGTCATCCGCCGTGATCACGTTGTCGAAATAGTAGTGAAGGCCCAGATCGACGATCCGCAGCCATACTTCGAGCCTGGGCGCGTCCGAGATGACCGCCATCTTGACGCCAAGCCGCATGAGCGCGGAGAGAGTCGCGCCCACATGGGGGTAGAGCGCCATCGTGCCCGCCTTGGCGCGGCGGTAGGCGATGATCCCGGAGGCGAGAACTCGGTAATTGATGAGGCCTTCCTCCTGAATCAGGACCTTGTCGAAAATCTTTTGGTCCTCGACGCCGTTGGCCCAGTAGATGTCGAAGATCTTGCGGATGAGGTCTTCCTTGTCGGCCTTAAGTCCGGCGTCGATCATGCCCTCGACGGCCGCCTCGACCGCCGCGCGCTTCATGCGCATGAAGTCGGTGAGGGTGTTGTCGATGTCGAAAATAACCGCTTGGATCATTCCTTGACCCGCTCGACGTAGGAATTCGTTCGGGTGTCGACGCGGATCTTGTCCCCCTCCTTGATGAAGAGCGGGACCTGCACCTCGAGACCCGTGTCCATCGTCGCGGGCTTCATCATGTTGGAGACGGAGTCCCCCTTGATGCCGGGGACGGTGTTCGTCACGGTGAGGACGACGTTGGCGGGCAACTCGATCGTCGCAAGCTTGCCGTCCACGTAGACGCCCAGGACCTCCATGTTCTCGCGCAGGTACTTTGCCTGGGGGCCCAGGTGGGACTTGAGGAACCCCACCTGTTCATAGTTCTCGACGTCCATGAAGACCGCTTTGTCGCCCTCGTCGTAAATATAGGTTTTCTCGCGCCTCGTGACCGGAACCTCGCGCAGCTTGGTCCCCGACATGAAGGATCGTTCGACGACGCCGCCCGTTTCGAGCGACCGCAGCGTGGTGCGGTAGACGGCGCGCGATTGGGACATGCGATGGTGCTGGCAGGCCAGGACCTCGTAGAGCTGGCCCTCGTCCTCGATGACCATGCCGACCCTCAGTTCCGCCGTGGTGATCATGCCGGGTTCTCTCCTTTCAGAGTGATTTGAATGGTTGAAATTTTACCAAATTCCCCTCTTACCGGAGGGAGCCAATATAACCGGGGGCTCCGGGGACCGTCTATCTCTCGGCGACGAAGACGTTCTTGACTTCGGTGTAGCCATCGAGGGCCTTGAAGCCCAGCTCCCGGCCGACGCCCGATTTCTTGTAGCCGCCGAAAGGCGCCTCGAGATGGACGCTGTGGGAGGAATTAATCGAGACGACCCCGGATTTGACCGCCCGCGCGACGCGAAGCGCCCGCCCGATGTCGCGGGTCCAAACCGAGGCGGAAAGCCCGTAGTCCGAGGCGTTGGAGAGCGCGACGGCCTCGTCCTCGTCCTTAAAAGGCATGACGCAGAGCACGGGCCCGAAAATCTCCTCGCGAAAGATCCTCATTTCCGGCCGGACCCGATCGAGGACCGCGGGGCGCAGGTAGGAGCCTCGCGAAAGTCCCTTGCCCTCCGGGGCCGTGCCGCCGCACAAAAGCCTGGCCCCGTGGCCGACTCCCGAGCGGATGTGGTCCTCGACGCGGCGGCGCTGGGCGCGAGAGATCAGGGGGCCGATCTCCGTCTTGGGCGAGCGGGGATCGCCCAGGCGCAGCCTTCGCGCGCGCTCGACGACGGCCTCGACGAAGCGTTTGTAAAGCCTCCTCTCAACGAAGGCTCGGCTGCGGGCGCAGCAGTCCTGGCCGGCGTTTCCGAAGACGGAGAAGACGGATCGCTCGACGCAAAGGTCGAAGTCGGCGTCCGCGAAGACGATATTGGGGGATTTCCCTCCGAGCTCGAGGGAAACCCTTTTGATGCTCGGGGCGGCGAGGGCCGCGATCCCGGCGCCGGTCGCGGTCTCTCCCGTGAAAGAGATCTTCCCGATCTCCGGATGCTCGACGAGAGCGCGTCCCGCTGTCTCGCCCGGCCCCGTGATCACGTTGAAGACCCCGTCGGGGAGACCCGCGGTTTTCGAGAGTCGGCCCAGCATCAGGGCCGAAAGCGGCGTCAGGCTGGCGGGTTTCAAGATCACCGCGTTCCCGGCGGCCAGGGCCGGGGCGAATTTCCAGGAAGCGATCATCATCGGGAAATTCCAAGGGACGATGAGGCCGCAAATCCCGATCGGCTCCCGAAGCGTGAAGTCGAGGCCGCGGTCCGTGACGGGGATCGTCTCGCCGAAGAATTTCTGGACGGCTCCGGCGTAATATTCCAGGCAGTCCGCGACGACCCCTGCCTCGTCCAGGGAATCCCGGAGGGGCTTGCCCGTGTTGCGAGTTTCGGCTTCGGCGAGCCCCCGAATGTTTTTTCGGACGACGCTCGCGAACGCAAAGAGCCGCGCCGCGCGATCCCGCGGCCCTAGCCGAGACCAGGACGCGAGGCCCTCGCGCGAGGCGGCGACCGCCCGCTCGACATCGGCGCCGCCCCCTAAAGCGGCCAAGGCGACGGTTTCACCCGTCGCGGGATTGCGGATGGGAAAGCTTTCTCCCCCTCTCGCGGCGGCTTCCCGACCGCCGATCCAGAGGGGTTCGGGCTTCATCAAATCAGAAATAGTTCGAGGTGATGCCGCCGTCGACGGTGATCACGGCGCCGTTCGTCCAGCTCGATTCGTCCGAGGCGAGGTAAAGCGCCAAGTAGGCGACGTCCTCGGGTTTGCCGAAACGGCCCATCGGGATGCGCGAGAGCCTCTTTTGCTTTTCGGCCGGCTCCTTGAACAGCCACTCCATGAGAAGCGGCGTCTCGACTGGTCCGGGGCAGACGGCGTTGGACCGAACGCCCTTGGGGCCGAACTGCACGGCGAGAGATTTCGTCAACGCGACGACCCCGCCCTTGGAGGCCGTGTAGGCGTCTTGCGGGACGGTGCACCCCACGAGGGCCACGAAGGACGCGATATTGATGACGGAGCCTCCGCCCGAGCGTATGATGGCGGGAATCCCGTATTTGCAGCCGAGGTAGACGCCCCGGAGATTGACGCGATAGACGAGATCCCAGACGTCCGGGTCCGTGTCGGTGACGGAATGGTCCTTCTCGGGAAAAATGCCGGCGTTGTTGTAGAGGACGTGGAGGCTGCCGTAGGCCTCGACGGCGGACTTGACCATGCGCTCGCAGTCGGCTTCCGAGGAAACGTCGGCGGCGACGGCGATGGCCTCCTCTCCAGCCTCCCGGATTTCGCGGGCGACTTTCGCGACCGCGTCCCGAGAGATGTCCGCCAGCACGAGCCGGGCGCCTTCCCGGGCGAAAAGCCGCGCGGCGACCCGGCCCATGCCGGAACCCGCTCCGGTGATGAGGCATACTTTCCCTTCGAGGCGCTTGGCGGATGAGGCTGGTCCCATGTGCGACATCCTATTACACTCGCTCAACTCGCCGCAACCGGAAATTTTGTATGATGATGCATCTTATGCTGTTTTTCGAAATAATGAAGAACCAAATGCGGGAGGGCATCATGAACCTGGGCATGAAAAAGAATGGGTTGATCATAGCGGCGGTGGCGTTCGTGGGGGCGGGCCTTTTTTCTCGTCCGGCGAAGGGAGACGCCGATCTTTTCGATTTTCAGACGCCGGGGAGCGTGCGCTTTCATCTCGCCATGGCCGAACGCGGCCTGCTTAAGAAGGCAAGGATGACAGCGGCATCTCTCAGGGACGCTGCCGGCCGGAGATTGCCGCGGGTTCCCAGCTTCGGCTTGAAATTCGACAGCGACGTCCCCCCCGACATCCAGGCCCAGCTCAACGGAGATCTGGGCTTCATCCAGACGATCAAGGGCTCGGGAGCTTCGAGCCTTCACCGGCAGATTTTCGGCGCGGTGGACGGCCCGACGTACATCCGCTTCTTCACCAGCCGGGCGAAATCGGTGGGCATGTCGGACTGCGGCGACGCGCACGCGGTGGCTTGCGTCATCCCGATGGAGGATCCCTCGAAGATGTGGCTGACGCAGAACTACATCAAGTTCAATCATCCCCAGATCGCGCGGTTGATGGTGGTGTACCACGAGTCCCGGCACACGGAAGTCAATCACGGCAACTGGCCGCACGCCGACTGCCCGGATCCTTTTCTCGATTCCGACGGCAAGGAGATCAAGAGCATCTGGACGGGCGCGTCGCTGGCCGGAGAGCCTGCCTGCGACACGACCGCCTTCGGTTCCTATGGGTCCTCCCTCATCATGCTCAAGAATGTCCAGAAGTTCTGCTCCGACTGCACCGGCAAGGTGACGATGGACGCGGGCCTTTATGCGGACGATCAGTTCAAGCGCATTACCGGCCAGCAGGCGCATCGTCAGATCCAGAACGACCTCTATAACTAAATCCGCTCGTCATAGGGCCTAAGGGCTTGCTTCCCCAAAAGACCCATGCGAGGCGGGGATTGTTCCGTCATTCTTTTGTCCATGAAAGCGGCGGGCGGCATGCCCTTGACGTTTCGGCGCGAGCGTATTATAAGCTTGAGCTTGACTATGGCCATTATCGCGGCGTTGGGCGCCATGTTGTTCTGCGCTCCCGTTTATGCGGCCGACCGAAGCGATTTCCAAGGGTCTTTGTCGTCGCTTGAAAGCGCCGACGCGAGCTTGACAAGGGTCGTCCGCGAGGCGGCGCCGCGGATCAAGGCCGCCGTCGCCAAGAAAGCCGCACGGTCCGCCGACATCGGCCTCTCTTTCGACGAGGATGTCCCTGAAGCGACAAGACGGCAGATGGCGAACGACTTGGCCTTCGTGGAATCCATCAAGGGCTCGGGCGCCTCGCCGCTTCTCCGGAAGATTTTCGGCGCCGTCGACGGTCCGAGCTACCGTCGCTTTTTCTCATCCCGGGTCAGATCGGTGGGCATGTCGGCGCCGGCGCCGGCCGAGATGCTGGCGGCGGTCGACCCCGAAAAAGCGCCCGGCCAGATGCTCCTCAACCGCAGCTATGTCGATTCGGAGATGCCCGAGATTCAGAGGGTCGCCATCATGTTCCACGAGGCGAGGCACCTGGAGGATGAGCGGGATCATTGGGCTCACGCGGTTTGCCCCGGAGTCCTGACGGATCTCGACGGCCGTCGGTGGGATACCAATCTCGGGGGCAAGCGCGGCTGCGACACGACCCCGATCGGCGGGTATGGCCTCTCGCTCGTCATGCTGAGGAACATCGAACGGTATTGCGAGAATTGCTCGGGCAAGGCGATCTTGGACGCAGGACTTTTCGCCGATACGATTTCGACCCGCATCGCCGACGACGACGCGAGGCAGGCGTTGCGCGACGACTTTTCCACCTTTTCTCGATGAGCGCGCCCCGGTTTGCCGCGGCGGGACTTTTGCTGGCCTCATTCGTCGCCGTATCGCCGGTCCAGTCCCGAGCGGAGAATTCCTTGCAAGCCGTCTTTCGGGATATCTCCAACGCGGCGTCTTCATGGGGGAAGCGTTTTGTGTATTTGGCGGCCTCGGGAGCCATGGCTCCGGCGCCGGCAGATTTTGGAATCCACTTCGATCCCAAAATTCCTCCCGAGCTTCGGGCCCTCGTCAACAGCGACTTGTCGTTCGTGAGGTCCATACGGGGCTCGGGCGCCTCGAATCTGCACCGGCAGGTCTTTGGCGCCGTGAACGGCCAGGACTATATCTCCTTTTTCGCGGCGCGCGTCAAAAAATTAAATGTGGGCGACGATTGCCGGACATACGTGACATCCTATGTCTCCGGCAAGGACAGGGCCGCGATGCAAATTTGCGGCGGCTACCTTCAGGAGGCCCAGATCGGCCGCATCGACACGATCTTCCATGAAGCGAGGCACGCGGCCCCGGAGGCGGCGAACGGCTACTGGCGCCACACGGCCTGCCCGACGCCTTTTTACGCGAAGTACCTGGAAGGGATGCCGGCCTGCGATGCGTCGCCTGTCGGCTCCTATGGCATCGCGCGCATCATGCTCAAGAACATCGAAAAGTATTGCGTCAACTGCACCGACAAGTCCAGGTTGGACGCGGCGCTTTATTCCGACGATGACATTCAACGCATCATCGACAAGCCATCGCGGCGATTGCTCGCCGACGACCTGCCCGAATAATCAGTGAGGCGAGCCTGGCCGGCCGCCCTCCTTTTCCTGCTGGCGGTTTTCGTCGTTGAGAGAGCGGTTTGGCGGGCGCGACATCGCCTTCCCCGTCGCCTGCGGCCTCCCGCGACGGCACGAATCAGCCGCGGCCCCGATAGGACGCTGTTGGAAGCGGCGGGACGAGTTCCCTCGCGGCCCGCAAGGGCGGATCATCCTCGCATGGCGTCGCGCGTGAAGCCCCCGGGACGCGAGGCGGCGCCGGCGAAGCCGGCATTGAGATCTTCTGAAGCCGCGTTGCCGGCGACGTTTGTCCCCAACGCCGCAGAGGCTGCCCAACGGAAACTGCGGACGTTGGAGGCGATTCTTGCCTCTAAAAACGACAATGACTCGCGGCTCGACACGGATTTCAATCATCTTTCCCGGGAGGCGAAAGCGCTTTTCCGCAAGCAGTATCTCGCGATTCCTCCCGAGATGCGCAACGATCGCGGGACCATCGTCTATATCCTGGGCAAGCCCGGCAATTTGACGGCCCCCGAGGATTGGGCCTTCCTTAAAGGGGTGGCGGAGGAGCCGCCATGCTTGAGCCTTGAAGACTGCTCAAGGCCCATGAATGCCTCGGTGGACCGCGAGGAGCCGGGCCTCGAGGTCACCCTCGCCTATCCTCAGCTCGTGGCGCTCAAGCAAATGGAGCGTGTTCTGACGGGGCCGCGGGCAGGAGGCTCTTCCCCCGAAACGCTCGAAGAAGCCAGGGCCGTCGTCGAGGCGGGCGCCTCGTCGCCATCTCCTCAAGTCGCGCGGCTGGCCCGGCGCATCCTTCAGATCCTTTCGAAGTAACGGGCGCGCTCCCAGCAGGTGACGGCCCGTTCAAAGGATTCAAGTTCGGCTTTGCCCGCGTGGCGGTAATGGCGATGGACGCCGGGTCCGAAAAGCGATTTCGCGGCGGAGGATCGTTCCCAGGCCTCCAAGGCTTGGCCGAGGGATTCGGGCACCCGCGGAATGCCGGGAGCCGCGTAGGCGTTCCCGAGAAATTCGGGGCGGGGCTTGAGCTTTCTTTCAATTCCGTGGAGGCAGGCGGCGATCGAGGCCGCGAAGGCGAGATAGGGGTTCGCGTCCGCTCCGGGGATGCGGTTCTCGATGCGGCAGGAGGCTTTCCCTCCGAGCGCCCGGAAGCCGCAGGTGCGGTTATCCTCTCCCCAGGCGATCCCGGTCGGAGCGAAGCTCGCGGCGCGGTAGCGCTTGTAGGAGTTGACGGTGGGAGCGTAAAAAAGAGAGAACTCGCGGGAGAGCGCCATCCAGCCGGCCAGGGCCGATCGGAAGAGATCGGAACGCTTCCCGGACGCATCGTCCCAGAAGAGGTTGCGTCGCAGGGATTTGTCCCAAAGGCTCAGGTGCAGATGGAAGCTCGATCCGGCCGAGGCCTCGTCGACCTTCGCCATGTAGGTGACGGCCGCCCCGTTTTGCCAGGCGATCTCCTTGGCGCCGTGCTTGTAGAGGGCGTGGCGGTCCGCCATTTCGAGAGGCTCCGCGTGCCGGAGGTTGATCTCTTGTTGGCCGCGTCCCCATTCCCCTTTCGAGCCCTCGACCGGGACGCCCGCCCGCTCCATCCGGTTGCGGATCTCCCGGACAACGAACTCCTCCTTGGTTCCCTGGAGGATGTGGTAGTCCTCGATGTAGGCCCCCGCCGGCTCGAGGCCGTGGTAGCCCTTCGCGCGGGCCGCGTCGTAGCCGTCCTTGAAGAGATAAAGCTCGAGTTCGGAGCCCACCTGGAATTTAAAGCCCGCCGCCGCGGCTTTTTCGATCTGCCGCCGCAGGATACGGCGCGGGGATACTTCGACGGGCTGGCCGTCTTCCCCGACCAAGTCGCACAACACCATCGCCGTGCCCTCGAGCCACGGGATCATCCGCAGAGTCTGGAAATCCGGGGCCATGCGAAAATCCCCGTAGCCTTTCTCCCAACTGGTGAGCTCGTAGCCCTGGACCGGCTCCATCTCCATATCGACGGTCAACAGATAGGCGCAGGCATGCAGGCCGTGGCGGGAGGCTTCGTCGGCGAAGAAGCGGCCCGTGAGGCGCTTTCCCAGGAGCCTGCCCAGCATGTCCGGGAACACCGCGAGCACCGTGTCCACCTCCCCGCTCCTGATTTTTTGGAGGAGCGCCGGCAGCGTCAGTCGGGGATTTCTCGACGCGGACATCCGCCGATTATAACACAACCCGGTAGATCGCGGCGCCGCTGGACTTTCCCTCGAAGGCGAGGCGGCAGCGGCCTGTCTTCACCAGGAACGCGTTGAGCTCGGGGCTTTCCCACGGGGCGTTGAAGGCGCGGCGGTTGGCGGGCGTCAAGGCGAAATCGGACGGTTCGACGAAGACGTAGCGGACTCGATGCTCCGTCAGCCATCGCCCCAAAGCCTCGGGCGACGAGGGGCGAGGAAGATGAAGGGCTTCGCGCCCGGTCCGCAAAAAGAATCGGCCATCCCACTCCGCGGCGAAGAGATCGGCCGGGGTGGTGCGGTTTTGGACCCAGGCATACGCTCCGCGCGCCGGAACGTTGATCGGCGTCCGTTCCACAAGGGACGCTCGAACGATGCGGCAATCGGGGAAGGCGCAGCAGATCAGGGATACCACGCAGGTCCCGGCGACGAGCCGCCTTTTCCCCTCAAACGTCGAAGACAGGCTCTCGATCCCGGCGAATAAATAGCCCGAGAGAAAGGGAAGCGCCGGCAGGAGATAGCGCCCCGCCCGCTTCGTCCATAGAAAAAAGACGGCGAAAACGATCGCAAGATAGAGTTGGAGAACGGTTTCAGCGTCTCCCTTCTTTTTTCGATAGGCGCCGATCGCCGTTCCCGCCGAACCGGCGGCGACGACGGCGGCGCTGAGGAGGCCGCGAGAGTCCGCGGGCATTCTGAAGAACGTCTTCGCGAAAAGCAAGTCCAAGTAATATCGGGCGCCCCCGAAAGCGTTCTGAAGCAACGTCGTGAGCGGCGAGGAGCGATAAGGGTCCGCGATTTCGATTCCATAGACGAGCCAGGTCCTCTCTAATATGAAATTGCGAATGCAGAAGGCGAAGACGCCCAAAAGAGACAGGAGGCAGAGCCCCGCGAGCCGCCATCGCCTCCGAAGCGCCTGGACCGCGGCCGCGGAGAAGGGCAGGAAGACGGCTTCCGGGCGCAAAAGGGCGCAGACGCCCATCAAGACGACAGGAAGCACCCAATCGATGGAGGCTTCCTTGTCCCAGGCCCGGCGCAGGGCCAGCAGGCTTAGAAGCAGGAAAAAAGCCAAAGGCAGTTCCGAAAGCACGACCCCGGAATGGCTGACGGTCAGGGGGTTGAAGGCCGCGACCAGGACCGCCGCCGTCGTGACGCGATCCGAGGCTCCGCTTGCGCCAAGCCATCGACGCAGGAGAAGGAGGGTCGAAACGGTCAGGATGACGGAGAGGATCTGGTAGGACAGCAATCTTGCCGGATGCAGCGCGGCGATGGGAGCGAGCAGCATCGAATATCCAGGGAAATAATTGACGAGGGGCGGATGGCCGGGCGCGTTGAGCTCCGCGTAGCGGCCTCCCAAGAGCGAGCGGGCGCCGATAATGTAGAAAGCGTCGTCGTTGAAGAAGCCGACGTAGTAGGCCCGAAGAGACAGAAGATAGAGGGCCGCGGCCGCCGCGGTCGCGGCCGACAGTTTAGACGGCCGCATGAAGGCCGATCTCCGCGGGAAGCTTCAAATAGGCCTCGGGAGGTATATCCTGGGCCCGCCAACGCGGGTCGAGTCCGAGTTTGAGGAAGGCGGCCTCCAGGCGGGAACGCGGAAGGTTCAAGAGCCTCGCCATCGCGCCCGCGGCCATCTTCCGCCGCTCTTGGAACGCCGCCTTCGCGACCCTGAAAAAAGGCTCTTCTTCTTGGGGCGCGAGCCGCGGCGCATCGAGGCGGCGCAAGCGCAGGACGGTCGAATGGACGCGCGGCCTGGGGCGGAACGATTCAGGGCCGAGCGTCATCAGCGCTTCCGCGTCGGCGCGGATCCAGCGGGAAAGGGTCAGAACGCCGTAGTCGGCGCCGCCGGGCCGGGCCGTCAAGCGATCCGCCACTTCCTTTTGGAACATGAAAACCGCCAGACGCCAAGACGCCCAGGAGAGAATTTTCTGGAGGATGGGGCTTGCCGCGGCGTAAGGGAGATTGCCGAGGAACTTAGGAGACGCGGCCTTGTAGGGCTCGATGTCGAAGCGAAGGAAGTCGGCTTCGTGGATTTCGATCCTATCCTCGCTCGCGAATTGATCGCGCAAAAGCGACGCGAGAGCCCGGTCCATCTCGATTGCGACGACGCGGCATCCCCGAGCCAGGAGTTCCGTGGTGAGCGCCCCCCGGCCGGGGCCAATCTCGACGACGGTCTCCCCGGCCGCGAGCTCCGCCGCCTCGACGATTTGTCGCGCGGCGGAGGCGTCTACGAGGAAATGCTGCCCGAGTTTGGCCGGCACTAGAGGCGGCGTTCGCGGAGCCGGCGCAGGAGATCGAGCCCCGTCTTCCATATATCGCCCGCTCCGAGGGTCAGGAGAATATCCCCAGCGCGTAGCGGGAGGTCGACGACGTCAGGGCCGCTCTTGAAGGACGCCGCCGGAACGCCCGCGCGCTTAAGCGACGAGAGGATCAGCCTGGAGTCGACGCCTGCCAGCGGCTTTTCCCCTCCCGGATAAATGTCCGCCACGTAGACGAAGTCGGCCTTCTTAAAGGCAGGACCGAAGCGCGCGGCCAACATCTTCGTCCTGGAGAAGCGATGGGGCTGGAAAAGGACGATGAGCCGCGCGGGCTTCCAGAGCGATGCGACCGCCTCGATCGTGGCGGCGATCTCGGTCGGGTGGTGCCCGTAGTCGTCGATGAACTCGACGCCGCCCGCCCGCCCAAGGCGGTCCAGGCGCCGTCCAACGCCCCGGAAACGCGACAATCCCCGCGCGAGCTTCTCCGAGGAGAAGCCCAGAAAGCATCCCGCGGCGAGGGCGCCCAGCGCGTTTTGGACGTTGTGGCGGCCGGGGACGCGGAGGGTCACCCGGGCTTCGACGCGGCCGTCGCGGCAGGCCTCGAAGACGGAGCCCGCGCTCGATAGCCGAAGATTCCGAGGCCGCCAGACGGCCTTGGGAGTGAAGCCGTAAGTGACGACGGTTCTCCCGAGCTTTCTGGACATGGCAAGCAGGGCGGGGTCGTCCGCGCAGAGGATCGCGGCGCCGTCCGAAGAAAGCCTTTCGAGGTGGGCTTTGAAGGCGTTTTTGAGATTCGTCATCGTCTTATGGAAGTCGAGGTGGTCATTGTCGATGTTGGTGACGATGGCCGCCAGCGGTTCGAGATGAATGAACGAACCATCCGATTCGTCCGCCTCGGCGACCAGATAGTCGCCGAGACCCAGCCGAGCGTTGCCGTGGATGTTCTTGAGCTGCCCGCCGATGACCATCGTGGGGCGCGCGCCGGCGGACGTGAGCGCCATCGCGGCCATGGAGGCCGTCGTCGTCTTTCCGTGGGTCCCCGCCACGGTCAGGGTTTTTTTCAGCTTGGCGAGATGGGAGAGCATTTGCGCCCTTTGTAAGACGGGAACCCCCCGCGACCTTGCCCATCGCAGCTCGGGATTGTCGCCGGCGACTGCGGAGCTGGCGACAAAAAGCTTGGCGCCACGGGCATGGGAAGGCTTGTGGCCTCGGAAGACCCTGATGCCAAGCCTCGATAGGCGTCGCGTGATCGCGCTTTCCTGGAGGTCGGAGCCCGAGATCCGGTATCCGAGATTCTTGAGAAGCTCGGCGATGCCGCTCATGCCGACGCCCCCGATCCCGACGAAGTGGATCCGTCCTGAAAAGGCGCCGTTCAGCGATGGAGGCGGGGCAGTTCGGGAGGACATGCGCGTGGACGGCGAATTTGTATTCTATCATTAACTTTCATGTCGCCCAGCCGCGCGGCAGCGTTCGCGATGTTTTTCATCATGCCGGTTCTTTTCGCCTGTGCGCCCGCCGCGACCAAGGCCCAGCTCTCCGATGCCGGCGTCAAGGCGAAGATCCTTTGGGAACTGAGGGCGGGCGAAGTCGATATGACGCATCTTACGGTCGAGGTGCATGGAGGCGCGGCGACCGTGTCGGGGCTCGTGCCGAACCAGGCGCAGCAGCGGCGCATCCATGATCTCCTTATCCGCACGCCCGGCGTCAAGGAAGCGATCGAAAATGTCGTTGTTGAAACCCCGCCTTAAAGAGAAGTTGCGCGACGGCCTTTCGCGCTGGTATCGCCGCCATCGGCGCGACTTGCCTTGGCGCCGGACGAGGGATCCCTACCGCATCTGGGTCTCCGAGATCATGCTTCAGCAGACGACGGTGAAGACGGTGTCGCCGCGCTACGAGGAATTCCTCAGGCGATTCCCCGACGTCGAGGCGCTGGCCCGGAGCTCGGAGGAGTCCGTCTTGCGGGCCTGGGCGGGCCTCGGTTATTACCGGCGCGCCAGAGCGATGCGGGAAGCGGCGATCAAGATTCGAGACATTCATGGAGGCGCGTTCCCGGACCGATACGAGGACGTCCTGGGCCTTCCCGGCGTCGGCCGCTACACGGCGGGCGCCGTGATGTCGATCGCTTTCGGCGGGCCATACCCGCTGGTGGACGGCAACGTCGCAAGGGTCTTCGCCCGGTTATTTGGCCTTCGGGGCGATTCGAAGGCGCCGACCTTGTCCAAAAAACTGTGGGCTTTGGCTGAAGAACTGCTGGACCGCCGGGCGCCTGGAGACTGGAACCAAGCCCTCATGGAGCTCGGAGCGACGATCTGTTTTCCGGCGGCTCCGCGCTGCCCGGCCTGTCCCGTTGCCCGCCATTGCGCCGCGCGCCTGGAAGGATCTCCGGAGGCCTATCCGAGCAAAGGCGTTCGGCGAAGGAGGCAAGGCGTCCGGCTGGAGGCGTTTTATATCGAGCGCGCGGGGAGGGTCCTGCTATGGAAGCGGGACGGCGACGAACGGTTTCTGAAGGGGCATTGGGGTTTTCCAGAGGCCGGGCGCGTCGAAGCCGTGCCGGGGAGACTTCTGACCGCCGTGAGGCATTCCATCATGAATTTCGACATCTTTCTCGAGTTGCGGCAAGCCGCGCTCCGCGGCGGCGCTCCGAGCGGGCACGCGCGATGGGTGCCCGTGGAACGGCTTAAGGATTACCTCGTGTCTTCCTTATGGCTCAAAGGCCTTTCGGCTCACGGAACAGCCTCCGGGTCTTTGGACGGCGTGCGCTCCTTTCCTCCAAAGCTCGCGCGGGCTCCCAGCGTATAATAGTTCTGATCCGTCGGAAGACCCGGGATCCCCGATTGGACGTAAAACGTGTAGGACGCCGTCAAGATCAGGCGGCCCCAAGCCACGTCAAAGCCCGCGGTCGCGGCGGTGGCCGGGTTCGTCAGTTCGAAGGTGGTGTGCGACAAGGAAAGAAACGGCTCCAGGGGGTCGAGGGAGTAATTTTGAACGTTTAGTCCAGCGGAAAAGTCTGGAAATAGTTCGATGAGAGAGGCTAGCCCGCCCAGGTCGGGGAGGGCGAAGACGCGCGCCGAAACGGCGGAGAGGTTCTTGTCATAGAAGGACTTCGTGAGAAAGCCGCTGACGGCCGTTCTCGCGGCGTAAAGGCGCGCGTCAGCGCCGAGATCGGTCTGGCCGAGATGCAGCGCTCCCGTGGTCCTGCGGATGATCCGGAAGGGGCTGCGCCCAGCGGTTGCTGAGGTGGCGGCCGCGAACTGGTCCTGATGCTCGATATGCGAGAGGCTGGCTCCAAGGCGAAGACAGGGCTTGTCGTCGCGGCAGGCGGGGAAGGAGCCTGCGTCTTCGGAAGCCGCCGGGTCGAAGGCTGCGCGGCCGTCGATTCGGACGAAGGTATTGCTGTAGCCGTCGACCTCTGGAGTGCCCCCGATAGTGAGCCCCCCTCCCGCCTGGGGCCCCTGGAAGCCGGCGCGCGCCGAGATCGTCCGGAACGTGCCGCTGGTGAGATCGGAGGAGAAAGAGGAATAGGCGGGGGTGAGGATGAACTCATCTTGGCTGATCGCCGCATCGGCTTTCCAACCTTGAAAATTCGCCGGTCCTCGCGTCGCGCTCAATTCAGGCTCGATCGCGGCGGGGAAGGCTCTGGAGGCGATGAGGGCAAGGGCTGAAAAAGAGAGCCCCAACAAAACGCGCCAGCGGCTTTCCAAGAAGACGCCGACGGCGCGTCGCGTTTTCGATGCGATAGAGGCTTCCTTGGTTACCGGCCGTGTCCTCCGCCCATGCCTCCCGCTGCCCCAGCGCCCATGCCGTGCCCGCCGAATTCCCCCGTTTGCCATCGCGACGGCGCGGAGACGCCGGCGGAGGAGCCCGCGGATTTGTCGCGCGACTGTTGCCGGGCCGAGAACTTCCGGACCTCGGCCTTATAGGCGGCGTTGAGAGTGTGCTCTTGGGTCACGAATTTTTGGTTAAGACTTTGAAGAGCTTCTCGCCGCTGCTCGGCGGTCATTGTCTTCCACTGGGGGCTTTGAGTGAGGGTTTGGATGGCGGACCTGTGAGACAGCGCCAAGGCCTTCTTGTCGGCAGCCAACTTCTTGGCGGCTGCGGACATTCCCTTGTTGCTGGCGCCGTGGCTCGCCGCGGCTTGGCCGGTCGGCCGTCCCGGAGCCGTCTGGGCTTGGTTTTGGGCAGCGGCCCAGGCGTTTGGGAGGGCCAGAATCGCGCAGGGGATCGCCAGCTTTCCGAACAGACGGATGAGTTTCATGCTTTCCTCCTTTCTTGCTTTCTAGTGTAGTGAGTCCTTGATATCTTGGTGCGCCTCCCATCCAGGAGACGATCACGGAGCGTCATTTCCATTGTACTGTACTTCCTAATGCTTCTTATTACTTCCGGACAAGGATCTGACCGATGGACGACTTGCCGATCCTGAGGCGCATGTTCGGCACGATGCTGCTCGCGCGGATCATCGCCAAGGCAAGCACCGCGTTGAGACGGGATGAGTAGGTGGCGCTCTTCGTGATCCCCACCTCGCCTCCCGCGGCGAAGACGGGGGTGCCGGGCCAGGGAATGTCCGTCCCGTTGATCTTGAGCGTGACGAGCCGGCGGTTGACATGACCCCTGTATTTGATCCGGGCCATGGTTTCCTGGCCCATATAGCACCCTTTGGTCCAGCTGATGGACTCATCGAGGTTGGCCTCGAGCGGGAGAGTGTCGGCGTCCACGTCGATTCCGAATATCGGGACTCCCTTTTCGATGCGAAGCGGCTCCAGGACGCCGGCGCTGGCCGCCGCGGCTCCGGCCCCCTGAAGGCTGCGGATGAATCCATCGGCGAGCGTCTGAGCAAGAAGGACCCGCAATCCGTCGGGCATCAAGGTCGGATAAGATAACACGAGAACCTCCCCCCCATTCCAAGGGAGGGAGACGCCGCGGCGCGGGGGAAGGGCCTGGATCGACGTTCCCGAGGCGGCCTGGACCGCCGCCAATGATCCCGGCCCCGCGAGGTCCAGAATGGCGAGCCCGCCGGCGGCATCAAGGAGGGTGCTGTGACTGAGGGGAATCATCTTGGAGATCGCCTTGTCGAAGGCGGAGGCTCCTTCCCTGTCGACGAGGGCCATCAACGACGGGCCTGCATCGCAGATATCAAGGATCGCCTCGATCGTGCCCTTGGGAGAGAGGAGGCACGACGGAGCCCAGGAGACGGGGCTCAAGGCCGCGACGTCGGCGCTCACAAGCCCTTGCAGGAATGTTTTGGCGTCGGCGCCTTTGAGAACGAAAGGATGAACCGCTCCGTCCCTTCGGATGAAAACGGCGCCCTGGAGCAACGGATCGCCGCCCGGCGCTGCGGAATTAGGCTTGAGGTCCATCAGTCAGTCGCGGATTGACCGGTATTCTTGCTCATTCTAGCATGAAATTCTTATCCTACTCTTGATGGACGAGCATTTAAAGGCAAAAGGCCGATGGCGGGCGTGGTGGCGGAAGGTCACCGGCGCGGACGCCGACACACCCGAGTCAGGCGCCGGGCCGGGGGCCAAAGCCGCGGCTGGAGCCGAGCCGTCGGGATCTTCAAAGCCGGCCGAGGAACCGGAAGTCGGGATCGGAAAAGCGGCGAAGGCGCTTTTTTACCGGAAGTGGAAGGACAAGGCCTTCCTTTCCGAGATTCGAACCTTGGGCGCCTACATGGTCCGCGACGGCGTCAACGTCAAGAATTTCAAGGAAGTGAAGGCCTGGCTCGAAAAAAACGAGGAAGGCATCAAGGCGGGCCGATTTAAATCCCCTCCCCCCTCCGCATCCTCGCATACCCCCTACGTGAAGACCGGTCCGGACGCGGGCCGCAACGACCCCTGCCCCTGCGGTTCGGGCAGGAAGTTCAAGAAGTGCTGCGGCGCCAGGTAAAATGATCCGACCGATCAAGATTGGAAGATTTGAAGCATTCCCTCTATCCGACGGACGATTCAGGCTCGACGGGGGGGCCATGTTCGGCGCGGTGCCAAAGCGGCTCTGGAACCGTCACGACCCGGCGGACGAGGAGAACCGGATCGCGCTCAATCTCGGCGCGCTTCTGATCCGCACCCCCCGGGGCCGCGATGTCCTCGTGGACGCCGGTCTCTCCTCCAAATACGACCGCAACCGCAAGTTCCTGGACGTCTACGCGGTCGAGCGTCCGCGGACGTTGCGCGACGAGCTTGCGGAGCTCGGGGTTGCCCCGCGCGACATCGGCATCGTCGTGAATACGCATCTTCATTTCGATCATGCCGGGGGAGACACGGAGTTGGGCGAGGACGGCCTTCCCGCTCCCGCCTTCTCCGCCGCGCGCTACCTGATCCAAAAAGAAGAATGGGAGGACGCGACGCATCCCCATGAGCGCAACAAGGCGAGCTACATGGATGAGAACTATGCCGTTTTGGAGGACAGAAAGCTCTTGGATCTCGTGAGCGGCGAGTACGAGATCGAGCCGGGCCTCTCCGTCATCCGCTCGGGCGGGCATACGCGCGGGCATCAGGTCGTGAAAATTTCATCGGAAGGCGAGACGGCGGTCTTTCTGGGCGATCTGATCCCGACCGGGTCGCATCTGCCGCTTCCCTACATCATGGGCTATGATCTTTTCCCTCTGGGGACCCTCGAGGCCAAGCGCGCCCTCCTTAAACAGGCGCTCGATGAGAATTGGACCCTGATCTTCCAGCACGACGTGAAACGACGCGCCTGCAAGCTTGACTTTAAGGATGGGCGCTATTACGCGAGGTCCGACGTTCCCGAGGCGTCGCGCGTCGGTTGACGGTTCTAAAAATCTGGAGCGGGCGAGCGGAATCGAACCGCCGTCTTATCCTTGGCAAGGACACGTTCTACCATTGAACCACGCCCGCGTGCCGCAATTATATAAGAAATAAGAGGGGTCAGGTCGAACTACCAAAGCCCTGGCGGCACCGGCACGCGCCGCGGCTTGGCGGCCTGGGCGGCTTGTGAGGCGTCTTCGATGAGCGCACGGCGCCCTTGGATGCGGAAACGGACGACGCAGTCGAGGAATTTCGCCTCGTGAAGTTTGGCCGGATCGAGCTGCGAGCGGTCGCGCGGATTGCGGGGGTCGTGAGCGAGGGCCTGCCGGATGAGCTTGCCGAGAGCGGGCCTTCCGTCCCGCTCGAGGCCGCGGAGTTGGGCCTTGGCCGGCGCCGAGATCGTCACCGCCAGCCTGCGCCGCGAAGCAAGACGAGGCCATCCGGTCTTGGCGCCGGGGATCGCGTCGGAGTCGGGCAGATAGGGCTTGACGTCGATCACCGGGGTGCCGTCCGCGAGATCGAGTCCCGACAGGTAAAGCGTCTCCCCCTCAACCTTCTCCAGCCGCGCCAAGGACAGGCCGATGGGGCTCGGCCGATGGGGCGAGCGGGTCGCGAAGACGCCCACCGCTTTTCCTTGAAGCCGCGGCGGATGCACCGTCGCGCAGAAGGACTTGTTGGCATTGAGGTGAAGGTAGCTCAAAATCCAAACATGGGAAAATCCCGAAAGGCCCCGCAGGGATTCTCGAGGAATATATTGGGGGCGTAGGCGCAGACGCGCCTGCGCCGCGGGAACAAGCCCCGATTGGCGCGGCGTCGCGAATTTTTCCTTGAAGCAGGACTCAAGGACGCCGATCGCTTGGAGGAACCTCGGCGGTTTCCCGATCATCGCCGGGCCGCCTTCCCGGCGCTCTTGAGAAGGGAAGCGATCAAGTCGGAGCTCGGATTGGCCGCCGCCGCGCGTCGCAGGTAGAAAAGGCGCTGAGCCGGAGACTCGGAGAGAGCCGCCAAGCTTACCCAGGACCAAGCGAGGCTTGGGGCGAGCCGAACAGACTTGAGAAGCATCTCGCGGGCTCTGCGCCGCTCTGCGTCCGATCGTGTCGTCTCCGGATTTCGCATCATGAGCCTTGGGATGTCGGGAGCCGTCTTGAGCGCGTCTTCGTAGAGCTTCCAGCCTCGCAGGTAGCGCGCCGGATCGGGAACGGAAAGCCGGTAGACGGCCGTATGTTCGGCCTCGTCTTTGTAGGCGGGATGGAAAAAGGGGCTCGAATCCATCCACGCGATCCAGTGGGCTCTTTCCCAGGACAGGGCGTCTGGCATATAGCCTCCCGTCGTCGAGCGCACGACGTAGACATAGTCGGCGCCTTGCGCGATGAGATGTTTCATCCACACATCGCGATCCGTGGTCGTGACGAAGGAAATCGCCCGCCGCCCTGCGAAAAGCCAAATGGCGGGACGGTCGTTCGTCGCGATCAGCGCCGAAGCCGCGGTGTCGGCCCGAAACCATGCCATCGTCTTGCCCTCGAAGACGGGCCCATGAGGAGATGGTTCCTTCGCCAGGACGAGGTCTTGGCGAAGGAAGACGACCAGCAGGATGGCGCCTGCGGACGCCATGGCGATCCGTTTGCGCAAGGTCCCCTTCGCGCAAGCCCCCCCGACGCCGATCCAAAAGAGAGGCAGGAACGGCAAGGCATAGCGCGCGGCGTTCGCTTTCCATGTAAAATGAAGGACTGACAGCAGCGCGATGTAGAGGGTGGAGGCGAGAACGACGGCGCGATGTCGAGGGTAAAGCATCAAAAGGCCATATCCTGCCAGGACGGCGCAGGATGCCGCGACCGCTGCTTGGGGCGGCCAGGAATCGTCGATTCCGAGGATGCCGAGGCCGACCAAGGATTGGAGCATTCGCAGGGCTTTGTAGAAAGGCTGGCCGCCGATGGCGCCGGCCAGCTGGGAGGTCCAGTGGCTCCAGTAGGCCGTGGCGGTCCCTCCTGCGACGGCGTTCCGGAGAAGCCAAAGGCCGAGGGGCAGCAAGGCGCCTGCGGCGAAAAAAGACGCTTTCCGGAGCCCTTGGCGCCAGGCGACGGACACGAAGACAGCCGCATCGAGGCAGACTCCCTGGGGACGGATCAGCGCCGCCAACGCCGCGAGAGTCGTCATTCCCGCGAAGACCCCGGGATGCGGCGGGGAGTCATCATCAACTTGTGCCAGCATGGCGAGGAGGAAAAGCGAGATGGCGAGGAAGGCCATGTCGGGCATGAGGATGCCCGAGAGAGCGGTCGCGAGGGGGTTGAGAGCCGACAAGAGCCAGGCGGCGAGCGCTTCCGGCCCCGGAAGCAGCTTATGGCAAAGCCGCCAGAGGGCGATCAAGGCGGCCGCGGCCGCGGCAAACGAGGGAATCCAAAACAAGTTCCATCGGGGCGCAAGGAACCATGTGAAGGGCGCGATCAGGAAAGGATAGCCCAGCCAAGGATCGGTCACGGCCCTGCCGTCGGGCGTTGCGAAGGAGCCATGGAGCAGCGATTTCGAGAGAAGGACGTAGAGAGGCTCGTCGAAAGCGGAGCCGAAGAGGTGGTTCCGGGCGCTCAAAAGATAAAGGGCTGCAACGGAAAGAAACAGGAATCCGCGAATGGCTTCGGATGACCATGAAGCATGGGTTCGGTTATTTAAAGGAGATTTCTTTTCATTCATGCCTTCTTCAGCAGTCCGCGTCTGTTGATCATGTCTTCAAATGGTGCTTGAGAAATTGGGCTTCCGTCTCGTGGATGCGGGCCTCGAAGGCTTCTCCCTGGGCGAGAAGCCTGTTTTCTTCCTCCAAGGCCTCGACCACCTCGTCTCTGCGGCTCTCGAGAACATCCACAATGCGAGGATCGAAGAGCTTGTCCGCCTGGGAGGCGAGGTATTTCATGGCTTCGTCGATGTCCCAAGCGCCCTTGTAGACTCTCTTCGACACGAGGGCGTCGAACACGTCCGCGACGGAGACGATGCGGGCTTCTATCGGGATCTTCTCTCCCTTGAGCCCGTAGGGGTAGCCTGTTCCGTCATAGCGCTCGTGATGCGCCACCGCGATCGAGGCCGCCAGCCGCAGGAGGCGGCTTTCGGCGTTGGCGAGCATTTGGCTTCCGTAGATCGTGTGCTTCTTCATCTCCTCGTATTCCTGGGGAGTGAGCGCCCCCGGCTTGAGCAAAATCGAGTCCGGGATCGCGACTTTGCCGACGTCGTGGAGCGGCGCCGCGTAACGGATATCCTCCGCGCGATCGCGGCCGAGGCCGGACTCCCGGGCGAGAATCTCGGCGAAGCGGCTCATGCGCCGGAGGTGCCGCGCGGTGTCCTTTTGGTCGCGGAATTCGGCGACAAGGGCCATGCGGTAGATGGTCTCAAGGTGGGAGCGTCGCAATTCATCATAGAGAGTCGCGTTCTCAATGAAGGAGGCGGCCATCGTGGCGAGGATGCGCAGGAGGCCCTCGTCCTCCTCCGTGAAAGCGCCCTTCGTCTTATTGAGGACCTCGAAGACTCCGAGGACTCGCCCCTCGGCGCCCTTGAGGGGAATGGCGAGCACGCTTTTCGTCTTATAACCCGTGAGCTCGTCGAGCTCGTAGGAAAACCGGCTGTCGCGATAGCCGTCGCGCAGGTTGACGGCGGAGCCCGTCTTGGCGACGAAGCCCGCGACGCCCCGGCCCAGGGGGAGCCTCAAAATTTGATCCTCGCCGCCGGAGGCGACCTTGGTCCACAGCTCGCCCTTGTAGTTGTCGAGCAGATAGACGGTGCATCGGTCGGCCGAGAGGATTTTCCGGACCTCTCCCGCGATGATGGAGAGGAGGTTGTCGAGCCTTTTTTCGGCCGCGATCAGCCTGCCGAACTGGGCCAGAAGCGCTTGGCGCTTCTCAAGATCCTGTCTGCGACCCATGGGTGCGTGCCGAGGCTTCGGCGGCGTAGATGGAGAGGTGCATCACCCGAGCTTGAGGATAGTATTTCGAGAGTCCGCGGGCAAGTTGGACGAGGCAGGACGTGGAGCTCGTCAGGACGATCTCCGCTCCGCTTTCCGCGATATGGGCGATCTTGCGGCGCAGGATGGCGTCGGAGAGATCCGGATGGCGGAAGGCGAAGAGCCCGGCGCCGCCGCAACAAACGTCGGACTCCGGGAGGCCCCGGAAGCTTTCCCCCGCCATGCGCCGCAAGAGGGCGGAAGGCGGAGCCAGGCCCTCGCCGTTTCGCGCGCGGCAGGACTCATGATAGACGATAGGCGCGGGCTTGCGGGCCGCATCTTCGCCCGACAGCTCCAAATCGGGGAGGATCTCAAGGATGTCGCGGACCCGGCTTTGGAATCGTTCGGCTCGGCTTCTCCACGGTGAATCAGGAGGGAAAAGGCCGGGGTAGGACTTCAAAAAAGAAGCGCAGGAGGAGCAATCCACGACCAGGTTCGCCTCGCCTCCGGAGCGCTCGAGGGCCTCGATGTTGCGCCGGGCCAGGAAACGGGCGTCCTCGATGCGCCCATAGTTATATGAAAAAAGGCCGCAGCAGCCGTTCCGAAGAAAGGCGCCGGGCCCCTTGCCGCGATCAAGAAGGGAAACGGTCGCAAGACCGATTTCCGGGAAGAGATAATCCGGCCCGCAGGCGGCGAAATAGATCCAGCCCGGCTTTCCGGCGTCTGGAGGGAGGGCGAGCGTCTCGCGCAGAAAATTTCGAGGAGGCTCGGGGACGGCGCTTTCCGCCTCGGCCAGGGCGCCGAGCCCCAATAAGCCAAGCAACGGCCGCAGGAGGCGAGGCAGCCCCGAACGCTTGAGAGCGTAGGCGATTTTCAGGAGCTTTCGAAAAAGCGCGGGATGCCGCGCAAGGAGCTTCGTTAAAATGACGGCCGGCAGCGATGGATTTCCCGGGAGCATGCGGCGGCCCTCGAGAACGATGTCGGCGGTGGGAATTCTCGCGTAGCAAGCGGCGGTGCAAGCGCCGCAAAGAAGGCAGGTTGAGAGGGCCTCCTCGGCGTCCTCAGGCTTCGAGATTTTCCCCTCCAGGAGCATCCGGACAATTTGATTGCGCCCGCGGCCCGAGAAGGATTCTTGGCCGGTCGCCAGGTAGGTCGGGCAGTCCTCGAGGCAGTAGCCGCAGCGGCTGCATTGGCTCGCCGCGTCGTAGGAGCTCTGCTCCCCCAGGGCTGAGCGCAGACTTCCCAAAGTCTCCTTCATCACGCCATTATCGGATAATTCGGGGGCTCCTTACTTGATTCCACGGACAGCCTGGTGTATCGTCTAGTGTCGCGAGTCCATGAGGCTTTTCATCGCCGTCCCCATCCCTCCGGAGATTAAGACGGCCGTCGCGGAGTTGTTGGCCGTCCTGAGTCGCGCCGGGGCCGACGTAAAATGGGTCCGCCCGGAGAACCTGCATCTCACCTTGAGCTTTTTGGGCGAACGCAGGATCGAGGACGTCTCCTCAATCAAGACGGCCGTCGAGCGTTCGGCCCGTGAATTCGCGGTTTTCAGCCTGGCATTTTCGAGATTGGGCGTCTTCGAGTCTTGGGAGCGTCCGCGCGTTCTCTGGCTTGGAATCGAGCGGGGAGCGAACGCCTTGGGCGAGCTCGCCGCCGGGCTCGACCGGCGGCTTGCTCGGGCGAGGATCGAGACGGCGGAAAAGGGGCGGCCGTTCGCGGCGCATCTGACCTTGGGGCGTTTTCGGAGTCGCCGCCATGCCGAGCGACTGCGAGACGCCGCGGCATCCTTCGCTGTTCCTCGATCCATGGAAATGCCGGTCGCCAGTCTCATCCTCTACGAAAGCCGGCTGTTTCCCGAGGGGCCAAGTTATACGGCGTTGGCCGAGTCCGAGCTACCAACCGCTCTCGGCGCCTGATTGCCCGGTTTTAGCGCCAAGGCTCAACAGATAACGGGAGACGGCTTCAATGTCGCTTGGGGTGAGGACTTCCCCCCAAGGCGGCATGGAAACAAGAGGCTCGGGCCCCGAAGGGTCCCTCTTGGCGGGCTGGGAGCCGTAGCGTATTTTCCTCTCAAGCTCGGCCAGCGTGTACGATTGAGAGACGGCGTTCAGGGCCGGTATCAAGGAGCCGGGAACGTTGTTGTTGCGATGGCCGCCGCGGCCCTCCGCTCCGTGGCAGGCGACGCACCCCGCCCGCAGGTAGATTATTTTCCCCCGCGCGACGCCGACGGCGCCATTCCAAGGCGGATCGCCGTGGAAGTCCTGCCCCTTGAGGCTCGACAGGTAGGCGACCAAAGCCGCGCGCGTCCTCTCGCTTAGTCGCTGGTTCGGCATGAGAGTCGACGGCTGCCAAGCTTGGGGGTTCTTGAGCCATTGATCGAGCCAGGCGGCGCTGTGGCGAAAACCGACATAGCTCAGATCGGGGCCGGTATCCCCGCCAGCACTTCCAATGCGATGACAAGCCGCGCAGTTGAGTGCTTGGTAATAGGCCTTTCCCTGTTCCGGGGTCGGAGGGCCGGATGGCGGCTTCGAACAGGCCAGGGGAGCGGCCAGAACGGCCAGAACAACGAGGCGCATGGTTCGCATGAATCCGTCATTTTAATAAAGAAAAGGCCATAGTCTAAATGCTAAGCTTAAAATCGTCGTAGTTGGATAAACGAGGTGCCATATGGGCGATCTGAACTTCACTGAAATACTGGTCATCTTGGTCGTAGGGCTTCTCCTATTCGGGCCCAATAAAATCCCCGAATTCGCCAGGCAATGCGGCCGGGCCGTGAACATGTTCAAGAAAGGTCTTAAGGAGGGCTTGGAAGAGGAGGCTCCCGCCGCTCCCGCCAAAGAAGAGCCCGCCAAGAGCCTCACGGACCAGTCGGTTAAAAGCTAGTGTAGTGAGTCCATGCTATCTTTACAATTGCTGGGCCTATTTGGGCCGGATTCAAGGCGCGAGGAGCGAGCATACTGAATGTATGTGAGCGACGAGCAACGCGGAAGCCGGGCGAAAGAGGCCCAGCCCGCAGCGGGAAGGCC